>NZ_JBLIXK010000003.1:0-348249 GCF_047525555.1 Marinomonas algae | reverse complement strand
AATCTGAGCCATGATCAAACTCTTCAGTTAAAAAGTTTGCTTACTCAAGTATCGAAACACTAACAATTTACTTATAAAGCGAATTGACGTGTTTGACGTCTCGTAAGACTTCAATTTTTTTGATCAACTTACTAACTAAAAGTTAGCAGCCAATCTTCTGAAGTCTCCAGCGAGCGCCCACACAAATTATCTGATTATCTATTTTAAAGAGCGTTGCCGTTACACTTAAGCCGCCAAACCTCTCAAACCTAATTAAGATGCTAAGCCCTGTCCGTGTCAGCGAGGGCGTATATTAAGGATCTACAGATTTTGTGCAACCCTTTTCTGACAATTCTTTTAATTAAATGATAAAGAAGTACTTTCTGATCAATAAAACATCAAAACAGCCAAAAACTGATCACATAACAACCAAACAACATCTCACTTCACATCAAATAGACATAAAAAAGCCCCATCACTTTTCAGCGACAGGGCTTTTATCTGCAAACTAAAAGCTAATACTTAACCACCAACGTAACTTAGCATCACGCCAGCAGCAACTGCCGACCCAATTACACCAGCAACATTTGGCCCCATGGCATGCATTAACAAGAAGTTTTGTTTGTTCGCTTCAAGACCAACTTTATTCGCCACTCGCGCCGCCATAGGAACCGCCGAGACACCAGCCGCACCTATTAAAGGGTTGATATCTTCAGCTGAGTATTTATTCATGATCTTAGCCATGATAACACCTGAAGCGGTACCAATAGAGAAAGCCACTAAACCTAAACCTAGAATACCCAATGTCTCAACATTTAAGAAATCTTCAGAACTAAGCTTCGACCCCACACCCAAACCCAAGAAGATAGTAACTATGTTAATAAGAGCATTTTGAGCTGTATCACTTAAGCGATCAACAACACCACATTCTTTCATCAAGTTACCAAAGCAAAACATACCCAACAATGGCGCCGCACTCGGTAAGAACATAGCCGCTAGAAAAATCACCACAATAGGAAAGATGACTTTCTCTTTCTTAGAGACTTCTCTAAGTTGAACCATCTTGATAGCACGCTCTTCTTTAGAGGTAAGTGCTCTCATGATTGGCGGCTGAATCAATGGAACCAAAGCCATGTAAGAGTATGCAGCAACAGCAATAGCACCAAGCAAGTCAGGAGCCAATCGACTCGCAACAAAAATCGCCGTAGGACCATCGGCACCACCGATAATACCAATCGCTGCCGCATCTGCTAAGGTGAAATCCATAATTCCAGCCGCACCTAGTACCACAGCACCAATGACCGTTGCGAAGATACCGAACTGAGCAGCAGCACCTAAAAGAAGCGTTTTAGGGTTAGCCAACATAGGACCGAAGTCCGTCATAGCTCCAACACCCATAAAAATGAGCAATGGGAACAACCCAGTTTCGATACCACCATGATAGATATAGTACTGAAGACCACCCGGCGAGACTAAATGCCCAGTCGCATCATAAACAGGTGCAGCCATAAAGCCTGCACCCGGAATATTCACCATCACAGCACCAATACCGATTGGTAATAACAATAATGGCTCAAAACCCTTTTTAATAGCCAAAAAGACAAGCAAAAGACCAACACACATCATCACAAACTGACCCAGCTCAAGCTGGTAAAAGCCAGTATCATGAAGCAAATTTAGTAGCTTATTTTCCATCTCTAAGTTTTCCTAGATTACAAAGTAAGAAGCGTGTGACCAACTTGTACAGAGTCACCTTCTTTCACATTAATGGAACCAACCACACCAGATTTAGGGGCTGAGATTTCAGTTTCCATTTTCATAGCTTCTAAAATCATAACTGTTTCACCTTCTTCAACTTGCTGACCAGGAGAAACAAGCACTTTGAAAATATTACCTGCAAGTGGAGATGGAACCGCTTCACCAGAAGATGCTGCTGGAGCAACAGGCGCTGCAACTGAAGCCGATGCTGAACCTGCAGGTTGGATAGCACCAACAACACCACCCTCTGTCACTTGAACAACATACTCTTCACCAGAAACAGAAACAGTGTAAACACCTTCACCACCAGGAGAGGAATTAGCCACACTAGAAGAATCTACAATCGACTCCGCAACAGGTGCTGGTTCAAACGCACTAGCGTCACCACGATTCTGAAGGAATTTAAGGCCAATCTGAGGAAATAGCGCATACGTCAAGACATCATCAATTTGATCATTAGCTAGTTGAATACCTTTCTCGCTGGACAAACCAACCAACTCTTCCGTTAGCTTATCCATTTCTGGAGACAACAAATCAGCTGGACGACATGTAATAGCTCCAGCACCATCAAGTACACGCGCTTGAAGCTCCGCATTAAATTCAGCAGGCGCCGCACCATATTCGCCTTTTAAAATACCAGCCGTCTCTTTAGAGATAGACTTATAACGCTCGCCTGTTAATACGTTCAATACAGCTTGCGTACCTACAATCTGAGATGTCGGCGTTACAAGTGGTATCAAACCCAGGTCTTCACGCACTTTAGGGATTTCTTTTAGTACATCATCGAACTTATCCGCTGCGCCTTGCTCTTTTAATTGACTTTCCATATTCGTCAACATTCCACCAGGAACCTGAGCGATAAGAATGCGAGAATCTGTTCCGCGTAAAGAACCCTCGAATTTAGCGTATTTTTTTCTTACCTCACGGAAGTAAGAAGCAATTTCTTCAAGCTGAGTTAAATCCAGTCCTGTATCACGATCCGTTCCTTGCAAAGCAGCAACGACAGATTCCGTTGCACTGTGTCCGTATGTCATAGACATAGAAGAGATGGCGGTATCAACACGATCAACTCCCGCTTCAGCCGCTTTAAGAATCGTCATATCGGACAATCCAGAAGTTGCGTGAGCATGCAATTGAACCTCTAAGTCTGTTTGCGCCTTTAAAAGACTAACTAGCTCAAACGCATCGTAAGGAGTCAAAATGCCAGACATATCCTTAATAGCAATAGAGTCAGCACCCATATCTTCTAGCGTTTTCGCATAATCGACCCAATTTTGGGTCGTATGAACTCGGCTCTTAGTATAAGAAATCGTGCCTTGAGCATGCTTACCTTGTTGCTTAACCGCTTTAATCGCTGTTTCTAAGTTACGAGGATCATTCATCGCATCAAAAATACGGAAGACATCTACGCCATTAAAAGCAGCACGCTCAACAAACTTATTTACAACATCATCAGCATAATGACGGTAACCTAATAAGTTCTGACCACGAAGCAGCATTTGCTGAGGCGTGTTTGGCATCGCTTTTTTCAATTCGCGAATACGCTCCCATGGATCTTCACCAATGAATCGAATACAAGAATCGAATGTTGCACCACCCCATGACTCAAGTGACCAGAAGCCAACTTTATCAAGCTTTTCAGCAATGGGAAGCATGTCATCAATTCGCATGCGTGTAGCGAACAAAGATTGATGAGCATCACGCAAAACGACATCTGTAATGCCAAGAGGTTGCTTAGTGGTTGTCATGTTTCAGCCTCAAAAAAAATCTGGATAGTTAGTAGTTTAAGAATTCTTATTGTTTCTATGGTGGTGAACTGCTGCCGTAATCGCTTCCGCAATCTTCGGATCAACACTACCTGCTGCAGGTGCAGCAACTGGCTTCGCGCTTGGCGCAGCGACAGAAACATCTGGAAAAAATTGGTTCAGTAGACGAGACATAAAACCCGTCGCAACGATTAAGATACACAGGAAGAGAAAGACAAAGCCCATCCCCAATACCATTAACCCAAAGCCATCTCCGAGCAACCCGTTCATAACATCAATACCCTTGCTATTATCTTGTTTGTGCCGATCGAATATGATCAGATGCACCCCAAATAGAATAGTTTCTTTTTAATGGGTAGTTTTTTACCACAAACCAGAACAGTTTCATATTTTTTTTGCATAACAGTTATACTTATTTCGTGAACAATTCAGTAGAAAGCACCCTTATTTTGAATAAATTAGCACAGAACAACCCAGTCACTCTTGCCGTCGCACCTATGGAAGGCGTAATGGATCACACCATGCGCGAACTTCTTTCAAGTATTGGAGGCATGGACTACCTTGTATCAGAGTTTGTAAGAGTCACTCAGTACCCAATTCCCACCAACACATTCCAACACCTAGTACCAGAAAATAGAAACAACGCCCAAACTGCATACCAACATCCAGTACACACTCAACTGCTTGGTAGCAATGCGGAGCTTATGGCTGAAAGTGCGATCAATGCGATTGAAGCTGGCGCAACTCATATCGACATTAACTTTGGCTGCCCAGCAAAAAGGGTAAACGGTCATGGAGGCGGCTCTGTCTTACTACAAGACCCAAATACGCTTCATACAATTATGAAGACCATTCGAAACGAATTACCTGAAAACATACCTGTCTCAGCCAAAATACGCTTAGGCTATGAAGATGAAGCTTTACTTTTTGATAATGTTGCCGCAATAGAAGCGGCTGGAACGAACAAACTAACCGTGCATGGCAGAACAAAAAAAGACGGCTATAAGCCACCAGCTCGATGGGAAAAAATAGGCGAAATCCAAGATAGAACAAAAATGTTAGTCGTCGCCAATGGAGACATCACAGACGTAACATCACTATTAAAGTGCCAATCTATTTCGGGATGTAACCACTTTATGATTGGTAGAGGGTCTTTGAATAACCCCTTTGTATTTCAAGATATATTAGCTGAGCTAAGCGGGGAGACTAGAAACAAGCAAGAACATGAGCTATTTAACCTCTTCGCCATCTACACAATGAAACTACAAGAAAAATACGACGAAGTTGCCACTCTAGGAAGATTAAAGCAATGGTGTGGTCATTTACGATTTGAGCATATAAGCATAAGAGACAATCTAACGACTTTAAGAAGAAGCAATAGCGTCATTGAGTTTCTAAGAAATATAGAAATAGTCCTGAAAGGGTAAAGCAAGAATTGAGAATTAGTAAATGGTGCACCCGAGAGGATTCGAACCTCTGACCGCTCGGTTCGTAGCCGAGTACTCTATCCAGCTGAGCTACGGGTGCTCAATAACATTAAGAAATGAAATACTTTTGAAGAAACAATTTGGAATGTGTTTTAGAAATGGTGCACCCGAGAGGATTCGAACCTCTGACCGCTCGGTTCGTAGCCGAGTACTCTATCCAGCTGAGCTACGGGTGCTCACTATAATTTCTTTGCAACACTTAAAGAAGAATCTAAAAGCTTTTATGGATGGTGCACCCGAGAGGATTCGAACCTCTGACCGCTCGGTTCGTAGCCGAGTACTCTATCCAGCTGAGCTACGGGTGCATAATCACATATCACGATGTCTTTTTTATTAAGAAGGATAGTTCTTAAAAGACATACTTGAATGGCGGAGAGTGAGGGATTCGAACCCTCGATGAGTTTCACCCCATACTCCCTTAGCAGGGGAGCGCCTTCGGCCACTCGGCCAACTCTCCAAACAAGTGCGGCGTAGTATATACTGCCTAAAAAACATGTAAAGACTTTTTGGAAATTTTTTTAAAAAAATTATTCCACAGTGTCTTGTCCATCTTGTTCCTGTTGAATACGAAGATAAATCTCTTCACGATGTACAGAAACGTCTTTAGGTGCATTGATACCAATACGAACCTGATTTCCTTTAACACCTAATACAGTAACAGAAACCTCATCACCAACCATCAAGGTTTCACCAACACGACGAGTTAAAATAAGCATAAAATTTTTCCCTGAAATTAATTATCACATTTACCAAGATGAATTCCCCGACACCTTTGTAGGGGAAATCCTACAAAACGAATTGTAGCTTTTTGGCAAATATTTAACCATCAAAAATTTTATGACTTTATGTATCCAATTGTTACGCTTCGCTAACCCCTAATGCACCGTCGCTTAACTTGAACGCTGAGTGCAAAGTACGGACAGCTAGCTCCATGTATTTCTCGTCGATAATCACTGACACTTTAATTTCTGATGTAGAAATAAGCTGTATATTAATTGACTCTTCCGCCAACGCCCTAAACATACTACTTGCTACACCGGCGTGTGAGCGCATACCCACCCCTACGATAGACACCTTCGCGATTTTAGCGTCAGAAAGCACCTCTGTAGCCCCTAACTCTTCAGCGATACCATTCAGCGTAGATAATGCCTGATCATATTCATTACGATGCACAGTAAAGGTAAAGTCTGTTGTACCGTCTACAGAAGAGATATTCTGAACAATCATATCAACTTCAATATTGGCATCACTGATTGGCCCAAGAATTCGCGAAGCAACACCCGGAATGTCAGGCACACCTTTTAATGTTAACTTTGCTTCGTCTCTATTGAACGCAATACCAGAAACCGCTGGCTGCTCCATATTCTCGCTCCCCTCTGTTGTAATCAACGTACCTTCACCTTCAACAAAACTAGACAGTACCCTTAATGGCACTTGATATTTACCAGCAAACTCTACTGAACGAATTTGCAATATTTTTGAGCCCAAGCTCGCCATTTCCAACATTTCTTCAAATGTAATTTTATCCAAACGTCGAGCGCTATCCACAACACGAGGATCCGTTGTATAAACACCATCCACATCAGTATAAATCTGACATTCATCCGCTTTTAAAGCCGCAGCCAAAGCAACACCCGTTGTATCAGAGCCACCTCGACCTAGCGTTGTAATATTGCCAAACTCATCCGCACCCTGAAAACCCGCAGCAACAACAACACGACCTGCATCTAAGTCCGCTCTCATTGCTTCGGTATCTATCTTCTGAATACGAGCTTTACCATGAGCGTTGTCAGTTGTAATACGAATCTGAGAGCCTGTATAAGAACGAGCATCAAGACCACGCTTCATCAATGCCATAGACAACAAAGCGATGGTTACTTGTTCGCCAGTTGAAAGCAAAACATCCATCTCACGAGCATTAGGCGAAGGCATGACACTTTTCGCCAACTCAATCAATCTGTTTGTTTCACCACTCATAGCAGATACAACGACAACAACGTCATCGCCTTTTTGCTTATGCTTATAAACTCTATCTGCAACCGCCTCGATACGTTCAACCGTACCAACAGAAGTGCCACCGTATTTTTGAACTAACAACGCCATAATCTATTTATTACCTACATCAAAGCTCAATAGAGCCGATCAAATTAAACTCTTTCAGCAACCCAACTAGGAACCAAAGTAAGCGCTTCTGGCAATCCATCAGGATTATTACCACCTGCTTGAGCCATATCTGGTCGACCACCGCCTTTACCGTCGACCAAAGGTGCAACCATCTTAATAAGATCGCCCGCTTTTACCTTTTTGGTTAACTCTTTTGTCACACCAGCAATTAAACTCACTTTGCCATCATTAACCGCAGCTAAAAGAATAACAGCCGACTCTAGCTTACTTTTCAGCTCATCTAGCAAATCACGCAATTCTTTTGGATCAGCCACATCAATCTGAGCAACCAATAACTTGCCACCTTCAATCGCAACCGCCTGAGACGCCAAATCAGCACCTGCGAGAGCAGCCATTTTACCTTTAAGAAGGTCTAACTCTTTTTGCAAACTACGAGCGTGGTCATTTAACGCCACAACTTTATCAAAAGCGTTTTCTTTATTGCCTTTTACCAAGCCAGCCACATTACTAAGCAGAGCCTCAATGTGTCGAGTGCTATCGATCGCCGCTTTACCCGTTAACGCCTCAATTCGACGCACACCAGCTGCGATACCGCTTTCCGCAACGATTTTGAATAAACCAATATCACCTGTATGCTTAACATGCGTTCCACCACAAAGCTCAATGGAGTAATCCGCACCCATTGTTAGAACACGCACTTCACTGTCGTATTTCTCACCAAACAGCGCCATAGCACCCTTGGCTTTTGCAGACTCAATATCCATCAGATCCGTTTCAACAGGACGATTTAAGCGGATCTGCTCATTCACCATATCTTCAATCTGCTCAATCTCTGCGGCCGTTACGCCTTCAAAGTGAGAGAAGTCAAAACGCAAACGCTCTGGATCAACCAAAGAACCTTTTTGAGTAACATGATCACCTAGAACACGACGAAGCGCTTCATGCAATAAATGCGTTGCAGAGTGATTTAATGTAGTCGCCATACGCAAAGAACGATCCACTTCACCTGTTACCAAATCACCTACAGAAAGACGACCTTCTTTTAATTCACCTTGATGCAAATGGGCTTTTGACTGTTTTGTTGTATTGGACACTTTGAAAGCACCAGCACCACGCAACCAGCCTTTGTCACCAACTTGACCACCTGATTCACCATAGAAAGGCGTGCTTTTTAAAATCACAGCAGCAGATTGACCCGCTTCGATAGAATCAACGGCAACACCATCAACCAAGATAGATTCCACTTCACATTGACCATCTAAATTGTCGTAACCCGTAAATTCAGTGACGCTGTCAATTGTTAAGCCACCAGACATATCCATTGAGAAGTTACTAGCAGAACGAGCACGATTACGCTGCTCGTCCATCGCTTTTTCAAAGCCAGCTTCATCAATTTCTAAGCCATTTTCACGGGCAACATCATTCGTCAAATCCGCAGGAAAACCAAAAGTATCGTAGAGTTTAAAAACGGTTTCGCCTGGAACCACTTTCTTATCGCCAAGCTGAGAAATCGCTTCTTCAAGGATCTTCATACCTTGATCAAGAGTTTTCGCGAATTGCTCTTCTTCTTTTAACAAGATAGAAATCACTCGGTCTTTAAGTTTGCGTAACTCTGGGTACGCATCGCCCATCTCAATATCAAGCGCTTCAACCAACTTATGGAAGAAAACACCTTTCTGCCCCAATTTATTACCGTGTCGAACCGCACGACGAATAATACGACGCAAAACATAACCACGCCCTTCATTGGAAGGAATAACGCCATCCACAATCATAAATGAACAAGAGCGGATATGATCGGCAATAACGCGCAATGACTGAGAAGCCAAATCATCAGTACCAACGGCTTTTGCGGATGCTGCGATCAAGTTTTGAAACAAGTCAATTTCGTAGTTACTGTGAACGCCCTGCAAAATGGCAGCAATTCGCTCAAGCCCCATTCCTGTATCAACAGAAGGCTTAGGCAATGGAGCCATAGTACCATCAGCAGAACGATTGAACTGCATGAAGACGACATTCCAGATTTCAATAAAACGATCGCCATCTTCTTCTGGAGAACCTGGAGGCCCACCCCAAATATGCTCACCATGATCGTAGAAAACTTCAGAACAAGGACCACAAGGGCCTGTATCACCCATCGCCCAGAAGTTATCAGATTGGTAACGACCACCTTTATTGTCGCCAATGCGTATGATCTTTTCTTTCGGCACACCTATCATGTCATGCCATAAATCAAAGGCTTCATCATCATCTGCATAAACGGTTACAAGCAGTTTTTCTTTCGGCAATTTCAAAACAACCGTCAAAAACTCCCAAGCGTAAGAGATAGCATCTTTTTTGAAGTAATCACCAAAACTGAAGTTACCCAACATTTCAAAAAAAGTATGGTGGCGCGCTGTATAACCTACGTTTTCAAGGTCGTTATGCTTACCGCCTGCACGGACACAACGCTGAGACGTAGTTGCTCGCGTATATGGGCGTTGATCTTCACCCAAAAATACATCCTTAAACTGAACCATACCCGCGTTAGTAAACAACAAAGTCGGATCGTTACCAGGAACCAGAGAGCTAGAATCAACAATCTGATGCTGCTTACTTTCGAAATACGATAAAAATGACTGGCGTAACTCAGAACTCTTCATAATAAGGTGCGTCTCTATCTCTATTTTTCAGGACGAATTGGGTTGCGTGAACGGCATATTAATAAGCGCCTATTCTGTACAACGAAAAGCACAAAATAGTACACGCAAAGGATGGGTGTTTTCAAAAGAAACCGTAGAATTTTAAGGTTATTTTGTACAATTCTTAAACTAAAGCCTCTTTTCGCTAAGAATCGAGGCTTTATAGGGGGTTACAATTTGATTTCGTTAAGGGCTTGATAACGATAATTAGGGCGGGAGGTCATTCTAGTGACGAGTTCATAACCAATGGTGCCAGCAAACTCAGCCACCTCTTCTACAGGGACTTCTTCTCCCCATAAAACCACCTCTTGCCCAATTTCGAGCAATTGATCTGAATTAGACAGCTTCACTGTAATCATATCCATTGATACTCGACCTGCCAATTCGCCCGGTCGCCCGTTAAGCTTAACAGGTGCGCCATGTTGAGCATGTCTAGGATAGCCATCACCATAACCAATCGCGACTGTCGCCAATTGATGATCTTCCTTAGCAACATAAGATAAACCGTAGCCAACTTTTTCACCTTGCTTCAAAGAGCGAACAGAGATCACTTTCGAAGACAAAGTCATGGCTGGAACCAAACCCAACTGCTGCCCCGTCAGACCTGCAAAAGGGGAAATCCCATACAACATAATGCCTGGGCGAATCCATCCACCTTCAGGAACAGACCACTTCATAATAGCTGCAGAATTCGCAACACTGGCTTCGATACCACCAATAGAGCGACGAGCCTGCTCGAAATAAGTAAGCTGCTCCATCGTTGTAATATCAGACAAATCATCAGCACAAGCAAAATGCGTCATTAACAACACTTCGCCAACTTGGCCGCTTTCCTTCAATTTCTCCACAAGCAATTTGGCGCCGTCTTTATCTGTGCCCAAACGATGCATTCCCGTGTCCAGTTTGACAAAAACCTTTTCAATCTTTGCTTCGCTGTTCAATAGCCATTTAAGCTGAGTGTCGTTTTCTATTGCGGCCCAAAAACCGTGCTGCTCACACAACGCCCATTCCTCAGCTTCAAAAACACCTTCCAACAACATAACAGGTGATTTCACATCAGCTTCTCGAAGAGACATTGCTTCTTCAATAGCCGCAACAGCAAAGGCATCCACTTCTTCATCAAGGTGTTTTGCGACTTCAATGGCACCATGACCATAAGCATTACTTTTCACAACAGCAAAGGCTTTACAGGTTGGCTGAAGTTTTTTTGCGTAACGATAGTTATGTAAAATTGCATTCAAATCTATCGTTGCAGTGAGTGGTCTTGCCATTTCTAATCCTTACTTTTTATAACGTTCAGCAGATAGATCCTGAGAATCAATATCTGTTTTGTCACCCGCTATGATATCCGCAATCACCGCTGCAGAACCACAACTCATTGTCCAACCAAGAGTTCCGTGACCTGTATTCAAATACAAACCATCGATACTACTTCCGCCAACAACTGGCGTTCCATCCGGTGTCATTGGGCGTAAGCCAGTCCAGTATTCAGCTTCAGCCAGATCACAACCCTTACCAAATAAATCGCCTACTACATGACTAATGGTTTCAGTTCTGGATTTGGGAAGATCTAAGTTATAACCGGTTAATTCAGCCGTTCCAGCAGCACGAATACGATTACCAAGGCGAGTAACGGCCACCTTGTACGTTTCATCCATAACAGTGGAAATAGGCGCAAAATTCGTGTCTGAAATAGGCACTGTTAATGAATAACCCTTTACCGGATAAACAGGAATATCCACGTCACAAGCTTTCAACAGCTCTTTCGAGTAACTGCCTAAACAAACGACAACACTATCAAACTCCTGAAGACCTAATTGAGTCACCACACCCTTAATTTTATTCGCTTGGACGCTCAAAGACTCAATATCAGAGTTAAATTGAAAGGTAACACCCAGCTCTTCACAAGTGGTTTTAAGCGACTTGCAAAACAAATAACAGTCCCCTGTTTCATCACCTGTTAGGCGTAAACCGCCTTTTAGCTTATCAACAACAGAACTCAACCCAGGTTCAACCTGAATAACTTGCTCGGGCGTCAGCAATTCATGCGGCACGCCCAACGCTTTAAGTACTTTGATATCTTTTTCAGCGGCATCAACTTGCTCTATTTTTCTGAACAATTGCAATGTACCACCCTGACCGTCTTCGTACTGGATACCAATCTCTTTTCTAAGCTCGACAAATTGGTCTCGACTGTATTCCGCCAACATCATCATTCTGGATTTATTAGTGTCATAGGCACTGTTGGTGCATTGCCCCAACATTTTAATCATCCAATCTATTTTCTTAAGCTCAGGCTCTAAACTCACCTTTAACGGGGCATGCTTTTGCATTAGCCATTTAATCGCTTTTAAAGGAACGCCCGGCGCAGCCCAAGGAGCAGAATACCCAGGAGAAATCTGCCCAGCATTAGCAAAGCTTGTCTCCAAAGCGACATCAGCCTGACGATCAATCACCGTCACTTGATACCCTTTTTTCGCCAAATAATACGCAGAAGTAAGACCAACAACACCAGCCCCAAGAACACAAACACGCATAACAACGCCCCAAACTTAATGAATAGTTATATCACCTATATTCACATAAGATTTTCAGTTTTATCATCTTATTTTTTATAAAAAATAAAAATAAAAAACCAATAAATAAACATATTATAGATTTTTATAAAATCAGTGTGAGAGTCATTTTCAACTGCTAAAATAGACACACAAAAAAGCAACAAGGAACAAGGAACACAATATGCAAAGCCAAACACTCTCCACTTTCGATCAAGCTTTATCACTATTAAGCCATAGAGAGCATGGGACAAAAGAGCTTGCTAATAAATTAAAGTTAAAAGGACACACAGAGGAAGACATTGCTTCTGCTATAGAGCAACTACAAGATATTAACTACCTAAACGATGAACGTTTTGCTGAGATTTTCGTCAGAAGTCGTGTCAGCAAGCCACTTGGTGCCAATCGCATTCTGCAAGAGCTTATTCAGAAAGGTATAAACAGCGCATTAGCAAAAGAAGCCATTAATAATGCTGAAGCCGATTGGTTTGAATTAGCGAAAACACTAAAAATTAGAAAGTTCGGCGAAAAGGTCAGCACGGACTTCAAAGAAAAAGGCAGACAATCTCGCTACCTTCAATACAGGGGTTTTAATTTTGACGAAATAAAATACGCCATTTCATCAGAGGACGAATATTGAGCTTTGTTACTTGTTACTAAACTCAACCTTTCTATTCATCCTCTTTGGCCATTAAAGCTGTCAAATAGCGCTCTTCCATTTCAACATACTTGGCTTGAACTGTTTCAATCTTCTCATCAAGCTCTTCAACTTTTTTCTCTAAATCATTAAATGACTGGGTCTGATCCTGGCTTTCACTTAATTCAGCCATTAAGCGTTTTCGCTCATTCGCAAGCTCTTCATTAATTTCACTTAAATTTCGAGCTTCTTCCAAGTCACGAGCGGCTTCACTCTCATCATAAGTCGATTCTTCTGGATGAAGCAGTTTATATTCTAAGTTCTCCCGTAATGCTTTCGCTTTATCTAAATCTTTTTCTAGCATTTCCACATAAAGCTCAGACTCATTTACCATGGTTCGCAAGGAATTCAGTTTAGACGCTTGCTCATTGGCAAACGCATCAGACTCTTCTGTAAAATCGCCTTGGTGAAGCAAATCCTCCATGTTTTGCATGGTACTTCTTTCTTCATCCAAAACATTGTAAATATCTATTCCCTGAACAGACTTACCCGCCTCACCTTCCAATTGGGCTTTCTTCTCTTTCAAAGCCTCATCACGCTTCATCATATCGATATTTAGGTTGTACTTTACCAACTGAAGGCTTTCCAATTTACTCTCAAGACGCTTCACTACATGACTGCTCTCTAACAAAGCCTTTTCAAGACGAACAATGGCAATATCGTAGGCTCCAATATGTTTTCCATCGCCTTCTTCTCCACCCTTGGCTTCGCGTACTTTTTCTTTTAAGTCAGCAATAATTTCTTTTTGATGCTCCGCTAGCAGCTTAAGATCGGCTACTTTATTATCAAGTTCAGAACGCATAGAGTTCAGGAAAGTAGACTCTTTTGCTTCATCTAAGAAGGTTTCTAACGCATCAATATATTGCGCACTGCCCTCTTCATCTTTCACCGTATCAAGGTGCAGTTTCAATCGCTCAGCGAACTCACATAAACTCGCCATTTCAGCTCGCAACAGTGCTAACGAGTCATCTAAACTCGCCTCATTTTTTAACTCGTTATGCAGTTTTTCTAGTTGAGCATTTAATTCTGAGGTGATGTTAACTTGCGCAGAAACCTTATCGCTGGCCCGCTGAATAATTTTATTAAGCTCATTCAAGATGGATTGATTAACTTTTAAAGATTTGAAAAGAGCGTCGATTTCTTGTGCCTTATCAATTTTCAACAAAAGACTCTTAAATGCATCCAGCAAACCCACAACCTCAGAATGAGGCACGGACTGCTCGATGATTTTTATTTCAACATCTAAAAATATCGACCAACAAGACAACGCAGCCTTATTTTGGAAATCGGAGGCAGGAACATTACTAAGCAATTGAGCACAAATGCTTTTTTGCTCTTTAAGCAAACCTAACCATAGCTCTTTTTCTTCAGCAGAAACATCATCACTATTCCCACCCTTAGCGTTATCATTTTTCTCAGAGTCCGGACCGTTAGCCTGCTTTTTTAAAGATAGATAACGTAAAAAAGTGAATATGAGCACAACAAAAAGCACCGCGCTTGATGCAATCAGCCCCCATTGCCATATCAACATAACCACCTCTCATTTCTCAATTATCTATCTCTCAAAATACTGTTACGCTGCAAACATAACTCTATTTCGACCTTCGCTTTTCGAACGATAAAGAGCTTCATCAGCCAACTTTAAGCCATATTCTACATCATTACCCTGATTAGCCGCTCCACATCCTATTGAAGTTGTAATACAGCCATGAACATCTGTGTAACCAGGAACCACCATAGACTCAACAGATCGCAGAATCGTCTCAGCTATTTTCTCAACCTTATCTTTACTTGTAGAGGGCAACAACAGGGAAAACTCTTCGCCACCTAAACGACACAATAAACCTTGCGCCCCAACAGCTCGTTTTAGTGTTTTACCAAACTCAACTAAAACACGATCTCCCATATCATGACCTGCAGCATCATTAATTTTTTTAAAATGATCGATATCTATCATCAAAAACCAAGAAACCAATGAGCTTCGAGCCCCTTGCTCCTCTAATTTTTCAGCAGCTGCCTGCATAAAATAACGACGGTTTGGCAGAGAGGTTAATTCATCTGTCATTGCCGATACTTTTAATGCTTTCTCCATTTCTCGGCGCTTTCTATCCACCTGCTCTTGCACTATCGCACTAATAACAACGAGCAGTGCAATAAACCAACAAATAGCGACAACATAAACCCCAAAAATACTATTTTCGTTTGAGTTAACCAAAGACCTAACAACCAAATAGCCAATCAACAAAGGAACGAAGTACCCTAGCAACATCTGCATTCGCGCAATTCTTCCTCCGATATAAGGAGACAAAACGGCTTTTACGCCACCTTTATTGGCAGTAATAGCCAGAGCACTAACACACAAAAACACGCCAAATGTTGTCGATAATATAGACATCGCGCCATAAAAAGCCGTCAAACCATAAGCATAGCCCGTAATGGAAACCATTGGGATGCATAAAGAAGTGAAAGACAGTAGCTGCGAGTGAATTGGAAACTTGAAAATATAAAGCAATAAAGAAAAGGCTAATAAAAGCAACATGACCGTGGTGTTCAAGCCCATCGAATTATCTTTGCCTGATAATAGATCCTGCTCAACCACATTCGAGAAAAGCATAAAGTATTGCGACAAATCATTACCAACAACAAAACCGATAAGATGAGTACTGCAAATCAATACAGCCAACAGCGCTAAAACTTTAGAATATAACTTCTGTTTAGCCCGAACACTCAACTCCAATCCTAAAGCCAAAAACAAAACAACAATGGCTGTTAAAGGGTTTGTTGCCGGCTCACTTGCTATCGGTCTATATAAGAATTCAATATTGAATGCATAACCTAGCAAAGTGAAAGCACTTAAAAGAACTGTTATTGCACTTATTTTATGCCCTACTTTTCTAACAAATCTATGCAATGATTGATCTGTTTGTAGCTTTTCATTTAGCACTAACATGGTTTCATTTCTCTTTGTCATATACATCTAGCCATTTTATGTATCTAGATACCTGACTAGATAAAAAACGACACCTAATTATCACTTTCTAATGAGACCTGAATTTATTGATTTTATTGAAGGACGCCATCAACAGAATAAGTAAACCATAAAATGGTCACTTATATCCTTATAACCGCAATGATAAACATATTTTATAAAAGGTATAGGAGCGCAACTCTTCTTAAAGCAGCTTGAGGTGATCTTTACACTTTGAAAACAGCCTCATAAAAAAATAAAGCGAGTGGCATTTCTAATAGAATCTGTAAATTTACGCATTATTTAAAGACAATCGACGAGCTTAAACACCCACACAGGAGCTCATTCTCTTACCTTCAGCCTCTAACTTAGAAGCAAACCAAAAATCACATACCAAAACGTTAACTCTCTGTTAACCCCTCTCCCTTTAACATCCTCTTTATATTAAGAGGAAGTCTAAATGAATTATCGTTATTTACTAATTGGTCTCCTTACACTTGGCGTGGTTGGTTGTGCATCAACGCGTGAAATGGAGTACGAAAATGAAGCGGAGAATGACACGGTTAGTGCCATTGAACAGCTTATCAATCGAGTGATTGAGGAAGAGAGCTCATCTGAGGAATCTGAGCCGTCTGTTAACGAGTTAACAGATTTGGTGGATATACCAGAACTGGATAAATACATTGAAGAGGCGTTGCAGAAGAACCCAAGTTTGCAACAGAGCATTATTGCTCTCAACATCGCCTATGCAACCCAAGGTATATCTCGTGCGGATTTATTGCCTTCTGTGACGTCTTCTTTTTCTGGCGAAAAAACACAAGACAGTGATGACGCTTTCAGTGCAGATTTAACCGTAAGTTGGGAGCTGGATTTGTGGCAACAACTGGCAGACACAAACGAAGCCGCAAAAATAGACATACTTTCAACAGAGGCCAGTTTGCAATCTGCGAAAAACCTAGTGGTTGCGAATCTGATGAGAGGCTGGTTAGCTATCAGCACAGATCAGCAATTGTTGGTGATTGAACAGAAACGTTTGGAAGCGTTGAAAAGCACAGAGAGCTTGATTCTAGAGCGCTATCGCTCAGGTTTGGATTCTCTTGATGAGCTTGATACCGCGAAAACCGCTACGGCTCAAACAAAGGCGACGATTGCGGAATATCAAGAACAGCTTGAGCAAGACAAACGCAGTTTATTGTTGCTCACTGGCGGCTGGAATAAAGAGCTGACTGACATCAATGTCGCTACTCGTTTTCCTGATGTTTTGTATCCTCTGGATAGTTTGTCTGTGCAAGACCTTTCTGGTAGACCAGATCTACAACAAGCCTTTTTCGATATCAAGGCGCAAACCCTTCGTACCAATGCCGCTTACAAAGCCATGCTGCCTTCGTTCAGCTTGTCGGCCAGCCTTTCTGATATGGCCGAGAGCCCAACAGAAGCGTTATTCAATAATCCCATTTGGAATTTGCTAGGACAAATCTCTGCACCCTTGTTTCAAGGTGGCGCATTGCGAGCTCAAGCCGAGGTGGAAGAACTGACCACCAGACAAAGTTACTGGGTTTATCAAGAAGCCTTATTGGATGCGGTGAACGAAGTTGAAAATGCCATTGGTTATGAAAGTTCTTACTCGATTCAGCAAGCCCATTTAAGAGATGCGTTAACGAGTGCAGAACGTAGCCTTGTGAGCTCCGAACAAAATTATCGTCAAGGTTTGGTGGACATCTTCGACCTGTTGACGGTGCAGCAGCAAGCCTTTGATGCGGAAGCTGAACTTACCTCTCTGATTTACCAAAGATTATTAAACCGAATTGATTTAGGCCTGGCGTTAGGCATAGGAGTATCTTCATGAAAAGTACATTAAAAAAACATGCCCCGACGTTAGTTGTCACCTTATTGGCTGCGACTTCTATTTTTGCGGTTATTGCCTACAACGGCAGCCAAATACCAGGGCGAGACGAACCACAAACAAGTGCACAGCAAGCCGCGCCAGAGACGCAAGAAGCGCCTGCTAAGGTTGAAAAAGTACTGACGAAAGTGTCGGTGCAAGAGACGCAAGCTGGCACATATCAAGCGAAAATTGTTGGCTTTGGCGAAGCAACGTCCCGTTATGAATTGGACTACACCAGTGAAATTAGCGGCCGAGTAGAGTGGTTGTCGGATCTATTCCAAGTTGGTACACAAGTATCTAAAGGGGATTTGTTGGCAAGAATTGATGACTCAACGTATCAACAATTAGTGGCGGAAGCGGAGTCAGACCTTGCCACCGCTGAGCTTGAATTGTTTGAAGAGCAACGTGAAGGTGAGCAGGCACGTTCTGAGTGGAACCGTTCTGGACTAACCGGTGAGCCAGATTCACCATTGGTGTTTCGTGAGCCACAGTTAGCCAGCGCGCAAGCCAGTGTTGAAAATGCCCGTAAGTCTTTAGTGAGTGCGAAAAAAGACTTGGCTTATACAGAAATTCGAGCACCTTTTGATGGCGTTATTACCGAGCGTACTCTTCAGTTAGGTGCCCATGTCAGTGAAGGTGGTTCCATTGCGATGCTGTACAGCACCGATTTAATTGAAATAGAAGTGCCGTTATCTAATCAGCAATGGGCGAACTTACCAGCGGAAGCGGTTGATGAGTCTTGGGGCGCGACTGTGTATGACAGTAACAGCGGCAAAGAATGGTCTGCTGTGATAAAGCGAGAACATCAATATGTGGACAAAACAACGCGCCAGCGTTCGCTTGTCCTGGTGGTTGAGAAGCCCCTTGCCAGCGAAAATAAGCTTTTTCCTGGTACGTTTGTAAAAGCCAGTATTGATGGTAAACAGAGTGACAATATTTGGCAGTTGCCTGCGTCTACTTTGTCTCAACAAGGGGAAATTTGGATTGTTGATGCACAAGGTTTATTAAACAAATACGCGGCGACTGTGTTATTTGAGCGAGATGATTTTATTTATGTGAACCCTGTCGTTGATGGGGAAACAGTACAAGTCATCATGCGCCCATTAAGCAACTTCCAAGTTGGCATGAGAGTGTCTCCTCAAGTGATGCCTTCTCAAGCGAGCGATGCTAAAGAAACAACCAAGGAGGCGCTCTAATATGAAAGAGTCTTCTCCTATGCCGACGGGCATTATTGCTTGGTTTGCGCAGAACTCTGTGGCGGCAAACTTACTCATGCTTGGCGTGATTATTATCGGTTTGTTTTCAATCAGTAGCTTGCGAAAAGAAGCCTTTCCAAGTTTAGATCCTGACATAGTGACCGTTTCTGTTGTCTATGACAGCGGTGATCCAGCTCAAGCGGAAGAAGGCTTAGCGCTGAAAATTGAAGAGGCTTTAGAAACCGTTTCTGGTATCAAAACCATTACCTCTACTTCAAATTCGAGCGGCAGTAGCGTATCGATTGAAAAAGAAACGGATTACGATTTAGACGAGTTGTTTGATGATGTTCAAATCGAAATTGATGCATTAAACGATTTGCCTGCTGAGGCTGAAAACCCAATTGTGAGCAAGGCGACACGTCAAGAGCACGCGTTATGGGTGCAACTTTATGGCGATGCTGATCGTGCCACATTGCAAGACCTTGCGGAGCTGCTAAAAGCCGATTTGCTGGGGCAAAGTGCGATTCGAGATTTAACGGTCAATGCCACATTGGACCCGATGATCTCTGTGGAAGTGGATGAAAAAACACTACAAGCCTACGATTTAACCTTAACGGATATTTCGGACGCCATTAACAACAGTTCTGGCACCAGTATTTCAACCAGCCTTAGAAACGGTGAAAAGACGGTTCGTTTGAAAGCGTCTGAACAGGCTTATGAAATTGAAGAATTTAAAGCGATTCCAATATTAACGCCTTCTACTGGCAGTCAAATTCTATTGGGCGACATCGCAACGGTAACGGATACGTTTGAAGACGATACCTTTAGTCTTTCACGTTACAACCAGCAAAATGCCATGGCCATTGAGTTGGTTATGGATGAGCACAGTGACGTTATTAATGTGGTGTCACAGGCAGAAGAAGTGGTGGCCAAATGGAAAGCAAGCAATACGCTGCCTGAAAACGTAGAAATAGACACTTGGTACGATCAAAGTGTGTTGATCAAAGACCGTTTATCTTTATTGATTGAAAATATGATCATGGGGATCGCGCTTGTCTTTGTGGTTTTGGCGTTATTTCTGAACATTAAAGTGGCCTTTTGGGTGTCTGCGAGTTTGCCGTTTGTGTTCTGTGGAACCTTGTTCTTCATGACAGACAGCTTTGTGGGTTTAACCATTAATGAAATGACGACTTTTGGCTTCATTATGGCGCTCGGCATCATAGTAGATGACGCGGTGGTGATTGGGGAAAGCGTGTATACGACACGGCAAGCGGAAGGCGACACGATTAAAAGCACCATTTTGGGTACGCATAAAGTGGCGGCTCCAACCATTTTTGGGGTGCTGACGACAGCGGTTGCTTTTCTATCCATTTCCATGATTGACGGTAAGTTAGGGGAAATCTACGCGCAGTTCGCTACTGTTGTGACCATTTGTTTGCTGTTGTCTTTGGTGGAATCAAAACTCATCCTGCCATCGCATTTGGCGCACGTTGATACGAGAAAGCCGACTAAGAAAAATCCATTGAATGTGATTCAGCAAATCGCCACGGACAGTTTGGATTGGTTTAATCAGAATGTTTACAAAAGGATTATCACTCTGGCGTTGAACTTCCGTTATGCGGTGGTCATGATCTTTATTGCTTTGTTTATTCTAGTGGTTGGTATGCCGTTTAGTGGCGCAGTGCGTGTGGCGTTCTTCCCGTCGATTGAAAGTGATACGGTGAATGCAAGCATCAGCATGTATAACGATGTGAGCTTTGGGCAAACGCAAGAAAGTTTATTGGCGCTGGAAGAGAATGCACTCCTTGTTGATCAGAAACTACGAGAGAAGTACGGTCAAGCAGCAAGCGATGAACCGAGCATTACCAGTGTTCAGGTGCTAGCGGATGAAGATTCCTCCGGTACAGTAGCGATTGAAATAAGTGAAGATGCGCTCTATTCAAGTGGTGAGTTTGCGACAGAATGGACGGCTATGTCTGAAGGGATGGAAGGGGTGAAAAAGCTCAAAATACTTTCCATGCAAGAGTTGGTTGAAAGTTTCCGAGCGGAACTAAAAGCAAACGATGAAGAGCTATTGTTTGAAGCTGCGAACCTGCTTAAAGATAAGCTTCAGACCATCGAAGGCGTGAGTGGCATCGACGATAATTTGGATTTAGGTGAGCCACAATATCGTTTTGAATTGACCGCGCAAGGTCGTGCTTTAGGTATGGATGAAGCGACTTTAGCGGAGCAAGTCTTGCAGTCGTTCGGTGGTGATACGGTGCAGAGTTACCAACGAGGCAAAGACGAAGTCTCCGTGAGCGTGCGCTATCCAGAAGAAGATCGCCAAACATTAGAGGATATAAAAAGTGCGAATGTCAGAACCACGGATGGCACCATTGTTCCGTTAACCAGCGTGGCAAATGTGTTGTCTGATTATCAAGAGTCGGAAATTACTCGTATTGATAATTATCGAGCGGTTTATATCAGTGCGACGGTTGATCAAGACATTATCGCGTCCAATGAATTGGTGACTCAATTACAAAACAGCATTGTAAAAGAGATTAATGCAACCTATCCAACCGTGACGATTGAGTTCTCTGGTGAGGCGGAGCAGCAGCAAGAGTCGACGGACTCTATGAAATCGACCTTTATTTTTGCGCTTATTATGATCTTTGCGTTGCTGGCGATTCCATTAAAATCGTATGTTCAACCCTTGATCATAATGGTTGCCATTCCGTTTGGTATTGTCGGTGCGATTTTAGGGCATTGGTTGAATGATTTAACAGTGAGCATTTTGTCACTCAATGGTATTTTGGCGCTGAGTGGTGTGGTCGTGAACGACAGCTTGTTATTGGTTTCTCGCTTTAATGAGTTAGTGAAAGAGGGAGCAATGTCTGTGAAAGAAGCCATCAGAGAAGCTTGCCAAGGGCGTTTGAGAGCTGTCTTGTTAACGTCTATCACGACATTTGCTGGTCTTGCACCTTTGTTGGGAGAAACTTCAACGCAAGCGCAGTTTTTGATTCCAGCGGCAGCGGCATTAGGTTACGGTATTCTTTTTGCTACTGTGATTACATTAATTCTGACGCCATCTATGTTGATGATTCAGGAAGATGTTAAAGCGCTAGGGGCAAAAATAAAGCACAAAGCCATGAATGTGACGCTTTTACCAAAAACGCTTGAAAAATAAGGGGAAAGATAATGGCGGGAAATCTACAAATCTTAGTTGTGGAAGACGACATTGATTTGGCAAAAGCCATTATCGAATACTTTGATCTGGAAGGCATCCAGTGTGATCATGCTTCGAATGGTGTGTTGGGGTTACAACTGATTACTAACCACCATTATGATGCGATCATACTGGACATTAATTTACCTAAAATGAATGGGCTTGAGGTGTGCAAAGGCATGCGTTCACAAGGAATCGATACGCCCGTTCTTATGCTCACGGCGAAAGACACGCTGGATGATAAAGTCACGGGATTTTCGATTGGTGCCGACGATTATTTGGTCAAACCTTTTGCCATGGAAGAGCTGATTATTCGTATTCAAGTCTTGTCTCGTCGGCGTAGTGGCCAAGTTTACAAATTAACCGTTGAAGATCTGGAATTGGATTTACAACAGAAACAGGTTAAACGCGCTGATCAAGAAATCAAACTCTCTCCCACAGGGTTGAAAATTTTAGAATGTTTAATGCGGGAAAGTCCTAAAACCGTCTCACGTGAAAAGCTTATGCAGTTTGTTTGGGGTGAGGATCAGCCAGACAGTAACAGTCTTAAAGTGCATATGTTTAATCTTAGAAAAGCGCTTGAAATGGATGGCAAGCCCAGCTTGATTCAAACGGTTTCTGGACGTGGTTTTTCTCTCAAAGTAGAGGGTGAAACATGAAACGGATTTCCAGCTTAAAAAGATACATCATTCTGTCTTTGTTTATTACCAGTGCGGCTCTTATTTTTGTCTTGTCTAGTGTTTCGATCCGGTACTTTTTCTTGGGGTTAGATGCGGCTTCCGCTGGTATTCTGCATTCTCAGGCGCTTTATGTTGAATTAGGAAAAGATGAGAAGCCTGTGCAATTGGGCGAGGTTACTGTTGCGGCCCATTGGAGTGATCTTCCGCAAAGCATTTTAGATCATTTTAACGAAGCTGAATTGGCTCCCAATCAGCTTGCCCAAAAAGCAGAAGGCTATCCGCTTTTCTCACCACCAAAGCGCGTCTATTTTGTGATGAAAGTGATAAGAGACAACAAAATAAAATACGCATCCATGATAGTAAACGAGCCTTCTGCTTCCTCTGAGGGCGCGATTAAAATGCCTTTGTTGCTGTACATTGTGTTGATTGCGATTGGCGCCTTGAGTGGCTTCGCGGTGGTTATTTTGATCATTTTTCAGCGCATCACAGCGCCGGTAAAAGCGTTAAGGAACTGGGCAAAATCCTTAAATGAAAAGCAGCTGTCTTTGCCAACTCCGGATTTTCGTTACAGTGAGTTGAACATGCTTGCGGACATCATCAAGCTCAGTTTGCAATCAGTGAAAGAAAGCGTTGAGCGTGAACAGCGATTTTTAGGTTACGCCAGTCATGAGCTAAGAACGCCCATTGCGGTAACCAGAACTAACGCTGAATTGTTACGCAAAATGATCGATAAAAACATCAGTCAAGAAAAGCAGCTTGAAGTACTCGATCGAATCGAAAGGGCGGGGATAAACATGACCGACCTGACCGAAACGTTGCTCTGGCTCAACCGACAAGAAGATAAAGAATTACCGAAAAAGGTGATTGTGTTTGGGGATTTTATTAAGCAAATTTCTGATGACCTTAGCTATTTGTTAAAGGGAAAGTCGGTTGAATTAACCTTAATAACAGATGGTCATGAGTTGCTTTTACCTGATGTGTTGTGTCGAGTGGTGATCACGAACCTCATTCGAAATGCATTTCAGCATACCAGTGCGGGTGACGTGTTGATTCAACAGGAGGGACATGTCGTGTCGATTAGGAACCAAAATACGCCTTCGGAAAACAGCGGATCAATCAATCAAGAATTGGGCTTTGGGTTAGGTTTGGAATTGACGGAAAGGCTCGTTAATAAGTATGGATGGCGCTATCAAAGCTACACTATTGATAACGGCTATTTTGTTGAGCTGAGCCATGAAAATACTGATTAGCATAGTACATGGCTAATCACTTCTACTACATAGTTAAGTGATATATCAGAGCCTAATTCATGAAAAATTTTCTCATACACTTAAATTAAGTTGATGCTATATGAGGCAAGAATAAATTACCTCATGGAGAAAATTATTTGCCTATTCTCTAAGTAAATCCATAAAAAAACGCCCAATACAATGCATTGGGCGTTTCTTAGAACGTTTTTTTATACAGCTTTTTTTACTAGATTAGCTCGTTTGGCTCTTCCATTTCGTTCGCTTTTTCTGCGGCTGGTTTGCCTTTTGGCAATAAGTCTTCACGAACTTTTGCTTCTATCTCTTGAGCAATTTCTGGGTTATCCGCTAAGAATTGCGCTGCATTTGCTTTACCTTGGCCAATTTTATTTCCTGCGTAGGCATACCAAGCACCCGCTTTATCAACAACACCCTGTTTAACACCTAGATCAATAATTTCACCCATGCGATAAATACCAGCACCGTAGTGAATTTGGAACTCAGCCTGTTTAAACGGAGGCGCAATTTTGTTCTTCACTACTTTGACACGAGTTTCGTTACCAATAACCTCTTCGCCTTGCTTCACCGAACCAATACGACGGATATCCAAACGAACAGAAGAGTAAAACTTAAGTGCGTTACCACCAGTTGTTGTCTCTGGACTACCGAACATAACACCAATTTTCATACGAATTTGGTTGATGAAGACCACAAGACAGTTAGCATTTTTAATAGAGCCTGTTAGTTTACGCATCGCTTGTGATAATAAACGCGCTTGTACACCAACAGATGAGCTACCCATTTCACCTTCAATCTCAGACTTAGGAACAAGGGCTGCAACCGAGTCAACAATAACAACATCAACGCTGTTTGATCGAACCAACATGTCAACGATTTCAAGCGCTTGCTCACCTGTATCAGGCTGAGAGATCAAAAGGTCTTCAATATTTACACCCAGTTTTTCAGCATAAGCCGGATCCAGTGCATGCTCAGCGTCAATAAAAGCACAGGTTTTACCTTGCTTTTGTGCTTCAGCAATAACACTCAATGTTAGTGTTGTTTTACCGGAAGACTCAGGCCCGTAAATCTCACAGATTCGACCATAAGGAAGACCACCCGCACCCAGCGCAATATCCAAACCTAGCGAACCGGTAGAAACTGTTTCTATATCCAGTTTAGTACCTTCGCCCATTTTCATGATGGCGCCTTTACCAAATTGACGCTCAATCTGAGAAAGCGCTGCGTCTAGGGCTTTTTTCTTGTTGTCTGCGATAGATGACATAATGAAATCCTTGTGGCTAATTTTCGTTGGAGTAACTCTATCGCTTTTTTTTAATAAGCTCAAGAAATACTGTATATAAAAACAGTATTATTTTTTCACGCATTTTTTAAGGCTTCAGCCACACCTTCCAGCGCCGCCAAAACAGTTGCTTCTCTTATTGCTTGTCGATCACCAGAAAACTGATGACGCTCCACTTTCGCCTCCTGACCTGCAATTTGCCAACCTATGTATACACAACCAACAGGTTTTTCTACAGAGCCACCACCAGGTCCTGCTACACCACTCACGGCAACAGAAACATTTCCACCTAAACGCAAAGCACCCGCACACATTTCACGTACAGTTTGCTCAGACACAGCACCAAAAGCCGCTAACGTGTCTTCTTTCACTGCCAAACCCTGCATTTTCGCTTCATTGGCATAACTAATGACACCGCCATAAAACCAAGCAGAACTACCAGCGATCTCAGTACAAACCGCACCGATTAAGCCACCAGTACAGGATTCTGCTGTTACCAATAGGTAACCCTTCTGTTGCAGTAGATCGCTAAGTTTCTGCGCCGCCTGAGTCATATTTTGCATTTGATTCATTGGTCTTATCTCTTAAATACTGAATGAATATCCCGTAGAATAACGCTCTATTTTTTAGATCACAATCGAGCACACCCAAATGAGCAAAACAACAGCAGATAATCACACTCCTATGATGCGCCAATATTTCGGGCTTAAATCTGAGCATCCAAATCAGCTGCTATTTTATCGAATGGGTGACTTTTACGAACTCTTCTACGATGACGCAAAACGCGCTTCTCAATTGCTTGATATTACACTAACGGCTCGCGGACATTCTGGCGGTCAGCCAATTCCAATGGCGGGTATTCCTTTTCACGCCGCAGAAAACTACATCGCTCGTTTAGTTCGTATGGGTGAATCTGTTGTCGTAGCCGAACAAACAGGCGACCCAGCCACAAGCAAAGGTCCAGTGGAACGAAAAATCGCCCGAATTGTGACACCTGGCACCATTAGTGATGAAGCTTTCTTAGAAGAAAAACGAGAGAATCTCTTACTGTCTCTCGCTCATCAATCAAGAAAAGGTTTAGATGTCTTTGGCTTCTCATACCTCGACATGGCAAGTGGCCGATTCTGTTTATTTGAGGTCGACGGGCACGAAGCGCTTTCGAGTGAATTACAACGATTAGCCCCCATGGAAATCTTAATATCTGAAGACTTTCCTGCTCGTGACCTAGTAAAACTAGAGAAAGGTGTTTCTGAACTTGGCCCTTGGCATTTTGATTATGAATCCAGCTACCGCCAATTAATTCAACAATTTAACACTAAAGATTTATCTGGCTTTGGTTGTGAAGCATTGACCGCTGCGATTGCGTCAGCAGGCGCACTGCTTCAATACGCAAAAGATACTCAACGTTCAGCCTTACCTCACATTCAATCCATTATGGTTGAACACAAAGATGATTCTGTACTCATCGATGGCGCAACACGTCGCAACTTAGAGATTGATATCAATTTAACGGGTGGTACAAGTAACACTCTTGCCGAAGTGCTAGACGAATGTGCAACGCCAATGGGAAGTCGTTTATTAAAGCGTTGGTTACATACTCCTATTAGAGATGCCAAAGAAATCCAAGCTCGACAAGAGGTGGTTGCAGAGCTGAAAAACCATCAAGCTTATTACGCTTTTCAAGCGCCATTAAAAAAGGTTGGTGACTTAGAACGAATCCTTTCCAGAGTCGCATTACGATCAGCTCGACCAAGAGACTTGCTGCGTTTGAGATTCGCCTTAGAAGCCATCCCAGAAATAAACAGCCTGTTAGAGAATGCAACCTCCCCCCGTCTTCTTGAGCTTAATCAACGTATTCTTGCGCAGCCAGAAATCACCAGCACTTTAACGAAAGCCCTAGTTGAAAACCCACCTTCAGTTGTTCGTGACGGTGGTATCTTTGCAGAAGGATACGATGAAGAATTAGATGAGCTTTTCTCGCTTTCAACTAACGCATCTGACTTCCTAGCGGAAATGGAACGCAGCGAAAAAGAGCGCACAGGCATCAGTTCATTAAAAGTCGGATTTAACCGAGTTCATGGTTATTACATCGAGATAAGTCGATTACATTCGGAGCAAGCTCCAGTTGAATATATTCGCCGTCAAACATTAAAAAATGCTGAACGCTTCATCACCCCTGAATTAAAAGCTTTTGAAGACAAGGCGTTAAGTGCAAAATCAAAATCCCTTGCGCGAGAAAAAGAACTTTATGAAGCACTGTTGGATCAACTCAATGAGATTTTGGGAGAACTGCAAACCACCAGCCAAGCCCTCGCTCAATTAGACGTTCTACACAACTTCGCAGAACGAGCTGATACATTGAATTTTGCTTGCCCTGAACTTCATAACAAAGGCGGAATCGAGATATCCGGTGGACGTCATCCAGTTGTTGAATCTGTAATATCAGAACCGTTTGTTCCTAACGATCTTCAACTGGATGATAAACGCTCATTATTGATGATCACAGGTCCAAACATGGGTGGTAAATCCACTTATATGCGCCAAATAGCTTTAATCACATTGTTGGCACACACTGGCTGTTTTGTACCCGCTGAAGCCGCGTCGATTTCAGTAGTAGATCGTATTTTCACACGCATGGGGTCTTCAGATGACCTCGCCGGTGGTCGCTCAACCTTTATGGTCGAAATGACAGAAACCGCGAACATTTTAAACAATGCGACCAAAAACAGCTTGGTTCTAATGGATGAAGTAGGACGAGGTACAAGTACCTTTGACGGATTATCTTTGGCTTGGGCTGCCGTGGACTATTTAGCGAAAGAATTAAAATGCTACGTGCTTTTTGCCACTCATTACTTTGAGCTAACGACGTTAGCCGACCAATTAGATAACGCAGCTAACGTTCATCTGACCGCGACCGAGTACGAAGATGAAATTGTGTTCATGCATAAGGTTCATGAAGGGCCTGCAAGCCAATCTTATGGACTTCAGGTGGCTCAGCTTGCCGGCGTTCCGCGAGATGTCATTGGCCATGCAAAACAAAAGCTAAAAGAACTAGAAGTGGTAACAGGTGTCGCGGAACAAGAAAAGACGTTCACCTCAAAACCTATTCAGACTCAACCTCAGCAAACAGACTTATTTGCTTTCGCAGAACAAGACAAATTAAAGAGCAGCATAGAAGAATTAGATTTAGACAACATGACGCCATTAGAAGCGATGAATGCCCTTTATCGACTAAAATCTCAGCTTGAATGAGAGCGAGTCTCAGTCAAGCACCTAGATTCATGCAGGATATAAGCTAATATCAGATAAATGTAGGGGATTGGCGATTGTCGCTTGCCGCGAAATAGCCTATACCTCTAAAATAGTGCGCAATTATTTTTATAGCTTGTAAGGAGAAGTCGAATGGCTTTCATCGTTACCGATAACTGTATTCGCTGCAAATACACAGACTGTGTTGAAGTTTGCCCAGTTGACTGTTTTTACGAAGGCCCAAACTTTTTGGCCATCAATCCTGACGAATGCATTGACTGCGCATTGTGTGAACCAGAATGCCCTGCTAATGCGATTTTTTCTGAAGACGAATTACCGGAAGAACAAGAAGTCTTTGTAGAGCTAAACAGAGACCTTGCTTTAATTTGGCCAAACATTTCTGAGAAGAAAGACGCCCTTTCTGATGCTGCTGAATGGGATGGTGTCGAAGACAAGCTAGAGCACCTAGAGCGCTAGTTGTTAAAAAAATTCCACAAAAAAGGGCGACTTCAAAGTCGCCCGCTTTTGTTTACTTCCCTTTAAACCACTCTTCCTATGAGTAAACTTCACTGTTGGCTTAATAATTAAGCGCCCAAACCTTTTTAATACCATAGTCTGATCCATTCAACTATGTCGTCCATTCGAGCAATCCTTTACTCACGAACATCCCAGTTCAATCCATCACACCGTCTATGGTGTTGTATTAATTTTCATCCGATCTACATCCATGAATGTCGTTTGGATATAGACAATTTATCAGCTTTGAATTTATTTGCAAAAAAACACAAAAAGACCAAAACCGATAAATTCCCTTTTTAAATCAATACTTTAAAAACAAACTACAACAAAGATGATGATTATCTACAAAACAAACAGCAAACACTGACAAGCATGTAGGAAAAAGATGACAAGACAACAGGAAATACAGTCATCAAACCCAGCTAATCCAAGCTTTCACCTATATCACAGCAATAAAATCATCAGTCCATTTGATTGCATCTAGGTAGGTGGACTTTAAATCTTCGAGATCTTTGACGTCATTAATGGCAAGACCATTACTATAACTCTCTACCAAGCTTAAAGTGTTTCCAACTCTTCCAGAACGGTGCACAATCGCATTAATAAACTCTGCGGGCAAAGGCAATTCTCCAAGCACCGCTTCTAGTTTCATCCCAGTACAAACATCCATCATAGATAACATGCCTGCTAGGAAGTATTTATCTTGATTACCATAGCCACGCGTTCCAGCAAGCAACTCAGCGTGTTTTGCCCTGACCATAATATTTTCTAACAAAACATATTTGTCACTGACCATTTCAGACATTAGCAAGATATTTGTCAGAGACTTAAGGTGCTCAATACCAACCAACATGATCGCCAACCGCACAGAATCAACAGAAGCGACAAGGCCCGTTATAGGAGAATTCAAATAGCGCAGCAGTTTATGAACCAGACCCGCATCTTGGCTAATAATTCGCTCCAGCTCATCAATACTCATATCAGCCGCATTTAATAACGACGACATCAGCTGCAACAGCGTAATGCTGTTAACTTTTGACGTCTTACTAGACATGACTTCCGGTTTTTCAAAGAAATAGCCTTGAAAATACTCAACACCCAAGAGTCGACAAAATTGATAGTCTTCCCAAGTCTCTACTTTCTCAGCGATGATTTTGACGTCAAAGCCTCGCAAAGCCTCTACTTGCTCATGAAAACTATCATGACCTAAAGCCAGAATATCCAACTTCACATATTCAGCTAACTCAACGAAAGGCGTCAATTTACTTTCAAAAACAAAGTCATCCAAAGCAATCGAGCAGCCTGCTTTCACCCAACGTCGTAACGAGGACAACAAAATAGCGTCGTAGCCAGAGTTCTCAAGTACCTCAACAACCACATTATCCTTGTTAACAGGCATGCTTTTTGAGTTCAGCAGATAGGCTCTTGGGTAGTTAATAAACGCCTTATTGGAACCGACAATATTTTCCATGCCCAATTCCAAAAGGCTAGCGGAAAGCACTTGTGCCGTTGCTCCCACCTCATCAAAAACATCAGCCTCAATTGCGTCTGCACTTTTCCTATACAGCAACTCATAACCCATAACAGCCATCCGACTATCGATAATCGGCTGTCTAGCTAATGAAATATTAAAATGGGCTGATACTTTATTTTCCGTCATCTTTTTCATCCAGGATTGAGACACCAGTTTCGTATTTATATAGTGTCTCAATATTGCCTTAAAATTGCCATTGGGCGCGGCCAATAAACTTGCTAATATAAGCAGCTATATATAGAAAAAATAAAAGCATAAATCTGCGGGGAAAAACAATGCCAGTATATCGTTCCAAAACAACCACCTCAGGCCGTAATATGGCGGGTGCTCGTGCCTTGTGGCGCGCAACAGGAATGAAGGACGATGATTTTCAAAAACCAATCATTGCCGTCGCTAACTCTTTTACTCAATTCGTACCAGGTCACGTTCATCTAAAAGACATGGGGCAGCTTGTTGCTCGTGAAATTGAAAAAGCCGGCGGTGTTGCTAAAGAATTCAATACTATCGCTGTTGATGACGGTATCGCAATGGGACACGACGGCATGCTTTACAGCTTGCCATCACGAGATTTGATCGCTGACTCCGTTGAATACATGGTAAATGCCCATTGCGCAGACGCATTAGTTTGTATCTCCAACTGTGACAAAATCACACCTGGAATGTTAATGGCTGCGATGCGCCTTAATATCCCAGTTATTTTTGTATCTGGCGGCCCAATGGAAGCAGGCAAAACTAAGCTTTCAGAACACAAACTTGACCTAGTTGATGCCATGGTTATTGCCGTTGATTCAGAAGCGAGCGATGAAAAGGTTGCTGAATACGAGCGTTCTGCTTGCCCAACTTGTGGCTCTTGTTCTGGTATGTTCACTGCAAACTCCATGAACTGTTTGACTGAAGCCCTTGGTTTAAGCTTGCCTGGTAACGGTACAACATTGGCAACTCACGCAGATCGTCGCCGTTTATTTGAAGAAGCGGGCCATAGAATCGTAGACATCACTCGTCGTTTCTATGAGCAAGATGAAAGTCATTGGGCACCAAGATCTATCGCCTCTTTCCAAGCTTTTGAAAACGCAATGACTCTTGATATTGCGATGGGTGGTTCTTCTAACACTATTCTTCACTTGCTTGCTTTGGCAAATGAAGCTGGTGTCGATTTCACTATGAAAGACATCGACCGATTGTCTCGAAATGTTCCACAATTTTGTAAAGTAGCGCCGAACTCTCCGCTGTACCACATTGAAGATGTTCATAGAGCTGGCGGGATTTTCGGTTTGTTAGGTGAAATAGATCGTGCAGGTTTACTGCATAATCAAGTACACACTGTACACTCCAAAACCATGGAAGAAGCGTTAGAGAAGTGGGACATAATGCGCTCACCAACGCCTGAAGTGATGGAGTTTTACAAAGCTGGCCCTGCTGGCATTCCAACACAAACAGCATTTAGTCAAGCGACTCGTTGGCCAACATTAGATGGCGACCGCGAAAATGGTTGTATCCGCTCTATCGAACATGCGTTTTCTAAGGAAGGCGGTCTGGCTATTCTTTACGGAAACATCGCCCTAGACGGTTGTGTTGTAAAAAGTGCTGGCGTTGATGAATCTTGCCTTGTATTTGAAGGCCCTGCCCACATTACTGAATCTCAGGATGAAGCGGTTAAAAACATCTTAGACGACAAAGTAAAAGCGGGTGAAGTGGTTATTGTACGTTACGAAGGACCGAAAGGCGGCCCAGGTATGCAAGAAATGCTTTACCCAACGTCTTACATAAAATCAAAAGGTTTAGGCAAAGCCTGTGCCCTATTAACAGATGGTCGTTTCTCAGGCGGTACATCAGGTCTGTCTATTGGACACGTTTCCCCAGAAGCCGCTTCTGGTGGCGCTATCGGCCTTGTTGAGAACGGTGACATTATTCGTATCGACATCCCAAATCGTACTATCAATGTGTTACTTTCAGACGAAGAGCTTGATGCTCGTCGAGCGGTAATGGACGCCAAAGGCAAAGCGGCATGGAAACCAGCTGAGGTGCGACCAAGAAAAGTCACACCAGCACTAAAAGTGTATGCCCACTTTGCAACCAGTGCTGACAAAGGCGCAGTACGTAACTTGGACTTGTTAGAAGATTAAGCTCATTTAGTCAGCACAAAAACGTAAGAGCACCACAAAATGGCTATGGAACACTTCGTTTCATAGCCATGTTTTTTTCATTATTTAAAGAGAATTTATGCTTAGCTATCGCCATATTTATCATGCAGGCAATCACGCCGATATATTGAAGCATTTGACTGTTAGTCAAATATGCCGTCATCTAATCAAGAAAGAGGCGCCTTTTTTCTACTTAGATACACATGCAGGCATTGGGCAATATTCTCTTAATTCTGAACAGGCACAAAAAAATAAAGAGTTTCATTCGGGTATTGCTCGTCTATTAACAGAAGACAATTTACCTGAGCCAATTGATGCGCTGCTCGATATCGTTAGAGAGATGAACCCTAATGATAATTTAGAGTATTATCCTGGTAGCCCAAAGATTGTCGATTACTACGTACGCCAAAAAGATAAGCTGCACTTATGTGAATTACACCCAAACGACTACCCAACATTGGCAGCCTTATTTCCAAATAAGCGAAAAGCAAATGTAGTAAAAGAAAATGGATTCGGCGCAGTAAAAGCCATGTTGCCGCCACCACAAAAGCGTGGTTTCGTGTTGATGGATCCACCTTATGAAGTCAAAAAAGATTATCAATATGTGGTTCAAGCGCTAGAAGATGGGCACAAGCGCTTTCCTCAAGGTACTTATGCAATTTGGTATCCAGTATTAAATCGTAAACAAGCAAACGATCTAATACGAGATGTAAAAAACACCAAAATTCGCAATGTACTTTTACTTGAGTTATGCATTAGAAACACAGAGAACGAACGAGGCATGGCAGGAAGTGGCATGATCATCGTCAATCCACCTTGGACACTCGAAAAAGAAGCCCAAGAGTTTTTACCTGTACTCAGCAAACTGTTAGCAGAAGACCATGAACCAAGCTTTCAAGCCACTTGGATCACACCTGAGTAATCTACACTACACAAGGAGAGCGTCATGAATACCCCTTTTGAACTGGCCTTTAAACACATGCCAACGCCTGCTTTTATAGTAGAAAGTAGTACAGGTAACTTGCTCTCGTACAACCAAAACTTTGCGGCTTTTTTCGATAAATTTCACGCCACACCTGCAATGACATGGGACACTCTGTGCGAAGATGCCTCAACATCTAGTAACTGGCAAAGCCTCAATGAAACCATTAAAGCAGGAAAAATTGATCGCTGTGAAAGCTTAATTCGAGTCGGTGACAAGCTTATTAATATGCAACTAGAGTTGCAGCATCTTGGAGAGTCTGTACTCGTTTGCATATATGACACAGACCACATGGATCTTTCTGTTGCAGAAAACACCTTGCTGAAATTTGCCCTTACTGAATCATCTGCCGGCCTTTGGATTTGGGAAACACATTCCGATCTAATTTCCTGTTCCAAGTCTATCGCTACACTACTTGGCTGCACACCAGAAGAAACACCAAGGTCCACTCTCGACTGGCATAACCGTGTTCATCCTGATGATGTGAAAAGACTAGATAAATTGGTAAATGAGCACATTGACCACAGCCAAGATTACTATGAAGTGGAATATCGCATCCGCAAATATGACCAAAGCTACCTTTGGGTTAAAGAGCGAGGTCGAACCTATACGCGAAATGCAGATGGCAAAATCAAAAAGATCATTGGTTTTATTGTCGATATTAGCCACCAAAAGGCGTTGGAAGAACACCTTAGAAACCAAGCGACTTTTGACGAATTAACAGGCCTATTAACAAGAGGCGCTGCGATTACCCATTTCACCAAACAATTAGGCTTAGCAAAGCGCCAATACACGCCATTAACCATGGCTAAGATACACCTTGATTCCAATAACCGCCTGTCAGAATTACCAATGGAAGAACGTAATATTGCGATTCAAACCTCTGCCAGACACGTCTATAAAAAGGTCAGGGAAGCCGATGTTTTAGCCCGCGTAGAAAGCGACAAACTACTGCTGCTTTTACCTAATACGAGCGTCAGAGATGCCAAACAGTTGCTTAACCATATAATCAATCCGAATGAAGAAGAACTGTCCATTTTATTAAATGGAAACGCAGATCCAATGGATTTATGCATTGGTATTGCGACCTTCCCAGAAGATGGAGAAAATATTGAAGAGCTTGCATTAAGTGCAAACCAAGCAGTAGAAGAAGGCCAAGCCAAACAACAAAAAATTGTTGTAAATTAAAACAGGATGGGTAACGCCATAACCTATATGGCATTACCCTCTACAATAAAGATTGACTAGCAAAAATCGAATCACTCTCCCTGTAGCGTTAAAACCATACGTCTAGCACCGCCATAATCACGATGCTCTCCAAGGTAAACCCCTTGCCATGTGCCTAGGCGTAATTCGCCATTTTTAATAGGAATCGTCAGAGATGAACCAAGCATGCTGGCTTTGATGTGCGCGGGCATATCATCGCTACCTTCATAAACATGCTCATAGTAAGGCTGATCTTCAGGCACCATGTGCGAAAAGTGACGTTCCATATCTCGGCGAACAGAAGGGTCTGCATTTTCATTGATGGTTAACGAAGCAGAAGTATGAAGAAGCTGTATATGCAATAAACCAATCGATACTGGCTTCATATCGTCCAACGCCTTCTCTATTTGCCCAGTAATCAGATGAAAACCACGACGCATCGCTGGTAATTGAAGTTCAACTTGTTGCCACATTTCTCGTTACTCTGCACTAACACGTTGATAAACGGAAAAACGGTAATCGTAAGGATTAGGTTCTTGCGCAGCAAACGCCTCTTCACCTATTAAGGAGTAAGACGACCAATCTACTTCTGGAAAAAACGCATCACCTTCTACATTTGCATCCACATGAGTGATGTAAAGACGATCCGCTTTTTCCAATGCCAACTCATAAATTTGTGCGCCACCAATTACCATGACTTCTTCTTGCCCATTCACCAGACAAATGTCTTCACCAAGTGAAATAGCATCTTCGAGCGATGTCACTACATCAACTCCTTCTGCCTGATAAGATGGGTCCCGACTAATCACTATATTGCGTCGACCAGGCAAAGGCTTACCAATGGATTCAAATGTTTTTCGCCCCATTACAATAGGCTTCCCCATGGTCGCTTGTTTGAAATACTTGAGATCATTCGGCAAATGCCAAGGCAGCGAGTTATTGATACCGATAGTTCGGTTAGTAGACATGGCGACAATAAGTGACAACATAAAAAGTACCTTAGAAGTAAATGCCATCCCCTCTAGACAATCCAAGAGAGAAGACTGATATAATCGATACCAATCATTATACCTATAGCGACTGTGATTGCATTTTCTCTATCTGCCACATTCGCACTCAGAAAAGGCATCACATGAAACAATACTTAGACTTATGCCATCGCATCATCAATGAAGGCGAATGGGTAAATAACGAGCGTACTGGCAAACGTTGTCTCACCGTCATTAATGCTGACTTAACCTACGACGTTGGCAAAGGAGAATTTCCACTCGTAACGACTCGAAAAAGTTTTTATAAATCTGCCATTGCTGAAATCATAGGTTATTTAAGAGGCTACGATAACGCCGCAGATTTCCGTGCACTTGGCACAAAAACATGGGATGCGAACGCGAACCAAAACGAAGTCTGGTTAAACAATCCTTATCGCAAAGGTGAAGATGACATGGGACTTTGTTATGGTGCCATTGGGCGTAACTTTCCAAAGCCGGATGGCGGCCACATCGATTTATTAAAGCAGATCATCGACGACTTAAGTCGAGGTGTGGATAACCGTGGGGAAATCCTTACTTTTTATCACCCGGGCGCTTTTCACATGGCCTGCTTACGTCCTTGCATGTACAGTCATCACTTCTCACTGCTTGGCGACACATTGTATCTAAACAGCACTCAACGAAGCTGTGACGTGCCTTTAGGCTTAAACTTCAATATGGTTCAAGTGTATGTATTACTGGCTATTGTGGCTCAAATTACAGGAAAGAAAGCAGGTCAAGCTTTCCATAAGATAGTGAATGCCCACATTTACGAAGACCAACTAGAATTGATGCGTGACGTTCAACTTAAGCGTGAACCTTATCCTTTGCCTAAACTCAAAATAAACCCTGAAATAAAAACGCTAAAAGACATAGAAACCTGGGTCACGATGGACGATTTCGAAGTCGAGGATTATCAACACCACGAAGCCATTGCTTACCCTTTCTCGGTGTAAGGCAAGCAGCTAAATCAAAACAGCCCCAAGAAGGGGCTGTTTTTTTATGCGTTCTGTGAAGATCAACTCTCACTAACTAACTGCAATCCAACAACACCGCCAACAATCATACATAAGCAAACAATCCTAGCTACACTTGCAGGCTCGTTCATAAATATCATACCGAACAGCACCAAAGCCGATGCACCAATACCAGTCCACACAGCATAAGCCGTCCCGACAGGGATGGTACGCATTGCTAAAGAAAGCAAAACGAGGCTAACCACAATTAATATGGCACTGATTATGGAAGGCCACAGTTTAGTAAAACCATCACTCTGCTTTAAACCAATGGCCCACAAAAATTCCAGTACACCCGCTATCACCAAATACACCCATGACATAAACTTTTCCTTAGTATTCTATTTACATTAAATCTAAGCATTCCCATTTAGATGATATTATTTCAGAGAAAAGCCAAAACACCCTTGAGAATATTTCTTTCCTATCAAGAAATGCAAAACATTGGCCAATCTGCTTTTAGAGGCTATATTTTACAAATAGGACAATGAAGTGTCTGAAATTAAAAAGATTTTTATCTCTGTAAGATTATTAGTCCTACAAAGCAAAAAGTCATAAGACATAAAGTAGCTAAGTAAGCGCACTTAACCAGAGCATAAGCAGCATTTGTGCTCTCTGCAATTCCATTTGAAATTGCACTTCTCAAGGGAATAAAGGAATATAAGAAAATATTGATCATCAGGTAAGTACTATATGTTGAATGGTAAAACGGTATTAATCACTGGCGGCACAGGTTCGTTTGGTAAAAAGTTTATTGAAACGATTTTAGACAGATACCCTGACGTCAAAAAAATTATCATTTACTCCCGTGACGAGTTAAAGCAATTCGAGATCAAACAAAAATATCCTCACAATGAGTTCCCACAATTACGCTTTTTTATCGGCGATGTACGTGACCGTAACCGCATGATTCAAGCTTGCGAGAATGTTGACGTAATCATTCACGCAGCAGCCATTAAGCAAGTCGATACCGCCGAGTACAATCCAACAGAATGCATTCGTACCAACATAGACGGTGCTGAAAATGTCATTCAAGCCGCACTATCTTGTGGCGTAAAAGATGTTGTTGCTCTTTCTACTGACAAAGCCTGCGCACCAATCAATTTATATGGCGCCACTAAACTAGCATCAGACAAGCTCTTCGCTGCTGCGAACAACATCAAGGGTTCTAAAGACATACGTTTTAGTATTGTTCGCTATGGCAACGTCATGGGCTCTCGCGGCTCAGTCATTCCCTTCTTTATGGATAAAAAAGCAGAAGGCGTCTTACCTATCACACATGAAGAAATGACACGTTTCAACATCTCTCTGCAAGATGGCGTAAACATGGTGATGTACGCATTAGGACATCATTTAGGTGGCGAGATTTTCATTCCGAAAATTCCATCTTATAAGATTTTAGACATTGCAGAAGCCATTGCACCAGAGTGTGAAATCAAAGTGGTCGGTATTCGTCCAGGTGAAAAGCTGCATGAAGAAATGATCACAGACACAGACTCGCTTAATACCATAGATTTAGGTAAGTACTACGCTATCTTACCTTCCGTTTCCTTTGTGTATAACGAAGAAGATTACATAAAGCACCACAAGGCAGAAAAAGTGCCCTTTGGCTTTCACTACAGCTCCGGCACAAATACCGAGTGGGAAACAATCGACAGTTTGAGAGCACAAATCAAAGAACATGTTGACGCCAATTTTGAGGTGTAAAAAAGCATGATTCCATACGGCAAGCAATCCATAACTCAGCAAGATATCGATGCTGTTGTTCAGGTTTTACAATCTGACTTTTTAACGCAAGGCCCACAAGTTCCCGCTTTTGAAAAGGCCCTAATAGCATCGACGGGAGCAAAACATGCTCTTGCGGTAAACAGTGCAACCTCTGCCTTGCATATTGCTTGCCTTGCCCTTGGGTTAGGGAAAGACGATATTCTCTGGACCACGCCAATTACCTTTGTGGCTTCCGCCAACTGTGGCTTATATTGTGGTGCTAAAGTCGATTTGGTCGATATTGACCCTCGTACATACAACTTATGCCCGAAGAAACTGGAAGAAAAGCTGATCGCGGCGGAAAAAGCAGGGGAATTACCGAAAGTTGTCATTCCAGTTCACCTGTGTGGACAACCTTGTGATATGCAAGCCATCTCTTTTTTGAGCAAAAAATACGGCTTTAAAATTATAGAAGATGCCTCACACGCCATTGGTGGCCGTTACTTAGAAAGCCCTATTGGTGCCTGTAAATATTCTGACATTACTGTTTTTAGCTTTCATCCTGTCAAAATCATTACCACGGCCGAAGGTGGCGCCGCGCTAACCAATAATGCCGATTTGGCAAAAAAGATGAATCTATATCGCAGTCATGGTGTTACTCGTGATGACCAACTGATGGAAAATACACCTCATGGCGGATGGTATTACGAGCAAGTGGCTCTGGGCTTTAACTACCGCATGACCGAGCTACAAGCCGCATTAGGTGTTTCTCAAATACAACGACTGGCTGAATTTGTCAGCGCACGCCACCAGCTTGCAGCTCGATACAATTCAGAATTAAAAAGCCTTCCTATCACACTCCCTTATCAACTTGATGATACCTACTCTGGCCTACATTTATATGTTATTCGACTCCAACTCGATAAGATAAATAAAAGCCACAAACAAGTGTTTGATGAATTACGAGCAAGCGGCATCGGCGTCAACCTTCATTATATTCCTGTGCATACTCAACCCTATTATCAAAAACTTGGGTTCAAGCAGGGAGACTTTCCAGAAGCTGAAAAATATTACACCGAGGCCATCTCAATCCCTCTTTTTCATGGTATGACACAAGATCAACAAACCGAAGTCATCAAGCAACTGACTCAGGTATTGGTAGAACGCCAATGAACATAGCCATTATTCCTGCACGCGGTGGAAGCAAACGCATACCACGTAAAAACATTAAACTTTTTCATGGTAAGCCGATGATAGCTTACTCAATTGAGGCCGCAAAAAAGTCAGGCTGTTTTGATCGCATTTTGGTTTCTACTGACGATGAAGAAATTGCTGAAGTGGCGAAAAAATGGGGTGCGGAAGTCCCTTTTATGCGACCTGAACACATTGCAGATGACTTTGCCACAACAATGGATGTCATGAAGCACGCCGTTGATTGGTGTGTTGAAGCAAAATGGCAGGTTGATAAAGTGTGCTGCATCTATGCCACCGCCCCTTTCCTATCCAGTGCGGCATTACAAGAAGGCTTAAGCAAACTAACAGACCCAAATGTACATTATGCTTTTAGCGCCACCACGTTCGCCTTCCCTATTCAACGTGCACTACTGGTAAATAAAAGCGGCCATGTTGAAATGATACAACCTGAACATAAAAACACGCGCTCTCAAGACTTACCAGAAGCCATCCATGATGCCGGACAGTTTTATTGGGGGCAAATGAGTGCTTACCTTCAACAAAAAGCGTTTTTTGGAGAGTCTTCAAAGGCCGTTATTTTACCGAGAAAGAACGTTCAGGACATAGACACCCAAGAAGATTGGGAACTGGCAGAAGCCTTGTTTTCAGCCATGAAGTTGGAATCTTGCTAACCCTTATTACTGAGCTGAACCTATTATGAATCCATTTATTACGATAGATAATCGAAAAATTGGCGCGGACTTCCCGCCTTATATCATTGCGGAATTATCCGCCAACCATAACGGTGATATTGAACGCGCTTTCGCCATCATGGAAGCCGCGAAAGCCGCTGGTGCTGACGCCATTAAATTACAATCCTATACTCATGAAACCATTACCATTGACGGTGAAGGTGAAGAGTTTCAAATTCATGGTGGTTTATGGGACGGACAAAGCTTATATGACCTTTATAAAGGCGCTCACATGCCATGGGATTGGCACCAACCTTTATTTGAAAAAGCCAAAGAACTCGAGATAACCATTTTCAGTTCACCTTTTGACTTTAGCGCTGTCGATTTATTAGAAGAACTGAACGCACCAGCCTATAAAATTGCCTCGTTTGAGCTTGTAGATTTACCTCTGATCGCGCGTGTTGCCAAAACAGGCAAACCAATGATCATGTCTACAGGTATGGCGAATCAAATTGAGATTCAAGAAGCCATCGATACCGCACGTGACAACGGCTGCAGCGAATTAGTCGTATTGCATTGCGTTAGCGGCTATCCCGCACCTGCTGACCAGTATAATTTAAGAACCATACCTGATATGGCGTCGCGCTTTAATGTTCTTGCAGGCCTTTCTGATCACACCATTGATAATGCAACAGCCGTTGCCTCTGTGGCACTTGGTGCTTGTTTAATAGAGAAGCACGTCACATTGGATCGCACTGGCGGCGGACCAGACGATAGTTTCTCCCTTGAGCCAAAAGAGCTAACTCAATTATGCCAAGACACGAAAACCGCATGGCAATCTCTAGGTCAAGTAAATTACGAAAAAACCGAAGCCGAGAAAGGCAACATTAAATTCCGCCGTTCACTGTATTTTGTGCAGGATATCAAGGCAGGTGAAGTCATTACCGATAAACATGTCAGAAGCATTCGTCCAGGCTACGGACTCGCGCCAAAACATTTAGATGACATACTGGGAAAAACAGCCTTGCAGGATGTCAGCTTTGGCACACCAGTAAGTTTTGAGGTGATTAAAGGAAAGTAATCTGACATCAAAAAACGGCGTAGTAATAAATTATTACCACGCCGCTTTATAAAACATCACGATATTCTATTAATAAAGATTAACCTTTTTCTTCTTCCGCTTCCGTTGTGTCAATCTTCTTAATCGTCCAGCCCATAACACCAAATAATATGGTGACTAAAGGTGATATCCAACAGAAGAAAGCGAATGGTAGATAAGCAATAGTGGCGACGCCCAAGGTAGCAGCTTGATAAGCACCACCTGAGTTCCAAGGCACTAGATTCGCTGTAACAGTTGCAGAATCCTCTACCGCTCTGGAAAGGTTTTCTGGCGCTAAACCGCGATCACGGTAGGCTTGAGCATAGGTTCTCGCCCCCATCACGATGGACATATATTGGTCACATAAAATCATATTAGAACCGATACAAGTCAATACTGTAGACACAACTAAAGAACCATTGGATTTCGCCAGAGTGAGTACTTTATCAGCGATGGCTTTCAATTGGCTGGTTCTTTCCATAATGCCACCAAACATCATGGCCGCAAAAACAAGGCTGATGGTGTACATCATAGAATCCATACCGCCACGAGTTAATAAAGCGTCCACGTCTTCATTGCCTGTTGCGCCTTCAAAACCACCAAAAGCAGCATTAATAAGTGATTCATAATTCGCATCTTGCAAGCCCACGGCAATCACCACGGCAGATAAAATACCAATGGTAATACCTGGAATCGCTGGCATTTGACGATAAGAAACGAACATTACCAATAAAGGCGGCAAAAGCATCACAATATTGATGGTGAAATTCTCATCCAATAGTGTGCGAATGGTATTAATACGCTCTATATTGCCTGCGGTACCTGCGTATTGAAGACTAATCACTGTTTCAATAATAAGAGTCAGAACAATGGAAACACCTGTTGTATAGGACATATGCTTAATGTGGGTGAATAAATCCGTTCCCGCTAAAGCTGGTGCCATATTGGTCGTATCAGAGAGAGGTGACATTTTATCGCCAAAATAGGCTCCCGATAACACAGCACCGGCCACCAAAGGCAAAGGGAAACCTAAACCAGAACCGATACCCATTAGGGCTACACCAATGGTTCCTGTCGTCCCCCAACTTGTTCCTGTTGCTAAAGAAGTAATGGCACAAATAATCACGGTTGCTGGCAAGAAGAAGCTTGGAGATAACACACTCAACCCATAGTAAATCAGAGTGGGAACCACACCAGCCAAAATCCATATACCAATTAAGATCCCTACAAGAATCAAAATAATCGTGGCTGGAAGTGCATTAGTGATACCACTTACCATGCCGTTTTGAATTGCACTCCAACTAAAGCCACAACGCATAGCCACGAGCGAAGCAACTACAACCCCCATTAACATTGGGATTTGCGGATCGAGACCATAAATAACGATAGAAACACTTATCCCCAAAACTAGAGAGACTAAAGATATTATGGATTCCCAGAAATACGGAGCACGAGCTCCAGAAGGAATATCAGTATTCATTGCTTTCCCCTTTTTTATATAATTTTTATAGACAGTTATCCCGAAAAACTATAGGAGCTATCGCAATTAAAATGCCAATATTTCAATGATTTAGGGAGAACAACGAATTAAATTAAATTAGAAAAAAGAGAATAACCTTGAATTATGTTTTAGATTTTTCAAGAAAACCGAGGAAAATTAGACAGCTTAAATAAAGCGAAAAATGAGTAATGAAATAATGAATCCTTTTAGGCCGAGCACCCTGAGGTTTGCTTTTATTTAGTGCGAATTAACAAAATCATCCATGCTGTTCGCAGCTTTTATCGACACGTTCAAAGAAGATAAAAACATAGCAAATAACTCCAAAAGAAGTGCTATCGCTATCTCGTCTTCTTTTAAATTAGTGTGTCTAAATCGACATGGGTGAAAGGCTTATTTTCTTCCATCACAACATAGCTATTGATCGTTGCAAGGTAATTTGAGCTACTAATAAGCTTGTTGTTGATCTGCAAATACTCTGGCATATCTCGACAAACAATCTTTAGGATCAAGTCACATTCACCACTCACTGTATAATATTCAACAATTTCGGGGATTGACTCGACTATTTCTTTGAAAGCTATAAATTCTTGATGTGTATGCCCCTTGAGATACACACTAGCAATGCAGGTCACAAAACGGCAGATTTTAAAGAGGTCTACCCGAGCATGATAGTTGCTGATAACACCCTCTTCTTCGAGGTGGCGTAAACGTAACAAGCAAGAGCTCGGCGCTAAATCCACTTGGCGAGCCAGCTCCTGATTCGTCACCCTACCGTCTTTTTGTAAGATATCTAAGATTTTATAATCGATACGATCAAGCTTCTTCATGCTTAGTAAACTCCCATACTAAGTTCGTTGAAATACATTTCAGGCAAAAGAGTTAATCTCAACCTATCATGAAAGCCTTATCGTCATAAAGTTAACTTGCCATCTGCGCTTTAGGATAGGTCTTGAATTTAAAACCAGCGATAATCAATGCTAAGCCAGCCGCCACCATAGGCAAAGATAACAACTGCCCTTGGGTAAACCAATCAAAAGCAAGATATCCGATTTGCGCGTCTGGTTGACGAACAAACTCTACAAGAATTCGGAAGATACCATAACAAAGTAAAAACATTCCGGAGACACAGTAACGAGGCTTGCTCTTTTGAGAGAAAAACCAAAGAATTGCGAAAAGTGCGACACCTTCTAATGCAAACTGATAAAGCTGCGACGGATGACGCGCCAATTGCAAAGGGTCATTTGGAAAAATCATCGCCCAAGACACATCCGTTGGCTTGCCCCACAGCTCTCCACCGATAAAGTTACCTAAACGCCCAGCACCAAGCCCTACTGGCACAAAAGGCGCTAGAAAGTCAGTCACATCAACAAGGTGTTTATTGTAGCGTCGAGCAAAAATAGCCATGGCAACAATGACACCAATTAGCCCGCCATGAAAAGACATACCGCCTTCCCAAATTCTGAATAAGCTTAAAGGGTCAGCAATCAGACCTGAGAACTGATAAAAGAACACATAACCAATTCGACCACCTAAAATCACACCTAAAGCGCCATAAAAAATGGCATCGCTAACCATTTCAGCAGTCCACAACCCACCAGATTTTTTGGCTCTATAGTTACCAAGCAAGTAAGCACTTGCAAAGCCAATAAGGTACATAATGCCGTACCAGTGGATGGAAATTGGTCCAAGTGATACTGCAATAGGATCAATATCTGGGTAAGCAATCATGTACAAGCCTTAAATAGAAATTATTGTATTGTCGTTTTAGTTGGACGAATTAAGCGCTCAATATTGGCTTCGCGCATTAATCGACTCATGGTTTGCGTTACTGCTTCAGCATGGGATAAATTCATTACTTCATTCAACATGCTTTGCGCCTGCTCCAAAGTAATGTTGCGTATGACAGCTTTCACTTTTGGCAAACTCGTAGAGCTCATAGATAACACGTCATAACCCATTGCCATTAGCAAAATAGCGCCCATTGGATCACCGGCCATTTCACCACAAACGCTCAGCCCTACACCTTCGTCTCTCACCTGATCAACAATGCTGTACAAGGCTCTTAGAACGGAAGGGTGAAACGAGTTGTATAAATCTGCAACCCGAGGATTGTTACGATCAACCGCCAACAAATATTGAGTTAAATCATTACTACCAACGGATAGGAAGTCTACCAAGGCTGCAAGTTCTTTGACCTGATAAACTGCTGCTGGCACTTCTATCATCACACCAACGGTTGGCATTTTGACGTTGTAACCTTCTTCTTTCACCTCAGCATAACCACGGCGAATAAGAGCTAAGGCTTCTTCAACTTCTGCGACGTTGGAGATCATTGGCAACATGATTTTTAAATTATGCAGATCCGCGCTAGCTTTTATCATGGCACGAATTTGCGCCATAAATATTTCCAAATGGTCGAGCGTTACTCGAATACCACGCCAACCTAAGAATGGGTTTTCTTCTTGAATAGGGAAATATGGCAAGGCTTTGTCACCACCGATATCAAGCGTCCTTACCGTAACTGGACTGGGCGCAAAGCCTTCCAATTGCATACGGTAAATTTGCACTTGCTCCGCTTCAGTCGGGAAACGGTCACGGACCATAAACGGCACTTCTGTACGATAAAGACCAATTCCTTCTGCACCACGATCCAATGAACGTGCAATGTCGGCAGATAACCCTGTATTTACATACAAGGCTAGGCGATGATTATCTAGCGTTTCACAAGGTAAATCTTTGAGCGTTTCATACTCTTCTTCTAGCAAACGCTCTTCATCAACGATTTGTTGGAAGTTTTCTTTCAGTGCTTCAGATGGCGAAGTGAAAATCTGTCCCAGATAACCATCTACAATCAGCTCAACTTTATCTAATTGAGCATAAGGCAAATCCAAGGCCCCCATCACGGTAGGAATCCCCATCGCACGAGCTAAAATCGCCACATGAGAGTTCCCCGATCCCATAACAGAAACCAGACCTTTGATTTTATCAATTGGAATTTCACCCAACATAGACGCAGTGAGCTCTTCCCCTACGATAATCGAAGGTTCACTAAAACGTTCAACCAAATTAGGGGCTTTTTCTTGTAAGTGAGACAATATTCGGCGACCAAGGTCACGCAGGTCAGATGCTCGCTCGCGCAAATATGGGTCGTCCATACGATTGAACTGACTTATATGAGCTTGAATAACTTGTCTTAATGCACCTTGCGCCCAGTTGCCGTCCTGAATCTTACGAACCACTTCTCCTGCAATAGAGTTGTCATCCAAGATTTTAAGGTACACGTCAAACAGTGCTTTTTCATCAGCTGAAAGATGCTGGCTAATACGGTTACTTGCTTTACGAATATCCTGCCTAACAGCCTCTAAGGCTTGATAGAAATCTTCAATTTCACCATCAAAGTCGGTAATTAATCGATCTGGGATAACATCTAAGTCAGCAGGGGGAAATACCACAACGCCACGACCAATGGTCACACCAGAACTGCCTGGCACACCTTTGTAGCGGAAATCTGCGCCGCCTTGCATAGTGTTCGCACTGAGACTCGCTATGGCGCCTGTCGCCTCAGCATGAGCAATAACACCTGCTAGCTGCGCGGACAAAGTAATAAGGAAGGCTTCTTCCCCTTCGTCAAAGCGGCGCTTGTCTTCATGTTGAACAACAAGCACACCTAAAACTTGACGATGGTGAATGATTGGCACACCAAGAAAAGAGCGATAACGTTCTTCCCCAGTACCACTGAGATAATGGAAAGAAGGGTGAATATGTGCGTCTTCTAAGTTAACAGGCTCTGCTCTGCGGCCAACCAAACTTACCAAGCCTTGGTCCGCTTTCAAGCTAACACTGCCAGCCACGTTTTCATTCAAGCCGCGCGTTGCCATTAAAACGTATTCGGATGTACTGCTGTCTACTAGATAAATAGAACATACTTCAGCACGCATAGAGCGGCGAACACGGCGGACAATAATATCCAACGCGGCGGACAAAGACTCCGCAGCCGTCACTTCTTGCGTAATACGTCTTAACAAACTTAACATAGTTTTCCTGTCAATTTATAAACCCAAAGGGGTTAAGTCCTTGGCTTTGTCCGCTTATCTAACCAGCTGTGTGCGCTTGGGATTAACTCTTTCAACGCCCTTCTATACACATCTTTTTTAAACGCCACTACTTGGCCTAGCGGGTACCAATAACTCACCCAACGCCAACCATCAAATTCTGGACATTCTGTTCCATCTACGCACACAGAAGCATCAGGGCAACGAATAGACAAAAGAAACCACTTTTGTTTTTGCCCTATACATAAAGGCTTACTATTGTGTCTTAGCATACGTTTAGGAAGACGATAACGCAGCCAACCGCGAGTTTTCCCTACAATTTCTACCTGATGAGGATCCAGCCCTACTTCTTCTTTTAATTCACGAAATAAAGCTTCTTCAGGTGTCTCGTCTGATTTAATGCCGCCTTGGGGGAACTGCCATGCGTTTTGTCCAACACGCCTCGCCCAAAGAAGCTGACCACGCTCGTTCATCAGAATGATGCCCACATTCGGTCTGTATCCGTCTGCATCAATCACGAGCTTTTACCTTCCAATATAAGAATAAATTAGATTCATTGTTCCATAATTCGCCCACTCGCACAATTAAGACTAATGTTATTTATTGTCGTCAGGGCTATAATCCATGCATATTTGAAGAATTGAGGAAAGCTTGTGACACTTGCAATATTTGATCTAGATGGCACTTTATTGAGCGGCGATAGCGATTATGCTTGGGGACAATTTTTAGTTGAAAAAGGGTTGGTTGATACGCAAGTTTATCAAGAAGCCAATGACAGATTTTTCTTAGAATACCAAGCTGGCACATTAGACATTCATGAGTACCTCGCTTTCAGTCTGGCTCCATTGACTCAATTTACCAGAGCACAACTCAATGAACTTCATAACACCTTTATGGAAGAAAAAGTCCGCCCTATGATGCAAACAAAAGCCGCGGATTTATTGAAGTACCATAAAGAGCAAGGGCATTTCTTGCTCATGATCACAGCAACAAACCAATTTGTTACTCAGCCAATCAGCGACGCACTAGGCATGGATCATATTATTGCGCCAGTGCCTGAAATTGTTGATGGTTACTACACAGGAAAAATCGTTGGTGTACCAAGTTTCCAAGACGGCAAAGTCACGCGCTTAAATGATTGGTTAGCCGAAACAGGGCATTCGATGGAAGGCAGTTATTTTTACAGTGATTCACGCAATGACCTACCATTGCTAGAGCTTGTTACTCATCCTGTTGCGGTTGATGCAGATGACACTCTGTCTAAGCTAGCCGAAGAACGAGATTGGCCACATATTTCTTTACGTAATTAAAAGCGAATCTAAAAAAAAGGAGCCGATTTATATCTGCTCCCTTTTTACGTTTTGCCGCTACAGCCCCATATTGTTATGGATTCTGTAAAATAAGGCTTTTAAGTATTCAGTCTCATCAATGGCTGGGTGAACCGGATGATCTGGCGCTTGTGTGCCGCGATAAATCAATTGAGAAAAGCGTTCTAATTGACGGCTGTTACTGCGAATAATTTCGTGTAAACGTGCTGTTTCCAAGTGCATAGAACATGAACCTGTCACCAAGATGCCACCTTTCGCGACCAATCTCATCGCCAATTGGTTTGCTCGGTGATAAGCCCCTTCTCCTGCTTTAATGTCTTTTCGACGAGCAATAAAAGCTGGAGGATCCATCACCACCACATCAAAGCGCTCTTTATCTTCAATCAAAGACTGCATCGCTTCAAACGCATCGCCATGCATTAAATTTGCATCGCCTTCGTATTGGTTTAGTTTTAGGTTTTCATCAACATGACTTAATGCGCTTTCAGAAGCATCGATGAAAGTCACATCTGTTGCACCTGCGGAAGCGGCCTGAACCCCCCAACCACCAACATAAGAAAAGACATCCAAGACGCGTTTTCCATCACAAAAACCTTGCATGGTTTTGCGATTTTCTCTGTGATCATAAAACCAACCTGTTTTCTGACCATCCCAAACTGGCGCTTGGAATAAAACATCGTTTTCCTGTAAGAAAACTGTCTCAGGCACGGTTCCAAAAGCTTCTTCTACATAGCTTTCCAAACCTTCTATTTGGCGCATCTTGCCATCATTTTTCATAAGAATAGCGGATGGTTTCACAACATCTTGCAGTGCTTCAATGATTTCGTTTTTAACACGCTCCATACCAGCGGTTGATATTTGAACCACCAAAATGTCAGCAAAGCGATCAACAACCAATCCAGACAAGCCATCAGAATCACCAAACACCAAGCGATAATAAGGCGCAGCGTAGGTCATTTCACGTAACGACAACGCAATTTTAAGACGGTGAACCAAAGTTGACTTATTTAATACTGTGTCTGTGCTACGACTAATCAGGCGTCCACAAATCAATGCATTCGGGTTAATCGTCGCAATACCAAGCGGTTTGCCTTGTGCTGTTTCAACCACAACCTGATCGCCTGGGGCAAATTGTTTTAATGGCGTTTCTGAAGTATTTACTTCATTACTATAAATCCATTGATGCCCAGCTCGAATACGACGATCAGCCTGACCTTTTAGTCGAATAACACTCACAATTATCACCCAGTAAATTAAAAAAACGTTATTATAGTGACTCTATACTCAATTGCTACGAATTACATACTTAGTGTAAAACTAGTTAAAGAACAGTTATTGGCTTTGAACAACGTATCTTTATGACAAACCTCTTAAACGAAAGCGAACTTAAGCACATTCTGCAAGGCATCAGCATTCCACCTCAACCTCAAATCTTGGTGGATTTGCAAATGGAGCAGGCCATGCCAGATCCTGATATGGGCTTTATTTCGTCCGCCATATCGCAAGATGTTAGCCTTTCTGCTGCTGTTCTTAAGTTCGTCAATTCAGCTCATTTTAATCTTGAGAAAAAAAACCACCTCCATCCAGCAAGCTGTCATGATGCTAGGAGCGGATAGCTTAGCAAGCATATTGAATAGCATTGCGGTGAAAAGTGAGTTATCCGACGACAACATAAAGTCATTGCATAGCTTTTGGGATACAGCGACAGACGTCGCAACAATCAGCGCCAGTATCGCCGATCAACTCAACTTCAAATTTAAAGACGAATGTTACGCGCTAGGATTATTCCACAACGCTGGTATTCCTTTGATGCTAAAACGCTTTGACGGTTATAAAGAGGTTTTACAGCAAGGTTACCAAGATCCAAATTTCTTACTAACGGACCTTGAGAATCAAGCCTTTAAAACCAACCATTCTGTGGTTGGCTATTTTCTGGCGAAGTCTTGGGGATTACCAAAAAGCTGCTGCTCCGTTATTGCAAAACACCACAGAATAGATCGCCTATTCAACAACAGAGTACCTGGCGATGGTCTTTATCTCACTTTTGCAGCTATCCTAAAAATGGCGGAACACATTGCTTCTGTGCATAAACACATAGGAGAAGCCAGTGAAGACTACGAGTGGCAACAAATCGGCCACTACGCCTTAGATCACTTAGATTTAACAGAATATGACTTCGAAGGGATAATAGAAGTATGTCACGAGCAAGGCATAGGAATAGCCTAAAAAGCTAGCAACAGAATTGGCGCTAGCGGGGAAACATCACAAGATGGTCAAGGTGTACCGTCAAACCAATTTCTTGCCCTACATGATGATTGTGATGTGACGACGCGAAACAATACACAACCTTGCCAGAAGACAGCTTTACTCGATACAGAAAGTGCGACCCTCTAAACCACTTACTCACAATAACACCAACAAACTCACTGTCGTCATCATGCAAAATATCATCTGGTCGAATCAATAAATCCACATCCGTATTGTCGGCAAAGCCATGATCTAAATCTCCATGAATGTTGCCTAAATCAGAATGCACGCAATCTGGACCACAAACCGTCGCGGGTAAAAAGTCACCGTGTCCAATAAAGCTCGCCACAAAACGCGTTTCTGGCTGATGATAAACTTCATAAGGTGAACCTGTTTGATGAATTTCACCTGCATCCATGACAGACACTTGATCCGCCATTGCAAAGGCTTCCATCTGATCATGCGTTACCAACAATGCACTCATCTTTTCATGCTGTAATATTTCACGAATATCAGGCACTAGCTCTTCTCTCAGCTTGGCATCAAGACCAGAAAAAGGCTCATCCATCAAAAGTAATTTGGGCTTTGGCGCCATAGCACGAGCCAAGGCCACACGCTGTTGCTGACCACCTGAAAGAGAGTGCGGGTAACGAGCTTGAAAGCCAGATAAACCAACCAAATCTAATAAATAATCCACTCGCTCGTTTGCTGCTTTCTTTGGCCAAGCTGTCAATCCAAAAGCAATGTTCTGGGCAATCGTCAGATGAGGAAATAAAGCAATATCCTGAAATACCATACCAATATGACGTTCTTCGGGATTGATGGTAATAGATGGACTGGAAATAATCTTTCCATCTATTTTGATTTCACCAGTCATCAAGGGCTCGAAGCCAGCAATAGCTCGTAATAATGTCGATTTCCCGCAACCACTCGGGCCAAGCAAGCAACCAATTTGGCCTTCTAAAAGCTGAAATGACGCCTCTTTAACAATCGCGCCACCATCATAACCCACAGTCACATTGGTTAAGGTCATTTCTTTTAATTTCTCATGGGAAGGTAACGACGTCATATACAAACCTATTTAGAAAATTCAGCACGAGAGGAAATAGAACGGCTCAAGAGTATGACTGGCGCCAGTCCCACCAGCACTATCATTAAGGATGCTGGCGCAGCATCAACTAACCTTTCATCCGACGCTAATTCAAATGCTCTAACAGCCAAGGTGTTAAAGTTAAAAGGTCGCAACACCAAGGTTGCAGGTAACTCTTTTAATACATCAACAAAAACAATCAGCATGGCCGTAAGTACAGAACCTTTCAGCAAAGGAACATGAATTCGAGCCAATACTTTTGCGGGCGTCATACCTAATGATCGTCCAGCCATATCCATACTCGGCTTAATCTTACCAAGCCCGTTTTGCACAGCACCTAACGACACCGCCATGAAACGCACCGTATAAGCAAACAAGAGCGCAACTAATGTGCCAGAGAAAATCAGACCGACTCTTTGGTCTGTGTACTGCTTCATGAAATCAATAATTCTATGATCAAGCCAAGCTAATGGCACAATTGTTCCAATTGCGATAATGGTTCCAGGTAAGGCGTAGCCCATTCCAGCAATACCAATAGAGGCTCTAACACTCACTCCTCGGTTTAGACGTATTGCATAACTCAAAACCAATGCAAGCCCTACGGCAATCATGGCAGCCAAAGCAGCTAAATATAAAGAGTTCCACGCCAACTGAACAAATTTCGAATCAGGCACTTCGGCCTTAAACAGCGCCCAATACAACAGAATCCCCACAGGAATAAGAAAACCAAACAAAATTGGCAACCAACAAACAAGGTAGGTGAAAAAGACACGACTCCCTGTTAATTGAATTCGTCGATTACTGGCTTTCCTTAATCCTGAAGCATGATAACGAATACGTCGACGCGAGTGCTTTTCTAATAAAATCAGCACAATCACAAATAACAGCAGAATCCCCGCTAATTGAGAGGCTGCCATTACGTCACCAAATCCGTAGAAAGTACGCAGAATTCCCGTTGTAAAAGTATTCACACCAAAGAACTGAACCGTTCCGTAATCAGCTAATGTTTCCATCAATACCAGAGTAAGCCCTGTCACAATGGCCGGACGAGCAAGAGGTAATGCCAACTTAAAAAACGCGGCTCGACTTGAATAACCAAGCGTACGACTCACTTCTAAAGTGTTTTCAGATTGTTCTAAAAAGGCCGCGCGGCTCATCAAATAAACGTAAGGATACAAAACTAAAGTCAGCATGACGATCGCACCACCTAAGGAACGAACTTCAAAGAACCAATATTCTCCGTAACTCCAGCCAGTTACTGAACGAATAAAAGTTTGTACTGGCCCAGCGAAATCAAAAATTCCCGTATAGGTGTAAGCGATAATATAAGCCGGCATGGCCATTGGCAAAAGCAAAGCCCAAGACAAGAGTTTACGGCCGGGGAAATCGCACATACTGGTTAGCCAGGCGCAAGGGACGCCAATTGCAAAAGCGCCAATCCCCACACCTAACATTAAGAGAAGAGAGTTTTGAATGTAATCCGCTAGAACCGTTTCATAAAGGTGACGCCATACATCGCCATTACCGATCAGGACATTCACTAATACGACTAATATAGGTAATGCTAAAATCGCCGCAATCGAAACTGCAGCGATTTTTAACCAGTTACATTTAAGCCTACGGGCTGCACTGGGAGAAGTGGAGTCAACCATTAATAATATAAGCTCACTTTAAAGAGGACGTTATTTCCAACCGCCTAGATCCATTAATTCAACTGCCGCTCGGTTGTTCACACCTAACGTACTCAGCGAAATCGTATCTGCTCGGAACTCGCCAAATGGCTCTAACATTTCTGGCGCGCTTGCTCCTTCCACAACAGGATATTCATTGTTTACATGAGCATACCATTCTTGTGACTCATGGTTGGTTAGAAATTCTAGCAATAGAGTTGCATTCTCTACATTCGTTGCCGCCGCAGTTAAACCAGCACCACTAACATTCACATGAGCGCCACGATCGTCTGCTGCTTGGTTAGGCCAAAATGGTTTAACGTTTTGATAAACTTCTCTTTCGCTTGCATCTGTACTTTGACCAAGACGGCCATAATAGTAAGTGTTCGCTAACGTCAGATCACAAACCCCAGCATTAACTGCTTTTAGAAGGTCAACATCACCACCGAATGGAGGACGAGCCAAATTAGACACCAAACCTTTAATCCAAGCTTGTGTTTTTTCTCGGCCATCCACTTCTAACATGGAAGCAACTAAAGACTGGTTATAAATATTTGCCGATGAGCGAACACAAATACGCCCTTTCCATTTTGAGTCAGCAAGATTTTCATATGTTGAAAGGTCTGCTGGAGAGACTTTTTTAGGGTTATAAAATATCACTCGAGCACGTTGTGATAAGCCGTACCAATAACCATCTACATCACGTAAATGACTCGGAATGTTCGCATTAAGCACTTCACTGTTAATTGGCTTCAACACACCGGCTGTTTTCGCTCGGTACAAACGACCCGCATCCACAGTAATAAATACATCGGCTGGGCTAGCATCACCTTCTGCTCGTAATCGGCTCAGCAAGGCGTCCGCAGAACCAGTAATAAGATTCACAACAACGTCGTGTTCTTTTGAAAAGGCATCTAAAGCCGGTGCAATCAACGACTCTTTACGAGCAGAATAAACATTCACTTCACCTTGAGCCTGAACATTGGCAGAAAGCACTAAAGAGGATGTAAGAGCAAAAAAGCCCATACTATTTAGAAAGGATGTAGAACCTATTTTTTCGACTATTGCGCGTAACTTTGTTGGCATAAAAACTTTCCACCTAGCTCAAGATTCACCCCAGAATTGAGCCTTTAAAAGGCCTATTAGGAGTGCGTAAGTCATTAAATTTGAGACAAGAAATTAACACAGGCTAAGAATGAACACTAGCGATTCTCATTTAAGAATAAGGAAAAAAATGTTGTTTTACTGTGTTCAAAATTTGAAGATAAAAAGCCTATTAATTATACAGTTAAGGAAGGTGCGAATAAGTCTTCTGAGCTTCAGTCTTATCAGAGAAACAGTCTATCAAGGCAAGAGTGAGCAGGAATGTTAATACCTTTCAATCACTCTTAACGCAGAGAGGCCGTTTCTCTGAAAGACCCGAAAGGCGTGGGCTAAACGCTTTTTATTCTTTGTTAAGCTTCTTGCCAATATGTTCATATTGGACTGCGAAGTTTGCCTCGAATAATAAAGGTTTATCCACACGCTGAAGCCAGTGGACTTGTTCGCACCTTCCTTAATCAAGCAACTGATTCAATCCATCACTGATAATAAGCGCATCATCAAGCTCGTAAATAATACCTTCTGAAAGACCTGCAGCCTTTGCAACAGCAATCGGGAAACCTTCACGAATCAGGTCAGAATCACGTTCTGCACGAATACAGGCATTTAAATAGCAAGCCAAATTCAAAACACACGATAAAGGCTGCGGAGGATCAAGTTCAAATGGTCTTGGGTGGTGCTTTACTGCATAGCCAATCGAAGACGGAAACTTCCATAAATCCATCAATGCTTTACCCGCATCTTGAGAAGTAAAGCCCAGTAAGTCTAGCTCGGCTTTCACAAAACCAGCCTTACGATTCACAACCAACTGTCGAATTTCTCGTGCAGTGTCTGGAATAGTAAGGTGCAACAATAAACGCCCGATGTTATGCACGATACCCACCGTAAAAGCTTCATCCGCTTCAACCAAAGAAGTACGTTTGGCGAACCATTGGGATAGTTCTGCCACACGAAACGAATCCGCCCAAAACTCTGGTAGCTTAATGCCATCTACTTTTGCTACGGAATTTGAGAAGCCAGACGCAATAACTAAGGTTTTAAGCTTATCAATTCCCAACAAAACCGTTGCTTCATCAATCGATGAGATTTTTCTCGATAAGCCAAAATAAGCAGAGTTCACAACACGCAGAACTTTCAAGGAGATAGTTTGATCATGAGTCACTTTTTCTGAAATGTCTGCATACTTAACATTAGGATCGTTAAGCATTTGAATCAATTCACGCACAACATCCGGTACATTAGGCAACTTATCAGTGTTCTTTAAAAGTTCTTGGACTTGCATACTTCTGCACCTTTGTTTTCATTGGTTTCATGTCAAAAACGCGATTGCTTTATTCTGCCAAATACCGCGATTAAATACTTTATTTAATTTACGTCATGAAAAAGACGCTAAACCTGCAGCACGGGCAATCAACTTTTTCTTCAAGGATGTGTTGCAATCGAAGCTTTTCATTCCGGTATTTCTCAGCTGAACGACAAATGGATGCTGAGTCGAGAACAAACGTTTAAAGGTTTCCATTCCCGCAGCCATAACAACATTATCTAACATGCGTGCTCGCTGATAGCGCCTTAAAACTTTGCTTGAGCCAAGGTTCTCACCACGTTTATGCGCTTTACTTAGAACATCCACCAAAGCTTTCACATCTGAGAAGCCTAAGTTTGCTCCTTGTCCTGCCAGCGGGTGAATGGTGTGAGCCGCATCACCAATCAAAGCAATACCGGATTTAACATATTCTTTCGCGTGTCTTTGACGAAGAGGAATAGCTTGGCGAGAGCGCGTGATCGACAGCACATTAAAACGCCTGTTAATAGCGTAGTGTACGCGTCGACAAAATGCATCATCCGATAACGCCTTGAGAACACTTGCTTCTTCAGGTGGCACACACCAAACGATTGAAACAAAGTGTCGGTTATCCACGGCAGGCAAAGGCAAAAAGGCCAACACCCCCTCTTCACCAAAACTTTGCCATGCAGTGTTGTTATGAGGTTGATCTATCTCAATGGTTGCGGCAATCGCAGTATGGCCGTAATCCCATTCTACTGTCGAAAAGTCATTTTCTGAACGCAGTTTGGAACCACCACCATCGGCAGCGATTAAAACTTGCGACGTCAGTCGATCGCCCGATTGTAAGTCTACTTCTGCTCCGTTCTCACTTAATTCATGCGACACCAAAGCATTGTCAAAATACAAATCGATATTTTGATTGTCTTGTATTTGCACCATCATTTGTTGACTCAAGACGGTGTTCTCAACCAAGTCGCCTAGCTCAGGCATGGCAGCAGAGCCAGCGTTAAAATCAATATAACCTGAGCCTAATCCATCCCAAACCACGATATTGTCGTAGGTTGCCACTCGCCCTTGAGGAATGTTTTGCCAGACGTTAGCGGACTCTAATAAAGCTTTTGATTGGCTGGAAATAGCGCTTACTCTGGCATCGTAAGCTGGCGGGACAGACAAAGTGTAATCGCCGTTGTGTTTATCAATCAACGCCACTCGCAAAGAAGATTTAGCCAAAAGAATCGCCGATAGTGCGCCAACCATTCCAGCACCAACTATGATTACATCGTACGATTTAGCCATGTGTCTAACACTCCACTCTATTTTTTCACAAGCCAAGACAGTTAGTCTTGCGCCATTAACGCCTCAATGTCTGCAATCTCTTTTGCTAGCCCATGAGTTAAAACATACGGACCTTCAGCGCGAATAAGCACATCGTCTTCTATCCGAATACCAATGCCACGCCATTTTTCGTCTACAGATTCATTATCAGCTGACACGTACAAACCCGGCTCGATGGTTAACACCATGCCTTCTTCAAGCAAACGCGATTCGCCAGCCATTTTATAAGCGCCACAGTCATGAACATCTAAACCTAGCCAATGACCTGTATTATGCATATAAAAATCTCGATAAGCCTTGCTTTCGATCAGCAAATCCACATCGCCGCTTAATAAACCGTGAGTAACTAAGCCTTCTGTTAACGTTCGCACTGCCGCATTATGAAAGGCTTCATAAGGCGCACCAACGACAAGTTTTTTCATACCCGCATGATAAGCATCGAGCACAACTTGATACAAAGCCGCTTGAGGTTCACTGAACTTGCCATTGGCAGGAAAAGTACGAGTAATGTCTGCGGCATAACAACCGAGCTCAGCACCCGCGTCGATAAGAATCAAATCACCGTCTTCAATCGGCTCATCATTTTTAATGTAGTGTAAAACACAAGCATTACTTCCTGATGCGACAATGTTGTTATACGCAGGTTGGCGCGCGCCGGATTTCATAAAGACGTAATTCAATTCGGCTTCTAGCTGATATTCCATCATGCCAGGTCGAACTGACTTCATGGCTTGTTTATGAGCTTCTACACTGATTTGCGCAGCCGCTTCCATAATGGCAATTTCTTCTTTGTCTTTGATTAAACGCATTTCAGCAATAATAGGCCCAGCGTCAATAAACGACGTTGGTGCAACAGCTCCCGCTCTTGCACGAGCAGACAATTTCTCTCGACACTCAGCCACTTTTTCACGCAAGACACCATCATCGAACAGATAAGCTACATTCGTTGCGCCATCTAGAGCAGAAAACAAAGCGTCATCTAATCCATCAAGATCTAACGCATCCATTGCTCCGAAGCTCTGCATAGCGCCTTCTGAACCAAAACGGAAACCTTCCCATTGCTCCTTTTCAGGATCTTTCGGCAAGGTTACCAATGTCATTTCACCACCAGCACGAATAATGGCGTACGCACTTGGCTCAGGAAAACCAGTCAAATAAAAGAAGCTGCTATGAGGCCGAAACTCGTATTCACAATCATTATTGCGAGTCGACAGCTCGCCAGTTCGGATAACCACCACACTGTTTTCGGGTAAAGATTGCATCAAGTGCTCGCGGCGCGCTTGGTAAGTTTGAGTTTCAATTTTCATAAAATGCCTCACTTAATGCCAACAACTGCCAATGTAGAAATTAGTGCAATGGATTTTTCTTTGTATGATCGGCGTCTGGATTTACATCATGGTGTTCTGAATACATCATCATGGCAGACAATCTAACATATTCAACCAACTCTGTGAGATCGGCTTCATTGTCATTGTTGTCTTCCAAAGATCGCATTTCAGCTTGCATACCAGAGATATTGGCGAAATCGCGAAGAATCTGTTTTGTCTCATCCGAAAGTGTATTTTTCTGGCCAGACAAACCATAACCCGCTAGGAAACCATGTGCCCATTGGGACAAGGTAACGCCTCTTTCACAAAGCTCTGCATCGTCGTCAGAAATACTCGGCACCAATGCGTATTCGCCATTCTGAAACAAAGTAAGCGTTGCTGTGTAAAGTTCAACAATGGCCGCACGACTAGCGTCTTCTTTCCAACCTTCTATGTCGCAAAATTCAGCCACCATAGTCAGCCAGTCTTCTAACAACAAAGTCACACCAGAGGCAAGATAACCACAGAGTTGACCGTGTAGCTCAGCAGGCGATGCCGTAATAGATTCAGAAACAAAAACATCGGCGATTAAATCAAAGTCCAATGCGTCTTTTAACATTTCTGTGGACGTAGCCGTTCTGGACATAGTCTTCCTACCTAATCTTGTTCAATTCGTTATAAAAAAGAAGCCGCACCTAATGGCGCGGCTTTTCGTTTCAATCTTAACAATTAGCCTAATTGCTTCAGGCCAGACTCCAAGGTTTGTAAAATCAGAGTATTGATTGTCATTGGCCCAACGCCACCAGGAACGGGCGTGTAAGCAGCAACACGCTCTGTTAACGGAGCTAGCTCGATATCGCCAACACCACCTGGGTGATAACCAGCATCAACAACAACTGCGCCGTCTTTGATCCATTCTGCTTTAATAAATTCTGGCTTGCCCACAGCACCAACAACCACATCAGCTTGTTTGATCAAGTCAGGTAGGTTTTTAGTACGCGAGTGACAAATAGTAACGGTTGCATTCGCATTCAACATCATCATTGCCATTGGTTTACCTAAAATTGGACTACGCCCAACAACCACTGCGTGTTTGCCTTCTAGGTTTACATCGTATGCTTCAAGTAAACGCATAATCCCTGCAGGTGTTGCCGCGCCATACGCTGGCTCTTGCATCGCCATACGACCAAAGCCAAGGCAAGTAACACCATCTACGTCTTTGCGCGCTTCAATGGCATCGAAACAAAGACGCTCATCGATTTGCTCTGGCACTGGATGTTGCAACAAAATACCGTGCACATCAGGGTTAGCGTTTAACTCTTCAATTGTGTTTAGCAGCTCTTCTGTCGTAGTGGTTTCTGGTAGCTCAATCGCTCTAGAATCCATACCAACACGGCGACAAGCGTTGCCTTTCATTTTTACATAAGTGGCTGAGGCTGGATCAGCACCCACCAAAATAGTCGCTAAAATAGGCGTACAACCGGTACGTTCTTTAAGCTCGGCAACTTGAGCTTGTAAGCGGTTTTCAGTTTCTTTGGCGCAAAGTTTGCCGTCAAGAACCAATGCAGTCATGAAAGAGCTCCAATAATAATAGAGTGATATATGAGGGGCGGATATTGTACCTCAAGTTTTGATTCGATAGGCACTTTGAAGCGCAATTTGTTCTTCAAAACCACACTAAAAGCCTACAATTTTAGCTTGCAACTGGCTCCAAATAATCCACAAGAAGCTGTAAGTTACGCTGCCCACGAAATTCATTAATATCCAGTTTGTATACTAAGCGAACCTTTTCCGCCTTATCGTTTGGCCATTTAGCTAAATCAACAAAGAAGCTAATCGCATCTAAAAGAAGTCCACTGCTTGGTTCGCGCACCATGAGTTTCAGATGTTTTTCGCCGACCAAACGCTGTTGAAGCACATCAAAAACACCATCAAAAATAGGCTCTGGAAAAGCTTGTCCCCAAGGACCGGATAACCTTACCTGCTCAGCAAAGCTCAAACTGAAGTCCTCCGCAGCAAGAGGGCCATCTGTCAAAATTCGCGCTTCTAGTTGTTCTGGCGTCACCCATTCCGTGATGATGGCATCAAATGCCAAACGAAAAGCCTCATAGTGAGATTCTCGAATCGTCATTCCTGCTGCCATCGCGTGACCACCGAATTTACTCAATAATTGTGGATAACGTTTGGCCAATAAATCCAAGGCATCACGAATATGAACTCCGGCAATAGAACGAGCCGAGCCTTTTAATTCGTCTTCGCCAACTCGAGCAAACGCAATAACAGGTCGATGGCATTTCTCCTTCATTCGAGAAGCTAAAATACCAATAACACCTTGATGCCAATCTGCATCATAAAAACACATGCCATTTGGGATTTCTTGTTCATCGCCCAACAAATCTTCCAATACAAGCTCTGCTTGTTCCTTCATATCGGACTCAATGGCTTTTCGCTCACGATTAAATTGATCGAGCTGTTGCGCATACTCCCGTGCCTGATGAGGATGAACAGCAAGCAAGCACTCAATACCAATCGACATATCGTCAAGTCGCCCTGCGGCATTTAGCCTAGGGCCAACCGCAAAGCCTAAATCAGATGCTTTTAGCTGCGTATGATCTCGGTGCGCAATATCCAATAGAGCTAAAATACCTGGTCGTGCCAAGCCAGCTTGAATGCGCTTAATCCCTTGCTGCACAAGAATGCGATTATTCGCATCCAAAGGCACAACATCCGCTACGGTTCCCAAAGCCACTAAGTCCAAGTAATCGGCCATTTTAGGCTCAGGAATATGCTGTTCAGCAAACCAATTGCGTCGATTTAATTCCGCTCGCAAAGCCGACATTACATAAAAAATCACCCCAACACCCGCTAAATTTTTACTTGGAAAACCACATTTTGGATGATTAGGGTTCACGATCGCATCGGCTTCTGGCAAGTAATCACCGGGTAAGTGGTGGTCTGTCACCACGACTTTCATTCCATAGGATTTAGCAGCCAGAACACCATCAATACTGGCAATTCCGTTATCCACCGTCATTAATACAGCAGGCTCTTTTTCCTTAGCAACTTCGACAATCTCTGGGGTTAAACCGTAGCCAAATTCAAATCGATTGGGCACTAAATAATCAGGGGCAACTGCGCCCATTGCCTCTAACGCCAAAATACCAAGACTGGTACTGGTTGCACCATCGGCATCGAAATCCCCAACGATTAGAATCTTTTGACCTGCCATTATGGCATCCGCAAGAATAGAGCCCGCCGTTGTGAGATCAAATAAGGAATCTGGACGAAGTAAGTGAGGAAGACGGTAATCTAAATCCGCTTCAGACATAACACCACGAGCCATAAAGACTCGCTGCAATGTCGCGGACATATTGTTCGGAAAATGATTTTCTTCGGTAGGAAGTATCCGACGTTCAATGCGCATATAAGATCTCAGGAATCAAAAAATGAATCGAGAAAGGATACCACGAATTAGAACATCTACTTAAAAATGCTAGCCTGTACAAACTTGGTTACGGCCTGAATGCTTTGCAAGATACAATCGGCTATCAGCCAAAGTAATGGCTTCCCTTAAAGTCACAGATGACGTCGTACTTGCCACACCCACACTGAGCGTTACACTAAAAGCTTGATCCTCATAAGAGAACTCATAGTTTTCTATACGCTTACGTATCAACCCCGCTAACTCATTGGCTTCTTGAACACTACCTTCAGGCAGCGCCATTAAAAACTCTTCACCACCCCAACGCGCAGCAAAGCCGTGTTCAGGTAAGGAGGTTTGAATAATTTCTGCTATTTTTGTTAGCGCATAATCCCCTGCATCATGACCATATTGATCATTGATACGCTTAAAAAAATCCACATCTGCCAATAACAAATGAATGATTTCTTGTTCTTTAGCTTCTAAGCGCTGCAACATACCTCGACGATTTAACAGCTCAGTCAAGCTGTCAATATACGCCAATAACTTTAACTTGCCTGTCGTCTTTTTTAATTCATCGTTAAAGCGAGACATAGAGTATTCATAAATACCAGATAAGAAAATCACCACCATAAAAGAAAATAGGATTCTAGACGGCAGTGTTTCGTGATGACCAAATTCAGAGAAGTGGTTATCGGTAAAGAACATAACAATAATTAAAACTGCAGTAAAAACACCCAGTTCAATTAACCCTTGCTTCATGCCATGCAAAAACAAAGACACAGCAGGAACACAAAAAATCCATACATGCCCCGTACCGTTCATACCACCAGTATAAACGAGGTAAATCATCAAGGCATAAAGGGGATAAATAACAAAACTACCAGAAAGGGAATGATTATGGGAAAATCGAAGAAAAACATGGTTCATCGCATACAAAACCGCGATTAAAACCAAGCACAAACCTAGTGTAGTTCTACCTGTAAAAAGGGAAATAATTCCGAGTGGAAGTGTGAAGCAAATACCAACAATGGTAAAAAGGTTAATAATAAGAACTCGACGAGCGTTTTCAGAAAAAGGCTCATCTTCGACCCCGACATAAAAGAACTTTAACCAAGCCGATTTATTTTGTGTTTTTTTATTAGGCTTCGCAATTTGCTTAGCTTTATTCGATTTGTCCATAGTTCTGACCCAGAAGCTATCAAGGCTATTTAATAACCAAACTTTACACTAAAACATAAAACGACTCCCTAAATATTGTCAAATCGTTACAAATAACAACATTTAGCGTTTCTCAAAAGCCTTTTAAGCTGGATATAGACGAGACAAAAGCACAGGAACCACCGTTTCTACTTTCAAAATTCGCTCACCTAGATGCACAGACTCCATTCCCGCCTCTAACCATTTACTCACTTCGAATTCATTCCAGCCACCTTCTGGACCTAAAGCCAACACACAAGGTTCTTGAATATTGATCGGGCAAGGTTTGGCCAGATAAGGGTGCGCTAATAATCCTATTTTATTTTCTAAAAGGCTCGGCAATTGATCTTCAACAAAAGGACGAAATCTTGGTATCAAAGACCATTTTGGCATCAAGGTATCTTTCGCTTGTTCAAGCCCTTGCATAAGGCATTCATTAATAGAATCCGTTTGTAGAACAGGACTTTGCCAGTAGCTTTTCTCAACCTTGGCAGAATGGATCAAATACAGCTCCTTCACTCCCATTGCCGTAATATTCTGCAATGTACGTTTCAGCATGTTTGGTCTAGGTAATGCCATTACCAAGATTATTGGTAGTGGCTCAGGCGCAGATAAAGGTAGATTCAAGGAATGAATATAGCCTGGCTGATGACCGCTCGGTGGCTCGTATATTCCCTCACCTATTTTGCCATCCAGCACACCGACTCTTAATACATCCCCCTGCTGAGCCTTGATTACTTTAGACACATGAGTTTGCTGACGATCTGTTAACGTGTATTGATCTGTGTCTAATGTGTTTTCAGGGTCAAGCAGAATAAGGTTCATAAAAGTAGCGCTTTAAAAAGAAAAAATAGGAGGACAAACAGAAACGGCCAATCATGGATTGGCCGTTTCATTGGTTCAATAGACTTAGTTAGATTTTCTCAGCAACAAAGGCCTGAACATCACTTAAGCTATTTTCCAAAACAGAGTAAGACTCTTCACGTTCGAAAAGGTCTTTCATATGTTCAGGTAATTTTGGTGATTCACAGCCCGCTTTTTCCACTGCTTCAGGGAACTTGACCGGATGAGCGGTCGCCAAAGTGATCATAGGAACAGACTTATCTTTCCAACAATTACGCGCTGCTTCTAAACCAATTGCTGTATGTGGATCAAGCAAGTATTGCGTCGACGCAAAAACGTCAGCAATGACTTCACATGTCTTCTCATCATCCACTTTATAACTATCAAAGTTCTCTTTTACAAAAGACCAAGCGTCATCATTCAAAGAAACATCACCTTGATTAAAGCGCGCCATTAGATCGTCAATTTGAGCACCATCACGGCCATGAGCATCAAACAACAAACGTTCGAAGTTACTGGATACCATGATGTCCATACTTGGCGACAAGGTCACATTCAATGACTGACGGCTCATATCATTCTCAGCAATGACACGGTGCAATATGTCATTTTGGTTCGTAGCAACAACCAACTGATCAACAGGTAAACCCATTCGTTTTGCTAAATAGCCTGCAAAAATATCCCCGAAGTTACCAGTAGGAACAGAGAAAGACACTTCACGATGCGGAGCACCAACAGACAAAGCCGAAGAAAAGTAATAAACAACCTGAGCCATAATTCGCGCCCAGTTTATTGAGTTTACGGCACCTAATTTAGCGCCTTTCAGGAAAGACTGGTCAGCAAAGCTTGATTTCACCATGCCTTGGCAATCATCAAAGTTACCTTTCACTGCAATGTTGAAAACATTATTGTCGATTACTGTCGTCATTTGACGACGCTGCACTTCAGACACTCGCCGGTAAGGGTGCAAAATAAAGATATCTAGATGTTCTGAGTGACGGCAACCTTCAATTGCGGCAGACCCAGTATCACCCGATGTAGCACCTAAAATAACCAGCTTTTCTTTACGCTCAGCCAGAACGTAATCCATTAAACGACCAAGCAATTGCAAGGCAAAATCTTTAAACGCCAAAGTCGGGCCACGGAATAACTCAAGAATCCACTCGTTATTACCAACCTGAACCATAGGAGCAATAGAAGAGTGATTAAAGCCAGCGTAGGCTTCATCAATCATTTTCTTGAAAGCCGCTTCAGGAATGTCACCTTCAACAAAAGGCCACATCACTTTAAACGCTAACTCTTGGTAAGAAAGATTCGCCCACGAAGCGATCTCTTCTTTACTGTAATGAGGCAAGCTTTCTGGCACGTACAAACCGCCATCATTCGCCAAACCAGCCAAAAGCACGTCACCAAAAGACAATGCAGGCGCTTTACCTCGAGTAGAAATATATTTCATCTTTGATTCTCTCTTATGCCAAGTTTTCGACACGGATTCGTTGAACAGTACCTGCAACATCCGGCAAGGCTTCAATTGCCGCAATCGCAGCATTCATATTACGTTCTTTCACATCATGAGTCATAACGACAAGCGGCACTAAATCACTGCCTTCTCTCTCACGCTGAATCAGAGACTCGATGCTAATGCCATTCAAAGACAAAATTTGAGTAATATTGGCTAATACACCTGCACGATCTTGAATCGTCATATTTAGAAAGAAACCGCACTCAATCTCTTCAATCGGCAACACTTCCGTATCAGACAAAGCGTCTGCTTGGAAAGCCAAATGAGGCACTCGATTGGTTGGATCTGCAGTAAGCGTACGAGCAACATCAATCACATCAGCTACAACAGAAGAGCCTGTTGGCAAAGCACCTGCGCCTGCGCCATAGCTTAACGTTGGTCCAACAACATCACCTTGAACCATAATCGCGTTCATCACACCATTTACATTGGCAAGCAATTGCTTATGGGAAATCAAGGTTGGGTGAACACGTAACTCGATGCCGCTCTTAGTACGACGAGCAATACCGAGGTGTTTAATCGAGTAACCAAGCTGGTCTGCGAAAGCCACGTCTTCAGCTGTAATTCGGCTAATGCCTTCTGTGTAGGTTTTTTCAAATTGTAGAGGAATACCAAATGCGATAGAGGCAAGGATGGTTAGCTTATGAGCAGCATCAATCCCTTCTACGTCAAATGTAGGGTCGGCCTCAGCATAACCAAGCGCTTGTGCTTCAGCTAAAACATCGTCAAAGTCGCGCTTCTTCTCACTCATTTCTGAAAGAATAAAGTTACCAGTACCATTAATAATACCAGCCAACCAATCGATCTGATTGGCAGATAAGCCTTCACGCAAGGTTTTAATGATCGGAATACCGCCAGCAACTGCCGCTTCAAAAGCGACCATAACGCCTTTTTCTTGGGCTCTAGCAAAGATCTCATTGCCATGCTCCGCAATAAGCGCTTTATTGGCTGTTACAACATGCTTGCCATTCGCTATAGCCGTTAAAACCAAGTCTTTTGCAACCGTAGTACCGCCAATTAGTTCCAGTACAATATCAATCTCTGGATTGTTAGCAACGCCGAAAATATCACGTGTAACATTCATACCGGTGGTGTCGCACATATCATTATCACGACGAGCGCCAATTTGCTCAATCACAATGCTGCGACCAACACGTCGTGTAATTTCTTCCGCATTATTCCGAAGAATGTTAAAACTGCCAGACCCAACAGTTCCTAGCCCACAAATTCCGACTTTTACCGGTTTCAAAACAATACCCCACAGAGATGATTTAATTTTTATTTATAAGTAATTCAATTAAATGTAAAACCGACACATTATACCGAGAGAACGGCGCAAACCCAACGTACAAAAGGCTGAAGTAGGCCTATGTTTGGTGAAATATTTTGCGATAAGGCTATAACCCAAGACGTTCAACCAATTGTGCAGCAGGCAAATACCCTGGCAAAAGCGTACCATCACCTAAAATAATACTCGGTGTACCACGCACACCCACTTCATTACCCAAGTTATATTGATCTGCAACTGGATTCACACATTTATTCGCTGGGACACTTTTCCCTAGTTTTGCATCGGTAAGCCACTCTTTCGGGTCATCTGAACACCAAACACTGACCATTTTTTGATAAGACTCTGACCCAACTCCAGATCTAGGATAAGCAAGATAACGCACTGTCACACCAGACTCATTTAACTGAGCCACTTCTTTATGAAGCATACGACAGTAAACACAATCAACATCCGTAAAAACAGTAATATGCGCCCTTTCGTTAGGCGCTTTATAAACGATCATATCCGATTCAGGTATCGCTTCGACTTTTGCTAATTTGGCTTTCTCTGTTTCATTTTCCAGCAACTCACCTTCGACACGATACAAATCACCCGCAACAAAATATTTGCCGTCCTGAGTGACATGCAACACAGGCCCACCAGCCAGAGTCACAACATATAAGCCAGCGCCATTATGCAATTCGACACTTTCTATTTCATATTGAGGTAAAGCAGCTTGAATAGACGACAAAACAGTCGCCTCATCCGCAAAAGAAACACTAGACAACGAGAACATCACCGCACCCATAACAAAACGATGAGCCAGTGAACTGAAAACTTTATTCATGAAGGACCTCAAAGACAGAAACAGTCTCTATTAGGCCATATAGAAGGGCGTTAGTTCCATAAAAAAAGGCGACTTGCGTCGCCTTTTTTAGGTAGAGAATATTAACGTTTAGTTAGTTTCTCTTTAATACGTGCAGACTTACCAGAACGATCACGTAGGTAGAAGATCTTAGCTTGACGCACGTCACCGCGGCGTTTCACTTCAATGCTCTCAACTAGAGGACTGTATGTTTGGAAAGCACGCTCAACACCAACACCGCTAGAAATTTTACGAACAGTGAATGCTGAGTTAAGACCGCGATTACGCTTAGCAATTACAACACCTTCATAGGCCTGTAGACGCTCGCGTGAACCTTCTTTAACTTTAACTTGAACGACAACAGTATCACCAGCACCGAATGCTGGAACTTCTTTTGTCATCTGTTCAGCTTCTAATTGCTGAATCAGTTTAGTTTTATTGCTCATGGATGTGACTCCTAATGATATGGTTTCTTATCAGTACGAAGGTTCTTCTTTCTGATAAGCTCGCAATTCCTACTCTGCCGAGGTTGAATCTTCAGTTTCGCGAATAAACTCTTCTAACAACTTCTGCTGTTCCTTGTCCAACTCAAGTTCTTGCAGAAGGTCTGGCCGGCGCTGAAAAGTTCTTACGAGCTTTTGTTTTAAACGCCAACGTCTAATCTCCTCATGGTTGCCACTAAGTAGTACAGGCGGCACAGGCACACCATTTAATACTTCTGGGCGAGTATAATGCGGACAATCCAACAAACCATCGGCAAACGAATCTTCGTCTGCGGAGGCCTGCTTTCCTAACACTCCTGGAACCATACGAAATACAGCATCCATGAGCACCATAGCCGGCAACTCACCACCACTTAGGACAAAATCGCCAATCGACCATTCTTCATCAACCTCAGATTGAATCAAACGCTCATCAACTCCTTCATAACGACCTGCTACCAGAATAAATTCTGCTTGTTTAGCAAGCTGTTGCACGCCTTCTTGCGTTAGCGTACGCCCTTGAGGGGATAGATAAATAACTTTTGCATTGGGCACCATTTTCTTGGCACACTCAATCGCATCTTTGAGAGGCTGAACTTTCATCAGCATCCCAGGGCCACCGCCATAAGGACGATCATCTACAGTCTTATGTTTATCATGAGTAAAGTCGCGAGGATTTAAAAAATCCACTTCAACCAACCCTGATTTAATGGCTCTGCCTGTTACTCCATATTGAGTAATGGCCTGAAACATTTCCGGAAAGAGCGATATAACGCTAACCTTCACGTTGTGACCTCAGCTTATCTGTTTAAAATTCGGGATCCCAATCTACTACCATTTCCTGCTGTTCTAAATCAACGTTCAAAACATAAGTTCCTGGAGCATACGGAATCAATCGCTCTTCTCGATCAAAACTGCCTTCACACGCACGGACAACAACAACATCATTCGCACCGGTTTCCATAAGTTGAGAAACCTTCCCTAAGAGGACACCCTCTTTGGTTATAACCCTTAGACCTTCCAACTGACTCCAGTAATAATCACCTTCATCTAATGCTGGTAGATCCTTGCCATCAATGTAAATGTCCATACCACAGATTTCTTTAACTTGATCTCTGTCGGTATAACCTTTTACCGATGCCACCAAACCACGCCCTTGCAAACGCCCTTGGCTTAATTCTACGGTTTTCCACCCACTAGGAGTTTTCAACCACCAACGCGCATAATCAAAGATTCCTTGCATTGGGTCAGTGTGTGAATATAACTTCACCCACCCTTTAACACCGTAAACTGATGTAATGCGTCCAACAACAAGGGCTTGCTCAGGAGCGGCCGCTTGTTTCAATTTAGACATAGCATTACCTCAGTATTAAGCGTTTTTGCTAGCATCTTTTACAAGCTGCGCAGCACGGTCAGAAAGTTGAGCGCCTTGGCTAACCCAGTGATTTACGCGATCTAAGTCGATGCGTAGACGTTCTTCTTGACCACGAGCAATAGGGTTAAAGAAACCCAAACGCTCGATGTAACGACCATCACGTGCACGACGGCTATCAGCCACGTTCAAGTGATAGAATGGGCGCTTTTTAGAGCCACCACGAGAAAGACGAATAGTTACCATTTGATTGGCTCCTTATTGCTTAACGAAACCCTCTTGCCGAGTCGGATTTTAGACTCATACTACAAGAAGGCGGCATATTCTAGTCGATAAACTAGAAAAACAAAAGGGCGATTTGCTCGCCCTTTCAATTAAAGTAGTAGTTTTTTAAAAACCACCTGTAAAAACAGCTAATTAGCTCTACATTCTAGGGAAACCACCACCGCCTGGCATACCGCCACCCGGCATCATTCCACCTAATCCGCGCATCATTTTCTGCATTCCGCCTTTAGAGCTGAATTTCTTCATCATTTTTTGCATTTGTTTATGTTGTTTCAACAAGCGATTCAAATCTTGAATCTGCAAACCTGCACCGGCTGAAATACGCTTCTTACGAGAGCCATTTATCACATCTGGATTACGACGCTCCGCTGGTGTCATAGAATTAATCAAGGCTTCCATTTGAACGAACATTTTGTCATTCACTTTATCTTGAATATTACCCAGCTGCCCCATACCTGGAAGCTTATCCAACATAGAGCTCATTCCACCCATGTTTTTCATTTGCTGAAGCTGTTCTTTAAAGTCTTCTAAATCAAAGCCTTTACCTTTTTTAAGCTTACCAGCTAATTTTTCAGCCTTATCCTTGTCGATTTTCTGCTCAGCTTGCTCTATAAGAGAAAGCATATCGCCCATACCAAGAATACGAGAAGCTAAACGATCAGGATGAAATGGTTCCAGTGCGTCAACTTTTTCACCAACACCTAAGAACTTAATTGGCTTACCAGTGATGTGGCGCACAGATAATGCCGCACCACCACGGGCGTCACCATCCGTCTTCGTTAAAATAACCCCTGTTAGCGGCAACACATCACCAAAGGCTTTCGCTGTATTCGCTGCATCTTGACCTGTCATCGAATCGACAACAAACAAGGTCTCAATTGGGTTAACAGCTGCATGCAACTCTTTGATTTCCGCCATCATGGCGTCATCAACAGATAAACGACCTGCCGTATCAACAATCAATACATCTTTATGCGCTTTCTTAGCGTAATCGATAGCACCATTTACGATGTCGATTGGCTTTTGAGATAAATCACTCTGAATGAAGTCAACACCGACTTCACCCGCAAGCGTTTCAAGCTGTTTAATCGCAGCCGGGCGATATACATCGGCACTAACGACAGAAACAGATTTCTTTTCGCGCTCTTTTAAATATTTTGCCAACTTAGCCGCAGAAGTGGTTTTACCCGCCCCTTGTAAGCCCGCTAATAAAATAACCGCAGGACTCGCAACACGAAGATTCAGGTCATCATTTGCCTGCCCCATTACGTTTTCAAGCTCTTGCTTCACTATTTTAAGGAAGACTTGGCCAGGGCTTAGGCTTTTTGATACTTCAGTACCAATTGCTCGCTCTTTTACAGCGGCAATAAAATCTTTTACAACAGGCAACGCGACGTCAGCTTCAAGGAGCGCCATACGCACTTCACGTAAAACATCTTTTACGTTTTCTTCTGTCAGTTTGGCTCGACCTCGAATATGATCAAGCGAGGAAGTTAAGCGATTCGATAAATTGTCGAACATATTGCCCTCAAATTTGGTTCTAAATGGAAAAAACCTACGGTTTCAGTTTATCCAAGGTGAAATTGGCTCTATTATAACGGATAAATGTTTTTCACCCTATACCTTTACTCAGCGGAACCTTTAGTTTCATGATTCAATTATCGCTTTGGCTTGCCTGTCTCGCTTCTATAATTGCCGGCGCAACTTATTTCGCCCGTCCGCAAAGCCGCTTCACACAACATATTGGCGCATTAGCTCTCGCTACCCATACATTTTCTTTGATCCAACTTTTACTCAATAAAGACGGTTTTAATTTTTTAACCATCGGCCTTTTAATTGCGTTTATTGGCAATAGCCTACTTTGGTTTAGCAATCGCGATAAAGATCTCTCTCTATTATTAGGCGTTGCCTTCCCTCTTGGCGCCATCATTATTGCCCTCAATGCAATAGAACCTTGGGATTTAATGCAACTGCATAGCAATTCTTGGGGCACCAGCGCTCATATCTTAATTGCTTCTGCTGCTTATAGCTTGTTTACTGCCGCTTGCGGAGTTGGCATTTTGCTGGCAATTCAAGAATACCAACTCAAACATCACAAACTAAAACAGCTATTAAGAGTGCCCCCTCTGCAAGTTTTAGAACAGCTTATGTTTGAGTTCATTTGGGCCGCTTTTGTATTGTTAACCATAACAATAGCGACAGGTTTTTATTTCATCGAAGACATGTTTGCTCAACACCTTGCTCATAAAACCTTCTTCACCATTATGTCTTGGTTTGTTTTTGCAGGACTTTTGTTAGGTAGGCACATTGTAGGGTGGCGCGGACAACTAGCCGTAAAACTTACGCTAAGTGGCTTTTTTCTGTTAATGCTTGGCTACTTCGGTAGTCGTATTGCATTGCAAATTTTGCTTCATTAATCACAATTAGATCAAAGTAGTTTGACAGTCAGATCTTAAGAACTAATAATCCATTTATCTAAATAATTGAGGCGATCCCTTTTTGAACGAAGTACCCTTAGGTATTCTTGGTGGAATACTTTTCTGTCTTATCTTACTTTCCGCTTTCTTTTCGAGCTCTGAAACAGGAATGCTGTCGATTAACAAATATCGCCTGAAGCATCTTGTCAAAAGCAAGAACCGATCTGCAATCAAGGTAAACACCCTTCTTGAACGCCCTGATAGACTTATTGGCGTTATTTTAATTGGTAACAACTTTGTCAACATTCTAGCTTCCGCAATAGCAACCATTATTGCTGTTCGCTTATGGGGCGATGCCGGTGTAGCAATAGCCACAGCGGCACTTACTATGATCGTATTGATTTTTGCCGAAGTTACGCCGAAAACATTAGCCGCTATCCACCCAGAAAAAATTGCTTTCCCAGCCTCTTGGGTGCTCGCTATTTTATTAAAAGCACTCTACCCACTTGTATGGTTAGTTAATGGCTTATCTAATGGTCTGTTACGCTTAATTGGCGTTCACGCCTCTCAAAACAAACAAGACACATTGGATTCCGAAGAATTAAGAACAGTTGTAAACGAAGCCAGTGGACTGATTCCTGCAGCCCACCAAGAAATGTTAATTTCCATTCTTGACCTGGAAAAAGTTTCTGTTGAAGACATTATGATTCCTCGAAACGAAGTTGTCGGCATAGACATTGAAGACTCAATCGAAGAGATCATCGAACAAATTTGCCAAAGCAGACACACCCGAATGCCTGTCTACAACGGCGAGATCAATAAAATCATTGGTATTCTTCACGCACGACACGCTGCAATGTTCTTGCGCGACCCTACACCATCCAAAGCCGCATTATTAAAGGCAACACTTGAACCGTATTTCATCCCTGAAAGCACTTCTCTAAACACAGTGCTTCTCAACTTCCAAAAAGACCATCAACAAATGGGCGTAGTGGTGGATGAGTATGGTGATGTCCAAGGTATTGCCGCTCTAGAAGACGTACTAGAAGAAATCGTTGGCGAATTCACCCCACCGACTCAGGATGAAGAAGAGGAGATACAAACACTAGATGATGGCTCCTTCCGAATAGAAGGCTCCACTCACATCCGCGAGATCAACAAAACACTCGATTGGCACCTGCCTACTGATGGACCCAAAACACTAAACGGCCTAATCATAGAAACATTGGAATTCATCCCAGAACACCCTATCAGTTTATGGGTTGGCCACTATATGATTGAAATCCAAGAGATCGAAGACAAAATTGTGAAATACGCTAAGCTCCAACTAAAGCGATAAGGAAACATAATGAGATTTTGTTCCCAGTGCGGCCACTCAGTCAACATGGCGATACCGGCCGGAGACAACCGAATGCGGGCAATGTGCCCAAGTTGCGGGAACATAGATTATGACAACCCAAACCTTATTACAGGCACCATTCCTCTTTATGAGGGAAAAGTTCTGTTGTGTCGACGCAATATTGAGCCTCGCCTAGGGTTTTGGACTTTACCAGCTGGTTTCATGGAAAACCAAGAAACCACCAGCGAAGGCGCACTAAGAGAAACCCTAGAAGAAAGCGGCTCAGTCGCTAAATGCTTACAACTTTTTAGCATGATAAGCATCCCTCATATCAATCAGATTCACCTGTTCTATTTAGCCGAATTAGAAAAAGACGACTTCCATCCGACAGAAGAAAGCTCGGAAGTAGCACTGTTTGAATTAAAAGACATCCCTTGGAATGAGCTTGCGTTTAGCAGCGTTAGCAAAACATTAAAGCTCTTTATTCAAGACCATGAAGCTGGGCACTATGGTTTTCATGACGACGTCATTCTAGTCGATCAGCTTTGTTCAAAATAAAAAGCAAACACCCCCTACCAAAGCGCAATTTGTTCCTGAGAGTCTGGCAATAACAAAGCTGGCTGATAATCAGGGACAAGCAAATTTACCTTTTCATCCAGTCTTGCAGCTAATGTTGGCGCAGCAATATTATCGGACGAGTGAACAAACACAAACGGCTGTAATCCTTCTTTCAACCATTGAGACAATTTTAGCGCCCATTGATCTAGCCAAACCTCATTTAACGATAAGTCTGGATGACCAATAAAGCGCACAACTGGATGTTGAGCGGTAGCAACTGGATGACAAGGCACTCTTGGCTTCTTTCTCTGAGCATCAACCAAGCTTTCACAATAAGCTGGCGTGGAAAAAATAGGCCTTGAGTCCATCACTACTCGATTAACACCTGCATTCGACAACCCTGCAAGTAGCCCCTTCTCAACCACTCCTTTATCAAAGAACGACAAATGCCGAACTTCAACGGATAAAGGCACCTCTAGCTCCCACAAATCACACAGAGACAATATCTTTTTCAGCGACTCTCCAGCACAAGACGAAGGAAATTGAAGCATAGTGGGGCCTAGCTTTGACTGCAAAGGTACAAGCGATTCCATAAAACTCAACCAATCTGCAACGACTTCTCCCCAAGAACGCTCATTTAAACGATGAGTTATCTCTTGAGACACTTTAAAACAAAAGCGAAAGTCGTTATTCACCATTTCATACCAACGCTGCAACTGGGCTTGATCGACTTTTGTGTAAAAAGTACTACCGACTTCAACGGTGGGAAAAATGTCTGAATAGCGCCCTATTCTTTCAGAGGCAGGAAGCGAACTTGGATAAAGCCAGTTTGTCCACGCAGGGTGTTGCCACTGCGCCATGCCATAATAAATTCTCACGACTCTATAGATCGATATTCAATCGCCTCAATAAAATATGCTTTATCTCCTGCTGCGAGATGAATAGTCACGTCATCATTTAAATCTTTGAAACGATATCCACACCGCGTAGAACAATTAAATAAATTCTCTTTTAAGCGATTATTTCTCATATTGAATATCCAAAACATACCAGACCTTATCTCCTGATGGAGCACGAACAACAAGCTCGTCATCGACTTGCTTTCCTAGACACGCCTTGGCCATTGGGGAATCAATCGATATGTAATCATCACGACCGTAGATTTCTTCCCCTCCAACAATACGAAAACGCAATGTGTTTTCGTCATCATCCTCCAGCATAACCCATGCGCCAAAAAACACTTTCCCATCTTGCTGAGGGTGATAGTCAACTATCTGAATATCTTCTAGAACTTTACGCAGGAAACGAACTCTTCTGTCTATTTCCCGCAGGCGACGCTTATTATATTGATAATCAGCATTCTCAGACCTATCACCAAGCCCCGCAGCCCAAGTCACTATTTCAGTGATTTTCGGCCGTTCCTTCCGCCATAAAAAATTAAGCTCATCCTTGAGCTTTTGATAACCTTTACGGGTAATTAGCTTTGCTTGCACAGCTCTCTCCAAAACTCAAAACATTAAAGTTGACGCGAGAAAAATAAAATCACCTTTTATAACTTCAACATATTTACATATAACCAAACAGCCTATTTTGGTGCACACACCTCAGAAAAAACACAATGAAGCACCACACAACAACACAACACAACTGCACACCCTTCTCTTAGCGAGAAACCTCAGATAATACAAGCGATTGGCATAGTCTGTGCTTTTATAAACAACAACATTAACTCATTAATAAATTCGAACATTTTTTATACAGAGCCATTAACTACTAAACTTAAAATAGAGAAAGGATCAATAATGAAAAAATTTATTATTAAAACCGCTATTTCACTATGCGCTGCAATAAGTATCACCGGCACCGCCTTTGCTGACGCTGGAGATTCACCAACTCTAAAACGAATCATGGAAAGAGGATACGTCACTATTGGGCACCGAGAAACATCCGTCCCTTTCTCATATATCAGTGACTCGGAAGAGCCTATCGGTTATTCAATAGACCTTTGTCTCAATATTGTTGAAGCAATAAAAACAGAATTAAACAACGATAAATTAACAGTTAAATACGTACCTGTAACAGGGCAAACACGTATCCCATTAATTGCAAATGGCACTATCGACCTCGAATGTGGCTCAACCACCAACAATTTAACACGCCAAAAACAAGTAGCTTACTTATCAACAACTTTTATTACCGGAACAAAGCTCGCAAGCAAAAAAGCAACTGGCATAACTGAAATAGAAGATCTAGACGGAAAAATCATTGGTATGTCTGCTGGCACCACAAATGAAAAAGCCCTAAAAGAAGCTATTTCTAACCTTGGGATTGATGTAGAAATTGTTACAGTAAAAGATCATAGCCAAGGTTGGTTAGCACTTTCTACGGACCGAATTGACGCTTATGGTTCTGACGATGTTCTGTTATACGGCTTAATATCTAAATCACAAAATCCAAGTGACTATCACGTAACTGGACGATTCCTATCATTTGACCCATATTCCGTTATGGTACCACGCAACGACTCAACATTTGAGCGTCTGGGCCGTGTTGTAATGTCTGATTTAATGAGATCAGGAGAAATGGAAACTATATACAACAAATGGTTTGCTCCAGGACCTACAAACATCAACATGCCACTATCAGATCGCCTAAAAGGTGCATTTGATACTCAAGCCTACCCGCACTAACCATTCACTATCCATTTAAAGCTCAACCTTTCAAGTGTTAGGCTCTAGCTGCCATAGCACTTGAAAGGTTCATTATGAGGAAAATCCATGCAGTACAATTGGGACTGGGGGATTCTTTTTAGAGACCCTTATATTTGGTGGCTAGTAGACGGACTACAATGGACGTTAATGATCGCTCTCTGCGCTTGGGTTATAGCATTTTCCCTTGGCTCTATTTTAGGGATAATGAGAACCTCCACTAATCCATACTTACGCTTTATTGGCTCTGCTTACGTTGAACTATTTCGTAATGTGCCATTATTGGTTCAGCTCTTCCTTTGGTATTTTGTGTTTCCAGAACTACTCCCAGCAGATGCTGGAAGATGGGTAAAGCGAGAAATGCCCATGCCAGGCTTCACAACTACCGTATGGGCTCTAGGTTTATACACAGCCTCTAGAGTTTGTGAGCAAGTACGCTCAGGTATCGAGGCAATTGGTGTTGGCCAACGAAATGCTGGTCGAGCAATAGGGCTCTCAGAAACAAAACTATATATTCATATCCTACTGCCTAATGCATACCGGATTATCATTGCTCCTCTCACTAGTGAGTTTCTGACAATCTTCAAGAACTCATCACTTGCCCTAACAATAGGTGTAATCGAGCTCACTGCAATGACACGACAAATTGAAGAATATACATTCCAAGGATTTGAAGCTTTTACAGCCGCAACAATCATTTACAGCGTAGTTACCTTCATTGTCATGGGTATTATGCTTTACCTTGAAAAGCGCCTGTATGTTCCAGGCATGATAGCAGCGGAGAAATAGCATGGGTGATTTCGATTTTGCCGTAATATTCAATAATCTCCCATTTCTATTCGAAGGGATGAAAACAACACTCTTATTAACTGTAGCCGCTATCGTTGGAGGGATTATTATAGGAACAGCGCTTGCAATGATCCGACTAGCAAAGATACCAGTATTAAGTTGGGCTGCCGCTGCTTATGTTAATTTCTTTAGATCTCTGCCATTAATTCTTGTCATTTTCTGGTTATATTTTTTAGTTCCATTAATTTTAGGTCGCCCTGTTGGTGCATTCGCTTCAGTTCTTGTTGCGTTCATTCTATTCGAAGCAGCTTATTATTCAGAAATTATACGAGCGGGTATTTCTAGCATACGCTCAGGCCAAGTTGCTGCAGCCCGAGCCATCGGAATGACTTATTCACAAACAATGCGATTTGTTGTTCTACCTCAAGCCTTTAAGGCAATGATTCCTGTACTACTGACACAAGCAATTATCCTTTTTCAAGATACTTCATTAGTTTATGTTGTGGGATTAAAAGACTTTTTAGTAAGTGCTGAACTCATTGCTAACCGCGATCAAAAATTAATCGAAATGTTTATATTCGTGGCTGTTGTCTATTTCACAATCTGTTTTGCAGGTTCAATGCTTGTCAGCCGCTTACAAAGGAAATTATCAAGATGATCAAAATCGAAAACGTCAGCAAATGGTACGGCTCATTCAAAGTTCTGAATAATTGCACAACTTCCATATCCGAAGGTGAAGTTGTTGTGGTTTGCGGGCCATCTGGGTCAGGAAAAAGCACTTTAATCAAAACAGTTAATGGTCTAGAGCCTATTCAAGAAGGAGAGATCATTGTTGAAGACACAACCGTTTCAGATAAAAAGACTAACTTGAACCAATTACGCTCTCGTATTGGCATGGTGTTTCAAAACTTCGAATTATTCCCTCATATGAGCGTATTAGAAAACGTTAAAATTGGACAACAGAAAGTTCTTGGTCGCTCCGATAGTGAGTCTGAGCAAAAAGCAATCGAGCTATTAGAGCGCGTAGGACTAGCCAATCATGCTTCTAAATTCCCAGCTCAACTATCTGGTGGGCAACAACAGCGTGTTGCAATCGCTCGAGGTCTTGCTATGGACCCCATTGCAATGCTTTTCGATGAGCCAACCTCTGCACTTGATCCTGAAATGATAAACGATGTTCTAGATGTAATGGTGGAGCTAGCTAATGACGGCATGACTATGATGGTTGTAACCCACGAAATGGGATTCGCCAAAAAAGTAGCCGATCGAGTTGTGTTTATGGATCAAGGATCCATTGTCGAGGACGCACCAAAAGATGAGTTTTTTGGGTCACCTAGAAGTGATCGAGCACAACTATTCTTATCTAAAATCTTATCCCATTGATTAAAAGCATATGTAGGTAGAATTAAGGAAAGAAGAGATTTAAATTCAACTTACACACAAAAATGCCGCCAAGCAATCATAATCACTTGGCGGCATTTTGAAAGCAAAGAGCTTAGATATTACGACTCTTGCTTGTGAAGATGTACATCCATTTGAGGATAAGGAATACCAACACCACGCTCATCAAATGCATATTTCACTTTCTCTAAAACATCTGCACGAACAGTCCAATAATCTGCTGCATTCACCCAAGGGCGTACAACAAAGTTCACAGAACTATCAGCCAATTCAGACACTGCAATAGTGCATGCAGGGTCTTTTAAAATACGTTCATCAGCAGCGATAATTTCTTCCATGATTTGCTTAGCCAGACGAATATCTGCGTCGTAACTAATACCAATAACCAAGTCTACACGACGAGTTGCTTCACGAGAGAAGTTAACAATTGAGCCACCCATTACCGCTGAGTTCGGAATAATCACAACACGATTATCTGTTGTTTTTAAATAAGTGTGGAACAATTCAATACGATCTACCGTACCCATTTGACCAGCGCCATCAATAAAATCGCCACTTTTGAAAGGGCGTAAGATAATAATCAACACACCAGACGCGAAGTTAGATAGTGAGCCTTGCAATGCCAAGCCAACCGCTAAACCTGCGGCACCAAGAATCGCAATAAAGGAAGTGGTTTCAACGCCGACTTGACCTAATGCCATTAAAGTAATTGCAGCAAACATCAAGGCATAAAGAATACTTGACGTAAAACCCGCCACTGCTTTATCAACAGAAGACTTCAACATGCGGTTTTCACACCACTTAGCTACTTTAGAAGCAACAAATTTACCAATAAAGAATATAACTAAACCAAAAAACAGGTTAATTAACCCTTCAGTAATAAGTGGCAACCACTCGGCACCTTGATCCAGTAGATCTTGCATATCATTCATACTATTAACTCCTTCACTATATAAAACATATTAGGCTACATAAGAAACTTTATGGCGCCACTCATCCAACAATTCCTGTAGCTGCGATTTTGCCTCATCATCAAAAGCCAAACACTTTCGATTGTGCAATAAATGCGTACGTTTTACACAATATTCATCGATAAATAAACAGCTTTTTCGTAACTTTTCTAATTCCTCATCCCCTCTCAACGCCATACCTATAAAAGCATGCCACTCATGTTCTAGCAGCTCCCCCTTTATCGCTTTCGTTAAAAACTCAATACAATCTTGGGGCGAAAAAATATAATAAGGCAGTCTTGCAGGGCGTTTTACATAAAACAAAACAAGCCCCAGCAAGAGCAGACATAAAAGAGCGGCTGAGACGATAAGCTGAACTATCATTCAGAAAAGGAGTAACAACTTAAGCTTTTCTGAGCTCGTAATAAGTGCTCGGCATTATCGGCTTCGCATTTTACCATTTCATTACGGAATTTCTTTTTCGCCTCTTTAGGCAACAAATTCCATTGCTCATGGGTTGGAATATGCATTGTGCTTTCTGTCACTATGTAAAAAGCTGAAATGTCTTCATGGTCAGATAAATCAACACCCAACTGATCTAGAAGGTTTTTAATTCTAATACTGGCTTCAATCCAACCCATCTCATCCGTATTCGCTACTTTTAATAGCACCTCAATACTGTCAATACGCTTTTGACGTTCTTCAAGATAACGAGCCTCACCATCAATAATGCGCTGCTTACGCATTTTATTAAGCTTAAGCTGACGAAAAATAAACCAAAGTGAAACCGCCATAATGCCAGCAGCAACAAAAAGAAAAACAAAAAACACTGTTAAAGACATAGTAAATTTTACTCACAACCAATATATCAAGCGATTACACCCACCTGATTTTATAAAACAACAAACTCACCCCTTTATTACAGCGAATATTCAGGCTGCAATAAAGCATATAAGTCATCAAATAGAGCCGGTGATGACACCAATAACGAGTCACCATTGATCGCTTCTGGCCAATCATTCTGAGGTACAGAATAACGCCCAACTTTTGCACCAGCTTCCTCTGCAATAAGAGCTCCTGCCGCCATATCCCAAGGCTTTACCGTCTCAAAGTACGCATCTAAACGACCTGCTGCGACCCAACATAAATCCAACGCAGCAGAACCATTACGTCGCACATCCTGACAAGCATGCAAAATACGCGAAACACGTTCAAGTATCGGTTTCAAAGCATCTTTTTGATAAGGAAAACCTGTTGCAACCAGCGAGTTACGCAATACTGAATTACCAGACACACTCAGCAACTCATCATTGCAATACGCACCATGCGACTTTCTAGCCCAATAACATTCATTAAGAAATGGGGCATTCACTACACCAACAACTCGCTCTCCATTTAAATACAAGCCAATTGAAACAGCGACATGTGCATGACCATGAGCAAAATTCACTGTGCCATCAATCGGGTCAATTACCCAAACAGGTGTATTGCTGGAGGTGAATTGAAGATCCGGTGAAGACTCCTCAGATAAAATAAGATGCTCTGGATAACGCGTTGCAATACTCGAACATAAAAACTGATCAATCGCTAAATCCGTACTCGTCACGAGTTCGTGATCACTTTTATAATCACGAACAAACGCCGCTTTATTTCTCGCCTCAATCATCATTTCGCCAGCGCTTACAGCGAGCGACTTAGCAAAGTTTAACCATTCGATATCAGAACCACTGATCATAAGATCCACCCAGCTTTTTTAAGTTAAGCCAATCTTTCATTAAGCCAGACTGAAATATCGTCAACCTGTTCAGGGCACACCGAATGAGGCATTGGATAAGATTGATAGGAGACACTGAAGCCTTTTGAGACTAATAAATCCCTCGCTTGTGTACCTAAAACAGGCGCAACAATCGGGTCTTGCGATCCATGGTGAATTAAGATCGGAGTTTGGCCATTAATACATTCTGCTGATTCAGGCACAGCATCACCATTTACCAGGTAAGTCGATAAGGCAAGTACACCTGCCAGTGTGTGTTTTGTGCGTAACATTGCTTGATAAGCAATAACACCGCCCTGAGAAAAGCCTGCAACAATGATACGATCAGCCGAAATACCCTGTTTAATCTGATCTTCAATCAAGGCTTCAATCTGCTGATAAGATTCATCGATATTAGCCATATCCACCTTGCGCTCTAGTGTCATTTCATAAATGTCATACCAAGCGCGCATTTCCATACCACCATTAATGGTTACTGGACGCTTAGGGGCATGAGGAAACACAAATCGCACACCAAGATCTGGCAATAAAGACAAAGCAGGCACTAAAGACTCAAAGTCATGGCCATCCGATCCAAGGCCATGCAACCAAATAATCGCGGCATCAGGTTGAGGGTTGGTTTCTACGATGACAGAAGGCAATAAATCAGTCATTCTTTCTCTCTCCAAAAAAATAGGCTATGTCAATCGCCATAGCCTATCACAATGAAGTTTCTCTCTCGATATATCTAGGGAAGATGAGAATAAGTCTTCTGAGCTTCAGTCTTATCAGAGAAACGGTCTATCAAGGCAAGAGTGAGCAGGAATGTTAATACCTTTCAATCACTCTTAACGCAGAGAGGCCGTTTCTCTGAAAGACCCGAAGGGCGTGAGCTAAACGCTTTTTATTCTTCGTTAAGCTTCTTGCCAATATATTCATATTGGACTGCGAAGCTTGCCTCGAGTAATAAAGATTTATCCACACGCTGAAGCCAGTGGACTTGTTAACACCTTCCCTAGACACTAATGCTCAGTTGGATAGCGCGCCTTAATCACTTCTTGAGCCTCATTTAAAGTAAAAAGTACATCAGCTTGGTCTGGCATAACAGCCAATAAATGGCGAGTAAGGCGCTCGTAATATTGCATAAATCGCTTCAACTCAGCTTCAGACATGACTTTTAAATCAATTGTATCCAGTAAAATGCCATGAATATCGTGAAGATGGCTTTCCAGAATGCGTTCCTGCTTATTACGCCAGTTATATACCACGTCGTAATGAGGCGCCTGCATCCAAACCATTAAATCAATTTTAGAAAACAGCTCTTTATAATCTAACTCCAAACGCTGATTCATCGTTTTTCGCCATAAACCATCCACATCCATTTCTTCTTCAAGTGAATTAATTGGATGATTTAACCCCTCTTTCATCGGAGGAGCACCCACACACCAACCTTCAAATAACACAACATCAACCGGCCCTTGAACCTCTTGCCACAAATGAACCGCTTTACGATCATCTATCGACTTATCAAAACAAGGCAGTCGCATCACCTCTCCTTCTTTAAGGTTCTTTAAACGCTCAAAAAGAATCATGGCTAGCTCAATATCATGAGTACCTGGCACACCTCGGACGGAAAACAGATTTGTTGTTTTATTAGCGAACTTAAGGCGATCATATCGAGTGCTGTATAAATCATCCAAACTCAAAACCACACAATTCAAGTCAAACCCTTTGTGCAAAACTCGACGAACAACACTACAAAAAGTCGTTTTACCACAACCTTGCGCACCCCCAACACCAACAAACAAAGTACCTTGCCCTGCACTGGCTTTTTTATTAATCCAACTGGAGAAAGGTAAATACAAACTATCAAGTAGATCTACTAAGGAAGAATCGGCATATAGAGAAGACAAAGTTTGCTCAACTTCAAAGCGCAGCCGATGAGACAAAGAGTCAGGCTGACTCATATGGACGTAATTATATTTATTATGTTGCTTAAACATTTGAACACCTCCCATAGAAGTTATTCTAATGAGTATAGTCAGCCGCACAAAAAATGATCAATATTTACACTGCACATCAAAATTCAAAATTCAATTGCAGCGGTTTTGGAGGGGAAAGCCTATAACCAACACCAATTAAGCGCACTGGACGTAGAGACCGAGAGCAAGCCTGCGCTAGCAAAGAAAAAAAGATCTCATCGGTTAATTTGCTTTTAATCGGCTGTTCTATTGTCGTTTGCTTAAAGTCATCAAACTTCAATTTTAAATAGTACTTACTTAACTGAGAATCAACGCCTTTACCCATCATCCGCCTTTTTAACTCAGCCAACAGCATAGGTAAAACATCTCGGCATGCTTTCATATCTGATAAATCTTTATCAAAAGTGCGCTCGACTGAAATGCTTTTTCTTTCTCTAGAAACCACAACAGGGCGTTCATCTACTCCCAAAGCAAGCTGAGACAATCGAAACGCCATACTGCCGAACACTTTCTGTAACACAGAAAAATCCTGCTTTTGTAAATCTGCACAAGTATACACACCAAGCCCAGCAAGCTTTTCTTGTGCCACTCGCCCAATTCCAGAAATAGACTTCACAGGAATCTCTGACACAAACTCAAAAGCTTTATTTATGTAGCTTTTAGTCATGTCAAACATTGACAAACAGTATAGTAGGTCTGGACTTTGGCAATAAATTTATTAGTGGCAACCCCAGCAGAAACAGTGATTCCAACCTCTTCAAAAATCCGAGCACGAATCTTTTCCGCTATTCGAGTCGCACTACCTTGAAAATGCTCTGAATCCGTCACATCAAGATAGGCTTCGTCCAAGGATAAAGGCTCAATAATATGAGTAAACTCACGAAAGATGGCCTGCATTTGCTGCGAAGCTTCTCGGTATTTCGCCATATTTCCAGGAATAACAAGCAACGAAGGACAAAGTCGCTTAGCTACAGAGGTGGGCATCGCCGATCGAACACCGTAAACACGGGCAGCATAATTTGCCGTCGCCAAAACACTACGACGGTCCACTGGCCCGCCGATAGCAATGGGAATATCTCGCAAACTAGGATCGTCACGCATTTCGATCGCCGCGTAAAAGCAGTCAGCATCTATATGAATAATTTTTCGGGACATTGGCATTGAACACCAAGAATAACTGTATAAAAAAACAGTGTACACCCATTAGTCTGGTAATTTACATAGCCAAGAAAAGTAAACAAACCTTCTCATTAAAACCTTATTAATACAGAAGATTGTTAGCTAATTTTAAAAAAAACTCCTTCAAATGATTTTTTTTGTGCCGAAAGCCAAGAAAAGCACCTTTTTACACGAGCAAACATGGACGCTGGAGCGTAAAATGGTTTACATTTTATTGAGCAAATTAAAGATATTGAAAAGCAAAGGTATTTTTAGAATAATTTATTTATGATGAATACCTGTATAGTCACATTTGCAGCAAGGACTTCCATTTAAAGGGCACACAATGACACTATCATTACGAATTCTATTAATAACTATAGGCGCAATCATCCTTGCCGGCTGCCAAAACCTAAATCAGCAAGGGTCAACCGAAACATGCACCTCTGTTGCTCCTTGCAATGGCAATACTGTGGGAAATATTGGCTCCACAACCACCGCCAATACTTATAATACTCAGACCACACAAAATGGTGCAGTAAATGCCAACAACACCATCGCCGTCATCAAACAAGAACCTATTATCGTAACAGCGACGGGCTACGCGGCTTTAACAACCAACAAGCGTTTATCTAAATCTCAAGCTCGCATAATGACACTTCGTAGCTCTATGCTGGATGCATATAGAAACCTATCGGAACGAGTTTATGGCTTAAAAATCGACGGTTCTAGCTCCTTGAGCAATATGGTTATTCAAAACGATGAATTAAGAACTTATGTAGATGCTTATCTCGTAGGTGCAAAAGTGGTCTCTCAACGTGAACATGAAGATGGCACATTTGAAACCGTAGTCGAAATGGCGCTGCAAGAAAACTTCCGTCAATGTGTGACTTCTTCCCAAGGCATCAACACAGACCCTAACTGTCAAGTAAACCCAGGCTATCGAGCAATTAATGTGGAAAGCTCCCGACCAACAACAAACTTCTACAGCATTGATTAACGGTATTGACCTTGAAGCATGCTCTGTTTGTTACATTAGGCCTCTTAATCTCCATTAACACTTTTGCGGAAACTGTTGACGTTGTAGGTGAGGCCATCATCTACAATAATGACATTGCTGACGCAAGATACAGAGCCACTCAACAAGCCATTAAACAAGCCGTTCTTGAATCAGGCTCTCGTGTAAATGTAAAAGACACACTCAATAATGGAGAACTCGAATCCAATATAGAAATTCGGAGTTCTGGCCACATTCAACGGGCACGCATTTTATCCGAAGAGGTTAATGGAGACTTTTTATCTCTTATTGCACGAATAGAAGTTACTCCTGATTCACAGTGCAGCAGCGGCCCAACAAGTTATTATAGAAAAACAGTAGGCGTCACAGGGTTTGAATTACAGAATCCACAGCAAGCAAGACTAGGCGAACTCAGCAACATCGCAAGAGAACTCCCAAAACACCTCGCCGACGAAATAAACAAGCAAGGTTACGTTAGAGCAATTACAGCAACCAACATCGCCATTTATCCTGATCTTATCAACGCTCCTTCTTCAACCAACTTCGATGGCTCTCTCACAAACGTTACTAGAATAAGTGAACAACTGGGTGTTCAGTATATTGTTAGTGGCGTTATCAGAGACATCAGTGAAGTCTACCTCAGACAACCAAACAACAAAGACGCAAAAGACCTTTTAGAGGAAGATATAGATAAAGAAAGAAAATTTGTGGTCGATATTTATATATACGATGGTTTTAGCGGTGCCCTACTTTTTGAACATAGATACGATGAAATAGGTAATTGGGATATTTCAGACCACGCCAGAATAGGTTTTGGTAGTGCAAAATTCTGGACAGTTCATTATGGAAGAGTCGTACAACAAGCGTTAAAAGAAAGCGCATTAGACACTAGTGAACAATTGCGATGCCAGCCATTTATGGCCAATATTTTTCGTACCGAAGGTAATAGAATACATATAGCAGCTGGTTCATTATCAGGCATAAAGCAAGGCGACACATTTAATGTCTATCGTCGTTATGAAGTATTCAACCAAAGACAGTCAACACAAACTCAGCTTAACAATGCCAACATCAGTGTTACAATCAAACAAGTTCAGCCTAATTTTTCAATTGGTGAACTCGTTGTTGACGCTCACATATTAAACGTACAACAACAGGATGTCGTTATTGCTTGGTAGCCTATTACTACTTAGCTATTATATTATTTAACTGCTCTTATTTTTTAGGAAAGGCCAATGAACAATAATCTACTTCAACACTTAGAACAACGCATTAATGAAGCAATAGAAGAAATTAGCTCTTTAAGAGCAAAAGTTTCAGAATTAGAAGTGCAAAACTACGAACTTACCGAAGAAAAAAACGACACCCTAAACACTTTAAATCAAATAAAGCAACAACAATCAAATTGGGAATCATCTCTTTCTCAAATGCTTAATCGTTTGAATCAAATGGATAACAAACAATGAAAAAATTATGGTTTGCAATCTTAATGTTACTAAGTATAAACGCCTTCGCAGAGATACCAGAAGGACAAATAGCAACCTTACTCAACTATGAGTCAACAGCAACTCGCCCCAATAGTAACGGCAATGAAAATGTGACATCCATCATCAACTCTTACATGGAATACACAATGCCTACAAACATCTCTGTTTATGGCGGATTCGCATTTGTCATAGGGGAGGACTTCGAAAGCGGAGTTACAGTAGGATCACGATACTATAGTGCCACCCCAATTTTTCAATCATTCTCTGGGCTAACTGCATGGTCATTTATAGGCGGCGGGCTATCCTTTCTAGAGGGAACAGTCTATTACCCAGAGGCTGGTTTTCGAATAGCTATCTCCAACACCTCTCGCTTAGACGTATATATGAAAATCTTAAACAGTTCAGATGCAAAGTATGATAACCACGTCATGATCGGTGCCGGACTCACTTTTTAAACAAATATGAAAACAATATTTTATTTAATCACCACCTTATCAATTTCAGCCTTCTATAGCTGTTATGCATGGTGGCACAACAATAACGAACTAAAGATCATCACACCAAACAAGATTCAGCTAAATGAAATGGTTGGCATAAACAAAAAAACACCAACCATTCCACTAACACCAACATCAAACTGAGCCTTGTACTTTATGGAACAACTTATAGCTAAACTTGAGGCAAAAGTTAACTGGTTAACAAATCAACTAGAGAATGCCCAAAAAGAAATATCAAAACTAAAAGAAGAGCATCACCTTCCTATGGAATGCAGCGCCTCAATGGATTTACTACAACATATGGTAGATCAACAACCAGAAGACCAGGTACAGCGCTATATAACCGATTCTCTTGGACTCCTAGACAACTCTTCACCTATCAATCAACAACAAAAAGCAGTTGAACATCAGCTACATTTTGATTTATTAGACGAGCACGCTGATATAGATAACAGCGGCACCACAACCACAACCACAACCACAGAACAGATTAATGATATGAGCATACAACAGCCTGAGCCTCAAAACTCACCAGAAGACACAGTAACAAATAAAAACCATTCAAGTACACAAAATGCCAGTAACACCTCAACAGAGACAGCAACGTTGACACCAGAGCAAAAAAAGCGCCAAAAAAACCAACGAAATAATCGCCGCCTCATTAAGATGCTTGAAGATCGCTACCCAAAAGCGTTCGACTGGAATCAGCCAAAGCCTCTTAAAGTCGGCATAGACCAAGACATGGTTCTAGATGACGACTTTAATGCCAGCAAACAAAAGCGCGCCCTAGCTGCATACACTCGCTCAGACAGATACAAAAAATGTTTACTGTCAGGTCAACCAAGAGTCGATTTAGAAGGAATTGCTATTAACGATGAGCCAGCCTTACCCAAATCAATGAGCCCAACAAAGCCTAAAACAAAAAACACAAAGACATCAGACAGACCTGATCGCGAAAAAAACACACAACAACGAAGAAAACCCAAGCTAAAAAATCAAACCAGGGCTAAGCAGAACAGCAAGCCTACAAACACACCTCGCCAAGATGATCTTTATGACAATCTTTCTCCAGAAGAGCGCATGAAAGCGAAGTTGGAAAAATTACTAAATAAATCATAAAAATTTGTTTACATATCTTAGCGCGGCATATAATATATGCCGCGCTGCTGTGGAGGGGTTCCCGAGTGGCCAAAGGGAGCAGATTGTAAATCTGCCACGAAAGTTTCGGTGGTTCGAATCCACCTCCCTCCACCATTTCTACTTTTCTTGTAGAAACAATCACTTATCGCATCACATCTAAGATAAAAAAACACTTCAACTAAACACTACAAAAATCACTTACGCTCAATACAAGCCAAGCTACCACTCACTCACACCAAAAACACATCCATATCACTCAAGCACTATCACGCCCATAAAACCCACGCAAGACACAACCAACCCAAAACAACACCCATCAAAAAACCAAACACACGCCAGCAGCACCATATCAAACCCTACACAAGCAAACACAAGCAGAAAACCTCAAGACAAACAAATGATAGCAGATAGCAGATAGCAGATAGCAGATAGCAGATAGCAGATAGCAGATAGCAGATAGCAGATAGCAGATAGCAGATAGCAGATAGCAGATAGCAGATAGCAGATAGCAGATAGCAGAAATTAAAATTTAGTGAAAAAATTGCAAGAAGAAAAATAAGGAATTACTAAGAATGGTGGGTCGTACTGGATTCGAACCAGTGACCAATTGATTAAAAGTCAACTGCTCTACCAACTGAGCTAACGACCCGCTCAAAGACAATACTAACAACACTGATGGTCGGAGTAGAGGGATTCGAACCCCCGACATCCTGCTCCCAAAGCAGGCGCGCTACCAGACTGCGCTATACTCCGATGGCTCCTCGAACTGGACTCGAACCAGTGACCCAATGATTAACAGTCATTTGCTCTACCAACTGAGCTATCGAGGAATTAATCAGAAATGCAGAATTTTAGCATTGGATAGTGGTGGGTCGTACTGGATTCGAACCAGTGACCAATTGATTAAAAGTCAACTGCTCTACCAACTGAGCTAACGACCCAACTATCAGAGTAATGGGGTGGACGATGGGGCTTGAACCCACGACCGCCGGAATCACAATCCGGAGCTCTACCAACTGAGCTACGCCCACCATTACAAGGTGACGATAAAAAAATGGTCGGAGTAGAGGGATTCGAACCCCCGACATCCTGCTCCCAAAGCAGGCGCGCTACCAGACTGCGCTATACTCCGATGGCTCCTCGAACTGGACTCGAACCAGTGACCCAATGATTAACAGTCATTTGCTCTACCAACTGAGCTATCGAGGAACTAATTTTATCTTGTTCGCAACACACTTCCTTTAAGGAAGATGGCGGAGGAGGAGAGATTCGAACTCTCGGTAGGCTATTAACCTACGCCAGTTTTCAAGACTGGTGCATTAAACCGCTCTGCCACCCCTCCGTTGCGAGCGAGGTGTATATTACTGATTTGAAATTTCAGTGCAACATTTTTTTGTAAAAAAATTAACTTTTTTCACTTATATAGCCTTGTTCGGCCGAAGCGCGTATCCAAACATTGGAATACCAGTAATATTGGCGACCAGAATTATCCGGCATAGTGCAGTTAATACGACCACGACCTGTATTAAATGCCTTACTTGCCGTAGCAACCACTTCCGTATCAGACACCCACTCTAATGTCGCCTTACCTTGACCTGACACATAGCACGCCAAGTCTTTTAAACGATATTTACCTTGTTTAAAGGTTAAACTAATAGAAACAGGCTTGTCCGTTGCGAAATCACCTCCAGTCTTCTCAGAGATAAGTGGCATTGGCTTCGAATTAAGTTTCGTTTTTAGAGTAGATAACTTTGCATAAGCACCGGACGCAGGAAAACGAGGAAGGTTCTGAAAATCGGAATCCGCACTTACCACACCAGACTGTTGACCAAATGCCAAAATCTCTCTCTCTTTCAACATATTGCGAAGGGTAATATTAGACTCACCATAGGGATACGCTAGCATCTTTGGTGAATGTCCAAGCTCTTTAGTCAATAAGTCTTCTACATAGTCCACTTCATTTTCCATTCGAGACAACCAAGCGTCATCAGACTCCCCTTCTTCTTTACGCAACATATAAGGGTGATTAATTGTATGATTTGCAAACACGCCACCAGCTTGCTCCATCTCTTTCATTTGCTCCCACGTCAAAGCATTACCACGCAGCGCTTCAACAGGCTCGCTATTAATGAATACCGTAAATGGGTAATCACGTTCAGATAGAATAGGAAAGGCTCCGCTATAAATATCACGATAGGAATCATCAAAAGTAATTGCCACCGCCTTATCAGGCAAAGCTTCCCCCAACTTCAGCTTGTCTAAAGCAGTACGGAGATCCACAACTTCGAATCCGGCACTTTCTAAATAATTCATGTGTTCGGTAAATTCAGCTTCCGTAAGAGAAGTTGATCTAGGCGTCGTAGCACTCACATGGTGGTATTGGAGAATAGGCAAATAATCTTGAGCCTGCGCCAAAAGACTAGCACTCAACGCCCCCATCACAATTCCGTAGCGAACCTTAGATAACATACCCCTTCCTCTTTGTTTAATATTTGTGCTCATTCTACGCGACTAACTAAGTCGATAGCCAGATTAGAAGCTCTAAAGCGGTCTCATCTAAAATTAAATCTATTTGAATATTGCGTCTCGTAAGCGATCGCGTTAGCGTAATTCTTTTGGACGCAAACAGAGTAACAACATGTTAGAAATTGGCACTCAGACTCACCCTCTTCCTAATCAAGATGCCCTTTATATTTTATTGCATCGAAATCAAGTTCTGGTTGAGCAAGATAATCAATTTTTAATTCCTTTTACTCACTTTCAGCCCAACGCCAATATGAACGCAGTATATTGCGGCCAATGGCATGGGCAAAACATCTTCGTTTGCCGTTTTAAGTCTGTTCCAAAAGGCTTTAAAGAAATGGATCTGAGGGAGCTGCTTTTCCTCCAAGACCAAGACAGCTACATTTTGCTCAGCAGAGCGCATCAATTATCGACTTGGGATAGAGATCACCAATTCTGCGGCCGATGCGGCACAGCTATGGAAGAAAAACACGAAAAGGAACACACCAAGATATGCCCGTCATGTAATCTTCGTCATTACCCACGCATCTCTCCCTGTGTGATTATTTCGATTCGAAAAGACAATCAAGTCTTACTTGCCCGTGGTCTGCATGCACCAAAAGGAAAATTCAGTAACATTGCAGGCTTTGTTGAAGCCGGCGAAACATTGGAACAAGCCGTTGCTCGTGAAATACGAGAAGAAGTTGGAATTGAAGTAAAAAACATACGTTATGCGAGCAGCCAGCCTTGGTCTTTTCCACATCAACTTATGGTTGGTTTTTTTGCCGATTACGCAAGCGGAGAAATCACTCCAGCTCCGGGCGAAATAGATGAGGCCGATTGGTATCCTATTGATAACCTACCTCATATTCCCAATAGCGTGACGATTTCAGGACAACTCATCCTGAACCATATAAAGCACATAAAAGAACAAAAATAGTCGCTCAACTTTATTAGACTATTCAATATTTTTTTATATGATCTGGCTTATTTATATTACCTTAATGAGAACTATGTGAACGAGTTACTAGCATCAATAGAACAAAAAGTACGACCGCTAATAGGACAAGGTAAAGTCGCTGACTACATTCCTGCTCTGGCAAACGTCAACCCAAACCAATTTGGTATTGCTGTGTACGGAAATGACGGCACAACATATCATGCGGGGCAAGCTCATACCGACTTCTCTATCCAAAGTATCTCTAAAGTTTTCAGCTTAACGCTTGCCATGAAACATTATGGTGAAACCATGTGGGAACGTGTTGGGCGAGAGCCATCCGGTAACCCCTTCAATTCCTTAGTACAACTAGAATACGAAGCAGGTATCCCCAGAAACCCCTTCATTAATGCAGGAGCACTTGTCGTCAGTGATATGAATCAATCTCGCTTTGCTTCTCCACATTACGCAATGAGAGAGTTTATTCGTCGGCTAGCGGACAACCCGAACCTACATTCTGACAAAATTGTTTCCTCATCAGAATACGAATTCCGCGCTCGAAATGCTTCGATGGCTTATTTAATGAAAGCGTTTGGCAATTTCGAAAACGATGTAGAAGACGTATTGCATAACTACTTTGACAATTGCGCCATGCAAATGAACTGCATTGACCTTGCCAAGGCATTCAGCTTTTTATCTAACAAAGGCTACTCAAGGCACAATGACGAGCAAGTTTTAACCGCAAAGGAAACCACTCAAGTCAATGGTTTACTAGCCACCAGCGGACTATACGATGAAGCGGGCAACTTTGCGTTCCGAGTCGGATTACCTGGTAAAAGCGGCGTTGGTGGCGGCATTATCGCTATTGTTCCTAATCGCTTCTCTGTCTGTGTATGGTCTCCTGAACTCAATAAATCAGGAAACTCATTAGCAGGAATGGCGGCCTTAGAAGCCCTATCTGAGAGTATTGGCTGGTCTGTTTTTGGTTAAAAAACCACGATAAATAAAAAAGGCCTCATGATGAGGCCTTTCACGTTTTATCAATTCACATTATTCAGTGATGACTTTATAACACGGCACATATGCGCTTCCCGGAAGCTTCATGCGCTGCTGATCAACAAAGGCTTCTAACAGAGAATCAAGCTTTGCCAGTAAAGCCTTATCACCATGAATTTCAAATGGGCCAAACTCTTTAATATGAGCCACTCCCTGCGCTTTCACATTCCCCGCCACGATAGACGAAAAAGCACGACGCAAATCAGCCGCTAATAAATGCGTTTCTTGACCAAAATGAAGGTTCAGCTCGCGAACATTTTCATGAGTAGGCTCAAACGGATGCTGAAACTCCTCTGGAATATGCAACTTCCAGTTGTAATAAAAAGCATCTTGATGCGCTTTACGATACTGACGCACCTCTTCCATCCCCTGTTTCATTACTCGAGCTACTTCCACTTCATCTTCGATAATAATGCGATATTTGCTCTGCGCTTCCGTACCTAACACATCACCAATAAAAGCATGAATTTGTTCGAAATAATCTGCACTTTCTTTCGGGCCGGTAAACACCAAAGGGTAAGGCACATCAGCATTTTTAGGGTGTAATAAAATCCCCAATATATAAAGAATCTCTTCTGCTGTGCCCGCACCACCAGGGAATACAACAATGCCATGACCAGCACGAACAAAAGCCTCAAGGCGCTTTTCAATATCCGGCATAATGACCAGCTGATTCACAATTGGATTAGGCGACTCAGCAGCAATAATGCCTGGCTCAGTTAGCCCTAAGTAAATGCCATTTTTAATCCGTTGCTTAGCATGAGCAATCGCAGCACCTTTCATTGGCCCTTTCATTGCACCAGGGCCGCAGCCAGTACAAATATTTAATTCGCGGAGACCTAACTCATGACCCACTTTTTTGGTGTAATCATATTCATGACGTGCGATTGAATGCCCGCCCCAACAAACAATCATGTCAGGGTTTTGAATACGACGAAACACATCTGCATTGCGTAATAACTCGAACACGACATTGGTTAATTTATCCGAGCTTGCGCCCTTCAAGTTGCTCGCGAGATTGTATTCATGCTGGGTAAAAATAATGTCACGCAACACACTAAACAGCATTTCTCGAACACTGCTGATCATCTTACCGTCAACAAACGCACTGCCAGGAGCATTCTTCAGCTGCAGCTTAACGCCGCGCTCCTGTTGAATCACTTGAATATCAAAATCTTTAAATTCATCCATCACGGCCTGTGGATCGTCAGAGTCACTACCGCAATTCAAAATAGCCAAAGCACAACGATGAAATAAATCATGTAACTCACCTGTTTCTTCTGACAAACGAGTAATTTCATCATGGGACAACATTTCCAAAGCACCCTTAGGTGCCACTAACGCATCAACGCGATCTTCATACTGCATGATCGCCCTCCTTACTATTATTTCATTGGTTTCTAAGGGAATTGTTTTTTCATTCTCATCTATCATATTGGTTGCTAGCTGCGTATTTATCAAGTGCAGGCTTATAAGACATGGAAAAAAGACTCAGAATAAAATCAATTATTTAGCCTATTGCCTGAGTCGTAACCTTTGATAATACGATGACTTCATTTCAATTAAGCGACTGAAAGTTCGACGAAATTCAAATAATAAAGTGCCATTCAAATAAAGCTGCTCCAAAGGCACATCAGCACTTAATAACAAAAGTACTTTGTGGTCGTAGCATTCATCAACCAAACTGATAAATCGCCGCACAGCATCGTCATTAATCCCTAAAGAAACCGCTCGCTCTCCTGTTTGCCCAGAGCCTATTGCGCCATCTTCTGTCCCCCGAGCTTTGATGTGCTCGAACGGTTCACTGCTTAGCTCGGGAATACCTGTCACCATAATAATGGCAAACCTTTTTGCTAACTCTATATAATCCAACGCAGATCGAGGGCCATCACACAAAGCATAAAAGTCAAACCATGCGATATTCTGAGCAACCGCCTTAGTCTTAATGGCTCGACGACAAACCTGTAATGCTAACGAAGAGACCTCGCCCGTTGCGATTTGACCAAATAAGACCTGCATTTCTTGCTCGTCGGAGACAAAGTAAATATCTGTCGAACCTATATGGCGTAACCTATGATCGGCTTGACCGTTTAGGTGAATGCCTTCCAAATTCGTTTGCAACAACGCAATCGGAACTTCGAAGCGTTGCTTTTGCAGTTGGTTCTGAAACAAATCCTTAATGGCAATATTCGATGTTGCTACCAACACAACACCTTCTTCAAACAAGGCCTCAGTTAAACCGCCTAACAACATAGCGTCACCAATGTCAGACACAAAAAACTCATCAAAGCACAACACACGGCATTCAGAAGCCAATTTTTTAGCAATACCTTTTAATGGATTAACCTGCCCAAACGATAGATTCAACTCTTGATGAAGGCGTGCCATAAAATGATGAAAATGCAATCTCAAACCAACTGATTCAGGCAAACAGGAAAAGAAAAGATCTATTAAAAATGTCTTACCACGACCAACATCGCCCCACATGTAAACGCCTTTGATATTTTCAGACATTGTCATTGAGGTAGATTTTGCTTCATGTAATTGTTGATAGATGCGCTCTAATGCCAACAGAGCAAGCTGCTGACTTTCATCAAAAATCACCTCTTGTTGATCCAGCTTGCTTTGATAGGTTTCTAATGGGGATAAAGGAAAGGCCATAACACTCAATTACACGCTTTAAGTATAAAAAGAAAAAGGACCTAAATTGTAACCGTTAGATAATAAAGGGAAACCGAAACGTGTCTACAAAGTCGTAAACACGCCCCCTTTCTTAATGGCTTTTTGATAGGAAGGTTCTTTTTCTACCTGTTTCAAGAAGCGACTTATATTTGGGAACTTTGTCAGATTCATTCGAGTGCTTGCTGCTTGCAAAGGGAAGCTCATTTGAATATCGGCTGCGGTTAATTTGTCACCTGCAAACCAGGTTTGCTGATTTAAGGTTTCCTCAATAAAACTCATCTGAGGCTCAATTCGCGGGTTAATGAATTTCTCTTGGACTTTGCCTGTGATCATTTTGGCAATCGGCTTAATGAAAAAAGGCATGGGATTTTGAGGCACTTTCATCATAACCAACTTCATGACGAGAAGCGGCATTAAAGAGCCTTCCGCGAAATGCAGCCAATAACGATAATCCAATAAAGCTTGTCCTTCTGTAGGCCTTAAACGCTTTTCCGTATCGTATCTGTCTAATAGGTATTCGATAATCGCACCGGATTCTGCAACCGTAAGTTCGCCATCAGTAATAACGGGGGACTTGCCCAAAGGATGAACCGCTTTTAGTGATTCAGGGCCAGAAGCTGTTTCTGGATCACGTTTGTATTCTATTACTTCATAATCCAACTCAAGCTCTTCTAACAACCATAAGATGCGCTGAGAACGTGAGTTTTCTAAATGATGAACTTTAATCATAAGGGGCTCCCTTGTATTCACTACCTTGGTAACAGGTTAAAGCTCATAGAACAAAACACAAGACAAGCTTCTCAAAAGTCAGCAACACTTTGACTACTCACAAACAATACACCGTAACTAACAAAAGAAAACATATCTGTTTGTTGCACAGCCAATAAATAGCAAAAAAGTATCATAACCAATCAAGTCAATACAAATAAAGACTAAGTTCACAATATTTGCACATTTTGCCGCACTCTTTACCCAATGTACCAGTATCACTACGAAAAAAGGGCTGATATAGTTCAGCGCTATTTTATATTAGAGCCAATTTAACTATCAGAAAATAATTACTGATACCTATTGACTATCTTGATGTAAAAATAATTAAACATTTTTGCTGCTTGTTTTATATGCGTTCTGCGAAGCTGGGAACTGATTTCATAAGAAACAGGAACATTAAATCAGTGAGTTTATATAAATAAACCCTCTATTTTGTATGTTTCAAATTCCATGATTTCACTTCCAACCAAACGCCTCTGCACTGCAAAACAGCAATACTCTTTTCAGCATTACCTCATACATCGAGTTTGTTTGGGTCAATGACTGAAGAATACGCAATTTTCGATGTTGCCTAGAATGGATTTCTATCAATAAACCTTTGGCAAAAAAAATAATGAGATAGCAAGATGAATTTCAAACAACTAGAGAATGTCAGCGAAGAACAGCTGCCAATAGCAAAACATAAACGTCATGGCTGGAAGCATTTCCTAGGCCTATATGCAGGCGAGCATGTTGCCGCAACAGAATTTGTTATCGGTGCAACTTTTGTTGCGCTGGGCGCAAAGACAATGGATATATTACTCGGTCTTTTAATCGGTAATATTTTGGCGATTTTAAGTTGGACGCTGATCACTGCGCCTATCGCCACTCAAACACGTCTAAGCCTTTACACTTACTTAGATAAAATTGCGGGTAAATCCATGACCAAGCTCTATAACTGGGCTAACGTGGTGATATTTACCGTCATATCCGCCGCCATGATCACGGTCTCCAGTACCGCTGTCAGGTACTTATTCAACATTCCCGCTCAGTTAAACTGGTTCCCAACAGACCCTTGGTTTGTCCTAGTTGTACTTGCTGTTGGTATCGTCGTGGTATTTGTTGCCATGTACGGATTTAAAGCCGTTTCTGAGTTTTCTGGTATTTGTGGCCCTTGGTTATTTGTGATGTTCGGTTCTGGCGCACTTGTCATGATGCCTGCACTTGCCGACTCAGTTCTTGGTACGACATCACTACACAGCTTCAAAGACTTTATCACTATAGGCGACCAGTCAATTTGGACTGGCATCAATGCTCAGGGTGAACCCGGAATTGGTCTGCTTGAAGTAATCGGTTTCGCTTGGGCTGCAAACACAATCACCCACTTCGGTCTTATCGATATGGCGTTGTTACGTTACGCGAAAAAGCCAATTTACGGCCTTTCTACTAGCTCAGGTATGCTTTTCGGTCACTTTATTGCTTGGATCTCTGCCGGCATTATGGGTGCAGGTACCGCTGTTTTGGTTAAAAAATCCATCATCGAGCTTGATCCAGGCGATGTGGCTTTCCAAGCATTAGGTCTATCTGGTTTCGTTATTGTCATCATTGCAGGTTGGACAACCGCGAACGCGAACTTGTATCGCGCTGGCTTGGCTGCTCAAGGCATTTTCCACCGTTACTCAAGAAGACAAACAACCCTTGCTGTTGGTGTCGTAACTGTCATCGTGGCGTGTTTCCCATTCGTTTTCAGTAAGATTTTGCCACTACTAACTTACGCTGGTTTGTTGGTTGTTCCTGTTGGTGCAATCGTTTTTGCAGAACACGTTATCTTCCCAAGAATTGGCTTCAGCCGTTACTGGGTTAGTTACCAAAAGCTGACTCACAGCACGCCAGCGGTTGCGTCTTGGGCGATTGGTCTCGTGTTTGGCTTTGGTTTAAACGCGCTTGATGTGATCTCATTTTACTACCTATTCTTACCGACATGGGTTGTGACTATTGTCGTTTATACCTTGCTTGCAAAACGCTATGGCGCAGACAAAAAGTACCCAGAAGAAAAAGCAGAAATGGCAGAGCACAACAAACTGGTTGCCGCTTTCCATGAGCAACAAGCAAAAGAAGAAAGCCCAATAGTAGAAGACAATTCTCTATTGTCTACGGCACTAAAAGTCATTGCTTGGTTGAGCTTAGGTGTCACCTTAACTCTTGCTTCTATCACCATGTTTAGCAGTGCTGACATGGCAGCGTATTTAGAAAACCGTGACACTTTCTATTTTTATGGCTTTATCTGTACTGTCGTCTACTTCGTAGCGGCTTATTGGGTATTGCGTCGGAAAAAAGCGCTACAAGCGTAATTAATCATTCGAGAATCATGATGACAACATTCATAGCATTGAATCAAAGTAACCTACCGCACTTGCCAGAGTCTTTCGTTCGTCCGACGTACGACAGAAGCAAACTCAAGGCTGGAATAGTGCACATTGGCGTAGGTGGATTTCACCGATCTCACGAGGCTTATTACACAGATGAGCTTTTAGCAAACACCCAATCAACAGAATGGGGCATTTGCGGCGTTGGCTTACGTGAAGCTGACCGTAAAATCGGTGATGTTCTTAAACAGCAAGATTATCTTTATACCTTGATCGTCAAACACCCTGACGGACAAATAGAAAATCGAGTGATTGGTTCAATCATTGATTTCATGCTGGCAAGCGATGATTCTTCTGCTGTGATTAATAAAATGGCGAACGAAGAAACCAAAATAGTCTCATTGACGATCACAGAAGGTGGTTACCACTTTAACCCTGTGACCAATGAATTCGACTTTGATCATCCTGACGTTCAGCACGATCTAGCCAATCCAGCTACACCAAAAATGGTATTCGGTTACTTGACTGCTGCACTGAAAAAACGTCGTGATGCAGGTTTGCCAGCTTTTACCGTTCAGTCTTGCGACAACATCCAGCACAACGGTGACATGACACGCAAAATGCTATTGGCATTTGCTCGTAAACAGGATTCTGACTTAGCAACGTGGATCGAAGCAGAAGTTCGCTTCCCGAATGCCATGGTAGACCGCATTACGCCAGTCACAACGCCAGCTGATATCGCAACATTAAAAGACGCCGGTGTCGATGATGCTTGGCCTGTCGTTTGCGAACCATTCCACCAATGGGTCATTGAAGACACATTCTCAAATGGTCGCCCAAAATGGGAAAGTGTTGGCGCGCAATTTGTGCCTGACGTAACGCCTTACGAAACCATGAAGATTCGTCTTCTAAACGCAGGTCACTCTGTTTTAGGTTTGTTAGGTTCCATTCACGGTCACCAAACAATTGACGGCTGTATCGCGGATCCATTGTTCGCAACTTACTTACGTCAATTCATGGACGTTGAAGCGACTCCGGTTCTAGCGCCAGTTGAAGGCATTGACTTGGAAGAGTACAAAAGCACGCTAATCACACGTTTTGGTAACCCAAATGTGAAAGATAACCTAGCGCGCATTTGCCTAGAAAGCTCAGCAAAATTGCCGACTTTCTTAATTCCAACCATCGCAGAAAACCTTACAAAAGGCGGTAGCGTAAAATACGCCGCTTTGGTCATCGCGGCTTGGTGTTATTACTCAGACAAAGGCACAGACAAAAATGGCGTCGCGCTCGACATCGTCGATGCAATGAAAGCGGAATTACACGAAGCAGCAGCAAACACAGCGAAAGACAAACTGTCCTTCCTGAAACTTGATGACATCTTTGGTGAATTGGCTCAAACGGATGCATTCACAAGTGAATACACTCGCCAGCTTGATGCGCTTTACGCAAACCCAGACATTGCTGTCTTAATGCAAGAAATTATCAAATAGCCTCAAGTAACAACGGCTATTAAAAAGCCCGATAAACTCATCTAAAAAATGAGTCTATCGGGCTTTTTTATGGGAATAAAAGAAAGAGATAAGACGAAAAACCTGCCTCTCCGAACTTTTATTTCATGTGCATATAGTAGCAACTACGTGTTAGCTTACCTGAAAGACGTATATTTAAGACGAAAAAGAGCTTCCGTCGAAAGCTTCTATTTATTGAAGTCTAGGTGTTACCAGCCGTTCAAAAACAGGATGATCATGTTTCACGCCATAAAGCAGTTCTGCTATCGAGTATTTGAAGGTAAAAGCAGTACCATTGAGCCTGACGAACTTAATCACATGGAAGGTTATAACCTAGATGAGACGGTTTACGCTTACCTAGGGAAGCAAGCTTATTTACAGGTTGCCGAGTGTTTTACTACCGAGTTTCAGCGCAAGTTATCCGAGGCAAAACAACTTTCTGAAAAAGAGAAAAATGCTTTCGTCCACAACCTGAAAAGTGCGAGCGGCAACGTCGGCGCGTTGGCTCTTAGTCAACACTGCGAAGAGTATGAGAAGAGAGTTCATCAGAATGAAGAGGTGAACATAGAAAGGCTTTTCGATGAGCTGAAAAAAGTCATCGCGACTTTAAAACGGCTGACATAAGCATAAAACAGAGCATCATATCCGCACTCTTTAATCTGATTTCAGCATACAAATCAGACTTATGAGCACCGATTGATTACTCGTCCATTATTTAATTTTTGGAATCGGCAATTTAATGTCCAACGTGACGTTAATCCGCATAAGTAAACGAATCAAATTCACAGGCTTACACAAGTAATCTGCGCCACCAGCTTCATATGCCTGCATTTCAAAAATTAAATCTTTGTACCCTGAAATGAAAATAACTGGCGTCTGTTTAGTCTGCTCATCATCCTTAAGCTTACGACAAAGATCAAAGCCCGACATATCAGGCAAATCAACATCCAAAAGGATTAAGTCAAAGCTTTCTGAAGCCAATATATTCAAGGCATCATGAGCCGTTTCGGCGGTCTTAATCTCCACATTGGTTTCTAACAAACAACGCATCACTTCGATTGAAGTTAACTCGTCATCAACAATAAGAACCTTCGCTAACTTGTTTGACATACTGCTCTATTCTCCATAATTTTACGCGTTCAAATATCTCAAAACTTGGCTCTTTGATAAGGGCTCAGAGAAAAAAGCGCCTTGCCCATATTGGCAACCTTGCTCTAGTAGATACGAGGCTTGTTTCTGGTTATCGACGCCATTACAAATGATGGTTTTGTTAAGGTTTCGAACCAATGCAATCACGGCATTCAAATACTCAGCGCCTTGATCGCCTGCAACATCTATATCTTGAGTGAAAACTCGGTCGATTTTTACCGTCTCAAATTTCACTTTCTTAAGGCTATAAATGGAAGAGTGCCCTGTCCCAAAATCATCTAAAGACAATCGGTATCCTAAACTGTTTAGGTGATCTAAATTTCGAGCAACTTTGTCTGAATTCTCCAACATGGTTTCGATCACTTCCAGTCGAAGTAGACGAACAATCTCCGGCGAGAAGGTAGCTAACTTTTCTAGCTCCGCCACGATACTTTTGTCTTTGAGCTGATAAGAAGACAAATTTATGTGCATTGGCAGCTGAACACCGTGGTGTTTTAACATGCTAACAAACTGCTTCAATACCCTAATATGACCAACGCCTAACTTATAAATCAGTGGGTCGTTTTCAATATAGGGCATAAAGTATTCATCAGAATGCACTTCGCCACTTTCATCTATGTAACGAGGCAGCGCTTCAAAAGACACCACTTCCCCTGTTTTTAAATCGTGAATAGGCTGAAAGTACAGACGAATAAGATTGTTTTCTATCGCATGCTCAATCTCTTTCATCCGGTGATCATGATGAGTCACTTCTTTCTGCATTTCGTAGTTATAAAACGCATAATCGTTACGACCTGAGCCTTTTGCCAAATACATGGCGCTGTCAGCTGCATGTAGTAGGTCCGACTGCGACATCGCATCATTAGGATATTGAGCAATACCAATACAACAAGTACAACTATAGACAATCTCGTTCAATTCAAAAGGTTTGGATAATTCAAACAATATTCTCTGTGCAATGACCTCTAAATTAGATCTGGTTTGATTATCTTGCACTAGAACAACAAACTCATCACCAGCAAGACGCGCCACAAAGTCACGCTCTTTACAGCTTTTCTTGAGTCGCTCAGCAACATGAATCAATAGAAGATCACCATATTCGTGACCATACTCATCATTAACAAATTTGAATCTGTCTAAATCAATAAAGAAGACGTTAAGGGAATCCCCTGTTCGTTGAGCTTCCGTAAACCATTCATGAAAACGGACGTTAAAACTGTGTCGATTAGGCAACTTGGTTAACGGATCTTGATAAGCTGCGCTGTGCATGCTTTCTTCGGTGGCAACTTGATGGGAAATATCTTCGATGAAATGCATGAAAGTGCGAGATTCGCCCTCTCCTGCCATTACGATATTAACATTACAGATGACAGGACCGAGGTCTTTATACGAAGTGACACAATGCATACGCTCGGTTATACGATCGACATCGTGAATTAACCGCTCAATCGCGTTTCTATGAGTCAGCTGATCTTCCCGATAATAAAGAATGTCGTCTTTTTTCCCTTTGACTGACGTTAAATCTAAGCCAAAGAAATGCGTAAAACTAGGATTGACCAATAAAATACGGCCATTTGCATCGGTTACATAAAGGCTTTTATTAGAACGTTCAAAGGCGTTTCGATACATTTCACTCTGCAGGCCTGTTTCCATTTCATAGGTAACAGTAGAAAAGCTGAAGAAAAAACGAGGTTCAGAATCCACAGTATGTTGACTATGGTTTACCTGAAACTTCTGAACCCCTTTCTCTGTCTGTAACTCAATTAAAAACGCCGTTTTATGAGGATCATCTGACTCGACCCAGTAATAAAAAGCGGATAAATCCGACACAATAAGGTGCGTCAGTAACTTTGGTCTATGAGCAAGGCGAGCATCCAACAAGTTGGCGCCAAACACTTTTCTAGCGGTTTCATTCACTTCAACGATCTGAAACGCGCCGGTAGTCACAATACAAGGTATTGCTAAATAATCGAGCATAGAGTTACCTATTTCCCCAGTCTACATCGTGCCTATTTAGGCTGGGAAGAGAACATAGTGATCAATATTTTACTGGCTGCCAAGCTGGCTTCATCGACCTCATAAATAGTATGGTTTGCATAAACAGGAACCAAACTATCCTCCATGGTAACAAGCTGATAAGAACCAGGGATTGCTTGACCTGGTTTAGAATCAGACACCTTGCTGACAATCTCTGCCAACACATCTTTGTCGTCTTCAGCGACTAATTGATAGAAGCCTTTTTCCGTAAGCTGAGACAAACTATCCAAAGAGTAGCCAAACAATTTGTGGAACTCTGCATTCACATATTCCACACTCATATCGGCCAAATTAATCACACAGGCGGCATTCAAACTGCTGTTCAAAATATAATTAATTTTATCTTTGTAGACAGCCTGCTCACGTTCAGCCAATACAGTACCTGTTATATCTTTCATGGTACCCATTACTTTCTCTGCCTGTTTAAGGTCATTGAATGAAACAACAGCCTCCAAAGAAATAATGATCGTATTCTTATTGACGTCGTAAGCTTCGAAAATAAAAGGCTGGTTTGCTTTATTGTGTAGCAGGTTGGTTAATTGCTCTTCTAGAAGCGCACGATAATGATCTTGAGCTAAACCAATAAAAGCTTCATAGGATGGATGGAAAACATTGCTATCAAGGCCAAACAAAGCGTAACAACCTTTACTCCATTCAATCTTTCTAGAAGGTATATCCCATAACCAAGAACCCATTTTTGCGGTTTTTTCAGCGTCTTCTAATAAAGAGTTACTGTGCTGTAAATTATTTCGAAGGTCTTCTAATTCCGTACGCTGATGCTCCCTTTCTTCGTAAGCCATACGAAGCTCAGCATAGGCGGTTTGCAATTCTTCATTAGTGGACTGAAGCTCTTCGTTTGTTGTTTCTAATTCTTCATTTGAGCTTTGTAGCTCTTCATTGGAGCTTTGCAGTTCTTCGTTCATCGACTGCATTTCTTCATTGGAGGTTTCTAACTCTTCAATGACATTCTGTAACTGCTCTTTTGTTTTGAACAATTGTCTTTGCTGTTCTACCAATACCGCTTGATTGGTGATTTCCTGATCTCCCTTAGGTAAAACAGGAATGTTCACAGGTTCTTCAATTTGAGAGAAGATTAAGATCAATGAACCAATCGGCCCTTCTCTTTGAATCGAGAGAAGGATCAACTTCACCCATACTTCTTTACCGTCCAAACTAAAAGATTGGAATCCGGTATCAGCCATTTCTTTGCCACTGTGCAACTGATGAAATGCACTTCGTAGATCAACAGACAATTGAGGGTGTAAGTTTTTAAAGATGTTATTTGTTGGCAAACCAGATGGTCTCACCAATAATTTGTTCTCACCTTCAGTGAAAATAATATCCTGATTTTCGTTCACCAACATCGCATTAGGCAGCACATATTGCTTCAAGGTTTTCGCGATAATATTGGAAAACTCTTCATTTAATTTAGTGCGTCTTGGGCTTTCTCTGACCGTAGTTTGAGCCTCAACATAATCAGTCGCTCGCTTCTTAATGCTATTAGACTTACGCTCAGGTGGTAATTGCTTACCTACATATAAGGCTTCATAGATTTTGCTGGTTTTCGATAGCGGGCGATATTGTTCCTGAAATACACCAATCGACTCTGACTGCCCAAGCATTAAAATCCCTTTAGGATTCAAGGCATAATGGAAAGTTGGCAATATTTGACGTTGCAACTCGACAGTAAAGTAAATCATTAGATTTCGACATGTAATCAGATCAAGACGTAAAAATGGCGGATCATTGTTGATGTCATGCACAGAAAAAATAACGTGTGATTTGATCGATTTAACCACTTCAAATTGGTCGTCATTCACAATAAAGAATTTATCGCGGATGGCTTTCGGCAAGTTTTGTAAGGCAGATTCTGGATAGATGGCATTACGAGCAAATTCAATGGCGTGCTTATCAATGTCTGTCGCAAAAATCTGAATTTTATACTCGTCTATTTTGTCTCCTAAAATCTGACTTAGGATGATAGCGATCGAATAAGCTTCTTCACCGGTAGAACAACCTACACTCCAAATGCGTAGCTCTTTGCTTTCTCTATTGCGGATGTAATTTGATAGCTCTTTATCCAAACGATCAAAGGCTCTCGCGTCTCGAAAAAATGACGTTACACCGATCAACATGTCATTAAACAGCAAATGGACTTCGTCTGAATTCTTTTTCAAATGCTCAAGATAAGCTGCTGTATCATGGATTCTTAACGAAGTCATACGACGGTCAATACGTCGCACAATGGTGTTTTCTTTATACAGCGTAAAATCCACCTTACACTGCTTTTTCAAGATATTAATAATGCCATTGTACGTTTCGCGAGAAATTTCATTTGCATTGTCCACCGAGCGGCGTCGAGGAAAGTGCATGATATTCTTTAATTCAGTACCTATTTCAGTGGATTGGACAATCAGATCCACATTACCTGAGTTAATCGCAGAATTTGGCATGCCATCGTATTTTGCATCTTTAGGGTCTTGAACAATGCCGAAACCGTTCTCCCCTTTGATTGCTCGAATTCCTCTGCTGCCATCTGTTCCCGTACCCGACAGCACAATACCAATGGCACTTTCACCTTTTACGAATGCAATGGATTCAAACAGCATATCGACTGATGGACGAGGCGTACGGCGAGCTTCAGGGTAGCTAATCAAACTTATGCAATCGCCGCTGACAATTTCAATATTGTAATTGGGTGGACAAATATAGACGTGGTTTGGCTCTAACACTTCATTATCTACTGCACTTGTAATTGGAATAGTGCAGGCCTTTTCTAACAAATCCACCATCATACTTTTATAAGAAGGCGATAAATGTTGTGCGACAACAAAAGCCATATTGGTGTCCGTCGGTAAATTAGAAAGCATTGACTGTAACGCCTCCAACCCACCAGCACTTGCCCCTACACCAACAACAGTAAGGGCTGGGCGAGTGATAACTAAAGTATCATTTGAATTTGCGGTCTCTGACATAATGCTAACCATTTGCTAATTAATATAAAAAGGTGTTCAACCAAATTTACCGCGACGAACCCATAGGTAAAGAAAACAAGTAAAGATAAAGCGTCTTAACCACTCATTGTCGATCCAATTGCATGATGCAGGCCTGCTCTCAGAGTGGAAAACGAAAAACACAAAGCAACAATCTTATACCGTTATAAATATTGCTAATATAAAAAAACGAGAAATCTTTATTAGTTCCACAATACCGCTTTGACAATACAAAGCCTTTTTGAAAGCTTTAATAATATTTAGGCCAATACTAAACAAAATACGTAACGAAAAGTAAACGGGATCAGTTTTTTGATGTCGTTTGGTAATATTTTGCCGTCGTTAGGAGAAATAGTGAAAGATCAATTAGGACTATAAATAAAAAAATAGCGCCTAACTTAGGCGCTATTTCAGTAGAAACAAAAGAGGATAGAGAGCTTGATTTACTTTGAGATTGAGAACTTATTGTCAAATTCACGGAGCAAATACAGCATCACGATCGCAGCTAACATTGGCCACGCTGCGAAGAACAGAAGGTTTGACGGTCCCCAAGGATCCATATAGCGACCGAATGACACCAAGGTCGAACTCAAGTGCATGATCAAAATGACCAGTGTGACCCAGCGCTTTTGGAAACCAATCAAAAAGCTCAGTATAAGAGCCAACTGCAAGCCGCCCAGTAAATAAGAAACGCCTGAGCTTAACTCTGGAATAGAGTAAAAAACTTTAAACACAATGGCTGCGTGTTCAGGGTTAACGAATTTATCCAGTGTCCACATTAACAAGACAATAAATACCCCTAGACGTAACCCTAACAAACTCCACTCTAGCTTCTCTCGTGGTACCGCGACATCATTTTTCATGAATAAAGCCTTTCTTTTAAATATGCAATTTGAGAGGTAACAACTATAGAAGAATCAAAAGCATGCAAATTGCTTCTTAAAACCTCTATCAATCACCTCAAGAAAGGTTTCATGGTAAAAATAAAAGAAGATCGAAACAATTAGCCACAGTCCATATGAACATTCTTATCTTGTTCAAGAGTTTGTGAACAAATTGATACTAAAAAGGAAGAATATGTCATATATTTATTTAGTTATATCAAAGCAAGCTGAAATATTAATGATCGGTTGCCAAGACGCGTAACGCCACTCCCGCCGCTGATGTTCGATTTTCAACGCCTAACTTTGGAAAGATTTGCTCTAAATGCTTATTCACAGTACGTGGGCTCATTTCAAGAATCTCAGCCACTTCCCGATTGGTTTTACCGTTTGCAATCCAATGCAAAACTTCTGATTCCCGATCCGTCAGTCCAAGCTCAAGCTTCAACAAGGTCGGTCCCGTGGGTTTATTACCATCTTCTAACTTCAAGAGCACTTCTTTCTGCTCTGTCAGCCCCATCATTTTCAGCGCTAAGGGATAGTCTAATCCGGTTAGCTTCAATACATTACCAACAGCTGGTTCATGGGCTAGCCATAAACGAATTTGTAACGCCATTTCGCTTTGCTGCCAATCATCACTTACTCGCGCCTTGGCGAGCAAGGCATAAGTCTGAGGCGTCGCCCAAGCAATCACACCTGCATGAGTGGTTGTCATCAAATGCTGCCCCATACTGTCGAGCGCCGATTGTGCATTGTTGCTTAATCTTGCATTCGATAAATGTACTCGCATCCGCGCAATCAATTCATTAGGTTGAATAGGCTTGGTTAGATAATCCACGCCACCGGCTTCTAACCCTCGGACAATGTCATCCGTCTCACTCAAGCCTGTCATAAAAATAACAGGAATAGACGCCAAACTAGGATCCGCTTTAAGTTCTCGACAAGTCTCGAAACCGTCCATATTCGGCATAATGGCGTCGAGCAAAATAATGTCTGGGCGAATACGTTTCGCAATGGTTAAGGCTTGCCTTCCTTCTAATGCAACGAGAACATCCATATTAGCTGTTTCCAAAGTATCGTGAATCAGGCTCAGCGCATCTGGCGAGTCATCAACCACTAATACAATGTCACTCTTACTGTTGGGTTTCATCATTAGACTTCCGGTTTAAAAAGCACATCATAAAGAATGTTGTTTTAAATATTGGACAATGCCGTCGAACTGAAAGCTTTTGTACAAACTTTCCAATTGTTGCTTATGTGCCAATGCAATCACGTCCGATTTATCCATTTGATCAAGCACACCTCGAACCCCTTTTTTGTATCCCATTTCCGCAAAAGCCATAAGTTCTCGAACACTTTCATGATCAGGAATTTTCGCCACAATCGAAGTTTTCTCGTCATCTTGAAAACTGCTTTCCGTGCTCAAAATAGGTTCTTCAGAGAAAGCGATCGAATCTATCTCCTGATAATCCCATTCAAGACTCAACAAATATTGAATGGTTTCAAGGAGCATGCTGTTACTAATAGGTTTCACTAAATATCGATCAAACGCAGCTTGTTCATCTGGCTCACGCTGGTTCTCTTGTGCATCAGCAGACAGCATCACAATAGGTACAGAAACACCTTGATCACGCAGTTTCTTCGCCAGCGCCAATCCGTCCATTCCTGGCATGGAAACGTCTAAAACAAACAAATCAGGTGTACAAGATTCTAGTTCTTCCAAGCACATTTGAGCGTCATTCGCTTCCAATACATTAAAGCCAAGAGGCACTAAAATATCCGACAAAAGACCACGAACAACAGGATCATCATCCACCACCATTAAAGTACGTTGATAACCTCGATAGCTCACAATGCGCTTATTTTCCGATGCAAAAGATTCACCTTGGCTCACCCAAGGCAACATTAGACTCACTCGAAACTCGCTACCTTGGCCAACCACAGACTGTGCTTTTAAATCACCACCCATGATTTCAGTAAGCAATTTCACTATCGTCAGGCCTAACCCAGTACCGGGTAAATTCCCTGTACTAATGTCACGCACTCGCTCAAACGGATCAAAAATACGCTGTAAATGTTCTTGCTTTATTCCTAGTCCAGTATCGCGGATAACAAAATCGGCCACCTGATTACGATAATTCACTTCAAACAAAACTGTGCCTTTTGGTGTGTATTTCACCGCATTTGACAACAAGTTAATCAATATTTGACGAAGTCGCTTTTCATCCGTCACCACATATTGAGGCAAAGGTGCAATGATCTTCGACTTAAACTCAATGCCTTTTGCCTGAGCTTGCATCGCAAACATACTGTTTAATTGGTCTATCAGTTTTGGCAAATCGACCGTATTGCGATACAGATCAAAACGACCCGCTTCAATTTTTGAAATATCCAGCAAGCCTTCAATTAAGTTTGCCAAATACAAGCCACTGCGTTGAATAATATCCAATCCATTTTGGTGACCTGAAGGCGTATTTTCCTTTTTCAGTAGCAACTGAGCATAGCCAATAATCGACTGTAACGGAGTGCGTAATTCGTGACTGATTCCTGTAAGGTAACGGCTTTTGGCTTCGTTTGCTTTTTCAGCTTGCTCCTTCGCATCCTGCAAGGCTTTGTCTGTTTCTTGGTGAGCATCAATCTCACGAATCAACTTACGAGTTTGACGATTCGACTCTTTCTGAGCGACCACTCGACTTTCATGGGCAAGTAAGAACAACCAAGACAAGACTCCAGAAACAATCAACAAGGTGAAGAACAGGGCAAACATAGTATCTTGCAATAACGCCTCGCCTTCGACTGTACTAGGTGCCATTTGTCGGTAAATTAACATCATTAAAGCCGCATTAATGATGTTAATCCCCGTCAACAAAGACAAGAATCGGCCGAACCGCGACTTTAATGCTTTAACCAAATCTCTAGGCAGAAACAGCTTAAAAAAGTAATCACTTTGCTGGCTGATACTGGCTTGTGGCTTGCAACTGTCTAAACAACGCACATCCAAGGAGCAACACAAAGAACATATCGGCAGCATATAAGCTGGGCAAAAACTCATGTCTTCTGTTTCAAAATCGTTTTCACAAACCCCACACGTCAGCGTCACATAATTAATCTTGGTTTTCTCAGCCAACTCCACCATAGGAACCAGTTCTGGGCTTTGACGCGCTAGATAATATTTCCCCTTGGTAAGCCAAGCAATTAAAGGAACAAATACAAAACAGCTACCAAGGGAAATAAAGTGACATAAGCTTTTTGCCACTTCACCAAAGACGCCCAAATAGCTCACCAAACCCAATACAGTCGCAATCAACATAGAACCCGTACCAACAGGGTTGATGTCATAAAGATGCGCTCGTTTGAATTCCACATAATTTGGGCTCAACCCCAAAGGCTTATTGATAAGTAAATCCGCTGACAAGCTGCCCAACCAGCTCACGGCACTAATGGCAAACACGCTCAATATGGCTCCAAGCGCTTGATAAATACCGAGCTCCATCAGTAACAAAGCAATGATCACATTAAAAACTAACCACACTACTCGACCTGGATGAGAGTGAGTTAAACGAGAGAAGAAATTGGACCAAGCAATCGAGCCCGCATACGCATTGGTCAGATTAATTTTCATCTGACAGACAAACACAAAAACCGCGGCCAATATCAATGCACTTGTCGGAGAGTTGGTTAGAAAATAAAAAACGCGCTGATACAAATAGGTTGGATCTGTCGCCTGTATCGCTGTTGCACCGTCCGAAATGGCTAAATAAGCCAAAAACGACCCTAACAGCATTTTAATTGCGCCAATAAACACCCAACCAGGACCCGCTAAAATGAGCCAAAACCACCAGCGTGTCCGATTTTTCTTCGTCTTTTTAGGGAAGAAGCGCAGGTAATCAACCTGTTCGCCAATTTGCGCCATCAGAGCGAATAACACAGAAGCGGCGGAACCAAACAAAATCCAATCAAATCCAATGTTGGCGGATAAATGTTCAGGAGTGTATTCCGTCCAGCCTTCAAATTGCTGGTATTCCTGCACAACCTGAGAAAGAACAACGCCCACTGCGGCAAACTGAAGAACGAACCAAATCCATTGTGTACCATTTTGAAAGCGACTAATGGCTCGAATTCCGTGCGTCACGATTGGAATCACAAACAAAGCAGAAAGCGCATAACCAATCTGCAAAGGAATACCGAGTAGCACTTCCATAGCAGACGCCAATATGGCCGCCTCTATGGCAAAAAAGATAAAGGTGAAAGTGGCGTAAATAAGCGACGTAATGGTTGAACCAAGATAACCAAAACCCGCGCCACGAGTTAGCAAATCAATGTCTAACCCATGTTTCGCCGAATAATAAGCAATCGGGAAACCAGTAACGAAAAACACCGCCAACACAATAAGAATGGCGGCGACCGCATTGGTAAAACCGTAGCCTAAGGTGATAACCGCCGCCAAACCTTCTAACGCCAAGAAGGCGGCGGCGCCAAGCGCAGTATGCCCGACCCGCTCAATACTCATGGTGTGACCTTGCTTGGAAGTGTAACGCAATGCGTAATCTTCCATAGTTTGGTCAGCAACCCACTTATTGTAGTGGCGTCGCACTTTAAAGATTTTCTGCGCAGCGGGCATATTTACTCACGATTAAAAATGAAAACACCAAAGTGAAGACGAAAATTACGCAACACTCAATAGCAAACCTGTCGCCGCAATCATAGAACCACTAACACGAAGCATCATAGGTGACGCAAAGCGTGTCATCAGTTGTCCTAAACCAAGCCCAAGAGCATGCAATCCCGTTGTTGCAACGACAAAGCCCAACGCATAGTGAGCACTGTTGGCATCAACCGGCATTTCTACTCCATGAGCTGCACCGTGGAACAAGGCAAAGCTACCCGCAACCGCCACACAAGCGATAAATGGCAAACGCTTAGCAGCGAACACCAAGGTGCCTAAAACAATCACAGAAAGCAGAATGCCTTGCTCAACAAAAGGCAGATTCAAACCTGCAAGCGCTAAGCCACCGCCAGCCAACATAGTCAGCACAAACGCCGTCGGTACAGCCCACAAAGCACGACCTTTCATACTGGATGCCCACAAACCAATCGCCAGCATCGCCAAAAGATGATCTAAGCCACCCAAAGGATGAGACAAACCACTCATGAAACTAGAAGTATGTTCGTGCCCAGGATGCGCAAACGTCATGCTAGAAACCAATAGAAGTGCCGCTGCTGTCATGCCTTTATACATCAATGAAACCATCGTTTTCTCCTAATCATTCTTTTCTTAAATAATCTTTAAACGACTGCTTTTGCAGGCGGTAACTCTTTTGCTTCTAGCATGCCTTCAGCCACAATAAACTGGATAATGTCATCCAGACCTTGCGCTTGTTTCAGGTTAGAAAAAACAAAAGGACGATCGCCACGCATCATTTTTGCATCACGATCCATGACATCCAATGAAGCGCCTACCAAAGGTGCCAAATCGGTTTTATTAATGATCAATAAGTCCGACTTAGTAATACCTGGTCCACCTTTACGAGGAATTTTATCCCCTGCCGATACATCAATAACGTAAATGGTTAAGTCCGATAATTCAGGGCTAAAAGTCGCACTCAAGTTATCACCACCGGATTCAACAAACACCACATCCAGTTCACCGTGACGCGCTAATAATTGGTCAATCGCCGCCAAATTCATCGACGCATCTTCACGAATGGCTGTGTGAGGGCAACCACCCGTTTCAACACCGAGAATACGGTCTGCATCCAGAGCCTGATGCTCTGTTAGGAACTTTGCATCTTCTTGGGTGTAAATGTCATTTGTCACAACCGCAATATTGTAATGCTCGCGTAGGGCAGAACATAAAGAGCGTAATAAAGCTGTTTTGCCTGAACCAACAGGGCCGCCCACTCCAACGCGTAAAGTTTGTTTTGGTTTACTCATACTGTCTTACTCTCATGTATTGTTACTCTAAATTAATCTGCTGTTATCTTTATGAGCGAAACAGCCTTGAATACTGTGTTTCATGCTGGGCGCTGGCAATGGCAATCATGGGTAACCCAGCACCAATACGATCTTCTTCAATGGTCAATGACAGGGAAATCGCTTGGTGAATATCACCCTGTAATTCCCCTAATAATTCTTGTGCTTGAGTCTGTCCTAAAGGCACGAGTTTTGTCGCCGCTGCAATTTGGTTTTCTAACCAAGACCAAGAAAACCCCAATGCCGCGACATCGAATTTTAATGTCCAATGAGCTGCCGCAATCGCAAATAGAGGAACAAAACTCATCACCTCGCCACGCTCAAAAGGCGTCTTTATGTCCAAACTGCCCATCAGTCGAAACAGGGCTTCACCCATTGCCGTATCATTCAAGCGCAACTCTTTAGTTTCTCGACAAGCCAAAACGAGATCATTCAGCTCTTTTAATCGTACTGAGTCTTGTTGTTCTGCTGCCAGCATACAAAGGCGCAAGACAGGCAAATCGACCCGAGCCACAGATTGTTGCATCTGCAAACCGACCCAATCTAAAACATCGGCTTTACGCTTCACCCAACCTCTATCAATGGCATATTCCATGCCTTGTGAAAACGCATAACCGCCCACAGGCAAGCTCACACTGCTTAGCTGTAAAAGACGTAATATGCTGGCGTCAGTGGTGACTATGGCCATGACTGTAGGCTCCAGATTCAGGAATAAACACCGCTTCTTCGTGGGTAACTACCAAGCCTAACAAGTGCAGCATATCTTCTAAAACGTGGTCAGGCTTAATACGTAACCAACGCTCACCAACTTGAATTTTGGTGTGACGATTTCCTAAGTGATAACAGGCTTTGGAAAATGCTAACCAATCATCACAACTGGCGTGGGCCACCGCTTCAACTGCACCTTTAATCTGAACGATTTTGCCGCATTCAGACCTTAGAAACTCCCCAACTAAAAGAGGCTTCCCGCGCTCCAAAAACACTCGCACTTCTTCCTTGTTTTCACCCACTAACTTAAGGCGACCACGATCTCGTTGTTCGTGCGTTAAGGTCACGGTCGTATAAACTTCATCATGGCAATGGGTGCCTAATCGTTCGTATATATCTAGCATTTCAAGCTCCAAAAAAACCTTAGTAAAAGGCCTTTCTAAAAAAGAGTATAAAGCTGAGCAAGCGGTAAAGTTTCCGCAGGCTCACAGGTTAATAGCTCGCCATCCGCACGTACTTCGTATGTTTGTGGGTCCACTGTAATATCTGGCATCCACGCATTATGGATCATGTCTTTTTTCGATAAGTTACGAGTGTTTTTGCACTCCACCAAAGTGCGCTCTAACCCAAGACTTTCTTGCAAGCCATTATTCAATGCGGCCTTAGAAACGAAAGTCACAGAGGTTGCCGCGGCGGCTTTCCCCATGGCACCAAACATAGGTCGATAATGCACGGGCTGCGGCGTAGGAATGGACGCATTTGGATCACCCATTGGCGCGCTCGCAATCATGCCACCTTTGATAATCACGGAAGGCTTCACCGCAAAAAAGGCCGGTTTCCATAAGATCAAATCCGCCAGTTTACCTGGTTCAATCGAGCCCACTTCGTGGCTAATACCATGAGTGATCGCTGGGTTAATCGTATATTTGGCTATGTAACGTTTCGCTCTAAAATTGTCTGCGCCCAGCTCTTTATCTTCTGGTAATAAGCCAAACTGTTGTTTCATTTTGTGAGCTGTTTGCCAAGTACGCGTCACCACTTCACCCACTCGCCCCATAGCTTGAGAGTCAGACGAAATCATCGAAAACGCACCACGGTCATGAAAAATATCTTCCGCAGCAATGGTTTCCTTGCGAATACGAGAATCGGCAAACGCCACATCTTCCGCAATATTGCTATCAAGGTGATGACATACCATGAGCATATCTAAATGCTCATCTACTGTGTTGTGAGTGTAAGGTCGCGTTGGATTGGTAGAAGAAGGCAAAACATTAGGAAAGCCTGCAGCGCGAATAATATCTGGTGCGTGGCCACCACCCGCGCCTTCTGTGTGATAAGTGTGGATCACACGGTCTTTAAATGCTGACAATGTGCTGTCAACAAAGCCAGATTCATTCAAGGTGTCTGTATGTATCGCCACTTGCACATCATAAGCTTCCGCAACAGACAGACAGCAATCAATGCTGGCTGGCGTGGTGCCCCAATCTTCATGCAGTTTTAGACCACAAGCGCCGGCTTCTAACTGTTCTTCTAATGCTTCGGGCAAGCTAGCGTTACCTTTACCAAGAAAACCGAGGTTCATTGGCATATTGTCTGTAGCTTGGAGCATTTTGCCAAGATACCAAGGTCCCGGTGTACAAGTAGTGGCTTTGGTACCCGTCGCTGGCCCTGTTCCGCCACCAATCATTGTCGTAACACCCGAGGTTAACGCTTCTTCTACTTGCTGAGGGCAAATAAAGTGAATGTGCGCATCTATGCCACCCGCGGTGAGAATCGAACCTTCACCGGCAATGACTTCCGTTCCAGGGCCCACAACGATATCAACGTTGTCTTGCACATCAGGGTTACCCGCTTTGCCGACTTTTGTGATGCGGCCGTTTTTGACACCCACATCACCTTTCACAATGCCCCAATGATCTAAAACCAAGGCATTGGTAATCACCAAATCTACGGCGATATCATTGGTAACTTGGCTTTGTCCCATACCATCACGAATCACCTTACCGCCGCCGAACTTTACTTCGTCACCATAAGTAGTGAAGTCTTTTTCTACTTGAATCCAAAGATCTGTATCGCCCAAACGTACTCGGTCACCTGTGGTTGGGCCAAACATTTGTGCATAACTCTGTCTGTCCATTTTCGTCGTACTCATTGGGCGTCCTCCGTCTCAAGTTTTCCCATCACATCACCACGGAAGCCATAAATGGTTTTCGTGCCAGCGTATTCCACCAGTTCCACTTCACGACCTTGGCCTGGCTCAAAACGAACCGCTGTGCCAGATGCGATATTTAAACGAAAGCCTTTAGTGGGCTCACGATCAAACGTCAGCGCAGGATTTACCTCATAAAAATGGTAATGGGAGCCGATTTGCACTGGGCGATCACCCATATTTTCAACACGGACTTTAAGCGTTCTGCGGCCTACGTTCAGTTCGATATCACCTTCTGCAACCTGTATTTCACCTGGAATCATGATGTTTCTCCTTCCCTTTTTAGGAATCAAAAAAAGGAACTAATTGATCGGGTTATGGACTGTTACTAACTTAGTGCCGTCTGGAAATGTCGCTTCTACTTGTACTTCGTGAATCAAATCCACCACGCCATCCATCACTTGGTCTGCACTGAGCAAGGTTTTACCGTAACTCATTAATTCCGCCACGGTCTTCCCGTCACGAGCACCTTCGATAATTTCCATGGTGATGTACGCCATGGCTTCAGGGTAATTGAGCTTAAGTCCACGATTTAAGCGACGTTCAGCCAATAAGGCGGCTGTAAACACCAATAGTTTGTCTTTTTCTCTTGGAAGCAATTCCATATTGTCACCTTCAAAAACGAAATTAAGTTGCCCAGATTCTAGGCTCACACGCTGTTTTTCCCGTCAATACTGGGCGAATGTCTCGCCAACATTGAATAAATAACTGTTTCATTTGCTCAGAATCATCATGCACACTTCGCACCATAATGTATTCGTCTACCAAGCTTGCTCCACTTAAAGAGACGTGATTCGTACAATGTGTGCGGAGTTTATCAATCAACTCATCATGATTTGCATTTGAGTCAAATGGGCCTGCGATCATCAGACCGTTAATTGGGTTACCATCCAAGCCAGCTTTAGCATGAAAAATATCTTGGCAGCCTTTGTCTATCACAAAACGCTCACGCACTTTCAAACGGCCGTTTTGTCGAATTTGAAAACCCTGTTCAGCATGCCCTTCTCCAAAACTCGCTTTGTTAGCAGGCAACCCAAAACAAGTAATTTCCCAACCAATAAACTGCGAGTTTTCTTCTAGGTCGATGCAATTTTCAAGTCGGGTATGGGCATTAGGATAAAGAATGGTTTCCTGTGGAAGCCATTCCATCAGGCTATTTTTCCCCACATTTAATTGAGTAATTTGGTGCTGTAAGGTTTTGTCCTCACGAGCTCGATACACTCGTCCGGCACCAGGAGTGGTTATCAGAACATGAGTATTTTCAGCCAAATTCGCAGTAATCGTTAAACGATCACCTGACACCAAACCACCTGGAGGATGCAATAAATACACATGAGCTGTCTCAGCGCCTTCAGGATAAAAGGACTTTTGTACATACAAAGGCCCTTTATGATCGCAAGTTTTTAATACTGTACCGCGTGCTGTCTTACTAAAGCCTAAAGTAAGAAAGGCATGCCATTGGGAAACCGTCAAAGCTATACCGCCAAATATTGTTTTATCAAAGTATCATTCAAATTTTCCATTTTATCTGATGCAACAATACGTCCTTTTTCCATTAATCGAAACTCTTTGCCCACTCGTCTTGCGAAGCCAAGTTTTTGCTCAACAAGAATTACCGTTAGGCCTTCTTCTTCATTGAGCTTAAGAATAACGTCACCAATTTGTTTCACTATATTCGGCTGAATACCTTCATTTGGCTCATCAAGAATCAATACTTTCGGCTCTAACACCAAGGCGCGGCCAATCGCCAGTTGCTGCTGTTGACCACCCGATAAATCCCCACCGCGACGATGCAACATGTCTTTTAGCACGGGAAATAATTCAAAGATTTTTTCAGGAATGTCCTTTGGGCTGTCATCTGTTCGCTTACCACGGACAGGCAAACCAATGCGCAGGTTTTCCTCTACCGTCAGCATAGGAAAAATATCTCGCCCTTGAGGCACATAACCAATACCAGAATAAGCGCGCTTCTCTGCACTTTGCTTATTCAACTCAGCCCCTTCCATAGTAATTGCACCACTTTTGATGGGTAACAATCCCATAATCGTTTTTAGCAAGGTGGTTTTCCCTACACCATTACGCCCCATGATGCAGGTAATCGAGCCTGCTTCGATCTCTAAATCTAAGCCCCAAAGAATTTGTGTACCGCCGTAAAGTTGGTCAACATTATTAATTGAAATCATGCGCTTGCTCCCTCTTCTACCGCTTCTTCTCCTAGGTAAACTTCTATCACATCTTTATTGCTTTGAATTTGATCCATAGTGCCTTCTGCCAATACAGAGCCCTGATGCAACACAGTTACGGTTCTTGCAATACTACGAACAAATTCCATATCGTGTTCAACCACGATAACAGTTCGCTCACCAGCAAGAGAGGTTAGCAGCTCAGCTGTTCGCTCTGTTTCTTGTGCTGTCATTCCAGCAACAGGCTCATCAATCAATAACAAACGAGGGTCAGCCGCCAATAACATACCTATCTCTAACCATTGTTTTTGACCATGAGATAAAGCCCCTGCCAACATAAAACGGTGTTTCGCAAGACCAATAATTTTTAACACTTCATCGATGCGATCAATCTGAGTCGGTGTTAAACGAGAAAACAAAGTCGGCAATACGCCCTTGTCTGTTTTTAATGACAGTTCCAAATTATCAAACACCGTTTGTTCTTCAAACACAGTCGGCTTTTGGAATTTACGACCGATTCCAAGCTGAGCGATAGCAGCCTCATCTTTGTTCAACAAATTATGGTTCTGACCAAAGAAAACCGTGCCAGAGTCACATTGAGTTTTCCCTGTAATAACATCCATCAGCGTGGTTTTACCCGCGCCATTGGCACCGATCAAACATCGTAACTCACCATCATTCACATAAAGGTTAAGATTGTTCAGCGCTTTAAAACCATCAAAGCTCAAGTTCAAATCTTCCACGTATAAAATCATCTGATTGTCTACGTTTACCTTACTTTGAGCTGGCGCTAAAAATGGCCAAACTTGGTCGCGACGAAACGTTTCACGAAAGCTCTCAACTGTGTTTTCAATTGCACTCATGCTTCAGACTCCTGTGCTGTTTTCGGGCGACGTTTAACCATCATTTGTGCGTATAAGCCCATCAATCCTTTTGGCAAATACAAGGTCACCAAGACAAACATGGCTCCCAATGCGAACAACCAAGCATCAGGCAAAATAGCGGTAAATCGTGTTTTGGCATAGTTCACTAGAATTGCACCAATCACAGCACCAATCAAAGTGCCTCGGCCACCAACTGCCACCCAAATCACCATCTCGATGGAGTTGATTGGCGAGAATTCTCCCGGATTGATAATGCCAACTTGCGGCACATACAAAGCACCAGCAATACCAGCGATCACAGCAGAATAAACAAACAACCAAACTTTGTAGCGGTCTGTGCGGTAACCAATGAAACGCGAACGAGATTCCGCATCGCGAATGGCTAACACCACTTTACCGAAGCGAGAAGCCAAAATGCGCTGACTCACCACAAACAGTACTGCCAATAAGAAAGCTGTAATCATAAACAAGCTCACTCGAGTCGAATCCGCTTGCAGGTCAAAACCGATAATCTCTTTAAAATCGGTCAATCCGTTGTTGCCACCAAAGCCCATTTCATTGCGGAAAAATGCCAACAACAAAGCGTAAGTTAGCGCTTGCGTCATAATCGACAAATACACACCCGTCACTCGTGAGCGGAAGGCCAACCAACCGAACACAAAAGCCAATAAACCAGGCACAGCGACCGCCATCAACATAGCGAACCAGAATTGATCCATGCCTAGCCAAAACCAAGGCAACTCTTTCCAATCTAAGAACACCATGAAGTCTGGCAGCAAAGGATCACCGTAAACACCACGGTCACCTATCTGACGCATTAAATACATTCCCATTGCGTAGCCACCGAGCGCAAAGAAGGCTCCGTGACCTAAACTCAAAATGCCACAATATCCCCAGATAATGTCCACTGCTAATGCCAACATGGCATAGCAAAGATATTTACCTAACAAGGTGATGGTGTAAGTACTCACGTACAACGCGGAGTCTTCAGGTAAAAACAGATTCGCCGCAGACGCTAACAAAGAAACTACTAACAGAATCACTACAAACGGCAGCGTATGTTTGCCCGTTGAGCGCCCTGCGGAAAACCATTCTTTAAGACGTGTCATTCTGCCGCCCTCCCTTTTTGTGGAAAGAGTCCTTTAGGACGTTTTTGAATAAAGAGAATAATAAACACCAAGACAATAATGGCTGCGAGAACGGCACCTGTTGTTGGCTCTAGGAACTTGGTTGCAATACCTAAAGAGAACGCCGCCACTAATGTTCCCAATAAGTTACCAACACCACCAAACACCACCACCATGAAAGAGTCGATGATGTACGCCTGACCCAAGTTTGGTCCTACGTTAGTTAATTGACTAAGAGCAACACCCGCGATGCCCGCAATGCCCGACCCAAGGCCAAATGTCATCGCGTCTACCCAATGAGTTTTCACGCCCATTGCTTTTGCCATGTTTCGGTTTTGCGAAACTGCTCGAACATTCAGCCCCAAAGAGGTTTTGCGCAAGACGATAACCAAGGCAATAAATACCAACAAAGCAAAGGCTAGGATGTACAAACGATTCAGAGTCAGAGATAAAACAGGGTTAATTTCCCATGAACCACTCATCCAGCTTGGTGTAGAAACCTGACGGTTCAGTGGAGAGAAAATGGTTCTCACCAACTGCTGTAAAATCAAACTGATACCAAACGTTGCTAACAAGGTTTCTAATGGTCGGCCATGCAAATGTCGAATAACCAGACGTTCAATCAGTACACCCATTAAACCGGATACAAGAAAGGCCGCAGGAATCGCCACCCAGATAGAATAATCAATGTAGTTCGGCATAATCAGCTGAACCACATAAGTCGTGTAGGCTCCCAACATGATCATTTCGCCATGAGCCATATTGATTACGCCCATCACACCAAAAGTAATCGCCAAACCAATAGAAGCAAGTAAGAGCACTGATCCTAAGCTCAAACCGAAAAAGAGCTGATCAATAAATGCAAAACGCTCTGCTCGTTGTGCAATTTTATCTAATGCCGTCGTCGCGGCTTTTACCACCGCTGGGCTTTCATCTTTTGTTAACTTAGTTAGAAGGTTTCGAACATCGCCTTCTAAACTTGAAGACAAACGCTCGATCGCCGCAACTCGATTTGAAGCGGCCAATTCTGTAGAAGAAGCAGTATGCATAGACAAAGCTAAACCCATTGCTTCTTTTACCTTGCTATTCGTTTCATTCGCATACAAAGATTCAATCAAATCAACCGTGTCAGAATCCAGCTTAGATAAAAGCTCTCGCACTGCTGATTCTCGTACAGCTGGCGACTTTGCTGTTAATTGAATCTGCGCAATGGCATTACGCAAGTAGCCGCGTAACGTGTTATTTACGCGAATTTTTTTTACGTCCCGTGTACTCAAATCAGGTACAACTACTTGGCTAAATACGTCTTTATAAACGGTATCGCCCTGTTCGTCTGATTTACCGACCAAAGACTTATCTGCTTTTATGTAGTACAGATCGCCACCTAATAAGGTATAGAAAAGCGGCAATACCGCTTCACCTTGAAGTTCAGCTAGCTGATCTAGAATCGGTGCCATTTCTTTGAATTTTGCATCTGTAAGCTCAGTAAGCAAAGTTTCTTGTTGGCTAACTTCAGCGGCCTGTACTGAAAAGGATAAGAGCCCAAAAAGACAGCAGCAGAGTGCAATTAAATGTCTCAAGGTCATACTCCATGTATTAAGAAAAGGGGGAACAAAAAAGGCTCTCAGACCCTATAAGGTAGAGAGCCAATGTTTGCTGGGAAGCAAGTAACTTAGTAGTTCTGACCAGAACACGCTTTGGTTTTCGTGTTGTAGTTACCGCACTTGATTGGCGCAGTCCAATCAGATATTAAGTCCTTAGAACCTGGTAAGAAGTCAGACCAAGCATCACCTGGAACAACACCGTCGGTTTCCCAAACCACTTCAAACTGACCGTCATCTTGGATTTCACCAATCAGAACAGGTTTGCTCAAGTGATGGTTTTTGTTCATCACCGCAATGCCACCAGTTAGGTTTTCTGTTTCTTGGCCAATCATGGCTTGTTCAACAGCATCTACGTCAGTCGTACCAGCTTCAGTAACCGCATTCGCCCACATCTTGAAACCGATGTAAGTCGCTTCCATTGGATCATTGGTTACGCGATCTGGATTATTCGTGAAGGCTTTCCACTTCGTGATAAATTCTTCGTTTTCATCACTCTCAACACTTTGGAAATAGTTCCATGCCGCTAAGTGACCAACTAAAGGCGTCGTATCTAAACCAGACAACTCTTCTTCACCCACAGAGAAGGCAACAACCGGAATGTCTTCCGCTGAAATACCTTGGTTACCTAACTCTTTGTAGAAAGGTACGTTCGCGTCACCATTAATAGTAGATACAACAGCTGTTTTCTTACCTTCGCTACCAAATTTCTTCACATCAGAAACAATAGACTGCCAATCAGAGTGACCAAAAGGCGTGTAGTTGATCATGATGTCTTCCGCCGCTACACCTTTTGCTTTCAGGTAAGCTTCAAGAATTTTGTTGGTTGTACGTGGGTAAACATAATCCGTTCCCGCAAGAACAAAACGCTCAACCTCCAATTCATTCATCAAGTAATCAACCGCTGGGATCGCTTGTTGATTCGGCGCAGCGCCTGTGTAGAAAACATTTTTAGAAGACTCTTCCCCTTCGTACTGAACTGGGTAGAACATCAAGCCGTTTAATTCTTCCAATACAGGTAAAACAGATTTACGTGATACCGATGTCCAGCTTCCGAAAATCACGTCTACTTTTTCTTGCGTCAAAAGCTCACGACCTTTTTCCGCAAACAAAGGCCAGTTCGATGCAGGGTCAACCACAACAGCTTCAAGTTTCTTACCCAGCAAACCGCCTTTTTTATTTTGCTCTTCCACCATCATTAAGACAGTGTCTTTCAATGTCGTTTCAGAAATCGCCATGGTGCCAGACAAAGAGTGCAATACACCTACTTTAATGGTGTCAGCCGCCATGGAAGGAAGTGCGATCAAGGTTGCACCGGAAAGTGCTATCGCAGAAGCAAGAGTCTTGATTTTCATAATTGAAGCCGTCCTATTGTGATTTATAATTTGTATTGAGTAGTGATAGAAAGTCCCAAGCGGATTAAGTACCGTCGAAACATCAATATCAGTCCATTCAGTATTCAGAAATCACAATAAGAAAGGTATGCGCGAAATGACCTAGAGGCATACGTCATTTGACGTATGCCTCTAGGTCAGAAAGGAAAGAATTACAATTTTTAGGCTATATTTTCGGTATAGCCATAAGAAACGGATTTCGCTAATTCAACAATAGCGCATTTCATTTTTCCATCCGTCAGGTTTTCCCAACTGGCATGAAGGCTAAGAAGCGGCGGTGACTCTACACCTTGTAGAACAACCAAATCACCATTATCCAATTCGTTTTTAATAGCTGCCATAGGTAACGTTGCAATACCTAATCCTCCTTGAACCAAATGACTAATAATGGATATAGACGTTACACAATGTATTTGCTTTGGCTTTAGACCTTTATTCTCAAACATAGAGCACAAAGCCAAATGAGGTTGAGAGTCTCTAGTAAAGGTGATGATCTCCGATTCAGCAATATCATCGAATGTGGCATCTCTATGAGCCAAGTGACTGTCTTTATGACAAACCCAACAGATTTCCAAAGGATTTAAAGCAGAGCTAACAACTGTACTATCTAGAACTGGAGCCGTTTGAATAATTATATCCAAAGCCCCTTTGGCAAAAAGAGCTTGCAGATGCATCGTTGGTTCTGCTGTTAATTCAAACTCAATATTAGGGTAAAGAATTTTCAGTTGAGTTAGAAATTCCCCCAACCAAGTGTGAACAATAGATTCGATTACACCAATTCGTATATTTCTAACAATACTATTATGATGCTTTAAGGATTCTAGTAGATCTTGTTCAGCGTCTAATAAACGTTCCGCTTTTTCTAACAGCAGATACCCTTTATTTGTCAGCACAACATCATGCTTTGCTCGATCAAACAATCGACAATCAAACTCCGCCTCAATTGAAGAAATTCGCCCTGATATCGTCGCCTGAGACACATTAAGTTTTTGCGCAGCCGCACGAAAACTTTTTAATCGAGCAACCCATACAAACGCTTCAACAAACCTAATATTCATTTTTTGCCTCAGTAAAAAGGAAAGTCCCATTAACCCAGTGCGCTAACAATCCGTTCTTCATCCTATATTGCTCAACTCTGCTTCCAGTCGTGAGCCACGCCACTTAACAATTACTTTGAACTTGTAAAAAACCTGTTACAGCTCTCTTCAATATTACCTTTATTCCACGCCCTCTGCACAAAATAAGCATCATAAAAACTGATCACTCTCGATCATAATTTACCGTTTGCTTAAGTGAAAATGAAATATTAGTTTCATTAATGGAACTAAAAAAAATGCAATTAAAAATTAATTCATCCTACAAACAAAATAAGAAATGAATAAATCCAAAAGGTGCAAATATGAAGAAAAAACTGGTCTACCTCCTTTCAGCAATAACACTAAGCTCCGTTTCACTTCCTGCGTTTTCAGCAGACGCCCCCATTAGATGGAAATTGGCTGAAACCTGGCCTAAAGGTTTGCCAATTTACAGTGAAGGTACGCACGAATTCGCAGAAAGAGTAAAAGAACTTTCCGACGGTCGTTTAATCATCACGATTGATTCAGCGAACAAACATAAAGCGCCTCTGGGCATTTTTGACTTTGTTAAATCAGGTCAATATGAAATGGGACACTCAGCGTCTTATTACTGGAAGGGTAAAGATGTAAACACTTTATTCTTCACAACTATGCCTTTCGGCATGATTACCGCTGAACGTTTTGCTTGGTATTACTATGGCGGCGGTGCAGAGCTTGCACAAAAAGTTTATGGCCAATACGGCATCACTCAATATCCAGGCGGTAATGGCGGCAACCAAATGGGTGGCTGGTTTAAAAAAGAAATTAACAGCCTAGAAGACATTAAAAGTCTGAAAATGCGTATTCCTGGCTTCGCTGGTGAAGTTATGGCGAAAGTTGGTGCAACCGTTGTCAACATTCCACCGGGCGAGCTTTATACAGCACTAGAGCGTAACACGATTGACTCATTAGAGTGGGTTGGGCCTGCGATGGATCTTCGTATGGGCTTCCATAAAATTGCGCCTTACTACTACACTAGTTGGCACGAGCCAGGTTCTGGCTTGCAATACATGGTCAACGACAAAGCGTTTAATGAATTACCGAAAGACCTTCAAAGCATCTTAAAAACAGCAATGAAAGAATCCGCTTTCGAAATTTCAACTCGTATGACCCATGAGCATTCGGAAAACTGGGAAAAGATCAAACAAGAGTATCCGAATATCGAAATCAAAACTTTCCCACCAGAAGTTATGGACGCTTTGAAAGCAGCTAACCAAGAATTGATTGCTGACCTAGAAGCTCAAGGGGGATTAACAGCTGAAATTATTCAGTCCCAACGGGAATATCTACGCAAAGTCAGAAACTGGACCAGTATCTCTGATAAAGCTTATTTGAATAACTAAGTTCAGAAAAAGCCCTAATCTTCATTAGGGCTTTTTATATTGTAATAATGGATCCCTTCATGCTGCAAAAAATAGAAAAAATCATTAACAAAATCATGGATATGGTAGGGTACGTATCGAGTTTTCTACTCATCGCACTTACTTTAATCATTTCTTATAACGTTATTGGCCGTTACGCTTTTAATCGCTCTTCGATTGCTCTGGATGAACTGTCTTGGCATATCTATTCTTCACTTTTTTTACTGGGTATTTCTTACGCCTTAAGAACTGAATCTCACGTTAGAGTCGATATTGTATTTGAGCGTTTATCTTCTCGTACACAAGCCATCATTAACACCCTTGGCTCTTTAGTATTCCTATTTCCGCTTTGTTTAATCACTGTTTATTACGGTTGGCAGTTTATGATGGAATCCTATCTATGGGGTGAACATCCAGACACAGTAACAGGGTGGTTTACACAATTATTCACAACAGGAATTGGAGAAAAAAGCTCTGATCCTGGCGGTCTACTCAATAGATTTCTAATCAAAGGGATGATTCCTTTGTCTTTCCTTTTCTTAATATTAAGTAGCGTGGCATTCCTTATAAAAAATGTCTCAACCTTACTCAACAGACAAAATGAAGCAGCCAATTAAAACGCGCTCTACTGGCTCTATTTTTAAGTATTCAAGGTATTAACATGATCGGAATTTCCATTTTTATTTTAGCGCTAATACTGCTTTTGTTTGGCTTCCCTGTTGCCTTTACATTTGCTGGTGTTGGTATTTTATTTGTGGTTTTGTTTGCAGACCCAAGTCAATTGGCACAAATCCCTTATCGTATCTATGCCAATATGGGTGAAAACGGTGGCGGCACAGTGCTGATGGCCATTCCACTTTTCATTTTCATGGGACTCATTTTACAACGCACCAAACTGGCTGAGCAGTTGCTCGTTTCAATGGGGCGTTTGTTTGGTTCTGTAAGAGGTGGATTAGCCATTTCAACGGTTCTAGTGGGAACATTATTAGCCGCTTCAACTGGTGTAGTTGGTGCCAGCGTTGTCGCAATGGGCTTAATCTCCATGCCTATTATGATGCGTTATGGCTACAACAAAGCATTATCCGCAGGCACCATATGTGCAGCCGGAACATTAGGGCAATTAATCCCGCCTTCTATCGTGCTTATTATTCTAGGAGATGTGCTCAGTATTCCTGTAGGGGATTTATTCCGTGCTGCAGTGAAACCCGGTTTAGTTTTGGTCGGCTGCTATATCGCATACATCGTCATCTTCTGTATTATCAAACCTGATGCAGCCCCTATCATTCCATTGGAAAATGATGATACTTCGCGAAAGAAAGCCTTACTAGATGCCCTATTTGCTGTTATTCCGCCTCTGTTACTGATCCTAGTTGTTTTAGGCTCCATTTTTTATGGCGTAGCAACCGCCACAGAATCTTCTGCTTTAGGCTGTATTGGTGCCGTGGTATTAGCCATTATCTATCGCAAATTTTCTCTACCAATGTTGTTTGAAAGTGCCAACGAGACAGTAAAAATAACCGCTATGGTATTCGCAGTTATTATTGGCGCATCCATCTTCTCCATGGGCTTTTCCTACACAGGCGGAGAAGAAGAAGTCGAGCGTCTATTGCTGAATATACCAGGTGAGAAATGGGGATTCTTAGTTTTCACTATGTTGCTTGTGATGGCGTTAGGCTTTTTCTTAGATTACATAGAAATTTCCTACATTGTCCTGCCTCTTGTGTACGTGGTTGTTGAAGCACTAAATATCAACCCAATCTGGTTTGCTATTTTAGTCGCGATGAACCTACAAACCTCATTCTTAACACCGCCTTTTGGCTTTGCTCTGTTTTATTTAAAAGGCGTCGCCCCGCCAGGTGTTAATACATTTGATATTTATAGAGGCGTTATTCCCTTTATCTTGATTCAAATCGCTGTTGTTGTGTCCTTGCTACTTTTCCCAGAACTATATGGGATCAGCCCAGAAGCACCTAGCTTGTGGTAGATAAATAGACAGTTGGGCTCTTGTTATCAGAACAGGAGCCCACTTACTCATGCATTGAATTCTAAATTCCAAAAAATAAAAGATCAGCCATGGTGATCAAGAAGCCATTCTTTTATCACTTAGCCATTCGAACAGCACATCATCTTTCTCTCAAAGTTTGAACAATAATCGAGAATTCCACATTTCATGACTATTAAATAGTAAGCAGTCGAAGGATAATCGTTACATTAACTAACAATAATTTAAGGAAGAGTATGTTTGATCAGGTTGTCAGTATTTTGTTTCCAATACTAGGATTAGCATTCGCAGGCTTATGTGTAGGACGTTGGATTAAGCCGGACTTCCGACCTATCAATCGAGTGAATATGGACGTTTTTGTCCCTGCACTGACCTTCTCTTCTCTTGTTGTCATGCCGCTTGATATAAGCCAAATACCTCTATTAAGCGCCTCACTTTTCGCCGTTATCATTCCGGGTGTATTGATGATACCGGTCTGCTACTTTCTAAAGATCAGATACAAGGTATGGGCGCCACCATTGATGTTTCGAAACAGTGGGAATTTAGCAATTCCTCTGTTCACGTATGCTTTTGGACAAACGGCTGTCGCGCCCGCCGTTATGTTATTTGTCGTGTCATCTTGTCTTCACTTCAGTCTTGGCTTAGCCATTGTTAGCAAAGGCATTTCGCTTTTACAGCTCATTCGCATGCCAATTTTTGTCTCCGCTGTTTTGGCTCTGACACTCAACCTGATCGGCGTGGGAATTTGGGAACCTTTACTGAATGCAACCACTTTACTAGGACAAGCCGCCATTCCTATTATGCTTGTGTCTTTGGGCGCTCAAATGTGCAATATGCGCTTGAGTGGACTAAAGACAGGTCTAATGTGTACCGGATTATCTCTGGTGACGGGCGGCATCTCATTTGGATTAATTTACCTGTTTATCCCGCTCTCTACGCTACACCTGCAAATGATGCTACTTTTCACCCTTTTCCCACCAGCCGTACTCAACTACATGCTGGCAGAGCGTTTTGATTTAGAGCCTGAACGCGTCGCGTCCATGGTGTTATTCAGTAACTTTTTTTGCGTTGTGACCTTGCCCATAATGCTCTCCATTGCCCTATCTCTAGAATAAAGATTTTAGCTTTCACCCAAACTCAGCCTTTCCGTAGGTCACGATAAGGAAGGAACGACCATAATCTGACACTGAAAACGACGCTTCCATTCCCTCAAAATCACCTCAATAGTAGGTCGCACTTTAGTGCGACAAATTGCTTTAATTTTAGATTCGGCCAATTCCTTGCTCGTTTACACTAGCCAAATCACCAAGGGTCGAACCCCTTTTCTATCTGCAAAACTTGTAATCAATAAAAAAACAATTGAAAAGGGCTTTGACCCTACTTAGCAAAATACATACTGGTAAATCTACTTAGCTCAAGCTACATTAACGTCATAACGGAATAGAAAGACAGTGACTAGCGGACAGTTAACCCCTCCAAAAAACCCTTCTTTTTATTCCTTGAAACATAACGCACACACTTGTTTTTTCTATTTTAGAATTTTATGAATAACTTTATAAAACACTGGAAATTCAGTTGGTTATAAAGATATCTAGAGTGTTTTAAAAAAGTATAGATGCGCATGCGCACTATGAAAAATGTTAGCTGCCTCAGAGTGTAGAAATAAATAATTATGACAAGTACTCTTGATTTTATTAAAAAGGACTTTGGCTCAACGCTATTTCCACTTAAAACCAATTTGATATTAGCGGAAGTTATTGGGGATGAGATAAAAGAATATATCGACAACAAGGTGTTGAGCGATCAGCACGAAGGTGACAATTTTCTTTCTCAGCACAAGGTTTACGCAACCAAACCAAGAGGCCATCTTAGGCGAACAGTTAAGCTTGACCCAGTTTCTGAGTACTTCATTTATGATGTGGTTTACAGAAACAGGGCGATCTTCAGACCTCAGGTAAGTGAGAATAGGCGTAGCTATGGATACAGGTTCTATGAAGGAAATCATATTCCTGTTCATAAATCATACTCTGAATACAAAGCTCATCTTGGCGAAGGGTCAGGTGAGTTTTCGCACAATATACAGTTTGATATTGCTTCCTATTTTAATAGCCTATATCACCATGATTTGACGCACTGGTTTGCATCTAAATCCGGTGTTACTGGTGTTGACAGTAATGCTCTTGGAAAATTTTTTAGAGAAACAAACTCAGGAAGGAGTGTCGACTTTCTACCTCATGGAATATATCCATGCAAAATGATTGGAAATGAATTTTTAAAATTTGTTGATCTTTCGGGACTTTTGAAATCATCTAGAATTGTAAGGTTTATGGACGACTTTACACTCTTTGATAACAACCCCAATGTTCTAAAGCAGGATTTTATTCGTATACAACAGTTGCTTGGAAAGTTTGCACTAAATGTAAACCCTTCAAAAACATATTACGACAACAAAGTTGGTGATATTGAAGCAACGTTAACGAATATTAAGCAATCACTAAAAGAAATAATCACAGATTATGAAGAGTTTCCTACAGCCTCTGGTGTAGCTGTTATTGAAACAGAAGTTGAAATTGAAAATAATCTAAGTCAGGAGCAAATTGATGGGCTAATGATGTTATTGAGAGATGATGACTTAGAAGAATCTGATGCAGATTTAATATTGACTTTTCTTCGTTCTCATAGCGATCGGTTGCTAGAGATTTTCCCAACATTACTCGAAAAATTCCCTAATATAATAAAACACATTTATTCACTTAGTGCTGAGGTTGCTGACAAATCCGAACTAACGAAAATAATCCACACCTTTCTTCACTCGGGCGTCGTTTTATTGGAGTATCAACTTTTTTGGTTGGGAGCAATATTAGAAGACTTTCTTTGCGGCACTGATCTATATGGTGAATGCTTAATAAAAATATACGAACTAACTAGCGAGTTTAAAATTGCTAGAGCAAAAATCCTTGAAATTCCCGAGCAAGGCTTTGGGTTTAAAGAAATCCGCGACGAGCTTTTGAAAACTGGGCAGTCAGATTGGTTGTCTTGGTCATCTGCTATTGGTTCAAGGTCATTGCCCGCAGGAGAGAGAAACTACGTACTTGACTATTTTTCTAAAGGATCACCGATGAATTTCTTGGTGGCATCAGGCGTTAAAAAACTATGACTCAGAAATCTACAGCAGCTAATAAGTCAAAGCACTCGGACGTAGCAAGCTGCGCCGATGTTTGAGTCGTTATATTCAATCGGTACTAACATCATAAATAATGGAAAATTATGGAAGTCGACTCTATAGAAAATTTAAGAGCCACAAGAGATTTACTAAAAGCAAGCGTTAAGGCCATAAAAGTCCGGGAATTTGAAGAAAGAACCTTCGGCCCTGAATCTGAGTATGACGCTCGAGGTGTTGTGGCTGGAGTGGATTCAATTATTACTGATATTGGTGGGTTGCTAAGGGCTCCAAAGCGTTTTCTTCAATGTTCAAATCACTCTGAGAGGGTTACACTAAATAAGCAACTGAGCAATTTAAATCATTACCTTGCCGATGAGGATTTAGCTTCTGCATGTAATCATGTTGAAGCTCTTAAGCCTATTCTCCGCAGTTACGCGATTCGATATACAGATGAAAGGTTTGATGAGTTTGTAGAACGAACAAATGAGTTACAGAAAAAAATCCAATCACTGACCGAGCTGCTGAGCGAATCTAAAGAAGCTCATACGGAGATATTAGAGATAACCAGCACAGCTCAATCATTAAAGGAAGAAATTGAGAGTCAAAATGAAACTCTAACCGAACGACAAGCGGAGTTAGAGAAACTTATTGTTCAATCTGAAGAAACACGAAGCACGATAATTGATAACTTCGAAACGGATAAAGCTAATAGTTCTGAAATTGAAGAGTTATTAACTGAAGTACGATCCCATTCAGAGCTGATTGATAGCTTTAGCAAAAAAATAGCGGCTAGAGAGAACCAGATTGAAAATCAAAGTTCAAAGTCAAAAGAATTTGAGACTACTTTGGTTGATTATACTTCGCAGCAGAAAGATTATCTTACTGAAGCCAAAAATCTCATAAAAACAGCCAAGCAAGCCTTGGAATACAAAACTGCTGAAGGGCTCAGCGCAGCATTTATCGCTCAGCATACCGCTGCGAAAAATCCGTGGGTCATGGGGGCGTGGGTGTTTGGTGCAATGCTATTCCTATTTTCTTCCGTCGCTCTAGGTGTTTGGCTTACCGTAGATCATGATATATCCACGAGCTTAATTTTAGGTCGTATTTCTCTTCTCCCTATTCTTATTGGTGGCTCGATATTTTGCGCTAGCCAGTATGTTAAACAAAAGAAAATTGCTGAAGATTACGCTTATAAAACCGTACTTACTAAATCATTGGTAGGGTTTTCTGAACAGCTATCTTCAGATGAAAATAAGGGAGAAGAGCATACTCTTTATATAAAGACCGTTTTAGCACAATTGTTGGTGGATCCTCAAAGAAAACAAAATCATGGTGAAGCGAGAAAAAAACAAGAAGATAAAGAGGTAGATATAAAAAGTGCCTTAGATAGCCTAAAAGAACTTCCGACAATTGTAGAAAAATTATCCAAAGCCGCTGGTGGGAAGTGAATATAACAAAACAATCAACCGGACTTCGCTAAGCGTGGTTCGCTTTGCTCACAATACCACACTTAGCTTCGCCAGTGTTTGAGGCGTTATCACCCCTTTAATCACAAGCAACACTCTAATGACACTCAAACATTCAAGATGAGTGTCATTAGAGTCGACTGAGTGACAAGGTTAAAAAGACAAGCGACAAAAATATTGGCAGACCTTCATTCCTCAAAAGAGCGGATCCTCAAGAAAAATCCCCTCGATTAAAATCATTAAACGCCTGCAATATTTCCGCTTTGGTGTTCATGACAAATGGGCCACCGCGGGCAACGGGTTCGTTTAATGGTTGTCCGGCTATCAGTAAAAACTGCGCGCCGTCGTTGCCACTTTTTAAAGAGACTTGGTCGCCTTTGGTTAAGACACCTAATTGTCTTGTATTGAGTGTTCGCGTGTCACCTTGAGCATCAGACAGGTTAACGTCGCCTTCAATAACATACAAAAAGGCGTTGTGATCCATTGGTAGCTTTTGTTCGAAGTCTGCATGCGCTGGCAAACGAATGTCCATATACGTTGGGCTGGTATAATGGTTCACCACTGGCCCAAATGTCCCTTGGTTCGTTTCTCCTGCAATGACTCGAATTTCTGTGCCGTTTTCATGGCGCTCGATGGGCGTCGTTTCCGGCGAGTACTCTTGGTACGCAGGTTCGATCATTTTAGCCGACGCAGGAAGATTCACCCAAAGCTGGAAGCCTTTTAATAAGCCTTCTTCTTGCTCTGGCATTTCTGAGTGCAAAATGCCCTTTCCAGCCGTCATCCATTGCACACCGCCCGCTTCAATCACGCCTTCGTTACCGACACTGTCTTTGTGCTTCATACGACCATTCAGTAAATAAGTCACGGTTTCAAAGCCACGATGTGGATGCGTAGGAAAACCGCCTAGGTAATCATTCGGTTCATCACTTTCAAAGCAATCTAATAATAAAAACGGATCCAACATGTCGATCTGCGGCGAACCAAGAATCCGCGTTAATTTTACGCCAGCACCGTCAAAGGCTTTAATGCCTGGGTAGTGTTGTACCAAGCTTCTATTTGTCACAAGTCACTCGCTTTCAGTCTCTCATCTCCTCAAACACCCAATAACATGAAACAGATAGCAATACTTTTCCGCTAAACACTCCGATCTCAGATCAGAGTGTTTGGCTTCTTAAGTATGGCAATTACATCTCGTTATTTGGCCAGTTCAGAGGTCATTGCTTCAATCTGTTGATTGATGGCTTCCTCTTTTTCAGGAGTATATTGATCAGCGTTAATAAATTGCACGTCCTTCACGCCAACGAAGTTTAAACAATGAGTTAACCATGGCGTCAGGAAGTCTTGCTCAGAACCGATTTGTGTTCCGCCAGACGCAATCACAACAAACACTTTTTTGTTTTCCAATAAGCCAACAGGGCCGTTTTCGCTGTAGTAAAACGTCTCTTTTGCGCGACACAAAAGGTCAATAAACGCCTTGAATGAAGCTGGTGCGAAGAAGTTATAAACCGGTACACCCATTACCCAAACGTCAGATTCTTTGGCGGATTCCACAATGCGATTAGAAGGTTCTAAGACCGCTTTTTGCTCGTCGGTTCTGTGCTCATCTGGTGTGAAATAACTGCCCACCATAAGATCGTTTAAGAAAGGCAACCCAGCGCTTACGTCTAAAACGTCGCTTTCTATGGTGGTTTTTTGAGCTAAAGTATCAACAAATTTCTTTGTTAATCGTTTACTCTGTGATTGTTCATTTCTAGCGCTTGAATCGATGTGCCATACTTTCATGTTGCTTTCCTTTATCAGATTCGGTGTGTGTCGTTGCTATATAAAATAAGATAGTAGCCACATTAGCCGTCATTATTTCGTTCTTCCGGTAAATCACTAAGATATTCCACAAATTCCACTTCATAACCATCAGGATCTAAGAAGTAGGCATTCTTTCTAAACTCATTCTTTGCCCCATTTTTATCGACTTCAAAACCAACGTTTTTTAAGCGTGCAATCACAGCATCAAGGTTATGAGTAACAAACGAAAAATGTGCCAGCCCTACTTGGTGACCACTTAAATCGCGATTTTCGCCTACGCCGTGATCACTCAATGCAATATATTGATAGTCATCACCCAAATGCACCCAGTTACGATCAACACCTGACCATTGGCCAACGCCTTTGCTTCTAATACTCCAATGAGGCAGTGCAGCTTGGTAAAAATGTAGAGACGCTTCAATGTCTTTTATCACTAAATTTACATGCTCTAATTTCATTCGATTCTCCCCCTAATTTCATTTCCCATTTTCTTTCTATCCACAAAGAATGATGTCACTATAAAACCTCAAGTTAACCTGAGGTAAAGCGTTTTAATCATTTATTTGGAGTGAATGTGGAACAAAAAGATCTAACTGTCGGTCGAGTGGCGAAAAGGTGTGGAGTGAAAGTATCAACTTTGCATTTTTACGAAGAGAAAGGACTCATCCATAGTTCCCGAAATCAGGGGAATCAACGACGCTATAAAAAGGACGTGCTGCGCCGCGTATCATTAATTAAAGCGGCACAGAAAATGGGAGTCAGTCTAGAAGAGATCAAAAGCGCTTTGGCCACCTTGCCAGAAAATCGAACCCCGACAAATGAAGATTGGGCCTTATTAGCTTCCCATTGGCAACAAGGTCTAAATGAGAGAATACAGTATCTAGAAAATCTTCGAGACCTATTAACAGGCTGCATAGGGTGTGGCTGTTTATCAATGGGAAACTGCCCCATTTACAATGAAAACGACAAATTATCTGAACAAGGCCCAGGGCCCGTTTTACTAGATAAAAAATAACCGAAAAATATCTTCGATATGACAACCTACCTTTTATTTAGTAAGTTAAATGTCATCAATTCAAATTAGTAGAGAAGATAATGCGCCCTAGCACTGAACTAAAAAAGCTGTGTATAGATGACTGGACAGCCGCCTCTAGTCACGATTTTTGCCAAGAATTAGCTAAGGGAACATTGCCTTTAGAAAAGATGAAAGTGTATTTAGTACAGGACTACACCTTCATTGATAATTTTGTAAAACTAGCGGCAAGCGCCATACATCATGCACCGACACTTGCTGACAGATTACCTCTAGCGGCTTTTCTTGGCATCATTGCTGGCCCTGAAAATACCTACTTTCAACGCTCATTTGATACCCTTGGAATAACAACCGAAGAACGCATCAACCCTCAACTATTAGAGCCTTGTGCGAACTTTCAAATGCTGATGGCAAAAGCTGCACAAAGTGGACAATACGCTCATATGATTGCCGTTTTATGTGTCGCTGAGTGGACTTACTTAAGCTGGGCTGACAATTTCAAATCATTGGCAAAAGACCTACCCTTTTACTTTCAAGAATGGATAGACCTACACAGTGGCGACTACTTTGAGTCTGTCGTTGAACATTTGCGTTCTCAACTTGATACCGCATATACCTCAGCATCACACACTGAGAAAGAGTCCATCCAGCAATACTTCCAAGAAGCTGTCCGTTTGGAAAAACAGTTTTTTGATAGCTGCTACCAAACCGTCAAATAAGATGAGTTCGAAGTAGCCCCACTAGGGGCTGAGTTTTCAAGTAGTCATAATACCAAAGCACAGCTTATTATTATCCAAGTCTCTTACATACGCGGAGAAAAACGGCCCACGGGCGTTTGGTTTTCCTTCACAGCGGCCACCTAGTGCAATGGCTTTTTGATGTAAGCGCATGACTTCTTCCTCAGAATCAACACCAAATCCGATCATGGTGCCATTGCCATTCGTCGCTTCTTTTTCATCAAAAGGGATCGCCAACGCAAACGCCATATTGTCATTTTGCCAATAGGTCATTCTGTCTGTGGCAAAGGTTTGCATAAATCCCGTTTGTTCAAATAAAGCATCGTAAAATTGAACGGCTGCAGGCATGTTGTTAGTACCAAGTACGACGTAATTCATGTTCATTTTAAGATTCCTTATCCGTCGAAGTGTCAGAGGTAGAAGCCACAGCAGACGCAAAATATTCCATAATTTCGGCTCTGGTCATTTCTTTAGTTTGGTTCGAAAAGCAATAATAATCAGGACGCTGATCGCTGAAATATTGCATGTCCATTTCAATCTCATTCAGGTCTGAGAAAATCCCAACAGGCATGTTATACGCTCCTGTTTCCTTCAATTGATAAAACAAATGCGTGCCGCAATCCGAGCAGAACCCTCGCGACGCCCAGGCGGACGAATCATAGTGTTTTATGTGATTTTGCCCTTCGATAATCACTTCTGTGCCGCATTGCACGGCAAAGAAAGGCGCTCCGCCCCAGCCGCGACAAGAGTCACAATGGCAAACGGTAAAGTTAGGATTAATCTGATTGGCAGTGATTTGCACAGCACCACATAAACACTGTGCTTTTGCTTTTAACATTAGGCTGTTCCTTATTCAGTGAAAGTGTTCAGATAAACAATTTGAACACTCAGATGTCTTTCGAAATGCATTCTACGAACATCAACTGACAGCCCTATGTCAGGGGTTAAGAGAGGTTTTTTAAAACAAGGGAATTATTCAGCATAACGACGAAAATAGTCTTCCAATGTCATGTCGTGAGGTGTGAAAGTTTCAGTGAGTAGATCGAGCGTTTGTATTCTGTCTAGGCGGAAATTTCTAAAGTCTTGTCGTAAACGACACCAAGCCACAAGAATCCAACCGTTTCTGGTGTTTAATAAGGCAAACGGCTCAATACGTCGGCTTGTTGGTTGAGCGCTTTCATCTTTATAAGCAATATCAACCAGAAAGAAGTTGGTCAGCGCTTGTTGCAAGATAGATAAATTATCGCTGTTTTTTTCTTGTGCCTTCATTTGGCTAAATTGCGTTCGCTCTGAAAGCAGATTCACCTTTGCCTTGTTGTCACTGTTGAGCGAGGCTTTAATTTTATCAATCGCGTCTGAGTAATACTTTACCAGCGAAGCGTCTTTGTTGTGCAGCACCAACTGTTCCACCATAACCAAGGCATTGGCTTCGTTTTCAGTGAACATAATAGGTGGTAAACGATAGCCTTCCACTAATCGATAGCCTTTTCCTTCTTGGGTATAAATCGGCACACCCGAGCTTTCCAAAGCTCGAATGTCTCGATAAATCGTCCTGACGCTGACCGAGAAACGCTCGGCTAATTCAGTCGCTGTCACCAAAGATTTTGTCTGCAACTGCGTCGTAATCGCTGACAACCGAGATAACCGTTTTACATCGCCATTATTCAAAACTTCAGCCCTGTTCGCTTATATTATTAACCACTTCTTTTAATGACAATGTGCCATTAATCGCAGCAGGAAAGCCCGCATACACACTCATTAACAACATAATTTCTCGTATTTCTGTTTCGCTTACACCAATATTTAGCCCTGCCTCTATATGAAACTTAAGTTGTGACTGTGCCGTTCCCATAGCGGTTAATGCGGCAATTGTTGTCATCTCTCGATGTTTAAAGTCTAAAGAGGGTCTTGAGAAAATATCAGCGAAACCGTATTCGATGACAAATTTTGCCATATCAGGTGAAATATCTTTAAAGGTTTGTTCTAAATTATCTACTTGATTGGGGTTGAGCCGACTTAAGTTTTTCGCACCCAATTCATAACGCGTTGAATATTCAGGAATCTGTGATGGTTGAATGCAACCAGCTTCGTCCTTTTTACCTTCTTGCTTACGATCAGCCACAACCTCTTTTAACGCCAACATGCCATTAATTGCACTTGGGAAGCCAGCATAGCCCGACATTTGCAGAATCACTTCTTGTACCTCCGCAATGTTACAGCCCACATTCAACGCTCCGTGAATATGTACTTTTAATTGCGGAGCGGCATTTCCTATAGCGGTTAGCGCGGCCACAACAACTAACTCTTTAGACTTTAGAGCCAACTCTGTTCGGTTATAAATATCACCAAAAGCGTATTCAATTATATATTGAGCCAAATCTGGCGAGATGCTGTTTAAGCTCTCAACTACTTTTTCTCCTGCTTCTTGGTCGATGAGTTTTAAATTGTTTAACCCTGTTTCATAACGTTCATTTAACACTGTCATATTCGCTCCTGTTTCTTCATCCAGCCACAGTAGCGTAATAGTTAGAGTGAACTCTAAGTCAAGCCTTCAATTGGCTTTCAATAACCTCTTCGTAATGAATAATTTTTTCTTTAATCTTCATGAGATGTAACGACTCTAACTCGATCTTTTCTTCTAAAACCGCCACATGCTCTTCAAGTAATTGCTTCCTGAGTTGTGCAGTAACATCTCCTTTCTCTCTTAAATCAGCATACTTTTTTATTGCATCTAGCGGCATGCCCATATCTTTTAGGCGTTTCACAAAACTGATCCAATCAATGTCTTTTGAATTAAAAGAGCGATGCCCACTGGTATTTCTTGTTACATGTTTTAGCACACCGATTTTTTCATAATATCGAATGGTGTGTGCTGAAATACCGGTTAAAGCTGAAAACTTCTGAATGTTCATACTCCCCCTAAACACGTTTAATAAAACATTATGATCTAAGTTCCCCTAATCATGACCCAATTTCATTACCTTTCTTGCGTCATTATGTTTGAATAGCGCGATCTCAATTTCACTATACAAAGACCATAATGAAGCACTCAACTTTATCAAATCTGACCTTGTTAGATGGCGGCATTGGTCGCGAGCTTAAACGCATTGGCGCGCCTTTCTCACAACCTCTTTGGAGCGCTCAAGCCTTACTTGAAGCGCCTAACTTTGTTACTCAAGCACATCAAAACTTCATAGAAGCAGGTGCAGAAATCATCACAGTGAATAGCTATGCTTGTGTACCTTTTCATCTTGGTGAAGAGCTCTATAAAGAACAAGGTGCTGCTCTTGCAGAGCAAGCCGCCGTTATTGCCAGAGAAGTTGCCAACAAAGCATCTGAAAACGTACAAGTTGCAGGTGCACTGCCGCCACCGCTTGGCTCTTATCGTCCAGACTTATTCGAGCAACACAAAGCACTCGACATTTTAACGACGCTGTATAACGCACAAGACGAATACGTGGATTTATGGATCGCTGAAACCATCGCTAGTATCAACGAAGCCCGCAGCATAATTCATGTTTTAAAGGACTCAACCAAACCTTGTTACTACGCTTTTACATTGAACGATGAAATAGGTGAAACAGCCACATTGCGTTCAGGAGAATCGGTTTCTGATGCCATAGAAACACTCTTAAAAGAAGCGCATTTGAGAGAAGAAATAGACGGCATTTTCTTCAACTGCTCCATTCCAGAAGTGATGAAACAAGCCATTCTCGATACGAAAAGCGTCTTAGAAAAGCATACAAAAACACTCAACATTGGCGCCTACGCCAATAGCTTCAAGCCCATAGTCCAAGGCCATGAAGCCAACCTCAATATACAAGGCTCCCGCGATTTATCACCGAAAGAGTATCTAGACTACGCGAAAGAATGGCACAAGCTTGGCGCCAATATCATCGGTGGTTGCTGTGGGATTGAGCCGAGCCACATCAAAGCGCTCCAAGAATGGAAGCAAAAGCTTTAAAGCAACGCCGTACAAGAAGCACATGAAAAAGCCTAGCATGCTAGGCTTTTGTTTCTTTCTTTAACCAATCATAGATTTAGAAGCTTAAACTACAAGCTTACTCGCCTGTCATCATTAAGCTGGAATGGGAGAATCCATATTGGAACTCTCAGCAATGAAGCTTACTGCAGGATGCTCTTTCAGCTGTGAAATGATTTTTGGACTCTGATCATGAGTCACATCGATAATGACAATGACTTCACCATTATCTAAGTGTCGATCAAAGACACTTTTAAAGTAAGCGTCATAAGAATCACAAACTATAGCCGCCAACACTTTAGTTGCGATGAAAGCAACACCACTCACCAAAGCCAACCACAATAGATTCTGTATTGTGATGTCCATTACTCCAAGTCCAATAACAAGAATCAGTGCCAGTACGCAAAAAGCAAATAAACCTGCACGGTTACTAGAAGTGAGTAACTTGGTATTTTCAAAACTATTGCCACCATGAAGGTGGTGGGAAAGAATTCCTTTATCATCCCGAGATAAGACAAAAAAGTGTTCATCATCAACACCTTGCTTATGAACCTCATCCGATATCAACTCTGCATCATCAAGGTCATTCGTGCTATAAAATAGACGTTTCATAGTACCCTCCCGACATTCAGCTATTTGGAATTTTTATTAGCTAGGTAAATTTAGTCTGGTCGATAATCAGGGTTTTGCAATTATTTTGTTTAAAAATTAAACAGCGATAACATTTCTTTTCAAAAGGGTGGATAGGAATATCGACTCTCCAGAAACAAAAAATCCCTTTAAGACTCTCGCCTTAAAGGGATTCTAAAACGCTTTTTATGAACCGAAGAAATTAGTCTTGGTTGATAAAGTAGTTAATCACGTAAGCTGGTAATTCTGCCGCAGGAACAACGATTTGTTCCATTGTATCGCGGTCACGAACCGTTACTGGTGCGCCTTCTTTCTCGATAGAGTCAAAGTCGACTGTCACACAGATTGGTGTGCCGACTTCGTCATGACGACGGTAGCCTTTACCTACGTTACCTGTGTTTTCATAAAGAATACGACCTAAGCCCAGTTTCTGCAGCTTGTTCTTAAGCTCTTTTGCTAAAGCAACGATCTCTGGCTTGTTCTTTTTAAGCGGCATGATAGCAACTTTGATCGGCGCTAGATGTGGCTTGAATTTCAGAACAGTACGAGTCGAGCCGTTTTCCAACTCTTCTTCTGTGTAGGCTTCAGTCATGACAGCCAACAAACCACGGTCAAGACCAGCAGAAGGCTCGATACAGAAAGGCACTTCCCACTTGTTCGCTTCTAAATCACGAACCGCCAATTTAGACGTTGAGTGTTCGTTCTTCTTAACCTTTGCAGACAGGCCGAATTCTTCTTGAGCTTTGGTGTGAGAACCCAAATCGTAGTCGGTACGGTTGGCAACACCTTCTAACTCTTCAAAACCATGTGGAAACTTGTACAAGATATCCACAGTTGATTTTGAATAATGGGCAAGGTCATCACCTGTAACGTATTCAAACTCGATATTTTCTTCTGTTAGACCTTGATCCAACCACCATTGCTTACGCGTCTTCACCCAGAATTCGTGCCATTTTTCGTCTTCACCCGGTTTACAGAAGAATTCCAATTCCATTTGTTCGAATTCACGAACACGGAAGATGAAGTTACGTGGTGTGATTTCGTTACGGAAAGATTTACCAATTTGCGCAATACCAAAAGGCAAAGAACGAGAAGTCGAATCCACAACGTTTTTGAAGTTAGTGAAGATACCTTGAGCCGTTTCTGGACGAAGATAAGTGTAAGACTCTTCATTCACCATTGGGCCAACGTTGGTTTTGAACATCAAGTTGAAATCACGAGGTTCCGTTACTTTGTCAGAACCACAGTTGTCACAGATTTTGATGTCTTTCATGTGGTCGGCGCGCATACGAGATTTACACTCATGGCAATCAACCATTGGGTCAGTGAAAGTATCTTCATGACCAGAATATTTATAAACGTTTTTGTTTTGGATAATCGCAGCATCCAAACCTTCTACGTCGTCACGTTCGTAAACCATCGAACGCCACCAAGCCGCTTTTAGGTTGTTTTTCAACTCAATACCTAACGGACCGTAATCGTAAGCACCTTGCATACCACCGTAGATTTCACTGCCTTGGAAAATAAATCCGCGACGTTTACAAAGAGAGACGAGTTCATCCATTGTTTTAGCTGGCATTTCTAAACACACCTTAAGCAAAATTCGTTAAAAAAGACGTAAAACCAAGCGATTCTACGTTCAAGCAATCGTTATAGCCGTACATTGTACTCTTTGCCCGTATTTCGCTCAATGGCGATTCATCTAGCAGATAGAGGGTAAAGCTATGTAAAAAGCACAAGAGAAGACGATATAAGCTAGCATTTATAAAATAATTCGTATAAAACTCTTTCATACACTATATTTGCACATTGTTTTAATACTGGATTTTCTTTTCATGCGTACGTCTGCTTCCACACACCCTATTGTTCTCGCTTCCTTTGGGGTCGTCCCTTTTGCCTTTGCCACTTATTTGAGTTGGTCAAACGGCACCTTATTTGGCGTCTCTGGACTAGAGCTATTCATCACCTACAGTGCCATCATTCTCAGCTTTATGGCGGGTACTTTGTGGGGGCAACGTATCCATAAAGACATTAATTCCTTGAGCAAATATGTACTGATCTCCAGTAACATTATTTCTCTTGGCGCTTGGCTTTCTCTATTAATTAACGTTCCGGTTCTTTCAATCGCGTTATTATTTTTAGGCTTTATTAGCTTATTTTGGGTCGAAGCTAGGTCATTAAAGCAAAGCGAATCCTCTGATGCTCGCTATCTGAACATGCGGTTTTTCCTGACTATCATAGTCTGCGTTTTGCACCTACTTGTGCTCTACCCACACCAATAAATCCAATCAAATTTGATCTAACTTTCCTTTGGTCGCGTATCAATACTCTCTGATCTAAACAAATAAAGACGATAGAGTATTGATCATGCTGACGATTTTTTATGATGGTTATTGCCCACTTTGCACAGCAGAAATGAACTTGCTGCGGGATTTAGATAATCAAAAAAAGCTTATACTTGAAGACATTCACGCTGCTGATTTCTCCGAACGTTTTCCCCATATTGATCCAATCCAAGCCGATAAAATACTTCATGGGCAACTGCAAAACGGTGAAGTGATTAAAGGTCTAGACGTTACTTGTTTGGCTTGGAAATTAGTTGGAAAGCACAAATGGATGCAAGTGTTACGTTGGCCTGTGATTCGTCTTTTTGCAGATCTTGGCTACCTATTTTTTGCCCGTTATCGCCACTCTATTTCATCCTTTGTCACTGGTAAACCACGCTGCACATCCTGCCAAAAGGAGCTTTAACATGTCATCTTTTTACTCCCTCATCATTGGTGCTAGCAGCACTATTGCTCAAGCAGCCATAGAGCAATTCGAACAAAACCCAGATTGTCTTGGTGTGTTTGCGGTAAGCCGATCTTTACCCCATGAAGATAGCGACTCAGCCAAAGTCGAGAAAAAAGTCCGCTGGTTCATCTGCGATAATTCCGAGTCGAGCATCCAAGACGTCGTCCAACAGATCAATCTACATTCCCCAAATATCACGAAAGTACTGATCTGCAACGGCGTATTACATGGTACGCAGCAGAATAACGAAACCATGATGCCTGAGAAAAAACTAGAAGATATTAACGCTGAACAATTGGAAGCCGTTTTCCATGCAAACACCGTGGTTCCTATGCTTTGGCTCAGTAAACTTGTGCCTTTAGTAAAAGGCAAAGAAGCGACTCAAGTGGCATTATTCAGCGCTCGCGTAGGCAGTATTTCAGACAATAAATCGGGGGGCTGGTACAGTTATCGCGCCTCCAAAGCTGCATTGAATATGCTGATTCAAAACAGTGCTATCGAATACGCTAGAAGAGCCAAAAACGTCAAACTCATTGCTTTCCATCCGGGCACAACAGACACGCCGTTATCCAAGCCTTTTCAGCGTTCAGTACCTAAAGACAAGCTCTTTACACCTGAGTTTGTAGCTTCTCAGCTATTAGCCATTATGGATTCTGTCGAGATGAATGCCATTGAAGGGAATAAAAATGCGGCGTTTTTAGATTGGAATAACCAAGCAATCAATTGGTGATTGCTTGGTTTCTTCATCGAGCGTTGTCAGGAAAGACTAAGCTCTGTAACGACGAGTTGGATCAGACGCTTTCGTCGTTTGGTATTCATTAATCGTTAGCTGCTCAAGTGCCACCGCAATCCAACCACTCACCAACATATCAAACCAAGGCTCAACACCACTACAAGCCACAACAATATTGCCGTAAACAAATGAGCCGTAGAACAACACGTCGCCTTCACGCAAAGAAGAAGGGTGAAGCGTTTGATGATCAATATTTGAAACCGAATCACGCCATGCTTGTGCCGCTTTATTACGCGCTAATTCATCAAACGGTGCCGGCCAAGTTTCTGGCGTACCAAAAGTACACTCATGCAAAATAGCGTCTTCGAAAGGGGCTTCCCACGGTTTAAGCTGTGGATTCATAATGACAATATGCAATTCTTTGCGGCATGTTTTATTGAACAGCTGATCAATCGCCGGCTTTACAAGGTTTATGGCTTCGATTGCCAAGGCTTTATTATCCATCATTTTTTCCTTTCTAATCAGTAATGTAATCTTTGCTTTAATTTTACTTCAGCAAAGGATCATCTTTTGGTAAGAGTTTTTGAATCCACAAAGCCAACTTATGCTTCATGCTTGGTAAATCTTCTTTATCTGGTGGTAACGCCACAACCAACTTATCCAATACCAAAAGACGATAAATCGCTTCGGTTTTTTCATTGGCCGACATGGTTGCAGAGAAACCATCGTAGCCTCGTTTCAGTGCGTAATTTTCACCAACTTGGATGGCTTTTTTACTAAGCGCCGCCTCATTCTTTATTTTTTTCATGTTTTCCTCATCTTTTGGCTTATCGAATACTTGCCTATGGAAGCACAACTCACGCAATAAGATTGTCGACACACGGAATAAAAACGCGATTAGGACTCGGTTTCAGACTCTATCAGTTTTTTAGAAGTTGCTGAATCTTTCTCACCATAGAAATCCAAAAAACCGCCATAAAGCCCTACTCTAGCAGGAAAAGAAACTATTTCAGTATTGCTATATACGACTAAAGGATAAGCGTAAAAATAAAAAAGTGTCGACAATCTATCTTGATAATCGTTTAAAACAGGACTATAAAGAATAATATTGTCAACAATTAAGCTATTATTCGATTTTATGAGTAACCTTATTTCTATCAAATCCGCGACCTTGTCAGAAGATCTCGCACAACAGCTAACTAATGCGATTGTGCAAGGCGAAATCCCCCAAGGCAGCAAGATTTCTGAACCGGAACTCGCCAAACAATATGGTGTGTCTCGCGGTCCACTGCGAGAAGCCATCGTCAAATTAGAAGGTTTAGGGCTGGTGACTCGCACTGCAAATGTTGGCGCACGGGTAATTCAATTAAACACTCAAGACATGCTCGACACCTTTACTATGCGCGAAGCATTAGAGGGCATGGCAGCAAGGTTAGCAGCCTCCACAATGCCAGCCGAAGAAGTGAGTAGCTTGTATGATTTACTCGACAAACACCAAGCCTATCTTGATGACAACCAAGACGAACATTATCTGCAACAAGGCGGCAACGACGATTTTCACTTGCGCATTATTCACGCCAGCGGCAACGCCAAACTCATTCGTCTACTTACCGAAGAGCTGTATGCCGTCATTCGTATGTATCGACGTCACACCGCAGACCAACGCAGCGACCCTCGCCAAGCATTACGGGAACACAGAGCCATTTTAGATGCGATCGCCAACCATGAAGGCGATTTGGCTGAATTATTAATGCGACGCCATATTAGTCGCGCAAGCCACTTGTTACAGCAAGCCATGGAGCAAATCGCCCTGGTCTCACCCTAACAAAACCAATAAAAAAGAGAGAACAACGATGACAGCAGATTCTGCAGGCGCTCGTTTTAGACAAGCCGTCGCAACACAATCCCCCTTACAAGTGGTGGGAGCAGTAAACGCATATTGCGCCATGATGGCGGAACAAACCGGCCATCATGCGCTTTATTTGTCTGGTGGTGGTGTTGCCAACGCCTCCTATGGACTACCAGATCTTGGCATGACAGACCTTCACGATGTTTTAGAAGACGTACGCCGTATTACCGCCGCCTCTCAATTGCCTTTATTAGTCGATATCGACACAGGATTTGGCGGCGCATTCAACATCGCCAGAACCATTCAACAGATGGAAAAAGCAGGCGCAGCGGCGGTTCACATCGAAGATCAAGTGCAGCAAAAGCGCTGCGGTCATCGCCCTAACAAAGCCATTGTTAGCCAAAGTGAAATGGTCGATCGAATCAAAGCCTGTGTGGATGCTCGCGTGGATGACAACTTTGTCATCATGGCGCGTACTGATGCTCTCGCTGTTGAAGGGATGGAATCTGCCATAGAACGGGCCATTGCTTGCGTCGAAGCGGGCGCAGATATGATCTTCCCTGAAGCCATGATCACCTTGGAACAATATCAAGAATTTGTCGCTGCCGTTAACGTGCCAGTACTAGCAAACATCACTGAATTTGGCGCGACTCCGCTATTCAGTAAAGAAGAGTTAGCCAGCGTCGGAGTGGATCTCGTGCTCTATCCATTAAGCGCTTTTCGCGCCATGAACAAAGCAGCACTAAACGTGTACCAACATCTATTAAACGATGGCCACCAGCGTGACGTAATAAACACCATGCAAACCCGCAACGAGCTTTATGAATTTCTCAACTACCATGAATACGAAGAAAAGCTAGATGCGCTTTTCACTGAACAAAAAGGCTCAGGAAGAAACAACTAAAAAATAGCCAAGAAATAAAAAAGAAAGCAAAACATACTCAGCTGATTTCTCAAAAAAAATAATAAGAGGATAGAAGATGACGAAGATACTTTCTGGCGCTGGTCTGCGTGGCCAAAGCGCAGGTGAAACCGCACTCTGCACCGTTGGCAAAGCCGCGTCAGGGTTAACTTATCGTGGCTATGGCATCGATGCTTTAGCCAGTGAAGCCAGCTTTGAAGAAGTGGCGTATTTATTGTTGTATGGTGCACTTCCAAACCGCGCTCAATTAACCGCCTATGAGGAAAAGCTCATGGGATTAAGGTCGCTTCCCGAAACCTTAAAAAAAGCCCTAGAGTTGATCCCGAAAAACGCTCACCCCATGGATGTCATGCGCACCGGTTGCTCTTTTTTGGGTAATTTAGAACCTGAAAGCAACCTTGATCAACAACATCAAGCCGCCAATCGCTTAATCGCCACTTTGCCAGCCATTGTTTTATATTGGTATCGCTTTAGTCATGACGGTGTTCGTATCGATACATTGAACGCTCACGTTCCTTCTTTGGCGGGGCATTTCTTAACCATGCTTCATGACATTGAACCGAATCAATTACACACCCAAGTCATGAACGCTTCTTTGATTCTATATGCCGAGCATGAATTCAACGCGTCCACTTTCACTGCGCGAGTGTGCGCGTCCACCATGTCTGACATGTTTTCCTGTGTCACTGGCGGTATCGGCAGTTTGCGTGGCCCACTGCATGGCGGCGCCAACGAAGCGGCAATGGAGATGATAGAACCTTGGATGACACCAGACCAAGCCGAAGCTGAATTACTAAAAAAACTCGCTAACAAAGAAACCGTCATGGGCTTTGGTCACGCGATTTACAGTGAATCCGACCCGCGCAACGAGATCATCAAACAATGGTCGAAAAAACTCAGCGAAGAAGCGGGCGACACTCACCTTTACGCCGTTTCAGAACGTTGTGAAGCGGTTATGTGGCGCGAGAAAAAACTTTTCTGCAATGCTGATTTCTTCCACGCCAGCGCTTATCGATTTATGGGTATTCCAACCAAATTATTCACGCCAATTTTTGTGTGCTCACGCGTCACAGGCTGGACAGCACATGTTATGGAACAAAGAGCCAATAACCGAATTATTCGTCCAAGTGCCGATTATACAGGGCCAGATCATGCGGATTGGGTTGCTATCGACAAACGACCATAAGTCTAATTTTAATCTTTTAATTTTACCTAAAGGACACCAAAAATGAGCGCCAATGTAGATGTAAATAATCGTCCAGATTACGACCAAGTCATTCAAGACATCGCTGACTATGTGATGAATTTTAAAGTCGAAAGCCAAGAAGCGTTGGACACAGCGCGCAACTGTTTAATGGACACTCTTGGTTGCGGCTTGCTCGCCTTACGCTTCCCAGAATGCACGAAACATTTAGGGCCAATTGTTCAAGGCACGGTCGTTCCAAATGGTGCGCGTGTTCCGGGTACGTCTTTGTCGCTCGATCCAGTGAAAGCCGCGTGGGATATAGGTTGCATTATTCGCTGGCTAGACTACAACGACACTTGGCTGGCGGCTGAATGGGGACACCCTTCTGACAACCTTGGTGGCATTTTGGCGGTGGCCGATCACCTTTCTCAGGTTCGTTTATCCAATGGCGAAAGCCCTCTTACCATGCGCGAAGTATTAGAAGCCATGGTAATGGCTCACGAAATTCAAGGCGTGATTGCTTTGGAAAACTCCTTTAACCGCGTTGGTTTATGTCATGTTTTATTGGTTCGCGTCGCGTCTGTGGCTGTCGTCACTAAAATGATGGGCGGTGACAGAGAGCAAATCATGGCGGCGATTTCTCAAGCTTGGGTAGACGGCTCCGCCCTAAGAACATATCGCCATGCGCCCAATGCTGGCTCACGTAAGTCTTGGGCGGCAGGGGATGCGACATCTCGAGCAGTGCGTTTAGCTGATATGTCTATGCGTGGCGAAATGGGTATTCCAAGTGTTTTAACAGCGCCGCAATGGGGCTTCTATGACGTGTCTTTTTCAAAAACCAACAAAGAGCAAGCCATCAAACCCGATGCGCACCGCCAATTTTCTTTCACTCAGGATTACGGCACTTACGTCATGGAGAACATCTTGTTTAAGATTTCTTTCCCGGCTGAATTCCATGCACAAACGGCTGCCGAAGCGGCTGTTACCTTGCATCCTCAAGTCAAAGACCGTTTGACGGAGATCGACAAAATCGTCATTCGTACCCACGAATCGGCAATTCGCATCATCTCCAAATCTGGCCCCTTAGCAAACGCAGCCGATCGAGACCACTGCTTGCAGTACATGGCGGCTGTACCATTAGCCTTTGGTAACTTGGTGGCTGAACATTACGAAAATGATTTTCATGCGTCGAATCCGATCATTGATGAGCTGCGCGACAAGATGGAAATCGTCGAAGATAAACGCTTCACTGCCGAATATTTGGAAGCAGACAAACGCTCTATTGCTAACGCCATTCAGGTTTTCTTTAAAGATGGCAGCAGCACAGAAGAAGTGGCCGTCGAATATCCTGTTGGTCACCGCTGTCGTCGCGCGGAAGGCATTCCATTGCTAGAACAAAAATTCAAAAACAACTTGGCAACCCGCTTCCCGAATCGTCAGTGCCAAGCGATTTTCACCTTGTGTAAAGATCAACAAGCACTGGAACAAACACCTGTTAATCGCTTTATGGATTTATTCGTCATTGGTTAAAAGGCATTTTAAAATGCCAAGATGACCTTAAAACGAGGTAAACGACACATAATATTTGCGCAACTTTATGATCTCAGTATGATACTGAGATCATAAGGAGACGTTATGTATTCACCTGATAATTCGACCGTCAATTTAGTAGGCCAGCATCGCCACTGTTTTTTATTGAAGGGCTCAACTAATGAGGTTTTGTCAGATTTCTTACGTTTAACTGAAGCGTTTTCCGCCCCGCTCATTTGCGCTTACGATGTCAGCGCTTATGACGCACTTATGAATCAATCAACGCCATTCCTCACACGAACTTTCAAACAAGTTCGTCAAGAACTCGGCAGCACTCATGACGCTGTCTTAGTCGATTTAACTCAAGGTATCTCCGCCAGCGTATTGGCTATCTTGTCTGGAACAGTTCGCGGCAACGGCATCTTTGCCATTGCGCTTCCTAGTGATGATTGGCTGTCTTTGGTGGATCAGGATTTGCCTCGCTACTTACCTTGGCCTTATAAACCTGAGCAAATTGATTCCAGCTTTAAACGCTTTTTCTTAAATCATTTAGAAAGCCCAAACTCACCTTTCCAATCGATAAGTCGAAAAACAATTACTGCCTTACCTGCCCTCATATCTGTTGATGAAAATGCTCCTCTCACTAAAGAGCAGACTCACGCTCAAGCCAGCTTGCTAGATCAGCAAGCAGAGTCTTATGTCCTTATTGCTCCTCGCGGGCGTGGTAAATCGACCTTGCTTGGAGACAGCATTGCCAAGTTACTAAAAGCAGGAAAGCGAGTTGCTGTAACTGCACCGAATCAAGCTGCTATCAGCACATTGAAAGCTCGCTTTGAGCATACAGCTCAATCTATCGATCTAAGCCAGAATTTACCGTTTTTCGCCCCTGATGCGTTATTGGCCGATGAAAACCAATGGGATTATTTATTCGTTGATGAAGCTTCAATGATTCCTGTGCCTTTACTCATTGCGCTCAATCAAAAAGCAAAACACAGTGTTTTCAGTACCACAGATTATGGTTACGAAGGCGCAGGAAAAGGCTTTGGAATACGTTTTTGCCAATACTTGAAACAGCTTAATTCGTCATTAAAAGAGCTTTCTTTACAACAGCCGATTCGATGGGGGGGAAATGACCCACTAGAGAATTGGATCAATGATTGCTTCTTTTTAGGCGTCATCAACCAAGCCGCTACAGCCCATAATTCAACAGGCTCGAACGAATACCAACAACTTGTAGGCAAGGAATGGCTAGGTAAGACAGAATTATTGGCTCAAACCTTCCAACTTTTAGTGAGTGCTCACTATCAAACTTCGTCCGATAATTTGCGTTGGATATTAGACGATCCTTCTGTTTCCACCTTTTTGTCGTTACAAGAAGATGCGCTGAATAGTGTGGCTATCGTCACGGAAGAAGGCGATCTTCCTGATGCGCTTTGCCTTGACGTCATACAAGGCACTCGACGTCCAAGAGGACATCTCGTTCCTCAGTCTTTATTGGCTCATGAAGGCATAGCAGATGCAGGGCAATATACTTATTGGCGAATCAGTCGCATTGCCACAGAACAAGCTCAACAAAACCAAGGTTTGGCCAGTGGGTTAATTCGTCATATCGAAGAAGTCGCTAAAGGACGATGTGATTTTCTTTGTACCAGCTTTGCAGCAACCGCGGATGTGGTGGCTTTTTGGCTCAAAAATGGTTTTATCCCCGTGCGCCTTGGTACTGGAAAAGACCAAGCCAGCGGCTGTTATTCCTTAATGATGGTCAAACCCATGCATGCCAAAGCCTGCGACCTCGCCTCATTATGGCACCAGCATTATTGTGCGAACCTCAGTCTCAATTTGCCTAGAGACTATCAAGACCTCTCAGCCGATCTTGCAGAAAAGCTTGTTCAATCCACACAAACAACCAGCCTTACAGAAGAAAGCCTGTACCAGAAAGATATACTCGACCTTACTTTATTTACTCAACATCACCGACCTTATCCAACCATCCGAGCGCAGCTAACACGTCTTGTTCAAAGTGCGATAGCAAATGGAAAACTAACGAAAATACACCCTGAATATGAGCTGTTGAGCAGCGTCATCAGTCAACCACATGGCAAAATAGACTTTATGCTCTTCAGGCTAAAAACGAAGAAGCAAGTGGAAAAGCATTTGAAGCAGGTCGTAGGTGAATTGCTGCTTTAAGATGTGGGTGGAATTCCGCCCATTTGAATTTTTTCTATGTGTGTAATCTCCCCCTTTTTTAGCTTTCCATTCAATTCTCACAAACCTTAAAACGCCCAATATACGAATATTTTCCTTTTAAATCATAAGGTTGAAATAAAAGTGAAATATTTGGCACGTTTCCTGTAATGACTGAGGACCAAAGCAAATCCGCTTTTATGGTTTGTTTCAGGTGCCGTCTATCTTTTTAGATAGCGCCCAATGAAACTGAAAAAGCGGCTAAACAATAATAAATTCGTTTTTTGGAGTCATATAACAATGAAAAAAATCAGCCTTACTCTGACCTCTCTAGCTCTTGCTCTAACAGCAGGAACGGCTATCGCCAATTGTGATCCAGGCGAGCGCGTTGTTAAATTCAGCCATGTAACAGGCGGTACAACTCACCCTAAAGTCGTTGCAGCGAATAGCTTGGCAGAGCGTGTCAATGCTGAAATGAACGGTAAGCTGTGTGTAGAAGTTTATCCAAACTCAACACTGTTTGGTGATTCTAAAGAGCTTGAAGCCCTTCTATTAGGCGACGTTCAACTACTTGCACCTTCTCTTTCTAAGTTTGGTTCTTACACTGACAAACTGGGCGTATTTGACTTACCTTTCATCTTTAAAGACATGGATCATGCAATCCGTTTTACCAATACTCCAGCAGGTAAAGACCTTCTTAACGCAATGAAAGACGACATCGGCTTTGTTGGCCTAGGCTACTGGATGTCAGGCATGAAGTACTTCTCTGCAAAGAAACCACTGCTTGTTCCTAGCGATGCAGAAGGCATGAAGTTCCGCGTTCAAACATCAGACGTTTCAAAACAGATGATCGATGCAATGGGTGCTTCACCACAGGCAATGGCGTTCTCTGAAGTTTACGGCGCACTACAAACCGGCGTTGTGGATGGTCAAGAAAACACTTGGTCTAACATCTACACGAAGAAATTCTACGAAGTTCAAGACAGCACAACAGAAACAAGTCACCAATTATTGGCTTACTTGTTCATGACGTCTTCTGAATTCCTAGACAGCCTATCTGACGAAGATCGCGCGCAGTTCTTGCAAATTGCAGACGAAGTGACTCAAGCAGCAAACTTACACGTGAAAGCAGCTGAAGCCGCTAACCGTGCAAACATTCTAAAAGCAGGCGGTAAAATTAATACCTTAACGCCAGAACAACGCCAAGAATGGGTGGATGCAATGGCACCTGTTTGGAAACAGTTTGAGCGTTATATTGGTAAAGATTTGATTCAAGCTGCTGCTGGCGCTTAATCACTTTTTACCCAGCAGTGAGCTGACCTTGTTGCGTTAAAGCAAGGTCAGCTTTTGTGGTTTTACTCTGCGACTTCTCGATATCCATCTTTGTTAGATAGATTCAAAAACACCAGACATTCACCTTCACTGCTTTGATCTGTTAAGACGCATTTGATTTAGGAGTTCCCATGGCACTTTGGCCGCATCTTTATTTATGTATTTTTATTCTTATTCTTTGGATACTCGAACGCTTATTTCCTAAGGCGATGAACAAAGCAGAAGAAAACCTACTCGTTCTTGTCATTTTTTCCATTATGGCGGTGTCGTTCGGACAAGTTATCGCTCGTTATGGATTCAATACAGGCTGGGATGCAGCACTTGAGTTCAATACGATTGCTTTTTCATGGTTGATTTTATTGGGCATGAGTTACGGCATAAAAACCAATTTGCACCTTGGTGTCGACATCGTTTTGAACGCTGTACCAAAAGGCATAGCGAAAACACTGTCTTTGATCGGTGCAGCTGGCGCCATGCTTTATGGCCTAATCCTATTGGATTCTACTTGGTTGGCGCTATTAGGTATTGATGTAAATGGTGGCGCCATTGCTTACTGGTCGAAGATGTTCAAAATCGGCATAGGCACAGAAGAACTGCGTTACCCTATTTTCATACAAGATATGTTTGACCTACGCCCACGCGTTCAGCGTTGGTTAGTACTGGTTATTCTACCGATAAGCTTAGCCCTGCTGACTTATCGCTCTTTACAAGCCTTTATCGACATCGCTCGCGGCAAACGTTCAAGATTGATCAGTGGACATGAAGCCGAAGACCTTGTGAAAGAAAACCAAAACGTACTAAAAGACTAACGCAGGAGCTTTATTGTGCACTCAATCATTCTATTTTCTATGGTTCTCACCCTGCTGTTTATCGGCTTGCCTGTGGGCATCACGTTGGGCTTATCGTCCATTTTATTCATTACTTTTTTCTCCCATGACTCTTTGTCTTCTGTGGCGATTTCTTTATTTGGTGTCGGTAATCACTACACCTTATTGGCGATTCCTTTCTTCATCATCGCGTCGTCTTATATGTCGACCGGCGGTGTGGCAAAACGTCTAATTAACTTCGCGATCGCCAGTGTTGGTCATTTCCGTGGCGGCTTAGCAATGGCGTCTGTCTTGGCGTGTATGATGTTCGCAGCCTTGTCTGGTTCATCTCCAGCCACTGTAGTTGCGATTGGTACTATTGCTATCGCAGGCATGACGCAAGTAGGTTACTCAAAAGAATTCGCAGCGGGCATTATTGCCAATGCGGGTACGTTGGGCATCTTGATTCCGCCTTCTATCGTCATGGTGGTTTACGCGGCATCAGTTGACGTTTCTGTTGGTCGTATGTTCTTGGCTGGGGTTATTCCAGGCTTGATGGCTGGCGGTATGTTGATGTTGGCGATTTATGTTGTTGCTCGTATCAAAAAGCTTCCTGCTGAAGAGTGGAAAGGCTTTGGAAACCTAATTCGTGGTGGTAAAGAAGCGGGCTGGGGCTTGTTCCTTATCGTTATCATCATGGGCGGTATTTATGGCGGTGTATTCACACCAACAGAAGCGGCTGTAGTCGCTGCGGTTTACTCAATGTTTATCGCACTTTTTGTCTACCGTGATATGGGGCCATTACAAGGTCACGCTTGGGTGAATGAAGACGACGCACCTCATGCTCGTGTTGGGTTTAACGGGCTTGTTTATGGTGTCTCTTTCTTCCTTATCTGGGAAATTATGTCCTTCTTTATTTGGGCAGAGAGCGAAACCATAACTGGCGGAGATCGTGCAACATGGGGCGCCATTCTGTCTATCGCGTTGAGCATTTTCTATGTTTATAAGCGCTCTAGTAAGTTAGACGAATCCATCTTAACTTGTCTTGCGGCTGGTTTCCCTATTTGGGGACGCAACCTGTCTCTTATGACACGTAAATTCTTCCCAACCATGTTTGGCAATGAATCTCGTAAAGTCATGTTGGAAGGTACAAAAACCACCATTATGCTGATGTTCATCATCGCCAATGCTTTGTTGTTTGCTCACACTTTATCAGCAGAGCGTATTCCTCAAGCCATTACAGAGTGGATGCTAGACGCAGGATTCAATTGGTTTACTTTCCTGATCGCGGTCAATGTTTTGCTGTTGATTGGCGGTCAGTTTATGGAGCCTTCCGGTCTTTTGGTTATCGTTGCGCCAGTGGTTTTCCCAATTGCGATGGAACTGGGTGTTGACCCGATTCACCTAGGTATCATCATGGTGGTTAACATGGAAATCGGTATGATCACACCACCGATTGGTCTGAACCTCTTTGTGACTTCTGGTATCACAGGAATGAGTTTGGCTCGCGTTGTAAAAGCCGCTATGCCATTCGTTGCTGTCTTGATGGTGTTCTTGGTTTTGGTGACTTACATCCCTGCACTTTCTACTGCCTTGCCTTACAGCATTATGGGACCAGAGATTGTTCAGTAACAACTGAGTGTTTATTCTCAGCTGAAAACAAAAAAGCGCCGACTGGCGCTTTTTTTATTTTTAAATCGAGGTGTTGAAAACTTAGCGAGCTAACCAACCACCATCAACCGCTATGGTGTAACCATGTACATAACGTGAAGCATCAGACGCCAGAAACACAATCGGGCCCGCCATATCGTCAGGCGTTCCCCAACGACCAGCAGGAATTCGTCCGAGTATTTCACTGGATCGATTCTCGTCAGCTCGCAATGCTTCGGTATTGTTGGTTTCCATGTAACCCGGTGCAATGGCGTTAACATTAATGCCTTGTTGCGCCCATTCATTGGCTAAGGCTTTGGTTAAACCTAACACACCGCTTTTTGAAGAAGTATAAGATGGCACTCGAATGCCACCTTGATAAGACAACATAGACGCAATATTGATGATGTTACCTGTACTTTTCTGAGAGATAACTTGTTTCGCAAAAGCTTGAGACATAAAAAAGACCATTTTTACATTCAGGTCCATCACGTCGTCCCAATCTTGTTCCGTAAAATCAATGGCATCATTACGGCGAATAATGCCGGCATTGTTTACTAAGATATCGACTTTACCAAAGGTTGAAATGGCTTCTTTTATAGCAAGATCAGCCGTTTCTATTTTGCTCATGTCTGCAATAACACTGTGAAAACGACGGCCTGTTTTTTCTATCAAAGCCTCGGTTTCAGAGGGCACACTTCTATTTACACCCACGATGTCTGCCCCTGCTTGCGCAAGTGCCAACGCCATACCTTGTCCTAGTCCTGTATTGCAGCCAGTAATAATGGCGACCTTACCACTTAGATCAAACATGTTATTCATCGTGTCTCCTAACTTGTGCAAATAAACGGGCGGGGAATATTAAGTAACGAGGGGGAGCAATAAAAAAGGACTTACTTTTTAACTATCTCCCTCATAAATAACGTATCCGTTCCGATTCGATTTTTTAACCTCATAGAGGGCTGCATCGGCCATTTTTATGGCTCTTTCTAACGGCTTTTCATTATTCATATGTATAAAAGCAGCACCGATACTAACAGTAAAATGATGATTTTCACCTTCAACATCTACTTCATGTGCTCGAACATCCTTTAATATTGAGTTTATTAAGTGTGCTAGATCGACGGAATTGGTTTGTTTTAAAAACACCACAAACTCATCACCACCAAAACGCCCAACCAAATTGGGCTTTTTAATAAAATCACTCAATATAGAACTCAAAGCCATTAAGACATTGTCTCCACCGACATGCCCTAACTTGTCATTAATAACTTTTAAATCGTCTAAATCTAATAACAAAACCGCAGATCGATTTACTGTCTCTTCGGTTGTCTGTGAGGCTGATGTAGTCGATAACTCAGCAAGAGTTCGCTTACTTTCTTGGTAGAAATAACCTCGGTTATATACTTGAGTTAAGCTGTCTATGCTGGCTAACTCAGTCATTTTAATTTCCAAAGAATCAATCTTGAAAAATAAGCCAATTAAAAACCAAGATAAAAGAGGTGTAACAGTAAAGGTGATACAGGTAATAAGCACGATGTCTTCTAATAAAACATCAGTGAAATGAAAAGCTTTAACGAGAAGATAATTAATCAGACAGGCCAGGACTGTAGCCAACACAGTCAAAATAGACACTAAGCCAAAACGTCCTAATTTTCGCAGCATAGATCTGATTAAGGATGTCATAAGACCGCCACAAAATAATGCTTTTTAGGAGAGCTGTTCATGTCCATTTTCTTGACCTTGAATGCAATTATAAAACGCCTGTCCTTTTAAACGATTCAATGAGAGTATTCATTGAAAAACATACTCTCGATTGTATTACAGTTATATTTCTAACCAAAGGGTTATAATTTAAATATGTCCTTATCTAGGCCATATTTTCGCATTTTGTCGTAAAGGGTTTTTCTTGGTAAGCCAAGTGCATCCATCGTCCCTTTTATAGAGCCTTTTTGGCGCATCAACTCTTGTTCTAACAAGGTTTTCTCGAAGCGTTCCATCTGCTCAGGCAAGGTCATCACACCTGGATTATTTTCATTGGTAATGATCTCATCAAACTCAAAAGAGCCCGCTTCCCCCATCAAGACATAACGCTCAGCAAGATTTCGTAACTCACGAACATTCCCCGGCCATTCATAGCTCAATAAACTGTGCATTCGTGCCGCAGAAAGAGGCTCAGATTCACGCTTATATTGCGCAGTCGCCACCAAACAAAAGTGCTGCCACAACAGTGAGATATCATCTTTTCGTTCACGCAATGGTGGAATATCCACACGTACCACATTCAGACGATAATAAAGGTCTTCCCGAAACGTACCGCCTTCGCTTAATTGTTTCAGATCCACTTTGGTGGCCGCCAAAATACGCAAGTCCAAATCAATCGATGTGTTTGAGCCTAAACGCTCCAAGCGACGCTCTTCCAACACTCGCAATAAGCGAATCTGCATCGACATGGGCATGCTTTCAATTTCATCAAGAAATAAGGTACCGCCATTGGCGTGTTCTAACTTACCAATACGCTGAGTTTTAGCATCGGTAAAAGCGCCTTTTTCATGACCAAAAAGTTCAGACTCCATAATAGAATCCGGCACAGCACCACAGTTAATCGCCACAAAAGCATGGCCTCGACGAGAGCTGTGCTCATGAATATAGCGAGCGACTAACTCCTTCCCTGTACCGGTTTCACCTTGAATTAAAATATCCGCGCCCGTATCCGCCACATGCAATAACGCTTGGCGCAAGCGATGAATGCCAGCTGTATTACCGATAATACGAGGTCCTGGCGCATTTTGAGCGACTAATTCAAGACGTAAGTTTCTGTTTTCTAAAGTTAAGTGACGTTTCTCTGTGGCACGTCTGACCACTTCAATAAAGTCTTCGTTAGAAAAAGGTTTTTCAATGAAATCGTAAGCACCATCGCGTATCGCATTCACCGCCATACTGATATCGCCATGACCTGTTATAACGATAAATGGGATTTCGGCATCAATTTTCTTCACCTCTTCAAACAGCGCTAAACCACTTTTTCCTGGTAAGTTAATATCACTGACAATAACGCCTGAAAAGTCTAGAGAAAGACGTTCAATAACCCCCTGAGCACTGGAAAACTCAGCCACTTCAAAATCTTCTAGCTGCAAGGTTTGAGAGATCGCCATACGAACGGCTTGCTCATCATCGATTAATATTACCTGCTTGTTATCTAGCATGAATCTTCCTTTTGAAAAGCATTATGACTTAACGTCATGAGTCACGGACGATGAATGAAAACGCGGTAGCCTAACACAAAATTCGGCTCCGCCAGCGGGCAGATTACTGGCACTAATTTGTCCGCCCATGGCGTCAATAATTCGCTGACTGATAGACAAACCTAATCCCAACCCTAAACCTGACGATTTCGACGTAAAGAAAGGCTCAAAGAGATTTCTCACCGCTTCTTCACTCAAGCCATCCCCCGTATCTTGAACACAAATAATGACATCGTCTGCGGTGGCTTTTTGCTCAATACAAACCCCTCGTTCAGAGCCAGAGGACTCCAAAATAGCGTCTGCAGCGTTAGCCAATAAATTCACCAAAACCTGCTCTAAAAAGACCATGTCACCATTCACGATCAAGTCTTTATCATCCGCCACCACAAGCTCAATTCCCACTTCTTTGTAGCGAGTTCCCATGATTTTAATCGCGCCCATAATGGCGGTCTGAACGGCTATTGGTCCTTGGTGAACATCGCCTTTTCGCGCAAACACTTTAAAGCGAGCAATGATATCGCTCATGTGCTGACCTAATTGGCTAATGTGTTGCAAATTTATCTGCGCCTGATCGTATTTCCCACGATCAAGAAACTTCAAACCATTCCCAGCAAAAGCTCGAATCGCTGTTAATGGTTGATTTAATTCATGATTTAACCCAGCACTTAGCTGACCAAGTACCGCCAATTTGGCTGTTTGAATAAGCTCTCGCTGAGTGCCTTTGTGTTCTTCAATTTCCTGACGAAGACGAGTGTTCGCGCCTTCCAGCTCATAAGTCCGCTCTCGAACGCGCTCTTCTAAGTCGATCCGCGCCTGAGTGATTTCTTGCTCATAACGCTTCCGCTCCGTCATGTCATGGAAGGTCACCAAATAGCTTAAGCGATTAGGCAATTGCATCTCACACAAGGTCATTTCCACCGGCACAGACGCTTGATCTGGATAACACAAGCTGCCTTCCCTCGTCAGCACTTTCACCCCAAGATTATTAATAGCGTCAAACAAATCATCCGAAGAAAAAGGAGAAGAACCTTCTTTTTCTGTTCGGAACAGCTGACATAAAGGCTGACCAACCAAAGGCGCTAACGGTTGCCCAACGAGCCTTTCAACCGCTGGGTTAAAGGATTCAATTTTGTGGTTGTCATCTAGCGTCACCAAACCCGCTTGTGTATTTTGAATAACTTCACGAATATACGCCTGATTGTGGCGAGTCATTTCGTTGGCGTCAGATCGCTCCCTCAGCATTCGTGTGCGCAACATGGCTAAACCAAATAGCAAAGCCGTAATTGTCACACCACCAGCAAAAATTGCGCGCCATAAGGCGATATCTTCATTAATGGTTTTTAGCGGTGCCAATATGGATATTTGAAAGTCTAATTGGCTAATGGGAAGGCTCATCTTGAGATAAGACACACGATTCAAGTGCTCGCCATTATTTATATTGCGACTCTCAACAATATCGACGATGGACGCATTTTCATCGAAAGGCTTTTGATAAGTAATAGCTAACTTTTCAATCACCTTATCACCGTATCGCTGAGAATCGGCAATACGCTTTAGCTCCTCATGGGACAGTTCACCTAATACTCGATAGAGCCAGCTAGAACGGGAGCCACTGAACACAACATTGTCTGGATCCAACAGCACAAATTCATAATGCTGATTAGCAAAGCGCTTCTCAAATTGCGTCAAATCGACTTTGACAACCGCCACACCAATAATGGAATCACCTTCATAAATCGGATACGAAAAATAATAGCCACGGCGATTCGACATAATACCCAGCGCATAATAACGCCCCGGCTTGCCTTTAATGGCGTCTTTAAAATAAGGGCGAAACACATAATTACTGCCGACAAAACTGCTTGGGCCAGCGTAGTTTGAAGCGGCGATGGTCAAACCATCCGCATTCAAAATATAACTATCTGAGGCTTCGGTGATACGGTTAATCTGTTCTAATTCACGGTTGAGCTGATGGATGTCAGATTCAAAACCGTCCCTAAGTGCTTTTCTTACTCGGTCATTAGAAGCCAGTAAGGTTGGCATGTGTTGGTATTTGGCAATCGCACTTTCCAAAACGCTGGCCAACTGACCAAGCTGCTCAAAAGAGTCGACTTCCAAGGCTTTTATCTGTTGGTGACGCAGTGCTTCACCGCCTTTCCAGATCAGCAAAAACACAACAAAAAAAGCACAGAGATACATCAAAACAGACCGCTTTGGTGACAGTAAACCCTGTATGTTCAAGCCAATTTTCTCTCTCAACACTTTCACCTTTTTATTATTATCGAAAACCTAAGAACGCGAATGAGCAAACGGCATCACTTCTGCAATGTGCTTTTTTTCACACATTAACATCAACAATCTATCTATACCCAAGGCCACACCAGCGCATTCAGGCATGCCGCTTTTTAAAGCACTGAGTAAACGTTCATCGAATTGTCTGTCAGCCAATTTCATCTCATTACGGGATGCTTTATCTTTCTCGAAACGATGCGCCTGTTCCTCAGCATCGGTTAATTCGTGATAACCATTGGCCAGTTCCATGCCTTGCCAATATAACTCAAAGCGCGCGGCAACCCATTGATCGTTATCATCCATATGAGTTTTCGCAAGAGCCGCCTGAGACGCAGGATAGCTGTGAATAAAACAAGGTTGCTCTGTACCAATCGCAGCTTCTACAACACTGGCGAAAATTAACTCCAGCAAGGTGTCTCTATCTGTTTCCTGCAATCCATACTCTGTGTGCTTATGAGCACACTCTTGCAGTTCACTCAGACTCACAGACAAAGGATCCAGCCCAGTATGACGCAAAAAAGCATCTTGGTAACTTAACCGCTCGCACATCAAAGTATCATCATCCAATATGTACGCGAGCAAAGCTTGAATTTCATCCATCAACTGCCAATGATCAAAACCCACTCGATACCATTCCAGCATGGTGAATTCGATGCTATGACGACGCCCAACATCTTCCGCCCGAAACACTTTTCCCAATTGATAAATAGAGTCTGAGCCTGCACAAAGTAGGCGTTTCATGGCGTATTCAGGGGACGTTTGCAGGTAATAGGTTAGGTCTTCGCCTTGCGAGCGAGTCTGGCTAGTTAAGACTTCGATATGTGGGTCAGAAATACTCCCCAAAGACAAACAAGGCGTATCCACTTCCATCACATCGCGAGCATCAAAAAAAGCACGAACTGCTTTTAATAGTTGGGCTCGCTTTTTTAAAACGGGAAGGTCTGCACTGGGTTGCCATAAGGACGTATTGTACATAGTAAAAGCTCTGGAAAAATAAAATCCATCATAGCAAATACTGAGGTTCCATGGTGAGCGCTGAAGCCTATTTGCTTTATTGAGTGACTAAAACACGCACTTCCTATCGGTATAAAAAATACTGGCGGCTAAAGCACTTATTAAAAAGTACTTATCAGACAAAGATACGTTATAATATAACAATATCTTATTAATCCCTTAGGAGAGCAACATGTCTAACCCCATCCCCGTTACCGTACTCACTGGCTTTCTTGGTAGCGGTAAGACCACCTTGCTTAACCGTATATTGTCTGAAGATCACGGCCTACGCATTGCGGTGATTGAAAATGAATTTGGTGAAATCGGCATAGATCAAGACCTAGTCATTAATGCTGATGAAGAAATATTCGAGATGAACAACGGCTGCATTTGCTGCACCGTACGTGGCGACTTAATTCGCATCCTTCATGAATTAGCAGAACGCAAAGACAAGTTCGATCGCGTCATTCTAGAAACCACTGGCATGGCAGATCCTGGCCCTGTGGCACAAACCTTTTTTGTTGATCCTTCGATCAGCGAACAATATGAACTGGATGGCATCATCACTCTAGTAGACGCCAAACACGTCAGCACTCACTTAGATGAAAGTACCGACGAAGTCATGGCACAAGTGGCCTTCGCTGATCGCATCATATTGAACAAAGCCGACTTAGTCACAGAAGATGACATGCTTAACCTGAAAAAGCGCCTAAAAAGCATGAACCAAATGGCGGGCTTCTATTCTGCAACCATGGCTGATGCACCGATTGCCGAATTACTGGACATTGGCGGATTCAACATTCAGCGCGCCATGGACATGAAACCCAACTTCCTAGAGCCGGAGTACCCATTCGAATGGGGTGGAGTTTGGCAACTGCCTGCTGGTAAATACCGTTTCAAAATGGCTAACGGCCCAGATCCTGACATGGCGTTTCTTATCAGTGACATTAAAAGCACAACCGAAGTGACTGTCTTGGATTTAGCAGAAACTGTCTTTGTGGAATTCTCCAAATCTGGAGAGCCTATTTTTCATGGGCAGACACTAAGCGAAAGAAACCAATGCTACCGCCTACAACTTGAAGGCCAAGATCACTATGAATTTCACTTAGAACTGGCCACGGCTCAAGACATCGCCGTGTTCTCTCAACACACACCGGAAGAGTTTGAATTAGCGCTCTTAGACAAAGACAACACAGAGCACTTCCCTGTTGCAGAACACTATTTTAATGCCGAACATGAGCATAACGACGCGGTATCCTCAATTTCTATCGAATTGGCAGGCAGATTTGACGGTGACATCCTCAATGCTTGGATGGGAATGTTTCTGCAAGAAAAAGGCGTCGATGTGTATCGTATGAAAGGCGTACTTGCTATTCATGACGAAGAACATCGAATTGTGTACCAAGGCGTTCACATGCTATTTGGCGGGCAACTTGGAAAACCTTGGGGAGATGAAACACCCACCAACCGCATGATCTTTATTGGCAAAAACCTTGATGAAGACTACATACGCGGCTCATTAGAAAGATGTTTGTATAAATAACATTTACACCCTTAGTAATATAAAATAGAGCATTGGATGGAAGTAAAGTCACTCAATGCTCTCTCCATATCAAATAACCAAGACGACTTTAATTCTATGAAAGATATAAAAAATGTTTTCCGTAATCTCGAAAAACTATTAAGAGACGCGAGCTGGTTTGACGATGACTGGGAAATATACAACCGTGGCCCATACTTGCAACTCTACAAAACAAACTGGCACAACCATAACCAAGGCGGCGTTCATTTCGAAACCTTCATTGAAGCACCACAAATCAAACAAAAGTCGTTTCCTATCTGCATGCACGCCGAAGAAGACTGCCCTTCACAACCAGAGTTTATTGAAAAATTTCTTGAATTAGAAAGCGGCCGTATAAAAAGCTGGAAAGGCTATCAAACCATCGGCAAGGGCTATCACATCTGCGAACGCACCATGCCGCTTAACTTCAAAAACCTAGAGCAACGTATCTTTGAAGAACTGAACCGACTGCGCCAACTGGCAGACAGTATTGAACAAACACTTGACGAAGTGGAAGGTGAGTCAGAATGGTAAAGCGCCAGAAAAGTCCCTGCATCGACCTTTGTGATTTCTCTGGGCCGAAAGGCTGGTGCTTGGGTTGCGCTCGTACTCGCCCAGAGTGCAACCAATGGCAAAAAATGAAACCTTATGACAAAAACAAAATAGAAAAGGAGCTGCAAAAACGCATGAACCAAATCAAAAAAACAACATGAATCATGAGCTCAATTTGCTCATCAATATCTTAATACCAGCCACACCAAAGAAGAATGCAAAGACAGTGTCAAAAGCACGGCTCATTTTAAAATAAAAATGTCTAACTGGCGCATAAGAAAACAACATGGCATAGCCGATAAAAAGGCAAGCACTCTGTAACCCCACAAGCAAAATAATCGACATTAATCCGTCTATGCCAACGGTGCTAGGTACACCCATCGAATACAAAGCTCCAAAGAACAAGATAACTTTAGGATTGGTAAGGTGAATCGCCAATCCTCGCAAATAGACACTTTTAAGAGAAAGTATCGCGGTCTTTTGCAATTCGAACTCTTTAGGAGACAAAGCAGACTTGAACGATTTATAAGCCAAATACAGCAAGTACGCCGCACCAAGGTAGCGAAAAATATCAAACAACCATACATTCGCATACATCAAGGCCGCCATGCCAAATGCCGCCGAGAATGACCAGATAAAAGACCCTGTTAATATACCAAGCGCCATCACAACCCCATGACGACGACCAAAGTTCATAGAAGTACCAGCAATCGCTAAGGTTGCAGGTCCAGGACTTCCCGTCGCGACAAGCGCCGCCATTAAAATCAAACCGTACTGAATCTCCTGCATAGTCACTCCTTTTACATTATTCTGTTTCTAATCTTTTACGATTACTGCTTTTAAAAATCGGGGCAACGTCATTTGCCCAATAAACAACCCAGCAAGAATCAACACAGTTGCCACCACCTGATTCACACCAACCACCTCATCATAAAACACAGCCCCACCCAAAATACCAAACACAGGCACCAATAATGTCATGGGCGCCACACTCGAAATACTGTATTTCATAATCATCTTATTCCAAAACCAATACCCCAATAACGTCGTCGGATACGCCTGAAACAAAACAGAGAACAAGGCCCACTCAGTAAACTGACTCGGCAAATTCGTCAGTATTTCTGAACCATGAAAGAAAACAGCTAGTAGCAACAAAGACAAAGGGGCAAACAACATCCCCCAGATATTGAAAGCAAAGATAGACGTGGTATTCGCCCGCTTCACAATCAAACCATTCACACTCCAAAACACCGAAGCGGCCAGAACAAGAGCCAAACCTTTTGCCGTCACAGCGCCCCCTTCTGAGTAAATGATCAACACCAAACCTAACAAAGCCAACACCGTGCCCAACAACTTATTTCGAGTGATCTTCTCATTAAGAAAATACCAACCGACAAACACCCCACTCACCGCACTCATATCCAACAACAAAGACGCCATACCAGACGATAAACCAGCCCCAATCGACAAGGTCGTCATGCCCCAAACGCCAACCCCAAAAGACACCCCATAAGCCATTAAATATCGCCACGGCACATCCGGCTTTTTAATAAAAAAGATCAAGGGAAACACCGCAAAACTAAAGCGCAATGCGGTCAGTAAGAAAGGGTCAATTTCATTCACCCCAAGCTTAATCACACTAAAGTTAAATCCCCATAACGCCATTAAAGCGAACAATAACCCTAAATCTCGTAATGTCATTTTCTTTCCGTTGGTCTGCTGTGAATAAGAAGACCACCAGTATCAACAAAAAAACAAAAAGAGTGCAGGTTCAATTTTTAACAAAAACTAGAGTACAATCTAAAGAGAACGCTCTCGCTCACTCAGAAAAAAGGCCACCCAATGCCGCTATACGAAGACCTCGCCAACCAATTTATTGCCGACATAAAAGCGCAAAAATTATCCGTTGGTTCCCGTTTACCTGCCTTGCGTACCATGGCAAAACAACACCAAGTGAGCATGACAACTGTCACAAAAACCTACGACTACCTACAACAAACAGGCTGGATATACGCACAGCCTCAATCAGGCTACTTTGTTACCAACCAACACGTGGCTGGCCAACCCAGTCACTCTGCTTTTCCAACCATTCAAATAAACAACATAGAGCAGCGAGACCCAAAAGCCTTTGCCCCAGACAACGGCTACAACCCAACATCCACACTTTTCACCCCACTGGGCACTTCCATGATTGCCCCAGAATTACAACCCATCCAAGAGCTGCAACGCTGCATAAAACGCGTCACCAGAAGAGCCAGCAAACAACTTTTTGAATACCCAGACGCACAAGGTGAGCAAACCTTGAGAAGCGCCCTAGCAAGCCACTTTCAATATGAACACTTTGGTTTTTTAGGAGATGAGTTGGTCATTACCAACGGCTGTATAGATGCAGTACGAACAGCCATAGAAACCGTCACAAAAGAAGGCGACACCATCGCCATAGGCTCGCCCTGTTTCAGCGGCTTGCTGGATTTACTGGTAGGGCTTTCTCGTAACGTGATTGAAATTCCAGTGCAAGAAAATGGGATCGACCTAGACTACTTTGAATCTGTATTACAACAAGAGCTTGTCACCGCCTCGCTTTTCAGCACCTCAAATATCAATCCAACAGGACTAACCTTACCCGCCAAACAGAAACAATCACTGGCGCAATTGGCCGCAAAATACCAAACCCCAATGATCGAAGACGACATCTATTTCGAACTCAGCCACCAAAAACAACAAGATCTACCAACCAAACATTGGGACAAAGAAGACTATGTACTCTGGTGCGGCTCGGTATCAAAAACACTAGCCGCCGGATTACGTCTTGGCTGGTGTTTACCGGGCCGATATTTCGATGACTATCTGGCAAAACACCTTGCCACCGGATTTGGCGTCAATGGCCTCATGCAATCCGCCTTGGCCGAATTCATCAACACAGGAGATTACCGTCGTCATATCAACAAGACCCGCTTAATGCTCATCAAACAAGTGAACCAATATCGCCAATTTCTGATCAAACACTTGCCCAGCAATGCCAAAATCAGCCTGCCACAAGGTGGCGTTGTACTCTGGATTCAGGTGCCAAAATTGAACTGCCTAGAACTTGAAAAAGCCGCCCTAGAAAAACACATCGACATGCGCAGCGGAGCCTGCTTCAGCACCCACGATTACTTCCACGACTGCTTCCGTATTAATTGCGGTTGGCCACTGTACGATTCACTTTGCGAAAGAGGTGACAAGGCTGTTAATAAGACAGAGGTTTATCAACAGCTAATGTCTTTGTGTGAGATTATCTCAGAGATGATATCAACCCGTTAACTGCTGCGGCTTTATGGAATGTGACGAAACTGGCGATTTCTGCCAACGCGGTTTTATGTACTGTGTTTGCAGAAATGGTTTCTCCATCAAAAACGAGATCCCGTGTGGCACAAGCATCGTCCACCACAATCACCTTAAATCCACGTTCCATTGCGGCTCGAGCGGTGGCACTGACGCACATATGCGTCATCATGCCAGTAAGAAACAGTGTGTCCACTTGCATGGCGTGTAAGGTTTTTTCCAATGCCGTCTGCCAAAAACTGTTGGGGAATCTTTTCTCTATAATGGTTTCGTTTTCTAGTGGTTGAACACTGGTATGAATCTCTGCACCTTCCGTTCCCTCTACAAGAAAAGGTCGGCTACCTTGTTTACTCAGGTGTTGTATGTGAATAACGGGGGACGACTTTTCTCTAAATTCAGCCAACAATGGCAGCAATTTTTCTACAGCCTTATCTGGTGCCTTCAGTTCACATTCCCCCTCAGGGAAGTAATCGTTTTGTACATCAATAATGAGTAAAGCACATTGCATCATCAGTCTCCTAATCAGTGCGATATAAAATGAAGACGCTAGATTAGCGGTTTTTATACTGGCCTTTTATGTCTAAAATAGACAAATTTAAGTCAATTTATGACACGAGATTTACACCATGAAATGCCACTTTTTTCTCTTAGATTTTCCCGCTGCGATGGGAGCCGCCCTCGTTGGCGTGGAAGATATTCTGACATTGGCAAATCGTTTCAGTGACGAGGCAAGCTTTCTTAGTGAACGTGTCTGTGTGGGCAATTATCCAACCTTATCTGAAAACGTTAACATACTGTTTTTACCCCCTTGTATGACGCCTTTTAGCGATACGATAAAACCGGAAGGTCTGACAGATTACCTTAACGAATGGCAGCAAAGAAACGCCATCATAGTGGCCTGTTGCGCAAGTGTTTTCTGGTTGGCAGAAACCGGACTATTAGACGACAAAATGGCCACCACACATTGGCGGCTCTTTGAACCGTTATCCCGACAATTCCCCAAGATTAAAGCCATAGAAAAACAAGATGTGGTGGTCGATGAAGGAAGTGTGATAACAGCAGCTGGCTTGTTCGCCTACCAAGATTTGATCTTGCACCTAATTGCAAAATTCACCGGCTTTGACATCGCTAAAGAAGTCGCTGACTTCGCCATGTTAGAAATAAGTCCACGTTTACAAAGCCACTATCAGCACTTTCAACCTAATTACCATCATGGGGATCCATTGGTTCTCAAAGCTCAACAGTTTTGCGATACCTCTGACATCAAGAAGCTCACGGTAAAACGCCTTTGTAAACATATGTCTATGACAGAGCGAACCCTAATGAGACGCTTTAAGCAAGTACTGCACCTATCCCCCAGTCAGTATATTCTGCAAACACGCATCGAACAGAGTAAACAAGCTCTAAGCCTTAGCCTGCAAAGCATAGAGCAAATTGCTTACCAACTTGGTTATAACGATGTCAGCAACTTTAGCCGAGCTTTTAAGCTGGTAACAGGCATAACACCTGCAAACTATCGTAGCCGAGGTTTTTAAAAATTGATAAAACGCTCAAAACCCAAAGCGTGTAATACAAAACCAGAAAACAAAGAGACAAACACGGCAAGAGACGCGTATAACAGGGCCACCTTAAAGCCTAAAATGGGCACGAAGAGCGCCATCACAATAGGGTTCAATAAAGAAGAGGTAAAAAGAAAAGTCATTGTCGGACCAAAGCCTGCCTTTGCTTTTAAAAGCCCAATGAGCATGGGAATGGAGGACAAGATCAATATGACTTCTTACTGACCCTAGACACACCTTCCCTAGCTGTCATTAAGGTATTACATTCAATCGCTAGTGTTCCTGTAATGGTTTTAATGCGGTTTTGTTTACGTAATTGTGACGAAGTATTTAAGACACTGGTATTTAACCGACCCACTTGCTCACTAATTTCAGCTACTAGGTTAAGAATATCGGAGGTGATAATAAAAGGTGGTTTATAACTCATAGATCATTTTCCCTCGACACGTACTTCAGATTGCCAATTTATATATTGGCATACCCCTTCAAGATCAGGAAATATCGTTTGATAACTAATACCAAGCGTATCTAAATCTTTTAAAATTTTATTTTTATTATCAGGGTTGATTTTAATTTTAGTCATGCCTTCTGCATGATGTTCAAGCTCGCCTAAAGGTATAAACCTCCCATACTTTTTCGATGGTGAATGCACTGTGAACCAGCCATCTTGAGCAACCACTCTAGTATCTTCTAATTGAGTCCTCAATATGGATATCCCATTATGTTGATTTGTTTCTAACATCGTATCTCGGTCTAAATAATCAATATCCCAATGAGGTAATAAAATATAAACATGCGGATTATCATTAGACTTTGGATCACTACAGGCAAACCACATCGCAATCAAAGGATTTTTTGTCCAATCTAATAGCCTAGTAGCAAGCCCATAATGCTGAGCTAACGTTAACATCCCCCAAACATCCAGTTGAGAAATTTCTCGATGTAATCTCCCTCTAACTTTAAATTCAGAAAGCAAATACGATTCTTTAATTAATGGATTTTGGTAACTTTCGCCTCTAGCAATTTTCGGAAGCAGTGGAAAGTCTTGTCCTTGACCACGATATAAAAGGTGACCTTCTTGCTTAACATCATATTTATACTTTGCATCAAAATGCCTAGCATTTATCTCTTCCACCAAACATAAGAATTCGGTCACAGAGTTAACCGTCTCAGTTTGCATTTTCATCTTCCTCGAAATATCCCTCTTCCCTAATGTATTGATCTACAAACCTTTTAGGCATATCAATTAACGCCACATTATCGCTGGGAATATAAAAATCAAAGTTGTCATTACTCAGGTTTAATATCATTACTGATTCCCCTATGTCAGCACTAAACATGAGTTCAGATAATCTAGATCCATCAACAATATGAGAAAAAGTCCTACCCTCTAGATTATAAATTTGTGTTTCTAGAACAAGCTCCGCTACTTGTTCAAGGTCTAAATCATGGATATCAGTAAAAGACTCAACAGCCGCTTGAACATTTTTCGCAACAGTATACTCACCTTCACAACCAATAGATGACCAATAGTACTCTTCTAACCCTTTATAGAACTCACTGGGGTTACCTGAATAACCGTCCCAAGGAGGATTCCAATCTCCCATAGGCTGATCAGCATCATCATCCAGAGTCCACATACGGCTTACCATAGTGGGCCTAAATAGTAGAATTCTATTATTCAATGTCTCTACCGTTAGCCACTGATCTCTTGAACTCATATTGTCTAAGGCATTCGATATCCTATTGGCCTGTCCTAATGTTATTGGAAACCACTTAGAATCTTTTTGCCCATTAAGACATAATCCAAAATGCCCCCACCAACCACTTTCTTCATCTTCAGCGAAAATATAATGTGTATTCGTCATGATATAAGATTCATTGCCTGCAAACATATCCTGAAGTTCTTCCGAACTTGAGCCAAAATAATATGCAAGACTACTAAGCCCATCTTTAGAAATACAACTAGCCTCTTTCTCCCAGCTTTTGATCTCGTCAGAGGACACTCCTATTTGATTAGCTAATTCAGAGTGACTTAGGTTCCTTGACTCCCTCAATTTTTTAAGTAACGACATTTAATATCCTATATTGAGTTGCTATTTAACATTCTTTAGAGTTAATTCAATCTCTTTTTAAAATAGAAAGCTCTAAGCTTACTTCTTTCCGCTGTAGCATAAAATGATAGAAGCTCTTGCATGTAGTTATCTTAAGGTGAGGTTGAAGTGTTCTTGTAGATCTTTAAGGATGTTTAAGATCTGCGCTTGTATAGAGACGTCGAGTGCACAGGTGAGTTCAGCACAGAATTCATGATATCTATTGGTGCTATTAAGTTTTGTTCTGGTCTCTCGGTAAAAATACATGGTGTATACAAAGCAGATAAACACCCTCATAAGTGATTAAAAGTGTCTTTTATATCTTCTAGAGAAGATGTGAATAACCCAGCCTTATTTACCGCTTGTCTAGTCTGTATAATTCATATTTTCTCCTCAATAACGCCGCCAATCCGATAGAAAGAATACGTTAAAATGCCACCACATTTTTTATAGGAATTCAGGTTATGACTTATCGCCAAATCAAGCTTATTGCGCGCCCTGAAAAGGAAATCACAGCAGACATTTTTGAAATCACCACTCAAGAGATTCCAACGCCAAGCGAAGGCGAGTTTGTGGTTAAGCTGTCTCACCTTTCTCTCGATCCTGCTATGCGTGGTTGGATGAGCCCAGATACAGAAAGCTACATTCCACCCGTAGAGCTTGGTCATGTGATGCGTGCTAGCGGCATTGGCGAAGTGGTTGAATCCAAAAATGAAAGTTTCCCTGTTGGTAGCCGAGTAATGGGGCTGATGGGAATGACCGAATATGCTTTAACCGATGGCAAAGGTATTAATCTGATTCCAAAAGAGCTACCAGCCGAAGCGATTCTGTCTGTCATTGCCCTACCAGGCATCACCTCTTACCACGGTTTATTTGAAGTATTAAAACCAGAAGCGGGACAGACCATAGCTATCACAGCCGCCGCGGGCTCTGTTGGCTCCCTCGTTGGTCAAATGGCGAAAAATCTTGGTTTAACCGTTGTTGGTGTCGCAGGCTCTGAAGAGAAATGCCAGTGGCTAAAAGACGAATTAGGTTTTGATCACGCCCTCAATTACAAGGATGCAGACTTCGCAGAACAGCTTACTCAAGCCACACCAAAAGGCATTGATTTGTACTTTGAAAATACCGGCGGTGCTGCACAAACACCCATTTTCGAGCGTATGAACGCCCATGGTCGAATCGCAGTTTGTGGGTTAATTGCAGAATACCAAAAAGAAGTGCCAGACCTTGGCCCAAGCTGGTTAAACATCATCAAGAAGCGTTTAACCATTCAAGGCTTCACCATGCCAGATCATTTCCACCGTATTCCAGAATACGGTCAAGTACTTGGCGGCATGCTAATGAAAGGCGAATTGAAGTATCGTGCTCATGTTATTAAAGGATTGGAAAGCGCACCAAGCGGTTTAAATCTTTTATTCGACGGTAAAAATACAGGCAAATTAATTGTAGAGCTTTAAGACGATTAAACTCTGAAACGAATAGCAATAAAAAAGCCTTCGATAGTGTTCTATCGAAGGCTTTTCTTTGATTTGCTTCGGCTAAGAAGCCAAAAGTTACTTACCAGTCGCGCGGGAAACGTATTCGCCACTGCGTGTATCAATACGCAATACTTCACCGATGTTGATGAACAATGGCACACGAACCATGGCACCAGTCACCAAGTAAGCAGGCTTAGAACCGCCGTTTGCAGTATCACCTTTTACACCTGGATCCGTGTCTTTCACTTCAAGTTCAATGAAGTTTGGTGGAGTCACAGCAAGAGGAGCGCCGTTGTATAAAGTCACAACGTATTTTTCTTGCTCTTTCAGCCAATTTTTCGTGTCAGAAATGGCATTTTCGTCTGCTGCGTGTTGCTCGAAAGACCCATCAACCGCCATGAAGTGCCAGAATTCGCCGTCGGTGTACAAATACTCCATATCGGTTTCCATCACGTCAGCAGCTTCAAGAGATTCGCCTGATTTAAAAGTACGCTCCCAAACGCGGCCTGTTTTCAAGTTGCGCAATTTTAAACGGTTAAAGGCTTGGCCTTTGCCTGGTCTAACGTGTTCGTTTTCTAAAACAGAACATGGGTCGCCATCAACCATTACTTTCGCGCCAGTGCGCATATCGCTAGTAGAAATATTAGCCATAAATCCTCACGGTATAAATTTAGAGAAAAGGCTCCGACTGGCGTATCATGTCAGTCTAAAGGTCTTTTATAAGATCTTTAAAAGCCATCAGCCTACGAAAGGCCAAAAAAGTTGGCGCCATAATAACCCAAATCAACAACATTTTGCAGATATTTGACGTGATTCCCATTAAAACACAGAACACAACAAGCTGGCCCCAACACCTCACACAGGCAATCACCTCTCTGAATGACCTTATTGAAAGCCTTGGTTTGCCCAAAGAACTCATCACTCAAGGCCAAGACGCTCAACACAGCTTCAAACTTCTGGTGCCACGACCTTATTTATCTCGAATGGAATACGGCAATCCGAACGATCCTTTATTACGCCAAGTCATGCCAGACGCAGCAGAAATGCTGAAAGTAGCAGGCTACAACAAAGACCCATTAGAAGAAGCCGACCACAATCCGCAAAAAGCCATTGTGCATAAATACAAACGCCGCTTGCTGGTTATCACCACAGGAACTTGTGCGGTAAATTGCCGCTATTGCTTCCGCCGTCACTTTCCTTATGGCGACAACCAACTGGCTCAAGCCGAGTGGCAATCTGTCATTGATTATCTAATCGCACATCCGGAGGTCAACGAAGTAATCCTGAGTGGTGGCGATCCATTAATGATGAAAGACACCTTACTCGCCAATAAAGTACGTCAAATCGAGGCTTTGCCACAAATTAAACGCCTGCGTATTCACTCCCGTTTACCTGTGGTGATTCCTGCTCGTGTGTGTGATGACATGCTGGATTGGATAAAACAAAGCCGCCTAGACATCATTATGGTTTGGCACATAAATCACGCCAACGAGGTAGATGAAGAGCTTGCCCAAGCTGCATTCAAGCTGAAGCAAGCGGGCGTTACCTTGCTCAACCAAGGCGTATTATTGAAAGGCATTAACGATTCAGTAGAAGCACAAGTAAACTTAAGCGAAGCGGTATTTTCGGCAGGTATTCTGCCTTATTACATGTTCACGCTCGATCCCGTAGAAGGTGCAGCGCATTTTGATGTATCCATTGAAGAAGCGCAAAAATTAATGGGAAAAGTAGCCGCAGAATTACCCGGTTATTTGGTGCCTAAGCTCGCGAAAGAGATTCCGGGGCAAACATCAAAAACCGTGTTCGCACCGACCTTTTCATAAATCACTAACGCGATAGAGCAATACGACCGACCTTCACTTGCTCTCGAAGGATTTTTACACTGGGAGCAAGCTGATAAAGGTCGCCATTACGGCCTACTAACTGATTCGGCACATGACTCAATTTCGCGACATCGCCATTGGCAACAAGGTGCTTTGGCTCACCATGAACGGGAATCGCCAGCTGCGGCTGAACCCAAGTATAAAGCTGCTTAAGCTCTTCTCTGCATGGATGCCCGCTGACGTGAATGGGCAGCTCTGTATCTTGTTGCTGCAAGGTGCGAATTTTTTGGCCTTTGAATTGTTCCACCAAACGCATAATGGCGTCTTCGTTGCCAGGTATCATCATGGCGGAGAAAATCACCATGTCGTCCGCTTCCAACGTTAAGTCAAAACAGTTTCCTGCCGCAAGGCGATTCAAGGTCGCTCGAGGCTCCCCTTGGCTTCCAGTAACCACTGCAAGCACTTCTTCTCGCGGCAAATACCCAAGATGCGCCGCATCAATTAAAGGCAAATCATCGGGCCAATGTCCTGTCGCCTTGGCCGCACCCACCATGTTGGTTAAAGAGCGGCCAATCAGCGCCAAATAGCGCCCTGTTTCTTGAGCCACGCGACCAAGCGCCACCAGCCGAGCCACGTTGCTGCTAAAACAACCGACAACAACACGGTTTTTCTCTGTCGAGATGGTTTTTAATAAGGCTTCATAGCAGTCCGTTTCTGAAACCGAATGGCCTTCTTGTAAGGCATTTGTGGAATCACACACCATGGCAAGCATGTTTTCTTTCGCAAGTGCTTTGAAATTTGCAGGAGAAAAGCCTTCGCCAATAATAGGCTTCTTATCAATTTTCCAATCCCCTGTGTGGAAAATTCGCCCTGCTGGCGTATCAATGGTCATGGCAAAAGGTTCTGGAACAGAATGGGTCAAGGCGAGCCAAGTGACGTTAAACACGCCGATTCTTTGGCTCTCATTTTCTTTCACCACAATGACAGGAACGTCGTCTGCTAAACCCACTTGAATCAGCTTGCGACGTAACACTTCGGCAGTAAAAGCCGTGGTGTAAACAGGACATTTGAAACGACGCCAAAGAAAAGGCAAAGCACCCACATGATCTTCATGGGCGTGAGTAATAACAATGCCCGCAAGCCGCTCTTTTTGTTGGGTAATAAAAGTAGGATCGGCACAAACCACTTCCGCAGTATGAAGGTCATCGGCCTTTAAAGGCTCATTAAAAGAAACGCCGCAATCTATCATCAACCATTGGCCATCATGGCCATACAGGTTCATATTCATACCGATTTCGCCCGTGCCACCCAATGGCAAAAACCACAAATCGTCTTGTCCTGGTATTAATGATGAAATAATTAACTCCTTTTAACGTTTAAAAGCATTTTGATCTTGAGGTAATTTATCCGGCTTTTGAGACACTTAGCTAACAATTTGGTTCCGGCCACCATTTTTAGCTTGATACAATTTCTCATCCGCTTTATTTATCAAATCTTCAATCTGTATGCTGTCACTACTCTCATGATGCGCAACCCCAAAACTCATTGTGATACGCTCTTTTCCAGCCAACTCTGTATTTTTTAACTCTTGTCGAATTCCATTGAGCCTTTCTAAAACATGATCTAACGACATATTGGAAAACACTAGAACAAATTCTTCACCGCCATATCGAGCAACAATATCAATCCCAGTTCGGGAGTACAGATTTAAACTCTCAGCCACCTTGATCAGGACTTTATCTCCTTCTCCGTGCCCATATTTGTCATTGAATACTTTAAAATGATCGATGTCACACAAGACCAGTGTCACATTGTGTTTTTGCTCGCCGTCGACTCCCACGACTCTAATAAAATCTTGTTTAAGACCGCGGCGATTATAAATGTTTGTTAGCTCATCTTTGACAGATGTTTCAAGCAAGTTTTCATTCTCGCCTTGAAGCAAAAGCGTTCTTTCTGCCACTTTGGCTTCGAGATTATGCATCACATCACTAAGATCATCCGCCATCTCTTTTAACCCTTGGTTCAGAGCGTTTATCTCTTTGACCTTGCTAATCGATTCAGGTAAAGCTTGGATGTTTTCAAGACGTTTCTTACTCGTTGCGGCACTCAATAATTGAATCGGTTTACCAATATACCAAGCAATTAAAGCACCTAACAAACTGATAAAAATAAACAAGCCGAGCGTAATCAAAATAGAGCTGCGATTATAATCACTTAGAAGGTTTTCATGGTAAGCACTCGGAATTAATACGCCCAATAACCAGGTTTCACCGTACTCAAAACTGACAGGATGCACATGATACAAATAGTCACGCCCATCTAGAGAAAGGCGATAGGCACCGTCCTTTAAATACTCACTCGCCAAACGAAACAAACCATTCTGATGCTCAAGCAGGTTAACTCGTTTTGGTTTGCCATTTTGAGTTGAGAATAGCTCCGTATCAGTCGATGTTGCGATCATGTCGCCGTTTTGCTCGACAAGAAAAAGATAGCCGTCATCTACAATCTCTAATGACTTCAAATAGTTATCCAGCTCGTTTAACGCAACACTGGTCGCGGTTACGGCTAACAAGGTGTCATTGTTGTCATAAATGGCCGCAGAAAGAGTCGCCCCCAATGCTTCGTACCCATAATAACGCTCTATCTTTCCCCAAACAGGCGTTTTTGAACCGACAGCGCTTTGGTAAAAAGGTCGAACTCTCGGGTCGTATGTAAACTCAGCGTCTTGTTGTCTTTTACTGCCAATGCCGACAGTAGGGTCGTAATTGAACCCTTCCATTGTGAGAGGTTTATGAACAAAATTTGTTGCGAGGTGATGGCTGCGATTCTCAACGGGTGTTTGTACAGAGGTAAGATAACGACCATCGGATGTGGCAACTGAAATAAAGGTCATTTGTCGGTAAGGCATTCCCTGCTCATGAAAGCGTATTGCTGCTTTCGACAAATCATTCAGTTCATTCGGACGCGCTAAAAAAGCTTGTTGATTCACTTCAACAATGCGTAGTAACGGAGCCATAAAGCTACGAATACGCTCTTGAACTCGACTTTCCACTTCATGGATATATTGCAAACCCACTTTGTTGGCGATGTTGGACATGGTTGTCGTCGCAACAAAATACATAGTAATACCAGTGATTAAAGCCAGCGCAAAAAATGGCACTATGATTAATCGACGTAATGAAACAGACCTCACGGCCACTCCTTAGAAAAACAGTTAGCGCAGAAAATATAACAACAAACCTTACTTGCTCTCTAATCACCCCAGAGTCAACACACTCAAAAGTGCTAAAGCGGCCGGCAAGCCTTGAACCAAAATAATGGATTTCTTCACGGTCAGACTGCCATAAATCGCCGCGACAACAACGCAGGACAAGAAGAAAACTTGCAGCTGCATGGCAAAGGCTTCGTTACCATGCATTAAACCAAACACCAAACCCGCCGCCAAAAAGCCATTATAAAGTCCTTGATTTGCCGCCATGGCTTTTGTTTGTTCAGCCAAAGCTGGATCAATACCAAATACTTTTAAGGTTCTTGGCTTAGTCCACATAAACATTTCCAATACCAAAATATAAAAATGCTCGACAGCGACTAAGGCAACTAGAATAAAAGTGAGTGTGTGCATGTTTTGGATGAGTCCATCAAAAGTGAGGAGAATTGATTATTTATAACATAGACAGGGTGCGGCCACACTTTATCCCTCTAAGTTTCTTTTATCCTTCAACTTTTCATTGCATCCCCAATACAAGGCACTTAACCTAACTCACCATAGATTTCTCTCATCTTTTTAGTTATGGATTAATGCATTGAGCCGTTTTATAGCAAACATTAAAGACAAAAAAGTCGGTATTCTTGTGTCACTTTTTGTGGTTTTCAGCTTAACTGTTTTAGGTCTCTACGCCATCAAATATTTTGGCACACAATACACGGAAGAAGCCCTTAAAAAGCAACTCGACGATGCTGGCTTAACGCCTTTTGTTCATTATCAAACCGTGCACTTTAACCCTTTTACACTGACGCCATCTATCGAAGAAGTGAGCTTTGGCTTCGAAAACTCGCCTTGGTTGCAGTTCAGCCGAATTTCCCTAAACAGTTACCCATTAACCTACCCTGATTTAGATGTGGATTTCTGGATAAAAAACAGCCCAGCAGAAAGCCTTTCCTACGACACAAGGCGTCTAATGAAAATCGCTGGCATCACCACATTGCTAGGCAAAGGCTCTTTATCTTCTACAATCAATGAGGATCAAGTAACTTCCCAATTCAAGCTCGATATCAAAGACTTGGGCATATTATCGACTTCTAGTCATATTCGTTTATTGAACAACGAGCTATCCATGCACGAGATACGTACAGACTTGCTTGCGTCTATCGCCATGGGACAGCCTTTAGGGCTCTTCTTCATTCATGGTGAGGCTTTGGAAATTAACGATTTAGACATTCGCTATCAGGATTCAGGGCTTGTTACTCGGCTGATTCCTGATACACCCAAAAGTCAGCAGGAAGAAAATCAACTGGCTAGCTTACTGAAGTTTCTAAGCCAAAGCCTAGGCGTCGCAAAAGCGAACTCAGTAGAAGCAGATGAAATTACCAACACCCTAGTCGATTTTTTGAAACCTTCTCAAGATCCATCATTAAACACTCAAGCGAGCAAAAAACAGCTACGCTTACAAATGTCGCCCTCCAAGCCGCTCAGTTTGCAAGAACTGGCGCTAATGGCTCATGAAACGCGCTTATATAAAGACAGCAATATGCGGTTAACCCACTAACGTCACAATTGACCATCAGGATTGCAATGGAAAACGTCACCATTTTAGTAGACGTACAAAACGTCTATTACACAACAAGGGACACTTTCAAACGTCCTTTTGATTACAACGCTTTCTGGAAGCAAGCCACAGAAGGTCGAAACGTGGTGAAAGCCATCGCCTACGCCATAGACAGAGGTGATGAGAAGCAACGACAATTTCAAAACATCCTGCGAGCCATTGGCTTTGAAGTGAAATTAAAACCTTTTATTCAGCGTTCCGATGGCTCTGCCAAAGGCGATTGGGATGTTGGCATTGCGATTGATGGCATCGAATACGGCAAAGACAGCGACGTACTGGTGTTGGCTTCCGGGGATGGGGATTTTGCTTTGCTGGCGGATACGCTTAGGGAAAAATACCAAACCAAGGTAGAAGTTTACGGCGTGGAAGCTTTAACGGCACAAAGTCTCATTCACTCTGCCGATCACTTCATTCCAGTTTGTAACAAATTGTTGCTCGCATAAGCTTTATTGAATACAAATGATTACAATATGGCATTGCAATTCTTTTCATAGCGTTGAATTTACATGCAAAGCATTCAAACTGACATACAATTCGTTAAAACCAAAGCTGTATTGCACAGACGCCTTAGCCTAATTACTGGGCTAATCGTGCTGGCGTTCAGTCTTATAAATCTCTATCTTCAACAGTTTGATATCGCTTTCCTAGAAGCCGTTCTCGAGCGCTAAATGTTTACTTTTTTTGGTCTGCAAAACGCACTGGTACAGTTAACGCTCGTCGTATCAATTTTCTACTGTTTTCCATTTCAGCGGTCATTTTTTACACCTTCAGCATGGTGGACTTAAGAACAGGCATCAGTTATTGGTTGCTTATTCTGCCTCCTCTTTACTGCATTTTCTTAGGTCCCAAAAAAAGCCTGATTTACTCTGTTCTGGTACTGATTCCAACACTGTATTTGATCATCACTAAAAGTGACACAGAGCAAATGTTCGCTTATCGCTCTGCCTTGAATTTCACTGGCGCTTATTTTTTAGCTTATTCAGTCTGCTTTTTATACGAGAACCAATACATTAAAAACAGCCAAATACTCCATCACATGGCTTATAAAGACCCGCTCACAGAAGCAAAGAATCGTCATGCCTTAGAAATTTTCTTCGAGGAATTTAATTCTTCGAAAGATAACAATGCCAAAACAACCCAGCTTTTAATTTTGGATGTGGACTACTTCAAAAAGATCAACGACCAGTTTGGTCACGAAGTGGGCGACCTCATCTTAGTAGAATTTTCTAGCCTTTTAAGAAAGCACGTTGGCAAAGACAACGCTTACCGGATTGGAGGAGAGGAGTTCTTAGTCACTTTACAAAACACCTCTCCATTAGACGCCTGCGAGTTTGCAGAAAACCTTCGTGAAAGCATTGAAAAACATGAGTTTAAAGTCGCGGACAACACCATCACGTTAACTGTGAGCATTGGTATATCTGAGTTAAAAAGAGGAATGGAATTCAACGCTTTCTTACGAAACGCAGACCAAAACCTCTACCTTGCTAAGAACCAAGGCCGAAACATCGTTCGTCATGATGGCGGCCCTTGCCCTGAAATGAGCTAACACTCAACTTTTTACAAGGTCATCAAAAGAAGGTTTCTAAGAACAAGCTCTCGACTTTATCTCTCGCCCAAGGAGTTTTACGCAAAAACTTCAAACTGGATTTGATAGAAGGGTCACTTTTAAAGCAATTAATGTTGATGTGCACAGCCAACTCTTCCCAACCGTAATGATCAATCAACTCTATCAATATCTGCTCTAACGTAATGCCATGCAACGGATTATTGGCTTGTGTTTCATTCATTTCTAATCTGCCCTATTCATTAATTCATACTAAGCTGAAGTATACAGCAAGCAGGAATAAACTCACTGACTCTGCAATATACTCACATTGATATTTGACTAATGACGCCGTTCCCAGAAGAATAGCTTCAAACAGAGTATTTATTCATTATTAGGAGCACAACAATGGGAATCTTATCAGGCTTAAAAAGTTTATTTGCCGGAGGCGAAAGCGCACCAGAGCCGACCGAAGAAGCTATTGAATACAAAGGTTTTATGATCACCCCAGCACCAATCAAAGACGCAGGCCAACTGAGAGTCGCAGCAACCATTACCAAAGGCGAAGGTGAGGAACAACAAGTGCACAACTTCATTCGTTCAGACCTCATTCCAAGCCGTGACGAATGCATCGAAGTGACATTACGCAAAGCCAAAATGACTATCGATCAACTTGGCGACAACATCTTTGGTTAAATACAAATTAGAAAAATAAGAAGGTCATTATGAGCGCACCAATAGGACAACTTTGGTTAAATACAAATTAGAAAAATAAGAAGGTCATTATGAGCGCACCAATAGGACAACATTGGACACAAGTCAGCCAAGGTGAAGACTTATTGGGCGCAGACTTCATATCCCGCACTTTCGCCTTTCCTGGGCCGAAAACGCAAGTACACACAACATTGGTTCATCATATCGGCCGACCAAGAACCGCCAAAGCCATTCTTTATGTTCATGGATACACAGATTACTTTTTTCAAAAAGGCTTAGCAGAACACTTTATCAAGCTTGGTTATCGCTTTTACGCCGTGGATTTACAGGGTTACGGTCGCTCGATTCGTCCATCTACGCCACCAAATTGGTGTGATTCCATCGAACAATACGGGCAAGATTTAGACATAGCGCTCGCGACAATGCGACAAGATGGCGTGAAAGAAGTGGTCATCATGGCACATTCAACAGGCGGGCTTATTGCGTCATCTTATCTTGCGCAACCCTACGCACTTCCAGAAAGAGAAAGCCATTACAACAGAGCTTTTCCAGAAGTCACAGGACTCATACTCAATAGCCCATTTCTAGCTCTGCCATTCCCACCAGCTCTGCTTAACCGAATCAGCTGGCCAATACGCGCTTTGGTATCGATATTTCCTTTTGCCTTTCTACGAGCCAAGAAAATCACCACTTACGCTAAAACATTGCACACACGGTTTGGCGGAGAGTGGGATTATCGATTAGATTGGAAACCCGCGGAAGGTTTTAATTTATCCTTCCATTGGCTAAAAGAAATTATCCGTGCGCAACATAATCTCGCGACACAGAAAATAGACATTCCTACCCTGCTTTGTCGTTCGGAAATCAGCACAATTGGCAAAGAAACGGTAAAAGAAACTCAACAAGGGGATGGCGTATTAGACATAGACAGCATGGAGCAAGCCGCCGAAAAAACCTTTTCGAACCTAGACAAAGCCATCATTCCAAAAGGCTTCCACGACCTTTATCTGTCTCATCAAGAAGCGCGCGAAGCCTATTTGTCAGCCATCTCTAAATGGCTTAAACGCTGATATCAAGCACCTTGACGGCGCATCACCCAATCCAACAAACAAGTTGGTAGAACTCGTCTCATTAAGACAGCGCCGTAAGTAGGTAAGGTCACATAATAACGCGCTCTTGGTCGTGGCGACTCCAACGCATGAATTAACTTGTTCACTACCGCACTCGCTGGCAATGTTTGAGACGACGTTGCCCCTTCCTTACTTAAACGGGCAATTGCCTCTTCATAGCCTTTCTTATGACGGCTGTTTTCCATATCAATATTTTCTTTGAGTGCCACCAAAGCATTGGCACGAAAACGGCTCTCAATCGGGCCTGGCTCAATCAAACTCACTTTAATCGGTGTATCTGAAAGCTCCAATCGCAAGGTATCTGTCAAACCTTCTAAAGCAAACTTACTGGCGTTATAGGCACCACGGAACGGCGCAGCCACCAAGCCCAATACAGAACTGTTGTTCACAATACGTCCATAACCTTGCGCCAACATCAGCTTCAATACTTTTGTCGTGAGTTCATGCGTGCCGAAAAAGTTACTTTCAAACTGAGTTCGTAGCGCCTCTACTGGTAAATCTTCCACGGCACCGGGCTGCCCATAAGCGCCGTTGTTAAACAAAGCAAACAACTTGCCCTGAGTAATCGCCAAGGTATCTTCTAAGCCTTGCTGAATAGAAGCTGAATCCGCCAAATCCAATTGGACAACGTGTTTAATACCTTGCTCTTTTAGTGCTTCCACATCTTCCTTTTTTCGGCAGCTGGCCACTACTAAGAAATTGCGCTCTTGCAACATCTTCGCGGCTTCCAAACCTATCCCAGAAGAACACCCAGTAATTAGAACGGCGTATTGCATGCTTGTCTCCTATTCCACTTTCACTCGTACTTTATTAAGCCACTTCTCTTGGCGACCCAATGCGTTTGCCTTTGTAACGTTTCAACACTATACGGAAACGCAAGACGAGGATAGTCGCCAACAAACACAAACCAGCACCCAAGCCAATATAAAAGCCGCGAACAGACAAGGTCTCAGACCAAGGGCTGTAATGAGATAACCAGTAACCGAATGGCATACTCAAGCCAAACAAAGACACGCCAAAAGCAATCATAGAAGAACGCGTATCACGAAAACCACGCAAAGCCCCAGTGAAAACCGCTTGTAGCATATCTGGGAATTGATAAAAGGCTGAGATCACCAAAATGCCCGCCGCCAAAGCCACAACCTCTTCATTACTACTGTAGATATAAGGAATATGGTTGTGGAAAAGCTGAGTCACCACAAAACAAGTCGTCACGTAAGTTAGGCCAAGTCCGACGATGACACGAACCCGTTTGATAACACCTTCGACGCCTTCTTTAGACATGGCTTTCGCCACCACAATCGCCGTCACCGCACTCATCGCCATCAAAGGTGTGAACAAGAAAGACGTATAGGACATGACAATTTGTCCGCCGCCTAGAGCCAAATCACCAAAGGAAGAAATCAACCAAGTCATTGAAGAGAAAAGCCCAACTTCAAAGGCAAAAGCAAAACCCGCTGGCGCACCAACGTTTAACAAGATCGAGAATTTACGCGTGTAACGCCACACTAATCGAGTGAATAACGGCGTTTTATTAATAAAACGGTCGTACACAAAAAAGATGCTTACAGCCAGATACAAAGACAACAAAGATGCTACCGCCGCGCCTTCTGCGCCCATTGCTGGAAAGCCAAATTTACCGAAAATAAGCACGTAGTTAAAAAGAACATTCAGCACTAAACCCGTGCTCGCAACAAACAAAGGAAAGCCTGGGCGACCCGCGGCTTCAAATAGATTTTTATAGGACGTCATCAGCGCCAACATAGGCAAAGCAGGCGCGAAGATATATAAATAATTCACCGACACTCGACGAGTTTCTTCCTCTGTCGCCATCATGCCAGCAAAATATGGCAACACAAAAACCACCAACAAACTTGCCAACACACCCAAGCCGACAGACAAACCTACAGCTTGAGACATATACAAATTTACCAACTTAGGCTGACGACCGTGCAAGTGACGCGTCACCAAAGGCGTAATCCCAAACGTCACCCCAATCAAAAAGCACCCTACTGGCAACCAAAGACTCGACGCCAATCCAACCGCTGCCAAATGCAATGCTCTGTAATGCCCCAGCATGATGGTATCTACTACACTGATCGACAACTCTAAGGTCATCGTGAGTACCATAGGAAACAATAAATGGAGAACTTCTTTCAAAACAGGAAAACGCTTAACCACACAACACCGCCGACTATCCATAGAACACAAAAAAACAGCCGAGCAATTTACCACCTATCACCCAACAATGCACAGAAAACCACCAAGGCCAAAACACACTCACTCACATCATTGTATTTACTGGAAATTCTCGCGACAATAACGCGCCCTAAAAACTCAATTATGGACGATCTTTATTACATGACTATTCTCGCGACACTCGGCCCATTACTTATCTCATTACTTTTCGGTTATTGGGTGAATATAAAGGTATTTTCTCCCGCTCGAGTGGCGAAATGGCTAGAGCAGTTGGTGTACCTTATTTTGGGTTTAATCGGCTTCAGCCTTGGTGCGCTCGACAACCTTGCAGAAAAACTACTGGTTGCTGGATACCAAGCTGTTGTGTTCTTTGTGCTCGTTAGTGCGATCAGTTTATTCGGGCTTTATTTGAGTGGAATGCGTTTCGGTGGTACACATGCAGAGCATTTATCACAGAACCCAGAGGGCAAACAAAGCCATGCTTTAATGGATGCCGCGAAATCCATTGCTTGGGTCGTTGTCGGGATTATTGTGGGATTTTTCACCAAAGATTGGGTGTCCGGCATCGATGAAATGGTGACCTTTTTACTCTACTTCTTATTGTTCTTGATTGGCTGCCAGCTAAGACAAGGCAACTATCGCCTACGCAAACTCTTCTTAAACTCTCAAGGCGTTATTATTGCGCTGATCACCATCATCACGACCTTATTCGCTGGTTGGTTAGGTAGCTTAGTATTAGGCCTCAGTTGGCACCAAGGGCTTGCGGTTGTCTCTGGGTTTGGTTGGTACAGTCTATCGGGCATTTTAATCACCGGACTTGGCGATCCCGTACTTGGCACCACCGCCTTCTTGCTTGACCTCAGCCGCGAAATCCTTGCTCTGATGCTTATCCCGTTTCTTGCTCGATTAAACAGCCACATGTCCGTGGGATACTCTGGCGCCACGGCAATGGACTTCACCTTGCCTATGCTAGGGAAATTTCACGGTGCGCAAATCGTCCCTGTTTGCATCGCCAGCGGATTCATCATGAGCATACTCTGCCCAATCTTGATTCCGCTTTTTATTGGCATCAACCCAAACTAAGCAATCACAACCAACAATGGACAACTACGTAGGTCGAAATTTATTTCGACAAGGTCGATGTACATGTCGGAGATGTACAGAGTTCAACAACAAAAGAAAGCGTCAAAAATTCGTAAAGATCGAATTGTAAAGAAACGACCTTTAGCAAACACCGTCATGCTTGTGTAAAAGCGATTGTCTCCCATAAGAACTGCAGATTAACCTCATTGCATGCTTTGTCCTTTGCGGGGCCGCTTGAAAATGGAAGAAAGATCTTTTGGAACTCAAACAAAGTGTGCAGGTGAAGGGGTCGCTTTGGTAAAAACGCTCAAACATAAAATTGGCATAAAACACCTAGCTTATGTTAGAACAGATACCAACGGATCTGGCTCCGCGAAGCACAAAGCGTATTAATATCTGAATTTATATGTTTCTAATTTTTTTCCGCTTGATAAAATGCCGAATCGAAACGCTATGCGAACTGAACTCTGTCTAAGTGCTTAGATCACTCAGTGATAACTTTCAAAATAATCATGGAACACTTTTTATGAAAAAATCTCTTATTGCAGCGCTGGTTATGTCTTCAGCGTCTTTTTCCTACGCAGCTGACACGGTCACTCTGGATTCAAAAGAACAGCGTCTTGGTTACAGCATAGGCACAATGTTTGGTTCACGTATGTCACAAGACTTCTCGGAACTGGATATGGAAACTTTCATGGCGGGCTTTAAAGATGCATTTGCTGGTGAAGAAGGCCAAATGACACTGGATGAAGTTCAACAAACTATCCAAGCCTACCAGCAAGAACAAGCAGAACTTGCTCAGCTTGAGCAAGAAAAACAAGCCGCTGAAGCAAAATCCGCAAGCGAAGCTTGGCTGAAAGAAAAAGAAGCTGAAGAAGGCGTGATGAAAACGGAATCTGGCTTGTTGTATAAAGTCATCACCGAAGGCTCTGGCGAGAAACCAGCGGCAACAGACACAGTAGAAGTAGACTATGAAGGCAGCCTAATTGACGGTACTGTATTTGATAGTTCATACCAGCGTGGCGAATCCATCACCTTCCCACTAAACGGCGTTATCCCTGGCTGGACTGAAGGCCTACAACTTATGCCTGTTGGTTCTAAGTACGAACTGTACATTCCAACAGACCTAGCCTACGGCCCTGGCGGCACAGGTCCAATTCCTCCATACGCTGCACTTAAATTTGTAGTGGAATTACACAGCATTCAAGCTGCAGAGTAATCTTCTTTCTCTGTCGCTATACTGACGAGAAAAACGAAAAGCTGTTTCAGTGTTTCTGAAACAGCTTTTTTATTCCCATCAAGCTCACAATAGAAAGCTATTGAAGAAAGCAAGCGACTAAAGGAGAATAACGGCTAACTCAGAACTTGCTAGAAAAGGGAAAGACGTGAAACTTAAAGAATACATACCCTCATTCATAAACATCATCAAACTAAGAAGTCTCCCTCTAGAAAAGCTGAAATCAACAAATGCTCCTACACTACCAGTGATTGTGACTTTAACCTCCATCCCTTCCCGTTTGCATATTATTGACATTACGATTCGCAGTATTTTAAGCCAACCTCAGAAGCCGCAAAAAATTGTACTTTGGCTGCATGAGGAGCTGCAAAACCAGCTTCCCAAAAAGCTAACTGATCTTGTAGGTGAGATATTTGAAATACGCTTTCAAAAAGAGCTTACTTGCTCACATAGAAAACTGATTTACTCTCTAAAAGAGTTTCTAGATACAGCTCTTATCACTTGCGACGACGACCTAATTTACCGCCCAGAATGGCTTGCTTCACTTTACAACGACCACCAAACCTACCCAAACAGTGTCATTGCAAATGAATGTAGAATGATTACATATGATGAAAGTGGAGAGTTATTACCATACAAACAATGGACATATCTAAAAACACCAGGTGTTGTCGATAAAAAATTACTTCCTATTGGATATGGTGGTGTTTTATACCCTAAAAATGCTTTACATGAAGATGCAACCAATCCTGACCTTTTTTTAAAACTAGCACCAAAGGCAGACGACTTGTGGTTCAAAATGATGTCTCTGTTAAAAGGAACAGAGGTAAGACGGTCATCACATCCGTGTCAAAAACCTATTCCAATTGCGGGCTCACAAGCGATATCTTTAAAGAAAACAAATATTAGAGAGGATAAAAATAGACTACAGTGGTTGGCACTTTGCGAATATTACGACATAAAGCCCTAAATAGACGATAACCAAACGCATAGATCATTTAATTGAGCTACGCGCTTTCTTTTGTGCTAATAAAAATGATATATAGCGGTAGATAGAAGTAGTAGATACTTTATCTTGGAGAATTAGCTTATTTAAAGAGATTCCCCATTCTACACGAGTGCTCTCAACTACCTCCAAAACTGAGAGCAAAGCATCAGCTTTTAAAGATCGTATTTCTTTAGCTATTTGAGTAAGGGATCGAACCTTAAGCTCTTGATAAGCTTTTTTCTGTTGCCTAGTAACAACAAAAGCACCTACGGCCGTAATACACTTCAACCAACTCAGATAAGCGCCTGTTTCATATTTACGACCTGTCGCACCACTGTTATGAATACGATATTGATACACTACATCAGGAATTAATACTAAACGGCTCGCTTTGCTAAATACCTCCGCACAAAATAACAAGTCTTGTGCCATACGATATCCAGGTGTAAAACGAATACCTTTAAAACTTGATGTACGAAAAATTTTCCCCCAAGGATGACCGCGTAGCTTTTCATGTTTAAGCAGTACAGTAAAACATTCACCCTCAATATACTCTTCTTTCTCCTTTACTGAATAGTTAACTAAACATGGTGATTGAGTCGTTTTGAAGGAGGTATTATTTCCTTTGACAATATCAGCACCTGATTCTTCTATTGTATTATAAAGTGTTTCTAAAGCTGCTGCTGGAACAATGTCATCAGGGTCAACAAAGATAAAGTATTTACCTTGTACTTGCTCTAAACCTGAATTTCGAGCGACTGAGCTACCGCCATTTTCAGCATGTTCAATAAGCGTAATGTTGTCATACTTCTTCACGTATTCACGACAAATAGACAAACTATTATCTGGAGACTTATCTTCAACTAAAATAATCTGTAAAGAGCCTTGAAAAGATTGAGAGAGAAGAGAGTCTAAGCAATGTGAAATATATTGCTCAACATTATAAACAGGTAAAACTAAAGATACATCATAAGTTTCTACTACCATAAAGCTTTATACTCTATTACTTGTTTTTTTAACAGATTTTACAACGGAAAAGATCATACCTAAAAAACTACACCAAAGCCTTTTAAATATAGTTCATACAGCCCTTCTTTTCAGCGTTAGAAAGTTATCTTTTTCTTCATTTTTTATTGCAGCCCAGAATATCGTAATTGAAAAAAAGTACATCATGACCCCAATATCATGCGAAAATATAACTTCAGTAAAACCAAAATCAATATAAGACATTGGCACTACAGCACCAGCAAGAGCATAAGATTTAATATTCCAATTATTGCCCTTTCTTATTTTTTTCATAAATAACTTCAAAGGAATAAAATACAAAGCCAGTAGAAAAACCAACCCAACCAGACCTCTTTTAGATATAGTATCAAGCACCTCATTATGAGCATGAAAAAAACGTACAGAACTTTGGCTTATATATCCTGAGTCAGCTAAATCCTGTTTTATATTCCTTATTTGACTCTCGCCAACACCTAAAATAGGGGAGTCTAGGAACATATAAACAGCAGACTTCCACATATCAAAGCGCATACCTACAGAAGTTACTTTATTCGTTTCTTGTACGTAGTTTGAAACATTACTTACTGCCGCCTCTACTCGATTTTTTATGCCTGTTTGTGGTGTAAAAAAAGCAATCGAGACCATCATTAAAAATGTTATAAAAGCTAAGACTAGTCGCTTTCTCCCTAGCAACTCTCTGCTTTCCCATAATAGAAAAGCAATAATAAAAGGGATGGCGACCCACCCCCCCCTAGAACCTGAGAGTATTGAGCTAGCTACACCAGAAAAACCGCCGACTAAAAATAAAACGGTAAGTAGTGTTTTTTTACAGCTGTAATAATAAATGGCCCCGACAAAGCTTAAGAAGCCTAATAGCATGCTAATATCACCAAACATTATCGGATTTTCTGCCCCTCTGGCTCTGGGAAAACCCAATATAGTTCTTTCATAGAGTGCTACTAAAAAAGCTGATATAGAACCGATAAAAATACCATACCAAAGCACCTCTTTATAGCCTGAAGCACGTAATAATAAGACAACAACAGGCAACACCACAATTATGAGAGAAAATCTATCAACCATTTTATGAATAAATATACCTGAATGGTACCAGTCAATTAAAATGGAGAAAAAAATACTAATAAGAAATATCAGAAACAAATAAAATAGAACTTTGTCATCATAATCTAAATTTTTCCAACAGCTTTTCAAAAAAAAGAGTGAGATAGATGACAGAAACAACAACCATGCCCCTATATGATAGCCATCTGGAAAACTAATTGATAAGGCAAATATTAAACCAGCACAAAACCATACAAATTGACCTATTTTTCTCTCAAAAAACTTCATGAACTATATTACTCATCTTAATAATTTCTCAGAACTTTTCGCAACATATCATCGGTTCCATTTTCTGAAGAAACCTCCACATAACACCTCAGCTCTGGTGCATTCCCTGAAGGTCTTAAGTGGACAATATCGCCGCTGTTTAGCGTCATACGTAATCCGTCGGTTTCATCCATAGAAACCACTTCCAGCACTTCACCTTCTTCTGCTATCACAGACAATAACTCAGCTTGTTTCGTTTTGCTGTTTCTTAGCTCGGCAATAAGCTGCTTGCTGGTTTGCGTTGGAATATTTTGAATGCGGTCGCTTGCGGTATAACGAGCAGGGTAATCGCTTGTTAATTCACTGATTGGGCAGTGTTTCTCATGGGCCATCGCTAGCAAGATCAAAGCTGGCAGAACAGAGTCACGAGTTGGCAAGGCGTGAAGTGTTTGGCCATTTACCTCGAAATCCGAACCGACCAAAAAACCACCATTGGCTTCGTAACCTACAAGGCGTGCATCAGGTGTTTGCTTTAATAAGGTTTCCATTCCAGCAATCACATAAGGCGAGCCAATTTTGGTTCGTAATGTTTTACGTTCCAGCCCCTGTAATTTGCCCCTTAATTCAAGAACGGTATTCACATTCACTGGCGCGGCAACGTGGCTGGCTTTTAAATAATCCGCACACAACACGCCAAGAATATCACCACGTAACCATTCGCCTTTTTCATTGGCGATCAATGGACGATCACCATCGCCATCGGTAGAAATAATGGCATCCAATTGATGCTCTTGAGACCAAGCCAGACCTTTAGCAACGTCTTCTGGCGACACGGCTTCAGTATCAATGGGAACAAAAGTGTCCGTACGCTCTAGTGACACCACTTGCGCACCAAAATGCGCTAACAGTCGCTTAATCACATCACGAGCCACACTGGAATGCTCATACACACCAACTTTTTTGCCAGCCAGCATGTCGCTTAGGAATAAGGCTTTATAACGATCTTCAAAGGTCGTCATGGCATCGGTATTAACACTTGGAAGCAAGGTATCAGGAGACGCATCTGGCAAGGTGACAAAACCGTCCATAATAGCCGCTTCATCTGCTTTGCTGATTTCACCGTCTGGGCGGTAAAACTTAATGCCATTACGATCAAAAGGAATATGACTGCCTGTAATCATCACGGCAGGCATTTGATGTTGCATGGCATAAAAAGCCAAAGCAGGCGTAGGAATCACACCACAATAAACCGCTTCTGCGCCACTTTTCTCAATGGCAGCAATGCAGGCTTTTGCAATGTCAGGACTGCTAGGACGCAAATCCAAACCAACCGCAACTCGTTTAGAGCCAGAGCAAACACCCTGCAAAAAAGACGCAACAAAGGCAAAGCACAATTCTGGCGTGAGATCCTTCACCAAGCCACGAACACCGCTGGTGCCAAACGCCACACCCAATTCTTCACTCAATACTTTTACTTGCTTATTCATCAACGACCAACGCCTATAACAGTCTAAAAAACGAACAATATCGTCTTTTCTAGGTATACATAATAAACAGAACTCTCTGTTAATGACGCTATGTTTTTATCAATATAGTCAATTTGGTGTTAGGCTATATCATAGCCTTCTTTTACAGCCCTTTTCGCCTCAACACAACCGAAACAGTTCTAATTAAGGTTTCAACTTCCAACCAAATACTCCAATATTTGATGTAATAAAGATCATACATTAGCTTTTGACGGGCATCCTCTATATTACCGCCATAAGGATACAGAACTTGAGCCCAACCTGAAATTCCAGGACGAACTAAATGACGCTCATGATAATAAGGAATTCCATGCTCATACTCTTCTACTAAAATATTCCATTCAGTTCGAGGACCGAATAGATGCATATCGCCAACAAAGACATTCCACAGTTGCGGCAACTCATCTATTCTAGTTCGACGCATAACATTACCAAATGGGAAAATACGAGGATCTTTTTCTTGTGTATAAGGATTAAATTCTGAGTTTTCATGCATACTGCGAAATTTAATAGCCTGAAACTCTTTTCCTTGTAATCCAACCCTAGCTTGTTTGAAGAAAACGCGCCCTGGAGATTGTTTTTTTATCTTATAGACAGAAAACAACATCACTGGCCACACTAATGAAACTAGCCCTAAACAAACAGAAATGTCGACAACACGCTTAATCATATAACTTAATCGATTATAAGCTTGAATTCGACCCAAGTAGCTCAGCTCCACGGATTCATAAGGGATATAACATTTTCGTAAAAAGCTTTCCATAAAGCTATGAAGAGTAAGGATATTAACCCCTTTGAGATCTAAACGTGTCAATACTTTAATTAATTTAGGCTCTGCACTTTTATCTAAATTAATCACTAAAAAGTCTGGAGATAATGTCTCAATCCTTTCATTTATAACAGTTCTATTGAACTCAATTATTGTATGTAGACGAATGTTATGCTTTTCCAGGTATGCAAACTCAAATTCGTTAAAAGAATAACCATTGCCCAACACAAGCACTTCTGTACGACCATGAGAAGTTGAACGGCTCTTTCTATTGATGACAAACTTTAATAAAAATACAAAGGAAGGAGTAATAACAACCCACATAAGAATCACAGATCGCGCAAAGCTAAAAATAGAATAATCAAGATAAGCCGCAAAAGACAAAACAAGAATACTAGATAACCAGGCCTTAAAGGTGATTTCAAGCTTCTTAGCTATCGAACGCTCAAGGTAACGACTATAGCCACCTAAAAGCTGAGTAGACAATAAAAGAAATATTCCAGATAAAACGCCAAGCCAAATATAAGACGCCTTCCATGACTGGTCACTCAAGAAAAGCTGCACACATAACAAAGTTAGCAATGGCAAGCAAAAATCAACCACTCGATAAGCCCACAGAACTCGTTTTGATTGATATCGAGGAATCTCGTTTTCTATCACAATAATTTTACCACTTAAGCCAATAAAAATGAGTTATGACCCTACCATTAAAAAATCACACAGGACTTCCATATTAAAGAATGATCTCCTGAATTCAAGTCCGAAGTGTGGCACCTTTCATTTCAAGTAGCCAAACACATCGGCTTAAAGATAACAGCTGGTTGCTTAAACCCTAAAACTTCCTTAGATGATTGTTTATTCGCCCCCCAAATAAGTTACATGAATGAGAAAAATACACTTTCGTCTCTAATACCACCGGTATCTCAGTGTATAGGCAAACTCTCGGCCATTACATGATCTTTAAGCTACATGGCTGCTTAAGCCACCTCTGACTGACTTTAAGCCCACTTTTCTTTATCAAGTCTTCTCAGTAGCGCTTTCTTTCTTGCCTTAAATGGAGATAAAAGCAAAAATGCCACAGTTTTTGAGTACGTTAAAGATCTACTCGGGAGTTCAGTCGATTTCAATTAGAACCTAGATAAAATCAATCGTTTTTGATGATATGCGATATTTAGATCGTCTGGCTGAACAAATCCTTTGAGTTGGGTCTGGACAATATGCTGCTAGCTATTTTCCTCCTTAACTCACGATAAATCGCCGTCATACTAGCAATTCAGTACTCTTGCAATATTTGTTACTGATATTTCTTGCCCTAAAAAGAGCGAACATCTGGTATGCCTTCGGTCAACTGCTGATAATTCATGTTGGTACTGCTTAGTTTTGTGGTGAGAAGAGGCGTACCAACTGCAGCAGTTGACTTCTTCTACACCTGATTAGCAGTGTCGCACTTGCCATCTAAGTTTACAGGTATATTTATTTTAACATACCTATAAGTCGAGCTATTTTAGGAAATTTGGTTCTCATCAAACCATTGATTGCATAATGCAAAAAATAGTAACTAGCTTTAAATAAGTTTAGTCCTTCAACATCTCGGTACAAGCGCCATGTATATTTTGCTGCATTTATTTTATTCGAGGATATTGAATCAGAGTGCACACGATATTGTGCAAGACTTTCACTAATGCCATGGGCGTAATTTATTTTCTTTAGCAAGCAAAGCCATAAACCTAAATCTTGCCTCTTACGAGTTAATGGCATATACACTTTACCGAAATAATCAGTATCATAAATAACTGTCAAGCAACCAATCGAACACTTCTTCAATAAATCAGAGTAGCAAACTCTATCAGGAATTCCTACTTCTCCAATTACCTGACCATATTCGTTAATTCTTTGATAAGCAGTATAAGTGAAAGGATAGCGCTGCTCTTTCATAAATGCTATCTGCTTTTCTAACTTATCTGGCAGCCAAAGGTCATCACTATCTAAAAAAGCAATATAACGACCTTGAGCAGCCTCAATTCCTTTATTACGAGCAACTGCTGCACCCGAATTATTAAACAACCTAATCAATTTGATTCTTAGGTCTTTTTCTACAAAAGACTGAATCACTTTGACAGAATCATCTAAAGAGAAATCATCTATAACAATCAACTCCCAATCATCAATATTTTGAGAAAGCACAGACTCAATCGAAGATGATATGTAACTGGATGAGTTATGTGATGGAGTTATTATAGAAATCAATATATCACCTTCTTTTCTTGAAAATTTTTCCCAAATGAAAAATTGAAGCTACAATCCTACTAACAATGAATAAAAAATCTTCTCCTTTAAGAATCATTTTCCCATAAATAACTAAAAGATAAACAACCCGCTTAATTTCATAAAAACAAACAACTTTTTCACGAGAGGCTGATTTTTCTCGTTGATAAACATAATAGCAAGCAGACTTATCTGTTTTCTTTATCCCTCTAACTTTACCGCTAATCTCAGCCATGAATAAAGAATCTTCACCAACTTTTAGTTTAGTATCAAACCTATGCGACCCAATAATTTCTTTAGGAATAAGCTTTGCCCAAGGAGATGAAAAAAACTTCCTAGATTTAAAAAGCGATGTTTCATAATCATTTAAATTGGAAAAACTTTTTCCTATATAGTTTTCAGTATAGTCATCAATGGAGTCCTTAAAGTTAAGAACATTAGTCACTGCTATATAATTAGAAGAAACATTATCCAAAAGCTGTTCAAGATAATTTGAAGTTATTACATCATCATCATCTATAAACGCTATATATTTTCCACTAGAAACATCTAGTAACTTATTTCTCGCCTTAGAAACACCAACTTCTTCCACATATATATATTCATAAATAAATGTATATTTCTCCAAAAGATCAATTAGAAATTTTTCGTAACCCTCTTTAGGGCCATTAAGAGCAATATAAACCTTATATTTTTCTTTAGAAAGGGTTTGATTTTCTAAAGAATAAAAGCAACGATCAAGATACCAAGAAGGCTTATAGCTAGGAATAATTACAGATACTTCCACTACACCTCCTACTGGTTAATAAACAGAACTGAGTCTCTTCTTAATTTAGAAATTTTATCTTCTACAATTGAATAATCAATTTTTTTATCAATCACACCTTCGATACAACTTTCATTTAACATTAACCGTGAACTCAAACCAACATCACCAAGCAAATCTGAAAAACGTGACAGACCTCTTTTTTCATTTCCAATTACAATAAATTGCTTTTTGAAAAGAATAGAAAAAACCATCCCATGAAAAGAGTCAGTGATAACAAACTCTGCATTTTTAATATTCCACAACCATTCTTCTACGCCATAAAACTTACCATTTTCTTTATTGGATAGGTTTACTTGTTTAAAATAGCTTTTAAAAGAATCCTCCAAGCTTATTTTAACTGAAGTGATTATATCCTGTTTTTCATCATTCCAATCTAAGATATAGGTAACAATCGTCCTGGAACAACTAGATATGTTAGATCCATCAAAAAACCGGTCATAGAACTCAGCACCAATTAGCATGGTAGGATCCAGTACGTTCACCGCATCAGAGACACCAAATAAATCCTTACATAAAACAACACCACTCTTTTCTCGCGTTGAGATTGCATCAAAACTATGCAATAAACTGGAAACCTTTGCTACATGTTCAGGAGCTTCCCATTCATCCTTACCAAATGAAGCTGCATAAGCAATCTTTTTAACAGATTTATTCGTATCAAAATCCAAAAAGAAAACATTATGGTGACCATCACCGATATACTGATAACGCCAAACCTGATCACTTCCCACGATGACAGAATCAAAGCTTTCACCCTCCACCAATTCCTGCAAGTCTTGAACTGTCACGATTTCCCGTGATTTCCTAGGAAGATTTTTTTCAAGAAAAGGCTTAAGTTGCTTTGTTTTTAAATAATCTTGTCGTTTATTCTTTATATTCTGAAAGGGTACACATTCAAGAAGCTGTATTACTAATCTAGAAAAAAATGAATTTTCAAACCGTTTTTTATCAATAAGTACTACTTCATGCCCTTGATTTTCAAGATAGGAACAAAGAGCCGTTGCCTGTAAAATACCGCCATAATTATTTTTAGGTGTTAATGTTAATACGCCTATTTTCATAAGAAAACCTATTTCAATGTATTCCTCAAGGAAACCTATTCCCTTAAATAGAATAGTTTAAAATTTTGAAACAATATGTTGGTAAATCAAAGTCAAGTCAGTACCGTCTTTACTAGACCATTCATTATTCACGTTAACAGCTAAAGGGATATGCCCTTTTACTACGGTCCGAACACCTTTTTTAATATCTCGTAAATCAAGAGCTTCCTCAGGAATATCCGTCTTAACAATAAAGTCTTTAAATTTATTGTTTGTAAAATAGCCATCTGGACAATCTAAGATTATATCCGGAAATTTATAGGCAACGGGGGAGCTGCTTTGAGGTTTGATTTTCGCTGTTAATCCGTGCTGTAAAGCGAGTGGATGAGCATTAAAATGACGTACTATTCCTTCTGCTATTTTCTTAATCTCATCTGACTTAACTGGCCCACCAAAGCGAACTTCATCGTTAATGTAGATACCATGCTGACCGCTACTGAACGATTGACTAAAGGCTTGTGTTTTCTTGGGGTTAAATGGAACCATAGACTGATAAGCATTTTTTATTTTCTTACTTTTCTTCAGCTTCTCTTTCAGAGAATAAGGTACAAAATGCTTATAGGCTTTGATTATGTCTAATATACCTCTACGGCTTTTATCATTAGTTTGGTAACCTTTCTCAATGAGAAATGCATTCGCATTCACCGAATATCTATTAGTAACCATCGAATGGTCAGATACCAGCAACACTTCTGCTTCATTGTAAGTCTCAACCAAAGCTCTGACATTCCCATCAAGCTCGCGATAAAATACTTCAGACTGCTTAATGTAGTCCTGATTTACTCCCCCTCTTCCTAAAGAGAGTTTTTCAAGCTCAGAAACCAACATAGTTTCAGTAGTCACAGTGGATGACCTATAAACTACAAAACCAAAATCGACTTCGAACTCACTTGACAATTGAATAAATGCTTGTGTACGTTTTTCATTTTTTTGCCTTAATCGAGCAAAAAAATCGGCAGGAGCATACAACCCTTTTTCATCCAGAAGCGTTGGCCTTCTTTCATCAAGAATGTATCCCATATCTCGCAACCTAGCCGCAAGAGCTGATGGGTGACACTGCACAGGAGATACATCTTGTGATATCGGCCCGCCACCGCCGCCACCTGAAACTAAAAACCCATCAACTTCAGGAGCTGGAAACGTTGTTGGTACATTCATAATACCAACTTTATAACCCTTCTCATTTAAAACTTGCCAAAGAGGTTTAACTTGTTTCCCCAGTCCAGGCACATCACTAATCTTAAAAGCTTCTGTCCAATCCAGCCCCCCTTTGGCAGTTGGGCCTTCATATAGACCACCAGTATCTAAAGCATGTTTACCTGTGACAATCTCAGACCACCCTCGACTAATTAGATCTTCTTTCAACTCCAATTTTTGACCTTTATCGAGAAGAGACTTGATAAAAGGCGTCCAACCTCTATCAAAAGTCTCTAAACATACTCCATCCATACCAATTACTAACATTTTCATAAAAATTTCCTTTTGCTATATCCTAAAGCAGAGCTTTCTATAGAGAGACGCTTCTGCACAGCTTTATGTAATATAAAATTCCAAATTACTAAAGAGGTGCTAGTAGCAATTGCCGCACCTTCCATTCCCCACTGAGGAATTAATAAAAAATTCAATAAAACATTTACCAAGATAGAAATACCCAGACCGCGTACCGTGTCGTGCTCATGTCCAGTCATATTTAGCAGAGCACTAACAGAACCAAATGCGGCATTAATAAGCTGACCAATAACTAAAATTGATAATGCTAAGGACCCCGATTCATATTGGTAACCAAAGACCCATTCCATAAAAGGTCCACCAAAAAACATCAATATTAACGCAGGTGGAAGCGACAGAATCAGAATACCTCTTGCACTCAATGTAACCAGTCGCTGCAATTTTTGCATTTCGTTTAATTTATACATTCGTGCAAAGTACGGATGGAGAACTTGATTGATCGCTTGCAACCCAAAGACCACCAACAAAGCAATTTGAGACACAGCCCGATAAATTCCTACTTCCTCGTCCAGACTGAATACACCTAAGATAATAAGATCGGCATAATTATTAATAAGGTGTAGGCCAGTTATCATCGCAAGGGGAATAATAGCTTTACGCCAAACTGCGCTTTCATAATGCAGTTTAGTAACGAACCCAAGCTCTTTTGGTTTTAATTTTGATAAAATCAACGATACAATAATTAATGAACAGGCCACAGCAATAACATGCATCCCCATCACTAATTCTGCAGAGTAAGACACATTCAATTCTGACGTGAAAAAATATCCGCAGACCATACCGAGAAGAATAATTGGTCGAAGAAAAGCATCTGGCAACTGCCCAATAACCACCCTGCGCAAACCTCTAAGACATGCACCTTGCACAACAGTCAGCGCCATCAATGGAATCAAAGCAACTCCAGTTACAATTATTGCCAAACGTCCTACATTATCTTCCAACTGCATAAGCAGAACTGTGATCACTATGGCAAACAGAAAGCCAAGTGCAGAAAAACCCATAACAGCTAAGTTCCCCCAACGCCATAATCCGCGCATCAATGCCCAGTCTTGACTAGCTTGAGCCTTAGCGGTCTCTCTCACTATCAGCTGTGGAACCCCTACCTGAGCAGGTATAGCCACCAACATCAAAATAGCAAAGGCAAATGAGTATGAACCATATTCAGATGGCCCCATAAATCTTGCTAGAACAACTGCCAAAACAAAAGACAGACCTGCTCGCACCACATTAACAAGTAAACTACCTATGCTACCAGTTAAAAGCTGTTTACGTTGCTTACACACTAACTTACCCTCATAAAATAAACACACTAGACCACACTAGACCACACTATAAAAATTTCATAAATTGAATAGTATGATTTCAATACTTTGTAAGGCCTTTAAGGTAGCACCCATTTTTTACTTCCACATCTATCAAACTACATTTCTCTTATAACGCTTCACTTCTTCTCGAAGCTGCTTAACTTCTTTTTCAAGTTCGTCATACTCTTTCAGTTTTCATTTAAGAAAGCGTTGTGTAAGTAATACTCTCTCTATGGACGCCCTGTGGGGTAAATAGGCGCAAATTCAGATAATATCATGGTTGAGTAGGTGGCGAGAGATCAACTACCCATAGGTGGTATTCTAACGTCGCCAAACAATTAGTGCATTACCATGAGCTATAAGCAGTTGATCGAAGGACAACGATATCAGATTCAAGCCTATCTGAGCCAACATTTAAGTTACAGGGAGATTGGCAGGCGACTTAACGTAGCCATTCCAGCATCAGTCGGGAGTTAAAACGGCATACTATCAATGGCACTTATGAGCCAAATGTCGCACAACGCCGTGCTCAACATCGACGACACTGTGCTTGAGATAGTAGATAGCAAACAACGTTTTGGTGACCGGGAGGTCGATACCGTTTTAGGAAAGCAAGGTACTGGAGCGATTGTTAGCTTGGTTGAGCGGAAGAGTAAGATGTACTTAATCCGTAAAGTGCCCAAGAAAAGTACTGAAGATGTGTGTCGAGCGGTTGGTGCTATGCTGTGGCGCTATCGTCGTCACGTACATACGATTACCGCAGATAACGGAACAGAGTTTTGTGCTCATGAAAGCATTGCTCAAAAACTGAAGGCCGATGTGTATTTTGCTAACCCTTACGCTTCTTGGGAGCGCGGCTTAAATGAAAACTTTAACGGCCTGCTGAGGCAATATATCCCCAAGGGAACCGATCTTAGGACAGTGACAGATGAAGAGATTGCGAAGGTTCAAGGATCGCTAAATCTGAGGCCAAGGAAGTGCCTTGGCTATAGACAACCTGCGGTTGTGTTCGACGAACTACGAAGTGCAGCATAATTTAGGGAGTGGTGCACTTCGGAGTTGAATTCGCGGGTACAAATACTTCACTTTATTAGTGTTGTTTTTAAAGTTTTCGGTTTTAATTAAGCCTTTTTCAATTAATACTTTTAAGCAAAAGTTAGCCTTTCCTAAGCTAATACCTAAGCGTCTTGCCAACTCTCGTTGGCTTATATCTGGATTCTTCTGCACCTCTTTGAGAATTTTGTAACGATCTTCCTCTGTTAGCACCGACACTCACCTTTAAATTAGCTTAACGAATTAATTGAAAGACACTGTCACTCTATCGCGTTCAATGAATGAACAATATTAGGTTAAGGGTTTTAGAAATGCAAAAATGTATTGGAGATGTCCCGTAAATTTTTTATCTAAAGATGGAAAAAATAACTGAGAAGTAAGAGCTCTCTCTTGCGTTTTTTTGCGGAAAGAGCTCAGAGAGGGGTTAACCTAATAAGCTTTTAACGTAAGCTTCGATTTCTGGGCTTTGGTTATTTTCAAAGAAACATTGCTGAAAACGCTCGCCAGATACCGCTGTTCGAACCAGTTCTTGGTCGATGGCTTTTAATGTATCTAGGTAGTTTTCTTTGATAACAGCCGTTTTCACATCGTTAAGGATGCTCGCATTGCGAACTTGTGGTTCTTTACGTTCTTGAGGATAGCCTTCACCACGAGGGCCGCTGAAGGCTTTTTCAAAGATATAACGCACATTGAGCTCGGCGCCCCAGCCGTAGCCTTTTGCAAAGGCTAGAGCTAAAGCGTTGCCGTTATTAATTTGGTTAAACAAGAAAGCATCGGAAGGTTCAAGGCAGTAACCGCACACAACACCAGGGTGAACATTTAGAGACATCATTGCGCCTTGTCCTGTTCCACAACCTGCCACGACAAAATCTACTGCTTTAGAATTCAGTAAGATACTTGCCATGATGCCCAAGTGAATATAGGTAAGGTGGTGATCATTACTATCACTCATTCCTACATTGTGAACATCGTGATTAAGAGGAAGCGCTACTGTATTAAGTTGCTCTAACACCACGGCATTTTTATCTGCCTGGCTATTTTCCATCATGAGTGCGATTTTCATAACTGTCTCCGAGTTTTTATGTTTATTAGAGAGATGGTAAAAATAATTTCCTAGGTCATCTTAAGACCTTTGTACCTGAAAGCACAAAGAAAAATCTTAATAACCTTTTGTTTCTAGGAAATCTTTACGCATTGGAGTGAAGTTATCAATCAATATACCTTTTTCAATGCACTTACAGCCATGCATGATATTTGGCACTTTATAGATGGTGTCACCCTCTTGCACAAGTCGAGTGTCATCACCAACGGTAAATTCGAATTTACCAGACTTAACGTAAGTTAATTGCTCATGAGGATGGTTGTGCATTGGCGCAACGGTGCCTGTTTCAAAGTGAACTTCTACAGTCATAATGTTCTCAGAATACTGCATCACTTTACGTGATAAACCGCCGCCCAAATCTTCAAGTTCTACGTCTTTATTAAATGAAAACATAATTGTTACTTACCCTGTGAATTTAATGTTAATACTATAACAGGCCTCCAAAATAGCATTCAAGATTTAATGGGGCTTACAGAGGCATATTGACTATTTCTCAAACACTTTTTCAAAGTTCATTGGAGCACTGATAATCATTATCAAAGACACGATACTATTAAGCTGATTTTTATTTAGACAGGACGATTAAATGAAACCTTTACTCTTTTTCCTCACCCTACTTTTTAATATGGAGTTGCACTCTCAAAACTTAACCATGGCCACGGTGACGCCATTGAAGTTATCCAAACAAGAACTCCTTTCTTTACCACTAAGTGATCTAAAATCCATTGAGAAGTCACTTCTAAGCCAATACTCTGTGATGACAAAGTACATTGAACTCACAAACGACAAGGTGATTAAGAAACCCTACATAAAGATTTCTTACAATAAGACAAGTTACATAGACAACATTTTAAGCGCGCAAAAGTGGATTAATACCAATACCGATACAGTGAACAACACCATTAAGGTTGCTGTGTCCAAATCTCAGCCTGTAAAGATTTTTATCTCTAAAACAACACTCAAAGATGATGCATACGAATGTGAAGCCTTACCTATTCTAATTAACATGCACCTTGGTGAAATCCATCGCTACGCTCTGTCTTGTGATACTGGCAACAGAACCAAACCTCAACTAGAAACTACGTTAATTCTAGGTTATTCGTTGAACTATAAGCTCAAGAGCCTAAACACAAAGATTCTGGATGTTGATCCTCTATCAGATGATCCAAAAACCATTCAAATGAGTTTAGAAAACACAAACAAGATTGATTTGAACGCGACTATTAGTCTTAGAAATTAATAGTCACACAAAAAAGCTTGATATTGATTTAAATGGGATGTTCTATGATATTTGCTTTTCTAGAGCGGTGAGCCCTTTTTCAATGAAGCTAAAAATATCAGTGAAGTAGGTGTTTGAAACAGTGGAACGGATGATTTCAGGATCTATGTTTAGGTAATCGTGAACCAGCGCATTTCTTAAGCCGATGACTTTGCGCCAATTTCTCAGTTCGTCTAATGTCAGCTGCCCGTTCTGAGAAAGTCGCTCAAAAGACAAATAGGCTTCTGCAGAACTCCTACCTGTCATAGGTTTAGCCCAATGCTTGGCCACCCCAATGGCGGTTTCGATACTGACTTGAAGATTTCGTTCACAGGCGCGGTATTCAAACGTCGATAAGTTACGTTCTTGAAGTATTTTACTGAGCTCTTCTAGTTTCCATTGATAGTTTTGCACGTTGGAGCGAACTGAAGACATATAATATAAATCTGCCATGAATATCGCCTTAGTTATATTTTGAGTGGTACAGATAGTCTAATTCAGCTTTCGACATAATAATGCCTTCCGCGACATATCGTGCACTGTGATCACCACAGTATAGAAGTTTTCCTGATATAGCGTTCATGGCCAATGGGACGGGGGCGACTTGAATATCGATGACACTGATGTCCCGCTCTTCTAATTCAAGCTCTTTCACCCAACTCAGAGCAAGCAGCTCAGGGCGTAAGCGACGCTCTAGAGGATCGTTTACGCGACTGAGAAAAAGCACGGCCAGGTCGTAGTCGCTGCTTTTATGGGAAGTCCCCTTCGAGCGGGAACCATATAACCATAATGCAGCAACATCACGATCACGAGACGCAAGATTTATGAGCTCGGTTAAAACAGGTTCTTTATTCAATTCACCCAATTATAAATTCCCACATTTTTATGCTGCCTCTATTCCACCGTAACCGATTTCGCTAGATTTCTAGGCTGATCTACGTCTGTGCCTTTCACGACGGCGACATGATAAGACAATAACTGCAATGGAATAGTATGAACAATTGGCTCCAAAATGCTGTCAACTTTTGGCACTTCTGTGAAGATAATGTTGTCTTCACTATGAAGGTCTGTGCCTTTATCTGCGAATACGTATAACTCACCGCCGCGCGCTGCGACTTCTTGTAGGTTAGATTTTAACTTATCTAACATATCGTTATGAGGAACAAGGGCGATAATTGGCATATTTTCATCCACTAAAGCCAAAGGCCCATGTTTTAGCTCTCCTGCTGGGTAAGCTTCGGCATGGATATAAGAAATCTCTTTTAGCTTCAAAGAGCCTTCCAGAGCAATTGGAAACATGGTTCCGCGCCCTAAGAACAAGGCGTTATGCTTGTTGGCAAAGCGATCTGCAACTTTTTTGATATGCGCATCTTCTGCTAAAGCTGCGTTCACATAAGCAGGAAGAGAGCGCATCGCTTGAACCAACTCTTTTTCTTTCTCTGAGGACAAGCCATTTTCAACCGCAATCGCGACGCTAGTAATCAACAAAGCCGTTAGCTGTGTGGTGAAAGCTTTTGTCGATGCTACGCCAATTTCTGGGCCAGCATTAGTCAGCAAAGTAAGTGCTGACTCACGTACAAGCGTACTCGATGGTACGTTACAGATAGCTAAAGTGGTCAAGTAATCAAGCTCTTTCGCCATGCGCAAGGCCGCTAGAGTATCAGCCGTTTCGCCCGATTGAGACAAGGTTAAAAACAAGGTTTTCTTTGGTACAGCTACTTTACGGTAGCGATATTCGCTGGCCACTTCGACGCTGCACGGCAATCCAGCAAGGTCTTCGATCCAATATTTCGCCACCATTCCAGCGTGATAACTGGTACCACAAGCAACGATATGGACGTTTTCTATGTCTTTTAAAAAGGCAGAGTCTGCACCAAAGCAACTGGTTAATACTTTACTTTCACTGATGCGACCTTCCAAACAAGCGCTGATAACTTTTGGTTGCTCGTAGATTTCTTTCATCATGTAATGACGAAATTCGCCTTTATCTGTAGCGTCTACACTGTGATTAAACACGCTAACAGGACGATCTTGCACTTCGCCTTTGTCGTTATAAATGGTGACTTGATCACGAGTAACATCAACTACATCACCTTCTTCTAGGAAGATAAATTGGTCTGTCACATGCAACAATGCAAGCTGATCTGATGCGACGAAGTTCTCTTCAATACCAACACCAACAACAAGCGGACTACCTTTTCGTGCTGCAATAAAACGTTCGTTGTCGTCATTTTGCACCACGCCAATAGCAAATGCGCCTTCTAACTTTTCCAAGCTAGCTTGAACTGCCTTCAATAAACTTGGCTCTGTTTTGAGTGCATCATGAATAAGGTGAACGATAACTTCTGTGTCCGTTTCAGACTTAAATTCATAGCCTTTTGCTTTAAGCTCGCGACGCAACGGTTCGTGGTTTTCAATAATTCCGTTATGTACTAACGCAAGATTATCACCCGAAAAGTGAGGGTGAGCATTGGCTTCTGTTGGTTTGCCATGAGTCGCCCAACGGGTATGAGCAATACCGATTTTTCCATCTAAAGGCTGTACTGCAAACTTATCTTTTAAAGCTTGTACTTTACCAACCGCTCGGTGTGAAAAAACACCATTCTCGTTGTTAATCGCCACGCCTGATGAGTCGTAACCACGGTATTCAAGACGACTAAGACCTTCGATTAAAATCTTTGATACATTACGGCGCGCTATAGCACCCACTATTCCGCACATGGGAGAATCCTTCTTTGAGTTCACAAAAAGGGGTCAGATCCCTTAAAAAATAGAGTTTTCATTTGATTTAATAGTATTCATTTAAGGGATCTGACCCCTTTTTACATCCGTTATTTCTTAACAGGACGAGGCCAATTATCTTTGTTTGTTTGGCGCGCTCTGGCGAAAGCTAATTGCTTCTCGCTAACAGCTTTTGTAATGGTTGAGCCTGCAGCAATGGTGGCACCTTCAGCAACTTGCACTGGCGCGACTAATGATGTGTTCGAACCGATAAAGACGTTATCGGCCACTTGAGTCAGATGTTTATTCACCCCGTCGTAGTTACAAGTGATAGTGCCTGCACCTACATTTACATTGGCGCCCATTTCTGTGTCACCGATATAACTCAGATGATTCACCTTACTACCTTCACCGATAAGCGCTTTTTTGGTTTCAACAAAGTTGCCTATTTTGGCTTTATTCGCTAATTGGGTGCCAGGACGCAAGCGAGCGAATGGACCAATGTCACAGGCTTCGCCCACTTGGCTCTCATCAATTAAAGTATTGCTTTTGATAATGGTATTGTCGCCAATGGAGCAATCTTTTAAGTGGCAGTTTGGTCCAATTTCTACGCCATTCCCCAACACAACCTTGCCTTCAAAAACACAATTCACATCTATGATGACATCTTGTCCTGTGATTAATTCGCCACGTACGTCAATGCGAGATGGGTCCAATAAAGTCGCGCCATTTTGCATTAGCGTAATAGCTTGCTGGCTCTGCAATTCACGCTCTAAGGCCGCCAATTGCACTCGGTCGTTTACACCTGCCACTTCGGCTTCGTTTTCTGGGTTAACCGTAACGATCTCGACGCCATCTCGCGCCGCCATAGCAATAATATCAGTTAAGTAATATTCGCCTTGAGCATTATCATTGGTTAAGCTCGCTAGCCAAGTTTGCAAATGGTTATTTGGAGCAAGCAAAATACCAGTATTAACTTCTTTGATCGCTAATTCATTTTCTGAAGCGTCTTTTTGTTCAACAATGGCGGTTACTTTGCCAGTTTCATCACGCACGATACGGCCATAACCGATTGGATTATCCAAAGAAATGGTAAGTAAAACTAATGTGTTTGGTGTCGACAAAGCCGACATTTTTTCGAGAGTGCTGGCACGAATCAAAGGCACATCGCCATAAAGCGTTAAAGTCGCTCCGTCTGCTTGCAAAAAAGGCGCGACGCGACGTAATGCGTCACCAGTTCCTTGCGGGTCATTTTGCCAAACCACATTGGCTGAAAAATCCTGACAATTGGCTTCGACTTGCTCACCTTGATGACCGACGACAAGATGCAATTTCGCATTGGTAAGGGTACTTGCTGTGGCTAATACGCGGTTTACCATAGGTACACCGCCAACTTTGTGAAGTACTTTTGAGAAGCTTGATTTCATTCGGCTACCCTTTCCGGCAGCAAGAATTACTATGTCCTGAGTCATGAAACGTCCTTGTGTTGGCGTTTGAAAATAAGAATAAAATTAGAATAGTCGCTATTAAATCGTTTTCGCCAAAACACCACAAGCTAACTTGTCACAAAAAAAATGACAATTTTTAATAAAACCTCATAAGCTGATGATTTTTAGTAATTCTAAAGACAGAAAGTAAAAAAATTGTCAGAAAGAATCTTCTAAATTCCGCCACTAACACTTGGTTTAGGACAGACATTACATTCAGCCTGTAACAGATCAACCAGTAATCTCGTAGCCGGTCCTGTGCGCTCACCTTTTCCGAAAATAGCGTAAAGATAAAAGTTGCGATCACCACCTGAAACAAGATCTAACTTTTTTAATTTGCCGCTATTAAGTTCATCGAAAATATCAGCCTTAGGCAACCAAGCAAAGCCGATTCCACTGACGACAATTTCCAGAGCTGATTGCACGCTAGACACAGTCCAACGTCGTTCAGTACCAAGCCAACCCACATCCACTGAGCTCTCTACGGCGGAATCTCTAATGACAAGCTGCAATTCATGGCTTAAACGTTCGTTATTAATTGGACCTTCTTCTTGAAATAGAAGGTGATCTGGAGAAGCCACCGCCATCATTTCCACTTCTACAATAGGATCAGCGAGATAGCCTTTTGGAACAATAGAGCTGAGCACCAAGTCAGGGTTACCAAGAGTGAGAGCTTCCGTTCCACCACTTAACACCACCTCTCGTAGCTGCACTTGAGTACCTTGGCTTTGTGGTTCAAAGGCTTTTAATGCGCGCAGTAACGCAGGTGTCGGGAAAACTTGGTCAACTACCAACTCTAACTCTGGCTCCCAACCTTGCCCTAACGTATGAGCCAGCTGTTCTAATTCCACAGCTTCTTTTAACAAATGACGAGAGCGGCGCAACAATACTTCGCCTCTTTCCGTTAACTGCGCTTTACGGCCTTCAATGCTTAATAAAGGATAACCTAACTGCTCTTGCAGCTTTGCCACTGTGTAACTCACAGAAGATTGGCTTTTATGCAACGCCTCTGCCGCTTGAGCAAAACCACCTTTATCGACGACAGACTGCAATACTCGCCATTGTTCCAATGTAACTCTAGGGACTTTCAATGTTTATTTCCTTCTGACGCGGGCATAAGACTCCTTTAAAAATATCGCATTTTTCGATACTTATCCTCTAAAAAATTCGCTTTTTTATCTAATAAACTAATCATAGGATATAAACACCTTAAAACATCGAGCTGATCAAGCTCACATCTGCTACGGAGAATTTTCAATGGCTACTTTATTACGTATTGATTCCAGCGCTTCTGGAGATAATTCAAAGTCTCGTCAGCTAGCAAACGAATTTGTTGGAAAATGGTTACAAAACAACCCAGATGGCAAAGTCGTGACACGCGATGTGGATGCAAACCCACTACCTCATTTCACTAATGAAACCTTGGGGGCGTTATTCACTCCAGAAGAAAGTCGTTCTGAAGAGCAGAAAGCCATTGTTGCGATAGGTGATGACTTGATCGACGAGATTGAATCAGCTGATCTTGTAACAATATCAGCGCCTATGTATAACTTCGGGATTCCTTCAACCCTGAAATCATACTTTGATTATATTGCTCGTGCAGGCCGTACGTTTAAATACACTGAAACTGGCCCTGTTGGTTTGTTAAACAAAAGCGCTTATGTATTTGTTGCCAGTGGCAGCTTCCTAGCAGATTCTCCAATGGATCACCAAGTTCCTTACCTCAATACGTTTTTAGGTTTTGTTGGTATTGAAGTGCAACAAACGTTTGTTGCTGGCGGGCAAGCAATGGGCGAAGTTGGTGAAGAAGCCTTTAACAAAGCGAAGGCACAAATTGCAGAAATTACTGTCTCGTAACTGCCTGCACTAATAAAATTAAGCGCAATCCAACAAGGTCTCGCATCTTATTGGATTGCCTTCTTATCCCACCATCTAACCCGTGTGAACTTATAAACCGTTGGCTTTTAGGCCGATACGTTTACGTCTTACATCCACTTCTAACACTGTCACACTAACGACTTGGCCAACACGCACAAGGTCTCTTGGGTCTTTTACAAATCTATCAGCCAGTTGAGATATGTGAATAAGCCCATCTTGATGAACCCCCAAATCCACAAAGGCACCAAATGCGGCCACGTTCGTCACGACACCTTCTAATGTCATACCTTCTTGCAGGTCTTCAAGTGTCTGTATGCTTTGATCAAAAGCCGCATAGCGAAACTCAGGGCGCGGATCTCGACCGGGCTTGGCCAGTTCATTCAAGATATCTGTATAGGTGAAATCGCCTGCCTGTGCGAAGCTAGGAGCAAGCTGTTTCAGCTGCTGCAAAGCGCCGCTGTTGTTTAGTAACTCGTTGGCTTTTAACGCGAGATGATCGGCCATATTTCGCACCAATGGATAAGATTCAGGGTGCACACCAGACTCATCGAGAGGCTCTTTACCATTGAGAATACGAAGAAAACCCGCGCATTGCTCGAAGCATTTATCGCCAATGCCTTTGATTTTTCGTAATTCCGCCCGAGACTCAATACGGCCTTTTTGCTGTCTATAGTCCACGATGTTTTGCGCTATTCGATTCGTTAAGCCTGAAACATAAGAAAGCAAAGACACAGACGCCAAGTTAATATCCACACCAACTCGGTTTACACAGTCCTCAACGACATTTCCTAACGACTTACTAAGTTGAGTCGCTTTGACATCATGCTGATACTGTCCAACACCAATGGCTTGCGGGTCGATTTTAACAAGTTCAGCCAGTGGGTCTTGGAAGCGACGTGCAATGGAAATTGCTCCTCGAATAGTGACATCCAAATCAGGGAACTCTTGTATCGCAATAGGAGAGGCCGAATACACGGACGCACCTGCTTCACTAACCACAATCGCTCGGCAATCTAAATCTGCCTGTGCGATCAGCTCTTTCATGAGTGTTTCTGTTTCACGAGATGCCGTTCCGTTGCCTATGGCGACCCAGCCAATTTCGTACTGCTTAATAAGCTTGGTTAATAATGCGCACGCTTCTTGCGTGCGATTTTGCGGCCCATGAGGATAAATAACGCCATGATCTAACAAGTTACCTTGTTCATCGATAACAGCCAATTTCACACCATTTCGAAAACCTGGATCCATTCCTAGAACTCGAAAAGCGCCTGCTGGCGCAGCCATTAATAAATCCTGAAGGTTGTTTGCAAAAACTTGAATAGCGCCTTCTTCTGCTCTCTCTTTTAATTGTGCTAATACATCACTCTCTAGTTTGGCGAGGAGCTTATGTTCCCATATGATATTTAAATAACGCCATTGAACAGAGCTAAGGTTGTGGGTTATTTGAGCACTCGTGTCTAATAATTGACTCAGATGAGGAAAAATAAGGCTTCTTGGATAACCTGCCTCGCCCATTAAATGAATGCTTAATTTTAATATGGTTTCTTTCTTTCCGCGAAGTAATGCTAAAACCCTATGATCTGGTACTTTTTTGACAGGTTCTTGATATTCAAAGTAATCTCGGTATTTTTCGCCCTGCTCTTTTTTTCCTCGTAAAACTCGGCTGCATAATTGCCCATTGTTTAAAAGCTCGATTCTACCTTGCTTTAAAACCTCACTATCACTTGAAACTGCTTCGCTCAATATTTCAACAACACCTTCTAAAGCGGCTTCAGGTGTTATATTCACATTATGCTTACGTAGCCATGCCTGCACCGCAGATGTGCTGTCTGTATAGTCTCCAGACCAAATAGCCAATGCCAAAGGGTACAACCCTTTATCCTTAGCATCATCCGCTTTACTTTTTCGGGTTTTCTTGAAAGGTGCGTATAAATCTTCTAATTCATTTTTTGTTTTCGCATTTCGGATTTTTTGTTTTATCTGTTCTGATACAGAAGATTCTTTTACTAATAAGCCAAGAATACTTTCTTTGCGCTTATTTAATTCAACAAGATATTGCCATTTATCATAAAAAGAACGTAAATCCATATCACTCATGCCACCGGTACTTTCTTTTCTGTATCTGGCGATGAAAGGAACCGTTGATCCCTCCTCAAACAATTGAATGATGTTGTCACTGTATTTCTTTGAAATGGAAAAATCGGCACTCAGTTCTTTTGATATAGCATCCATTAATTGTCCTATTGTTTACACTTTTATGGCGTTTAAAACACATTTTTTCATTAGCATGTTGAGAATTTTTTCATTAGAATTATTTAATGGAATTATGAAAAACCATAATGTCATGCAACATTATAAAATCATACTAAAATGCACTGATAGTAATTTAAGTATCTTTCAAAATTAAGAGTTCATATTATAACCAACAGACAATATTTAATTTGTCTGACTTATAAGCTCTTGCCTGAATACTACCGTTTTATACAATCGGTTAAAAAAGTTTTAGGGTTGAATTTTAACACTTTTTACTGAGCATAAGGGATCTCTTCGGTGCAGGGTAGTACCCATTTTAAAGATAACTAGGAGAAATCAATGAGTTTATTATTAGAGTTAGCTGGCAACAAAGCAAAAGCTCGAGCGGCCGCTAAAGAACTAACTATTCCACAACTTGAAAACCTCATTGAAGGTTTTACAAATGCGCTAGAAAAAGCAAAAGCGGAAGAAGCAGCACTAGCAGCGGAGCAAGCAGCAAAATCAGCTCGTGCAGAAGAAATTGCAGCGCTAATCGCAAGCAGCGGTTTAACAATGGAAGAAGTAGCGTTATTAAGCGTTCCAAAAGCAAAGAAAGCAGGCGCTACAAAAGGAAAAACTGTTGCACCTAAATACCGTCTTGTTGTTGATGGCGAAACACACGAATGGACTGGCCGTGGCCGTACTCCTAAAGTATTCCAAGAATACTTTAACGCAGGCAATAGCCGTAAGAGTGTTGAAATCAAATAATTCACACTTTTATTGTTCGCATAAAAAATGGCGCATTTTAAATGCGCCATTTTTTTATCTCACGATCTACTCTTAGTTCATATTTTTTGTATAAATCAAATCCCAAACACCGTGCCCTAAACGCTCACCACGCTGTTCAAACTTTGTCAGTGGTCGCCATTCTGGGCGAGGGTGATATTCTCCTTTCCCTGCTGCGTTTGTGTAATTAACTTGTGCTTCCATCACTTCCATCATGTGTTCGGCATAAGGTTGCCAGTCGGTTGCCATATGAAAGCTGCCACCTTCTTTTAATACATTCGCTACTTGTTGAGCAAACAAAGGTTGAACGATTCGACGTTTGTTGTGCTTTTTCTTATGCCAAGGGTCTGGAAAGAATAATTGAAAACCACTGGCCGTTTTTTCAGGCAAACATTTTGCCATTACTTCAATAGCATCATCACAGTAAACTCGAAGGTTAGTCACGCCTTCTTCAGCAGCTAACATCATCAATTTAGCAACACCAGGAGGATGCACTTCGATGCCAATAAAGTCTTTCTCTGGGGCATTTTTCGCCATTTCGACCAAAGACGCGCCCATACCAAAACCAACTTCGATCACCACATCGGATTCACGACCAAAGACGTCTAGATAATCAACTCGACCATTTTCAAGTTCCAAACCATAGACAGCCCAATTCGTGTCATAGTTTTTTTGCTGCCCTTCCGTCATACGACCACCGCGGACAACAAAACTACGGATAGTACGTTTTTTAAAAGGTTCTTTTTCGGTCGCTTCTTGGCTTTCTGTTTTTTGCTCTGACATGTTTTTGTATCGCTTCGTTTGTTCTCTATTAATAAGCCAAGCAATTAACTGCTTATTAGGCCTAATCGATGATTGTTCGTCTACATTGTTTAAATAATTGGCGCGCTATCCTACCTGAAAAACTGAATCCTGTCCTTCTTTGTCTACATCACATTAAGGAAGGTTAAACACCTTCTACGGCTTTTTATAACGCCATAGACTCCAGACTAAATAAAACCAAGCAATCACATAACAGGTTCCGCCCAAAGGCGTGACAGCCCCCAATATACGAAAGTCGGTTAGCGACATGATGTATAAGCTTCCTGCGAATAAAATATTACCCACAAAGAAGAAGCGTAAAATTGTTTTGAGAGAAGGTAAATAATGCAACAGAGAGGAAGCGATTAAACCTGCTAAGGCGTGATACATAAGATATTGGCTGCCTGTATGCCACCAGCCCAATGCGCTAGCGTCCAAAGCATCTGCTAGAGCATGAGCGCCGAAAGCGCCTGCGGCGACAGAAAGAGCGGCTTGGAAGGCAAATGCCGCAGACCATTTTGTATAAGAAGTAGCGGTATGTTTTTCTACAGATGGATACTCAGGCGCCGACATAAATTATTCCAAAACATTGAGATAGCCATTGCTGCCTATCGCGTAATATCGATTGCCCAGAGCATAAGCAAGCGCTAAAACATTGGTGACAGATGGTCGGTTTTTCGCAGCGTAAAGATCCCATTCTTTTTGCACAACACCAGTACTGGTCTGAATAAGTGACACTCGGCCATTGGCTTCACCCACTAAGATACTTCGATCCTTGGTTGAAAATACCGCTTGGCTAATCGTCACGTTACGGTACTTTAAAGAGCCTGTATCAATGGTAGACAGCTCTACGCCGGTTAAAGTAGACCATATTTTGGCAGCCCCAAGATGCGCAGCGCCAAAAGCGTATTTCCCATCGGCTGATAATGCGACAGCGGAGATCTTATTCCCTAGATTCCATTGATGTTTCTGTTCGCCTGTTAAGATATCCCACAAAATCACATTACCGTTGTCATCGCCAGTTAAAGCGAATGTCACATCAGGCGTTACATCTACAGCGCGAACGGTTGAATTAGTTCTGAACGTTTGTTTGATACCACCTCTTTTAATATCAAAGAAGCGAGCTGTTTGGTCGTTTAAACCGAGTAAAGCGTAATCACCATTTTGGGTGAGCTTTAATGATTGAATATCACCAGGTGTTGTCCAAAAGCCATCTAACTTGCCTGTTAGTGCGCTCCATAATACAAGGGTACGTGCGCTGCCTGTCGCCGCAAACTCACCACTTGGATCGATGTCTACACTGGTTAATGTGGTGTATTCGCCTGACGCATGATTCCAATTAAAGCTACGTTCGTTTCTGGCGTTTTTCCAATAGCTCCCACCATGCTGAATAGAGCCAACAACTGAAGAAGATCCGTCATCGCTCAATGCAGCCGAGTGCAAACCTTGCACTGCATATTGCGCAGTACGCACAGGCGCTTCCGCGGAACAAGACAGTAACGCCGCCGCAGAAGTAATTAGTAAGCCAAATTTAAGCGCTTTTTTCACTGTGCGCTTCATGCAATTCCTCAATCAATTGATCTTCATGTTGGAACCTTTCAGCCATAACAAGCATTAATGCCTGCAACGAAAAAGGCAGAGCTTCTAACTGAGCATTACAGTGCTCTTTTGTGTCGTATTTGTCGTTGAATTCTATGGCAATTTCGGTGGTGCTTTCAATCTGTGGCAGCAACTCACCTAATAAGATAACAGCGCCATCGTCATGGAATTCTTTTGCTTCTAACGCCAACTGCTCATAGACGGTAAAATGGCCAGCAGAAACATAGTCCACTAGCATTTCACAGGCTGATTGAATTTTTGGTGTATCCGTCGGGGTAAGATCGCCACGTTCCCGTATATAAACTAGGGCTTCAATTAGCTGGCGGCGCTGCTCTAACCAACGGTCAATGATGTCATGTACACCACCCCATCTTTCTTGTGCTGTTTTACAACCTTCTAGCATTATACAAACTCCCATTAGAGTTAGGCGATAATTGTTATTGAATACCTGGTTCAAGCATATTCCGTTAACTTATCACCTGCAAGGCAATCACCTATGAGGATTTGTAACCGTTCTTTTTGAAACGTTATTCTGAGGCATAGCCCTTAATACTATCGAAATATATGTTTTCGCTTCTTAGAACGTAAGGCAATAATCACATTAATGATGGCCATAGAAGCAAACACAACCAATGTCCAGCCAGGAATACTCAAGCCTAAAAAGGTCCAAACCACATCACCACATTCCCCTGTTCCCATAATCATGGCTTGCATAATTTCTTGCCATGGGAAAACTTCAAACATGTAACTCAAACCTGGCAAACAAGCAGGAAGTTGATCCGCTGGAATGTTTTGTAAATACAAGTGACGTACCGCCAAAGCAGCGCCAGATAAAGATAAGATCACCACTATCCAAGCAATAAAGCGACGAACACCTAGAGAACCAGTTAAAGCAGATAGTAGAGACACCACACCGATGCAGAAAAACACAATGCGCTGCAGCATACATAACGGACAAGGCTCTAGCCCCATTTGATATTCCATATAAAAAGCCACAGCAAGCAATGCAAAAGAAGCCACAGCAACAAGTCCATGAAAACGACGAGCAGTTAACAAAGAGAACATATTTAAAAATTCCTAAACGAAATAAGTTAAATGTAAAACACGAATAATTAACAGATATATAAGAAAGTACAAATTCCTACTGACAGCAGGCTTTAATGGCAGTTAGTATACTGTTTATTGGAATAAATATGAGAGTCTAACATGTCATTGATGATACCTTTGCGCAATAAGCTATTGCTGTTTTTTTTATTCTTATTTAGCAACCTAATAAATTCCCATGTTTTTGCAGAGGATGTTGACCCTGCATCAACAGCTTATATCGAACTGAAACCAAGCTTCGTTGTGAATAACGTAAGCGATGGCTCTAAGCTAACCTATATCAAAGCCGACATCAGCCTTAGAACCAGCGAAGCACAACGAGCTTTAATTGAGGCGAATATGCCACTAGTACAAGACGCTTTGGTGATGTTTTTAAGCTCTCGCACCAATGCACAAGTCACAGGCGCTATCGCAAGAGAAGCAACCAGAGCCGCTGGCGCAGTTGCTGTCAACGAAGCACTACAAGCAGAAACGGGAACGTCACCCATTCAAGACATTTTATTTTCGAGCTTTGTTACCCAATAAAGTTCACCAAGAACCAATAAAAACGCCCTCTGTAAGAGGGCGTTTTTATTGGAAGCTCTATAGTCTAGAGTTCAACCATATCATCAGGACTGACATAGCCAGATAATTTATCTGTCGCTTCGTTATTGAAGAACTTCTCCATTTGCTCCATCACATACTTTCGAGATTCTGGCTGCATCAGGTTTAGCTGCTTTTCATTGATCATCATAGTTTGCAGAAGTTGCCATTCTTGCCATGCCTGCTTAGAGACAGTTTGAAGAATCTCTTGGCCTTTCGTGCCTGGCAAAGGAGCACGTTCTAATGCTTCCATGTCTTTCTGGTATTTCTTACAAAAAACAGTATTCGACATAATAAAGGTCGCTCTTAATTCAAAAAGGATGTCTTCATAATGGCGCTAAAGCAGCAGAAATCAAGCCCCAACAATCCCGACGAATATAAATCCAGTAATCAGCCAGAAAATGGATGGCCTTTTATACTTTAGCCAAGCAAAACCCGCCACAACCAATAAAAGATCCAAAACACTTTGCAGACTCGAGGTGCCAATAGGATGATATAAAGCTGCCAACAATATGCCGACAACCGCCGCATTCAGGCTGCCGACAATGGAACGAAAACGCGCATTATTAGATAGTTTTTGCCACAGACTCTGCGCGCCCAACATAAGCAATAGGCCAGATAAAAAAACACCCAACGTTGCAACACCTGCCCACACCCAAAGACTCGCACCTGCTGGCGCCGCCGACGCACCGAGAAAACTCGCCATAGTAAACATAGGGCCTGGAACAGCTTGTGCCGCCGCATAACCCAATAGTAAGTTGGATTCAGAAACACTATCTGACACAAAAGCCGACAACATTGGTAAGACAACATGACCACCGCCAAATACCAAGGCACCAGCTTGGTAAAAATTAGCGAATAAGCCACTCAGCCCATCGGTTAGCCAGAAGCTCGCGCCAAATAAAACAAGCGCGATAAGCAAATACACACCAGAAAACCGCACTTTGGGTAAAGTTTCATTATTCCCTGAATCAGTACCTGGGAGCATAAGGCCAACACCTGCTGCCAAACATAAAACAATCAAGCTAGACAAACCGAAGGGACTAAACGCAATAAAAAACGCACTGAAAAGCGCGATACAGGCTGTAGCTTTACTTTTACAAAACGAGCGCCACATACTAAGACAAGCATCGGCCACGACAACGACGGCTAAGAGTTTTAACCCATGAACCACACCATCAAACCACGAACTTCCTTGCCAAGCCTCACCAAACATGGCCAATAACACCATGAAGACAAACGACGGCAAGGTAAAACCAACAAACGCCGCTAAGCCACCAACCAATCCCGCTCTATGATACCCAATGGCAAAGCCTACCTGACTCGACCCAGGTCCTGGGACAATTTGGCTTAATGCAACCCACTGAGCATATTGGGACTCTGTTGCCCACTTTTTCAATTTGATAAATTCTTGATTGAAATAGCCTAAATGTGCAGCAGGACCACCAAAGCTGGTAAAGCCTAAAAGAAAGAAAGCCACAAAGACTTCACTAAGACGTTTCAAATAAGAAGGTGTACTGCTCTGTGACATGTATTCTCCAGCTCACGCGATTCATTCAGATTATGAATTGATACTTTCTAAGATACTCCGAACGGGGGCCGGCAAACCAAGCGACAGAGCATCTTGTTGACTAAACCATTGATATTTATCACCTTCCATCACAACACCAAGAGCATCGATTGCAACATGGCTTGGGGAGATATCCAAATGGTAATGACTAAAAGTATGTCGAAAAGATGACAAGGGTGTGACCGTTTGCACTTGCGTGGCAAATCTTTGTTCAATATGCATCACAATGGAATCGTCAGAAGCCAGTTCAGGTAAGCTCCATAATCCCCCCCAAATACCAGTTTGCGGGCGTTTTTCTAATAACAACTGACCTTGAGGGTTTACCAACACCAAAAGTTGAATACTCTTTTCTGGTTTTGCGGCTTTTTTCGGCTTTCGAATAGGGAATTGAGTTGGGTCTGGCGTGCGACGCGCTTGGCAGTCGCTTTCTAATGGGCAAATCAAACACTGAGGTTTTGAGCGAGTACAAAGCGTCGCGCCCAAGTCCATCATAGCTTGAGTGTAATCGCCACAACGCTCACTTGGCATATAGTATTCCGCTAAATCCCAAAGTGCGCTTTCGGTTTTTTTATCACCCGGCCAAGTCGGTACAGCATGAAAGCGACCTAATACTCGCTTTACATTGCCGTCCAAGATGGCAGCTTGAACACCTCGAGAGATAGACAAAATAGCGGCTGCCGTAGAGCGCCCTATTCCAGGCAATTCACACACGCCTTCGACGGTTTGAGGAAATTCGCTGTCAAATTCATCCACCAGCATTTTTGCTGCTTTGTGCATGTTTCTGGCTCTGGCGTAATAACCCAATCCGCTCCAATGAGCTAACACGTCATCTTGTTCCGCATTGGCTAACGCTTCGACATTGGGAAACGATGTCATGAACTTGTGATAATACGGGATTACTGTCGTCACTTGCGTTTGCTGCAACATGATTTCAGAAATCCACACTCGATAAGGGGTTTTGTTTTCTTGCCAAGGCAAGCTTTTACGCCCATGTTCGTCAAACCATGCCAAAACACGGGGCGCAAAATTCTCTACTGGCTGCATGTATGTCTCGCGTTTGCCACCTGTTTATTTTGGATAATTAAAACAGGTCTTTTAGTTTATTTTTCAGCTTCTCTTTCAAAGCTTCTTCTTCCGCTTTTTTCTTGGCTTCTAGCTCAGCTTTAAGGCGCGCTTTTTCTGCGGCTACCTTTGCCTCCAACTCAGCCTTTAACTTGGCTTTTTCTGCTTCAAGTTTCGCTTTCTCGGCAGCCACCTTAGCTTCCAATTCAGCTTTTAACTTAGCTTTCTCTTCCTCTGCTTTTAACTTCAATTCAGCCGACGCTAGATCCAAGAATAAATTGCCAAAGCCTTTTAGATCTGGACGGCATAAACCAGCGGGGTCATCACTGAATTGCCCACGACAAATAATAGGAAAGGTCAATTCCGCAACTTTCTCATTCACCTGACAAGCATCGTCTAAAGTGCTGCCTGGGAAACCTACGTTGGTTTGGTAGTTTAAAGAAGAGTCTGTTAAAGAAATAACACCGTCACCCGTGACTTCTATGCCCGCTGAGCGAATTTTCAGACCAGGCGTAGACACTTGGCCATTCACGATATGAGCAGGGAAAGTCATGGCTTCAAAAGGTGTGTCTTCACCAAATTTCGAACCATCTAGCGCGTCTTGTCGAACAGAAGCAATGCCTTCACAAACAGACTTGGTTAGATTAGTTCCGATTAGCGCGCCGTCTTTAATCTCAACCAACAAATCGCCTTGTAACGACGCCATCAGATCCTCAATACGGTTTCCTTGCATCAAAAGATCGCCATTTAAATAGGTCGCACCCGCCACTTTATCCATGTCCATAAAGTCGACTAACAATGGCTGAATTTGAATAGCATCAATCGAAGGCACAAGCGCTATGGTCGGTGTACTGCTTTGAGCATTAAGATTCGCCGTTGTTGAAAAACTCCCTTCGTATAACGAAGCCTTCAATGGAGCTACTTTTACAATGCCATTCGACTGGGTGGAATCCAGTTCAATTCGATCGACTTTTAGGTTCTTCACTGTCAGATTGTCGAAAGCAAAACCAACATGACCATTCAATTGGCGAATAAGCTCAACAGGAATCAAATCACTTGCTTCGCTTTCAATGGCTTGCTCTGTATTGGCTGGCGCTTCTTCATTTTCACCTTCAACAGGTGTTGGTAAATAACGATCAAGGTCTAAGTTCGCGCCAGCAATACGTAAATCCCAGTACAGTGGAGACAAGTCTAGCGCCGCATTGGCTTCGATTTTTGTTTCGTCCAATTGAAGGGACATAGGTTTCACAACCAAGCGATCTAAGCTTCCCTCTACCGACATATTCATTTGCGCACTAGTAAGAGCGCTATCGTCAGACATTTCAGGCAATGCAATATTGAGCGCCGACATAACGTCTCTTGGATTAAACTCTCCTACAGAAAATATCGCTGTAAATTGTGGGTCACTTAATACTTGATAGGCTTCTAACTTGGCATCTAAATTGACACCCAAAGTGCTTAGCGTCATACCTTCTAATAGAACGTTTTCCTGCGGCAAATCAAAATCAACTCGAATAGCATTTAATTTGGCTTCTAACGGACTGGCTGGCAACAGATCACTTTCTACTTTTGTCGACAATGCCAAAGCATCTACGGAAAAGGCTTCACGCTCTGGAAAAACAGACAAGTTGGCACTTAGCTGCACGTTTGCCTTGATTGGAGAATTGCCCTGTAGATCACTTTGCGTCAACGCCATATCCATGGCCATTGGCCAAGCTTTGTCCCATTGAACGTCATTGATTTGTACGTTTAACGTTGCGTTAACTAATTGATTCGTTTGTTCATCTCGATATTGAAGCTGCGCATTCTCAATGCGTAATTCATCCAGTTGTATCTCCGGAATAACAAAAGGTTCCGCTTCTGTAGCATCATCTGCCATGCTCGATGCAAGGCTTGTCGTTTCTTCTTCAAACGCTGCTTGCGCCGCTTCAGCAGTGTTTTCTGGGATATCGAGTTCCCAATTACCTTGGCCGTTCTTGTCTTTATTTAAGCTGGCTTTCAAGTTCACAAGGTTGACCTTATTCACTTGGATTTTTTGCTGTAACAAAGGTTTGATGGCTAAACCAAACTCAGCACGGTCGAATTGCAGAATTTCCGCATCAGAGCCTAACGCGACACCAATGTCTTCCAACTCAAGCCCAAGCCAAGGAAAAAACGACCAACTAATATCCCCATCCAAACGTAGATTAACATTCGCTTTTTCCAGGGCTACGGTTTTCAGTTCGTCCTTAAAATCATTTGGATTGACGAATAACATCACCGACGCCAACAACAGTGCAACAAGAACCAATAGGCCACCAATTAAAATGGATAAACGCTTCAGCCAAACCATGTAAAACTCCTTATAAAAACATTGCCCTGTAAACTCTTCTCTTGAGCGAGGAAAACAGCAAATAGATGGACATATCATAGCACCCGAAGAGGGTGATTATCGATCCAATAGAAGCAACTCATTAAAAAACACTCGGTCAAAGCGTAGAAGCCTGAGAGCCCACGTTCTATAATGGGGAACTTATGTCATAAAAGTGACGATCTTTTTACGTCGCAACCACTGTGGAGAAACCAATCAATGTCCGATCGCATTGCTAGCGTAGAGCGAAATACGCTTGAAACTCAGATCAAGGTATCAATTAACTTAGATGGTACAGGTAAATTTACGTGCTTTACTGGCGTACCTTTCCTTGATCACATGCTTGAGCAAGTGGCTCGTCATGGTCTAATTGACCTAGACATTCACGCCGTTGGCGATCTTCACATTGATGCTCACCATACAGTGGAAGACTTGGGTATTACGTTAGGTCAGGCTTTTGAGATCGCTGTTGGTGATAAAAAAGGCATCAAGCGTTACGGCCATGCCTACGTTCCTCTAGATGAAGCGCTCTCACGTGTCGTTATCGATTTCTCTGGTCGTCCTGGATTAGATATGCACGTGCCTTTTACTCGTGCTTCTGTTGGCGGTTTTGACGTGGATTTATTTTCAGAATTTTTCCACGGCTTCATCAACCACGCCAAAGTGACACTGCACCTAGACAACTTGCGTGGCAAAAACACTCACCACCAAGCGGAAACTATTTTCAAAGCCTTTGGTCGCGCATTGCGTATGGCATTGGAAGTGGATGAGCGCATGGCTGGACAAATGCCTTCTACAAAAGGCTGTTTGTAAAGTTCTCTCTGTTTAGATAAGTGAGTGAAAAATATGAGTGAAGCAAAAAAGTCCACGGTTGCTGTCATTGATTATGGCATGGGCAATCTGCATTCGGTTGCCAAAGCGCTTGAGCACGTTGCCGATGAAAACACTTCGGTAGTCGTGACCAGCGATCCCGCTGTTATTGATGCGGCAGATCGAGTTTTATTACCGGGTGTTGGTGCTATCCGTGATTGTATTGGTGAAATGCACAATACAGGTTTAGTACCAAGCATTCGTAAAGCCATGGCCGAAAAACCTTTCTTGGCGATCTGTGTTGGCATTCAATCTTTGATGAGCCACAGTGAAGAAAACGGTGGCGTCGATTGCCTTAATCACTTCCAAGGCAATGCGCTGTTTTTTGGCGAACAACACAAAGACCACGATGGCAGTAAATTAAAAGTGCCTCACATGGGCTGGAACCAAGTAAAACAAACCATTCAACACCCTCTTTGGGAAGGCATTCCAGACAATGCTCGCTTCTACTTCGTGCACAGCTTTTACGTTGTGCCAGAACACAAAACAGAAATGGCTGGTACTTGTGACTACGGTTTGGAATTCTGCGTTGCACTGGCTCGTAATAATGTCTTTGCCGTGCAATTTCACCCTGAGAAAAGTCACAAAGACGGTTTACAGCTTTATAAGAACTTTATTCATTGGGATGGCAAGCCATAGTTTTCTATGGACTCAGCAGCATATTTCATCATCTCAATCGTTAGTAGGAGCCAAAAATGGGCTTAGCAAAACGCATTATTCCTTGCCTTGACGTGGACAACGGACGAGTTGTTAAAGGCGTTCAATTTGTTGATATCCGTGATGCAGGCGACCCTGTAGAAGTGGCCAAACGTTATAACGAGCAAGGCGCAGACGAGATTACCTTTCTTGATATCACCGCCAGCTCTGACGATCGCGCAACCACCGTTCACATGGTGGAAGCCATTGCCAGCCAGGTGTTTATTCCTTTAACCGTTGGTGGCGGCATTCGTACCTGTGATGACATTCGTCGCATGCTAAACGCAGGCGCAGACAAAGTCGGTATTAATACCGCGGCTGTGTTTAACCCAGAATTTGTTCGTGAAGCAGCAGAACGCTTTGGTTCACAATGCATTGTCGTTGCCATTGATGCGAAGAAAGTCAGTGCCGAAGGCGAAGCTGACAAATGGGAAATTTTCACTCATGGCGGTCGTAAACCAACTGGTTTGGACGCTGTTGAGTGGGCGAAGAAAATGGTCGAATACGGCGCGGGTGAAATCCTCTTAACCAGTATGGATCGTGACGGTACGAAAAACGGCTTCGACTTGGGCGTCACTCACGCCATCAGTGAAGCGGTTCATGTACCTGTAATCGCCTCTGGCGGTGTTGGTAATTTGGATCACCTTGTTGAAGGCGTGACCAAAGGCAAAGCGGATGCCGTATTAGCCGCCAGTATTTTCCATTTCGGTGAATACAGTATCGAGGAAGCCAAGCAGTGCATGACAAATGCAGGCATTGAGATGCGTTTGTAATCACAAGTTTAAAAGATTATTACGCTGTTTCTACTATAAAAAACAAAACGCAATATCATTTGATGTTGCGTTTTTGCTTTTTAAATCCGCATACTTTGTGCACTTGGGAACTCTGACTTGCTGAAAAGAAGCTCGGCCTTGTACAATTCTAAGAATTTATTTTGAACAAGCCTCGGCTTCATATTGGAAGGATGACTTCTTGACTACTTTAACTGATGCGTTACAAGCTCTGGCGAAACACTGCCAACAGACAACTTCATTCTCCGCATTAACCTTCCATCGCGGCGTTGAACGAGAAGCACTTCGAGTCACTAGAGCCGATGGACGAATTTCCCACTTACCACATCCCAAGTCTTTAGGCTCGCCTTTAACTCACAGCTCAATTACCACAGATTATTCTGAATCCTTGATGGAGTTCATCACACAAGTTCACCCAAGTGTCGAAGGCGTTATCAAGGAACTCGAAGACATTCACAATCTAGTTAATCATGAGCTTTACAAACAAGATGAATGTTTGTGGCCAGCCAGCATGCCGTGTTATTTGAGCGGCAATGAAGATGTTCCTATTGCCTATTATGGCGAATCCAATACAGGCAAATTGAAGCGTGTTTATCGCGAAGGTTTATCCAATCGTTATGGTCGCATCATGCAATGCATCGCTGGCATGCACTACAACTTTTCCTTCGATAAAGACTTTTGGCTGTTCCTAGAGAACTACAAAGGAAAAACCGATCTTACGCCAGCGCAAAAACAGGCTTTTCAGTCTGAAAGCTACTTTGCCTTGATTCGAAACTTCCGTCGTAGCTCATGGATGCTTTCTTTATTATTTGGCGCTTCTCCTGCCATTGACGAAAGCTTCTTAGCCTCCAAGCCAAATCATTTGGGCGAGTTAAACAAAAACACTTGGTTCGGTGAAAAAGCCACGTCCCTTCGCATGAGTGATCTTGGCTACCAGAATAAAGCTCAAGCGGATTTATACGTTTGCTATAACGAAGTTGACACCTACATTAAAACCATCAAAAAAGCCCTGCAAACGCCTTATGAGACTTATCAAAACATTGGCGTAAAAGTGGATGGTGAATATCGTCAGCTAAACACCAACCTGCTACAAATCGAAAATGAATACTACAGTGACATTCGTCCTAAACGTGTCACTCAGCCAGGCGAACACCCAAGCGCAGCACTGCAATCCCGAGGTGTGGAATACATAGAAGTTCGTATTATGGATTTGGACCCTAGCTCTTCCATTGGCATGCAGTCTTCTACTTTGTATTTTATTGATGTGTTTTTGCTGTATTGCATGTTACGCGGTGACGAGCATTTAGACATGAAGGAATGCAGCCAACTTCGCAAAATGCAGCAAGAAATCGCAGAGCATGGTCGTGATTTGGAAATGAATTTTGATTTTGGCCAAGGCCCAGTAAAACTAAGAGACAAAGCAGACAGTATGCTGAGCGAACTAACCGAAGTGGCCGCTTTCCTTTCTACCAAAACTGGAAACACAGCCTATACAGAAGCGGTGGAAACGCAAATTCAGAAGCTTAAAGACATCAGCCTACTTCCATCTGCTCAATTATTGGAACGTTGCAAAACAGATCAAGGCTTCCAAAATGCCATGTTAACACTGTCGAAAGAGCAACAATCCGAGTGGATGACTATGCCGTTATCGGATTCACTGACCAATGAGTTTAAAGCAAAAGCAGAACATTCTTTGCAAGAACAAACAGAAATAGAAGCGGCCGATGAAGTAGACTTCGATACTTTCCTAAAAGCGTATTTAAAGCCTCAATAAGCGAATCATTTAGTAAAACGACAGACATAAAAAAAGCCTTAACAGGCTTTTTTTATGTCGTATTTTCTAAGCGGTTAAGCGTCAAACCTTATGCATTGGGTGAAATTGGAATTTCTTCTAGGTTTTCAAGTACTAACCATTCCGCAAGTTTAATTCTTAATGCATCTACGCCATCACCGTTTAAAGCAGAAAAAGTTTGTACAGAACCTTCAATTCCCTGCTCTTTAATCACTCTTTGCACGCTTAACATGGTCGATTTTGCCGGGCCACGCTTCAACTTGTCAGACTTGGTCAACAACACATGCACTTTCATACCGTTTGCTCGCGCCCAATCCAACATCATTTCATCGAATTCTTTTAATGGGTGGCGAATATCCATAACCAAAACAACGCCCGCTAAAGAGCGGCGGTTCATCAGATAATCTTGCATGTGTGCTTGCCATACTTTTTTCATGGCAATTGGCACTTTTGCAAAACCATAACCAGGAAGGTCAATCAATCGACGGTCTTCAACATTCAAACCAAAACAGTTAATAAGCTGAGTACGACCTGGTGTTTTCGATGTTCTCGCCAGCTTTTTTTGGTTCGCTAACGTGTTCAAAGCGGTGGATTTACCCGCATTAGAACGACCAGCAAATGCGACTTCAACTCCTTGGTCTAAAGGACATTGAGAAAGTTTCTCGGCACTTTTTATAAAGTGTGCAGACTGGAAAATAGAGTCAAAAGGCGTCATAAGTTGATATTCGTCAATAGATTGGATTAAGCGGTTATTCGGTTTCATTCGTTAGCTGTCTATAATGCCAGTAAATAGGATTTTTTACCACGCTAAACCTTCAGCGAGTATGGAATAAGTCCCTGACAACGACTCGTGCAAGCCTCACAAATAGATTGCTGGAAGTTTATTTAACAAAGGCAATGAGTTAGCCACTCACATTAATCTTGAGAAAAAGCGCTAAATAAAAACTTTTTGATGTAAACTTTATGTAAAATTGCAGGAAACACGGAACATTCGCACTATTAGATAATCGTATTCCATAGCGATTCTGTGCATGATGTACGGATACCTGTCATTTATATTATTAGGAGCAATTCATGATCAAGCTGTTCTCGGCCGTGGTACTTTCTTTCTTTATGTCACTTCCTGCTTTCGCAGCAGAATACAGTGATGGCAATGGTTACACGACGATTAAAACCCCAGTTCGCACAAGCGATCCAAGTAAAATAGAAGTCACCGAAATTTTTTGGTATGGCTGCCCGCATTGCAACGCTCTTGAACCTTATGTCAACGCTTGGAAAAAAGACCTAGCCGACGATGTGGATTTCAAATACCTTCCAGCTGTATTTGGTCGCAACTGGTTAGCTCACGCAAAAGCGTTTTACGTTGCTGATTTATTAGGTATTGAAGGAAAAATGCGTGCTGATATCTTTAATACTATTCATGTTGAGCGTCGCGGTCTAAACTCAGAAGATGCACTAGCAAACTTCTTTGAGAACTACGGAGTCAGCGAAGATGAGTTCCGTAAGCAGTTCAACTCCTTTGCAGTAAACAGCCGTTTAAGCCAAGCCGACGCAAAAATACGTGCTTATGGCGCTCGTGGCGTCCCAGGTATTATAGTAAATGGTAAATACCTAGTGTCTGCTCAAACAGCGAATGGTAACCAAAACATTTTTAATGTCGTAAACTTCTTAATAGAAAAAGAAAGACAAAATTAACAAATGAGGCGATATGACGGAATCATCTAGTGATAAACTGATTGAAGCGCTAAGGAAAGCAGTCTCCCGAACCAGTATGCTGGCTGAGGGGAATGATCCAGAATTGGACCCTGTTGTCCGTCATATTCGCCACATCATTGCCAAGGGCGCCAATACTGAAGAAATTCTTGATGCCCTCAGTAATGCAGAACCTCTGCTCATCAAAATTGATGCGGCTCAACATAATAGAGCCAAACAAGTCAGAAGCTCTCTACAAGATTTAATCGACCTACTTGAAAAGCAAGACAATCGGCTTGTTCCACAAAACGAAAAGAAACAGTTAGAAGCGCAAATTCGCTCACATTGGCATGCACCCTCTAAATGGCCAGAGCTTTTAAAAGCTTTCCAATCTCTTGCTGAACAAACACTAAACACGCCTATTGATGAAGCTAGCCAAGCTAAAAGCTCTTTCTTTAAACGCTTACTGAATCAAAAACGACAAACTATTCAACAAGCCAATGATAGAGAGCTTATGCTGCAAATTAGCCATGCTCTTTCAGGGTTGATGAATAACTTACAACTACCCAGTCATTACGATGAAGAAGTTGCTCTACTTAAAAAAGCATTGCTGAAGAATGACAACTTACAAAGACTCCCAGAACTACTAGATGAAGTCATTCACTTCATCATGATTATTATTGGTAAAACCCAAGAAAATCTGACTAATTACCTCAGCCAACTAAACAAGCAACTGGCCAGCATTAACGCAACAGTCGTGACAAGTTATCAGTCTCAGAAATCACTTTCTGAAAGTCGAGAAGGCTTGAACACTAAACTTCAATTACAAGTAGAAGACACCTCTAAAGCCGTTCAAGGCGCAAACAATTTAGACAGCTTGAAAGACTTAATTAACGATCGCCTCACCACCATTTCTGACACTATGACGGAATACCGAACCAGTATGTTAGAAAAGGAAAAGCAAGCAGCTCAGTCCATTACCATGCTAAAAAACAAAGTTACTAGGATGGAAAAAGACACCACCTCTTTGCGCTCGCTTTTACAGGAAAGGCTGGCTCAAGCTATGACAGATTCCTTAACAGATTTACCGAATCGCACCGCTTACCAAGACGCCATTTTACCGCTTTGTAAACTCATGCAAAAAAAGCAACAGCCACTTTGTTTAGCTGTGTGCGATATAGATCACTTTAAGCGAGTAAATGATACTTGGGGGCATTTAGCGGGTGACAAAGTATTGCGACTAGTCCCAAAACAAATCCGAACCGTATTAGCAAAAGAGGACTTATTCTTTCGCTATGGTGGAGAAGAGTTTGTATTAGCGTTTCCAAACACCACCAGCGAACAAGCCATGAAACGAGCAGAGACAATTCGCCAAGCCGTAGAAAAGACACCTTTTAATATGCAAGGCGAGCCCGTTTCTATTTCGGTTTCTATCGGTGTCGCTCAGCTAGCTCCCGAAGAAGACCCTGAATCTTTATTTTCACGGGCAGATAAACAACTTTATTTGGCAAAAGAATCAGGCCGAAATAAAGTCTTAATAGAAAGATAGAAGCAATAAAAAGCGGTACCCGTACTCCACTGTCACGGTTACAATAGCTATTCACATAAAAGCAGTGTTGTTACTTATACACTGTTCTATACCGTCATATAGGATGAAGAAGTAGTTTATGCAAGACGATCAGAATAAAACCACCCACTTTGGCTTTAAAGAAATCCCTACGGATGAAAAGGCCCAAGCCGTTGCACAAGTCTTTCATTCCGTCGCTGCCAAATACGACATAATGAACGATCTTATGTCCGGTGGTGTTCATCGTCTTTGGAAACGCCACACCATTAGCCAATCTGGTGTTCGCGCAGGCAACCAAGTCTTAGACATTGCAGGTGGAACTGGCGACTTAACCCTCAAATTCTCTCGCTTAGTTGGCAGTGAAGGCCAAGTAATTCTGGCTGACATTAACGACTCCATGCTGAAAGTTGGTCGCGATAAATTAGCGAACCAAGGTGTGGTTAGTAACGTAAAATTTGTTCAAGCGAACGCGGAAGCGCTACCTTTCCCTGATAACACATTCGACTGCATCACTATTGCTTTTGGCCTCAGAAACGTAACAGACAAATCCAAAGCATTGGCTTCTATGTACCGCGTATTAAAACCTGGCGGCCGATTATTGGTCTTGGAGTTTTCCAAGCCAAAATCAGAAATGCTGTCTCAGGTTTATGACCAATACTCTTTCCGCTTATTACCAGCAATGGGTAAGTTGATCGCCAATGATTCAGAAAGCTACCGTTATTTGGCTGAGTCTATTCGAATGCACCCTGATCAAGAAACCTTAAAAAGCATGATGGATGAAGTTGGCTTCGAGCGCACAAGCTACCAAAACTTAACCGGCGGTATTGTGGCGCTGCACAAAGGGTTTAAATTCTAATTATGTTGACCAGTGTTTTTCGCCTATTGCGGATTATCTTTACGGTAATTCGCTTTCGCCTTGATGTGTTTATTCCCTTTTCGCTCTTACCTTGGTACATACGCTGCACTTTAGGTGTGATTTGTTCTATTGGTCGTAAAAACGCCAGTAAAAACAAAGGCGAACGCTTGCGCTTAGCACTGGAATCGCTCGGCCCTATTTTTGTGAAGTTCGGACAAATCCTGTCTACTCGTCGGGATTTATTAGATGACGACATTGCCGATGAGCTGGCTAAGCTACAAGACAAAGTCCCTGCATTTTCAGGGAAAGTAGCTCAAGGAATCATTGAACGCGACTTAAAAGCGCCGGTATCTGAATTATTTGCTGAATTTTCTGTTGAGCCTTTGGCATCCGCTTCTATTGCTCAAGTACACACAGCCAAACTTCATTCCGGTGAAGATGTTGTTGTAAAAGTCATTCGCCCAAACATTGAAAAGACCATCGGCAAAGACATCAAGCTACTTTATACATTGGCGCACTTAGTAAACAAAATAAGCGAAGATGGCCGTCGTTTACGCCCTGTTGAAGTGGTTACAGATTACGAATACACCATTCTTGATGAATTAGACTTAGCCAAAGAAGCAGCAAACACTGGCCTTTTACAACGCAATTTCACTGACTCAGATTTGCTGTATGTGCCTCAGGTTTATTGGGATTACAGTCATCGTAATGTGATGGTGATGGAGCGCATCTCTGGTATTCCTGTGGCTGACATTCCAGCACTAAACAAAGCTAACGTTAATATGAAATGTTTGGCCGAGCGGGGTGTGGAGATATTCTTCACTCAGGTTTTCTCACACAGTTTTTTCCACGCAGACATGCACCCTGGCAACATTTTTGTTGATGTAACCAATCCAGAAAGACCAAAGTACATTGCTCTGGATTGCGCCATCATGGGAAGCCTAGACGATGAAGATAAAAACTATTTAGCGCGCAACCTTTTGGCTTTCTTCCAACGAGATTACCGCTTAGTCGCAGAGCTGCACGTCGAAAGTGGTTGGGTACCTAAAGGCACTCCGGTTCATGCTTTTGAATCGGCTATTCGCAGTGTTTGTGAACCCATGTTTGCCAAACCACTCAAAGACATTTCTTTTGGCCAAGTCTTAATTGGCTTATTCCAAACGGCTCGTCGATTCAATATGGAAGTTCAGCCACAGCTGGTTCTTTTGGAAAAAACCTTATTAAACATTGAAGGATTAGGCCGCCAGCTTTACCCTGACTTAGATCTTTGGGTAACAGCAAAACCCTTCTTAGAGCGCTGGATGCGAGAACAAATGGGGCCCAAACGCGTGATGGAAGAAGTTCGTAAACAAGCACCACAATGGGCTGGACAGCTTCCTCAAATTCCAAACTTAATCTTCTCTGCTTTGTCGCAAATATCTCAGCAAGAAGAACGCATGCAAGCTCAAACAGACGCCATTCATCAGCTTGGTGTTGAAATGAAAAAAAACCGCAGCCGTTTACCGTTAAGGCTGTTAGGTTTATTAAGTTTAGGGGGCGCTTGGGCCATCACAGATCCAAGCTCACTATCCCATTTACAAGCCGCCGACCTAACCAGTTTCGGATTAGTTTTACTTGGCTTATATTTAATTGTATTAAAACCGTAACATTTGAGAGACTATAATGAAAAGCGATGTATTGGCTGAATTAGCGGCAACTCTAGAACAACGTAAAAAGGCTGCAGCAGACTCTTCTTATGTAGCAAGCCTACATGCAAAAGGATTAAATAAAATCCTAGAAAAAGTAGGTGAAGAAAGCGTTGAAACCATTATTGCAGCAAAAGATGCAGCGGTTTCCGGTGATAAGTCTGACCTAGTGTATGAAACAGCCGACCTTTGGTTCCATACTCTCGTTATGTTATCCCATTTAGATATTGGCCCTGATGCCATACTGGATGAATTAGCGCGCCGATTTAACTTGTCCGGTTTAGAAGAAAAAGCCAATCGCACAAAATAATCCATGAAAGAACAGACCACACTTTATTAATAAGCAGGAGAAATGCATGTTAGGTGGAATCAGTATTTGGCAATTGTTGATCGTTTTGGCCATTTTGGTGCTTATATTCGGTACAAAAAAACTTAAGAATCTAGGCTCTGATTTAGGCGGTGCAGTAAAAGGCTTTAAAGAAGCCGTTGATAAAGACACGCCAGAAGATGAAAAAGTAGCTCAGAACAAAGTAATTGATTCTGAAGCAAAAAAAGACGACAAGAGCGCATAATCCGTGTTTGATATTGGTTTTTCTGAACTGGTTGTTGTATCTGTTGTTGGCTTATTAATTCTTGGCCCTGAACGTTTACCGCACGCCGCAAAAACGGCGGGATTGTGGGTACGTAAAATCCGTCGCAGCATTAACTCTGTACAAAGAGAAATTAATGCACAGCTTGATCAAGAAGAGCTGCAACAGAAAATCGCGGAAACCAATCAGCGTATTCTCAAAGAAGGCCAAAGCATCCAAAACACCATTACGCCTGTGCCTGAGTCTTATGCTCAGGAGCCAATGCGAGAAACAGCAGACCTTCCTGAACCTGAGAAAGCCGAAGAGACAAATGAGGCGTCTCCAGCACCAGAGAAAGAACCAATAGCAGAGCCAACACAACCTCGTGGTTAATTAACATCCATTTTGATTTTTCCAACGACCTGCGGATATAGAACGCATTATGAGTACAAGTTCTTCTAACCAAGCCCCTTTAGTTTCTCACCTTATTGAGCTTAGAAATCGTTTATTGAAAGCGGTTCTGGTTATTCTGGTTCTTTTTCTAGGTTTATACTCTTTTGCCAACGAGCTGTATTTGCTTGTTTCTGAGCCATTACGCTTGCTGCTTCCAGCTGGCAGTTCTTTGATCGCAACCGAAGTGGCTTCACCATTTCTGGCGCCTCTCAAGCTAACCTTTGCGGTTGCTGTTTTGTTGTCTGTACCTTATTCATTATTCCAAGCATGGTCTTTTATCGCACCAGCTTTGTATAAGAATGAAAAACGCATCGCGATTCCTTTGCTCATTTCGAGTATTTTTCTGTTTTATGCTGGCGTCTTGTTCGCTTATTACGTGGTATTGCCGTTGATCTTTGGCTTTTTCACCACAGTTGGACCAGGCGAAGTAACGGTAATGACAGACATTAACAACTACCTAAACTTCGTTTTAAAGCTTTTCTTTGCTTTTGGTGTGACGTTTGAAATTCCGGTGGCAACTTATTTGTTAATAAAAGCAGGCGTTACTACCGTAGCAACGCTATCGAAAAAACGCCCTTATATCTTCCTTGGCTGTTTTGTTGTCGGTATGTTGATCACGCCTCCAGATATCTTTTCCCAAACTTTGTTAGCCATTCCAATGTGGATGCTGTTTGAACTTGGCCTGATTGCCGGAAGAACAGTAAAAGTCGAGCCAGAAGAAGCGGACGAAGCTGATCAAGCGGCATAAAATCCGGATAAGCAAAATCCCCCCCCTGTTTTCCAAATATAATTCCCTCTTTTTGGGGGAATTGAGCCTTAATTAACGCCCAGCATCTCCGCCACCCTGTCAAATGGGATCTGTAAACCACCCCACAATAGAAGATGTCGTTTAAATGCTATAACTGGTCGATTCGATAATACTGTTAAGTGTATTAAGCCTTATAAGATGACTCTCAAATCCGTTTAAAACACCGTTTTGTCATCACAAGGATATCTTATGAATATGTTCGATACACAAACAGAGATTGCTTCTTTTACGCCTTATTCTATTGAACAGTTACCCCTTTCCATCACTTTACATGATGAGTCACTAAGCATTGTTTGGGATGATGACCACGAAAGCGAATATCACTTTTTATGGTTGCGAGATAACTGTCACTGCTCAGAGTGCGTCAGCATGCTGACGCGAGAGCAAGTGTTTGAAATTTGTGATGTGCCTTATACGATCAAACCTTCTCATGCATATATTACTGATGACCATAGATTGGTAGTGGAATGGAACCATGAGGGACACATAAGTAAATATCACCCTGGCTGGCTTCGAGAGCATTGTTATAGCAAGAGCACAGTAGAGGCAAACCAATGGAAACCTAGATTATGGGACAAATCGAGCATCGCCACGGAACTGCCGAAAAGTACGTTTGATGAAATCACTCAAAGTGACACTCAGCTTTTGATATGGCTGCGCCAACTGAGGGACTACGGTGTTGCACTCATCACTAAAACCAACCAAGCACCCAATGATTTAGTTGAGGTCGCGAACAAGATATCTTTTATTCGCAAAACGAATTTTGGCACTATTTTCAATGTTAAAGCCAAAGCCGATGCTAACAGCAGTGCTTATACGGATTTACGCTTGCCTTTGCACACGGATTTACCTACCCGAGAGTTGCAACCCGGTTTGCAGTTCTTGCACTGCTTGATCAATGATGCCAGTGGTGGCGAGTCTATCTTGGTAGATGGCTTTAAGATCGCCAGATATATGCAAGAGAACCATCCAGAAGAGTTTGATACGCTCAGAACAGTTCCTATGCCATTTCATAATAAAGATCGTCAAAGTGACTATCGCTTTCGGAGTACCGTGATTATGACAGACAGTCATGGTGAAATTGTTGAAGTTCGTTTAGCCAACTTTTTAAGAGGCTCTTTCGACGTACCTGCTTGTCAAACCTTAGCCTTATACCGAGCTTACCGCTGTTTCATAAAACTCACCCGAGAGCCGAGATTCCAGTTTTTTTACCGCCTTAAGGCCGGTGATTTGATGGTGTTTGATAACCGCCGTGTTCTCCATGCCCGCAACGCGTTTGATCTAACATCTGGCTCTCGCCATTTGCAAGGCTGTTATGTTGATCGGGACGAATTGCTATCAAGAATTAGAGTACTTGAGCGACATGAAAACTAATGCCTGCTAGTTTGCCTGAGTTCTTAATTGGGTGGCTGTGATACCGTAGAAATCTCGGAAACAACGACCAAAATGGGCAGCAGAACCAAACCCACTAGCAAAAGCAATTTGGGTTATGTTCAAGCTGGAATCGAGTAGTAAGTTATGGGCATGTTCGATTCGTAACTTTAAATAATAGCTTGATGGTGAGATGTTCAGGTAACGGATAAACAATCGTTCTAGCTGCCTTGTCGAAATAGACAAGGCAGTCGCTAGCTCTTTACTCGACAGAGGGACTTCAAGGTGCTGACTCATTAACTCCAAGGCTTTTAGTACCTTGGGGTTGTAAGTATGCACCCTTTTCATCCAGTTCACCGTTTGATAATCCTCGCGGTTTCTAACACCATTTTTAATTAGCTGATCACACACCCGTATCGCCATATCTGCATTTGTGTATTGTTCAATCAAGTGTAATACCATGTCACTAACAGCCGTGCCGCCTGCGCAGGTAATTCGCGTTCTATCTATCTCAAAGAGCTCATTGCTAATATTTAAATTAGGGTACCTTTCTTCAAGGGCAGGTTTGGCTTCCCAGTGAAGCGTTACTTTATAGCCATCTAAAAGCTTTGCTTGTGCCAATAAATAGCACCCTGTATCCAGTGCGCCAATTACAGACTTCTGTTGATTCAAGCCTTGCAGCCACTTGATTGTCTCTTTGTTGATATGTTGTTCAGGGTGAAAACTGGCATTCACGAATAGGTTCAACGGCTTTTTATCCGTCGCTTTATAGATAGCTTGCTGCAAAGCCATACCATTACTCGCGTATACGGCATTGCCATCTTCACTTAAACATTCCCAGCGAAAGACTTCTTTACCAACCAGACGATTTGCAATCCTAAGAGGCTCTATGGCAGATAACAGAGATATCATTCCATACTCTGGTAAAAGTAAAAAAGAGAGGGTGATCACGCCATCCTCTCCGACAATTAACGCTCCGGACTTAGCAGTAAATGAGAGACTCACAGCATTAGCTCACCAATATATCCAGTTGTGATCGAACATAATCACAGACTTTTGAATAGAGAATTCCACCTTCTTCTGTGACGTTAAAGCCATGTAAACTACCATGAACCAAACCGCGAACAATACACAATTGAACAGAAACGTTTGCCGCCTGCAGTGCTTGCTGATAATTACGGGCATCATCTACTAGTGGGTCGAACTCGGCGGCAAACAGCATAGTATTGGGTAAAAATTCATGACTTTGCGCTTCAAGAGGCCTCAACTCTTCCGCTTCCAAAGCAGATATATTGGGTGTTTGAATATATTGCTCCCAGCAAAAATAGAGACTGTCCAAATCCAACAAGGGAGCGTCAGACATAGCCCTGTGGGAGGCTAACGTGCCAATTTTTGATAAGGCAGGATAAATAAAACATTGTGCATAAGCACCAGTCTGTCCTTTACGTCGAAGACGCAGGGATAAAGCCGCCATTAAATTTGCTCCAGCACTGTCCCCCATCAACATAATCGCTGGTGAGCTATTTGTGACTAGGGATTGATAAACTCGTTCGATGTCATCTAGGCCAGCAGGAAATGGTGACTCTGGTGCCAGTGAATAATCAATAGCAATCACTTCTACGTCACAGTCAGAAGCTAAATGAGCACAAAAGCTATCATGACTATCCAAGTTTCCCAAATACCAACCACCGCCATGAGCAAACAAAATTCGCAGGTTATTTGAAGAATTTTCAGGTATATAGCGCCTTACAGGAACACCTTCAACACTGCTATTTTCAACAACCAGATTCGACGGAGGTGAGCAGGCAAAATGAGAAGTCATCGCTCGATAGGCTGCTCTTTGTGCATCAACACCTTGCGTCACAACGTCTGTAGGAAAAAATGACAAACTTTGATTTACAAAGTTTGTCATCAATACACTTAATGGGTATTTTTTAACCATTTATTGGCTCAACCCCTTATTAAATTCCAAGCTTAAGGTAACCAAGTTTCAACGACTTTAGGATTATTCTTCACCCACTCTTCCGCCATATCAACAGGGTCTTCATTTTCACTGGCGATTTTATACACCCATTCACTCACATAACCGGCAGATAAAGTAACTTTGCTCAAGAATTCAGCTACTTTAGGTGCTCTCTCTTCAAGGGATGTAGAGTAGCCAATGTAAATCTCAGTTTCTGGAATATTACAGGTAATATCGCTGTCTTCTAGCCAGTTTTCTGTGTCATTAAATTTGTAGCAACCTTCTGGATTGTAGTCTTCATGTTGCTTTTTACTGTCTCCGGCGTACCCAGTAAACTTAGGCTCTTCAAGCTTTCTAAGGTCATACGCGTAATGAAGCCACTCTGGCGTCCAGTAGTAAAACAAGATCCCTTCCTTCTTACGATAAGCCGTTTTCAACTGAGCTTTGATGATGGAGTCTGAAACCACAACAGGCTCAAAGTATTCATCAAAACCATAACTTTTTGCTTTTACTTGGTTGATCTTCACCCCTGTCCAACCCGGTGCTCCAGGCCAATATTCACCTAATCCATCACCATCTGAGTCAAACAGTTTCGCAATTTCAGGTTTTTTCAAATCATAAACAGATTTCACGTTGTATTCGTCTTGAATATAACCCGGTATATAAAACCCATCTGTTCCCAAATAAGGATGTTGATTGACCTTCACACTTTCTCTACTTCCTTTCGCAACAAATTTAGCTAAAGGCTCTGTTTGTGAAGAGCTCCAGATATCAGGGTGAATATCCACGCTTCCTTTACCTTTATCCATTGCTGACCAAATTGCGGCTTGATCGGCGGCGATGATTTCCACATCTACATCGAAGTTTTCTTCCATGATTACTTTCAATATATTCTCAATCGCAATCGAAGCATCCCAACTTACTTCACCAATTACTATGGTCTCTTTCGCCACAGCAACCTGAGGTAAAATTAAGCCTACTGCAGCGGTTAATCCTAATGTTGATAGTACTTTTTTCATCGATTTTTCCTCTTTGATGTTCCATTAACAGTTCAGGGAGAAACTAACTTTCTAATACTTACTCACACACTTAACTCATGCTTTGGAATGGTGACCTTGGATAATCTTGTCGAGGATCATGGCGCATAGCACAATCGCCAAACCTGCCAGCAGACCTTTGCCCGCATCAAGATGCTGCAAGGACGTCAAAACATCATAACCAAGCCCACCCGCACCGATTAATGCGGCGACCACCACCATTGATAGACTCATCATGATGCTCTGATTGATCCCAGCCATAATCGATGGCATTGCCAATGGCAGCTGTGCCTTAAATAGAATCTGTCGAGGACTTGCGCCAAAGGCCAACATAGCTTCAATAACGGAGGGATTAACTTGCTGTATACCTAACGCCGTTAAGCGAATCATTGGTGGCATGGCGAATACCACCGTCGCTAACACTGCTGGCGGCTTACCAATGGAAAAGAAAGCAATGGCTGGTATGAGATAGACAAAACTCGGCATGGTTTGCATGACGTCTAAAATTGGATTCAGAAAGCGGTTAAAAGCGGGGTTCTTAGCGGCTAACACGCCTAGCGGTGCACCTATAATCAGACAGATAAATACCGAAGCCCCAACCAATGCCATGGTACTCATGGATTTATCCCAAAAACCAAACACACCAAGGTAAGTTAGCGCCGCGGCTGTAAACATCACCACTCTCCAGCCCGCCATTTTCCACGAAAGCAAAAGAAGCAGTAGAGCCATGACTGGCCAAGGTGTACCGATAAACAGCAACTCTAAAAAATCCAACATGCCACGAATGGCCCAAGTAATAGAGTCAAAAATGTCTTCGAATGAAATGGTTAGCCATTCAACGAATGCGTCGATACTTCTCGCCGTTGAGGAGGCAATTTTGCGACTGGTTGGAAAAGTATCTAAGATTTCAATAACCTGTGAGGAGCTAAATTTGTATACGGTAACAGGGAGAATGGCCGCTATCAGCGCAGCGCCTTTAAGGACTCTATTATTGCTTGTACCGATTAACAGGCCTTTATTCACTCGCCACTTACAGTAAAGCTTGTAGTACATACTGTTCGCAACACAGCCAGCTATTAGGTGACTAACAATGAGCACACTTAACCCAACGGCAGCGCTTGCTTCTGGGTAAGCTTCTGTACTCCACAAACTTCTCGCAATGGAAATACAAGCCAGGGTATCTGTTACCAATAACAGCCAGAATAAAACCCATACATTTCGGCTTGCTGCCCATAAGGGGCCATAAAGCGCAGCTGCTAAGTTGAGTTTATATTTTTCTCCACCGATGATTTCCTTAAATGACTGAGAGTAGTACTCGGTCGAACTTCCTAGAAACTGCTTTAAGTCTTCGATCTCCTTCTTATTCAAAGACTTATCTTGGTTATCCGTTGCATTGACGCTTGCACCTTGCTTCGTAGCATTACTCATTAACATCTCTCCCCTGTATTCCGCGCAATAACTGTCGCTTAGTAATCACCCCAATTTCTATGTCCTGTTTGACGACTAGAATTGGGCTTTCATGATCAATCGCTAAGTTAATGAGCTCATCTAGGTCTGCATCATGAGCGGCTATTGGACATAGACCTTTATCTAACACGTTGTCTTTCAAATATTCGTCGATGGGACGCATGATGGATTGAGCGGAAACCAGTTTTAAACGTGAGATGTCTTTCACAAAGTCGGCGACATAATCGTTCGCAGGCTCAGTGACAATTTGCTCAGGAGTACCGATTTGAACAATCTCGCCGTCTTTCATGATTGCGATGCGGTTACCAATACGGATGGCCTCATCCAAGTCATGAGTGATAAAGATGGTGGTTTTCTTCATTTCTCGAGATAGCTCTAGGAACTGATCCTGTAACTGTCGGCGAATTAGAGGGTCTAGGGCGCTGAACGGCTCATCCATCAACAAAATGGAAGGGTCAGCCGCCATAGCGCGCGCTAGACCAACACGCTGCTGCATGCCTCCTGAAAGTTCTGAGGGTAAGCGATCTTCCCAGCCATTAAGTTGAACAAGCTCGAGCTTCTGTTGAGCGATTTTCAACCGCTTAGACTCTTCCACATGTCTCAGTTCAAGCCCTAATGCAACATTATCTCGAACCGTACGATGGGGTAATAAGGCAGTATGTTGGAAGACCATACCAATCTTTTCTGCGCGAACTCTGCGCAATTCATTTGCATTTAACGCATTAATGTCTTCATTCTCAATGAAGATGTCCCCTGACGTCGGCTCTATTAAGCGGTTGATGTGGCGTACTAAGGTCGACTTACCACTGCCAGAAAGCCCCATAATACAAAATATCTCTCCCGGTAATGCTTGAAAGCTTGCATTGGCAACACCTACCACACAACCATAATCTTCACGCACCTGGTCTTTTGTTAGCCCTTTACTCTTGACTGCCTCTAAAGCCTCAAGTGACCGATCGCCAAATATTTTCCATACGTTCCTACATTCTATTGCAGGTTGCTCTGTATTGGTTCCTGACATCTAACTTAGCCCACCTATTTTAATTGAATGACATCCACAAACATCATATTTTTATCGTGAGATTCCCTAGCGTTCCTCATTCTCAAGCTGATAGAAGCCAGTTTATTTTTCTGAATAAACTGGCCACATGATTAACGCTTAATACCTTTCTCTTTCCGGTACTCATCTAATGTTTGCATGATACGAATCAAGCAATCATCACGCTCTTCTATCAGTTCGTTAATTGATGCACCGTTCGCTTGAGTCAAGCATCCAGCCACCATGTCGTCTTTCAGCTCTTGTGTTAATTTCGGCGCTTTCAAACGTGTCCAAGGCGCTTCCAAAGACTCTTCAAAATGATCGAGCAAATGCGCCATACCACCTTGCCCACCCCCTAGATGATAAGTCAGGCAGTGGCCCATGATCGCCCAGCGTAAGCCCGGACCATAAGCAATGGCCTTATCGATATCCTCAACTGAACACTCTTTGTTTTTCACCATGTGTAAAGCTTCTCGCCATAAGGCTTCTTGTAAGCGATTACCAATAAAGCCTGGCAACTCCTTATCCATTTTTGCGACTTGTTTTTCTATGGCTTCATAGAAATCAGCCGTCCAATCCACCACCTCTTGACTGGTTCTTTCGCCACCACAAACTTCACAGAAAGGCATTAAATAAGGCGGGTTAAATGGATGCCCGACAACGAATCGATCTGGATTATCTTTTAACTCCGACGCCATATCTGTCATTGGAAACCCTGATGTACTGGAGATAATCACCACTTCAGGCGGGGCAATGGCATCCAGCTGAGCAAACAATGCCTGTTTCGCATCCAATCGCTCTGGCGTACTTTCTTGAATCACTTCGACACAGGAAACCATGTCTTCCAAGGAATCAACAAAGCGCAATTTATGTTTACCTGCACCTTCTCTCAACCCGAGCTTTTCTATGGTTGGCCAAACATGATCAACCATAGCCAGCAGCTTTTCTTTTGAGTTAGGGCCTGGGTCATAGGCAACCACTTCCATGCCCATGCGCAAGAAATGCAGCGCCCAAGCGCCACCAATAACACCTGTACCAATGACACCAATTTTCGTTACTTCATTTGGGTTTGGACGAGTCATACCTACCTCCAAGGATTATTGAGTGCCACGTAAGCGTAATTTTTCACGAGCTTCTGTCGGAGTAAGGATGCGCGACCCCATGCCCTCAATAATGCCCACTGAACGCTCAACAAGTTGACCATTGGTCGCCAATACGCCTTTGCCCAAGTACAAGTTATCCTCTAAACCTACTCGTACATGGCCCCCTAATAACGCTGATTGAGCCGCCCATGGGAGTTGATTACGGCCTAGGGCAAATGCTGTCCAATTGGTGTTCGCAGGTAGCATATCGACCATACCTTTTAAAATGCCGATATTTGGTGGCGCGCCCCATGGAATCCCTTGGCACAGCTGAAACATGGCATTGTCGTCTAACAAGCCCTCTTTCATCATTTGTAATGAGAACCATAAGTTACCGGTATCAAAGATCTCTAATTCAACAGTGACACCAAGCTCTTTAATACGAGCAGCACCAATTCTCAGCATGTCTGGTGTGGAGACATAAACTAGGTTGTTATCACCGAAATTTAATGAGCCACAATCGAGTGTACAAATTTCAGGCTTAAGGAGTTCAATGTGCTTCAAGCGTTCTAAAGCACCGACCAAATCGGTGTCTGAACCAAATTCCGCAGGATTTTCTTCAGGGCCAATATAAAGGTCGCCCCCCATTCCTGCAGTCAAATTGAGAATAATGTCACAGCTAGACGAACGAACACGCTCACATACTTCAGCATATAAGTCGACTCTTCTTGAGCCTTGAGTGGTCTCGGGGTCTCGAACATGAATATGGGCAATTGCTGCGCCCGCATTCCATGCTTCTATGACCGAGTTCGCGATTTGTTCTGGAGTAACAGGAACATTTGGGTTGCGGCTAGCGGTATCTGCCGCACCATTTACTGCACAGGTAATAATGACGTCTTGATTCATGCTTTCGATCTTCAGATAAGGTAAATACACAACGGGAACCTAATAAAATACGCTCCCCCTCAACTCACCTAATAAAATCTACTCTGAATAATCCTTTAAAATTGCTCAAATACGATTATTTTTAATTCAAAAAAGACAAAAATTGATTTATGTCGTAATTGGATAATTTGTCGTAAGCTGTCACTTAACTTGAACTTCGATGAAAAATTTCTAAAGATTACAATGAAAGCACTAACGCTCTTGGCTGGGTTTTTTCATGAATAATTGCTGATAACTACGAGTGAAGTGCGAAAGGGAAGAAAAGCCACATGCCGTAGAGATTGCAGTGATACTGTCATGGGTTTGCTGTAGCATCCAACGCGCCTTTTCTAAGCGCAGTTGTCGATAAAAAGCTTTAGGTGTCTGCTGAAGGTGTTTTTTAAAGAGTCGCTCTAGCTCTCGACTAGAGATCTCAAGATGATCAACCAAATCACTGATTAATAAGGGCTCTTCTATATTCCTCTCCATTAACTGTACCGCTTCGATTAGGTTGGCGTTACGACTGTTCAATCTAATTTGAAGTGACCGTCTTTGAGGATCTGTATGAGAACGCTGCTGGGTATACACCAACTCATCTGCAACACTCGTGGCAAGTTCATTTGTATGCTGAGAGCTAATAAGATGCAGCATCATATCCAGACCAGACAGTGCACCCGGACACGAAAAACGCTTTCTGTCTATAACAAGTAGCTCTTGGACAAAATTCACTTTTGGGTAGTGTTCAACGGTACTCGCATAGTTTTCCCAATGAGTCGTGACACGATAACCATCGAGAATACCCGCTGCGGCGGCGATATAAGCACCGGTATCCTGACAGCCTATATCCGCACCGTATTGGCTCTGCTTACGGATGAAGGCCAGAATTCCAGGCGTTAAAACCGTATGAGGCTGTGTGCCGGAACAAATCACCAACATATTGCATTTATCAACAGCACTAATGCTTGAGTTGCAATGTATCTCTATTTCATCACTGCTTGAAATCATACCGCCATGCTCTGAGAGTAAATACCACTCATATAGCGTTTCATTGCTAGTGCGATTGGCATGTCGAAGCGGCGCTAGCATGGAGGTTAGACCAAACAGAGAAAAGCCTGGTACCAATAGGAAATAAATCTTCTGAGGGCCATTTTTAAATGAGTCACCAAACATTGATATCAAACCTCGTTAATTAGAAAAACATCATACATTATTCGAATTTGATCAAGTAGCACCTTTTTTTACCACTAATATAGTCAAAATACTGTTTATTTCGCATCGAAACTAAAAGGTCACACTAATGATTACATTATTTGAAAGTGAAGTATTACCAGAGTGGATAGATTACAACGGACACATGAATGACGCTTATTATGTGGTGGCTTTTAGCCAAGGCATCGAAGGTTTCATGAAATACATTGATCTTCATGACTCTTTTCGCGAAGAGTATGACGTATCAATTTATACCTTACAAAGTATGGTGACTTACCTAAAAGAAGTATCAGAAGAGGAAAACATCGTCATAAAAGGACAGCTGCTTGAAAGCGACGCAAAAAAATTGCGCTTATTTTTAACCATGTATCATGCGACTACTCATGATGAGTTGGCGACGATGGAAACCTTACTACTGCATATGGACATGAAGAATCACCGACCAGCGCCTTTTTTACCTCATACGCTCTCTTTAGTTGAGAGAATCCAAACCGCCCACAATGGACTAGCAACGCCAGCGAACGCTGGCCAACCTATCCAAATGAGAAGACCTAAGCCCCAGAGCCAAGCTAATCCAAAATAAAGGTAACAGGGCCGTCATTGGTAAAAGAGACTTTCATATCTGCTCCAAACTGCCCTGTTTCTACTTTGTTGTATTGTGCTCGTACTTTTTCTACAAAGTCATTAAAGAGACGTTCGCCTTCCGCTGGAATGGCTGCTGTTGAGAACCCTGGACGCAAGCCTTTTTTGGTTTCTGCCGCTAAGGTGAATTGCGACACCAATAAGACACCGCCATTCACTTGCTGAACGTTCAGGTTCATTTTCCCTTCTTCGTCACCAAACATTCGATACTTAAGAAGTTTATCAGCCAAGCGCTGTGTATCTGCTTCCGTATCGCCTTTTTCGATACCGACCAAAACCAGTTGCCCATGATCGATAGCGCCAATGGTTTCACCCTCTACAACCACACTGGCGTTTAATGCTCTTTGTATTAGAACCTTCATAACGGCCTCTTTTTAAATCAAACCTGCTTGCTGCATTTCACTTTATCAAATGCCAGAAAAAACAAAAGCGCCCGAAGGCGCTTCTGTCGCTCCTGAGTTTATTTGCATAAACTCATTTGCTGCTGCTCTTTAAAAGCGACTCGACCAGTCGCTTTAGTAAAGCTCTTACTTACGACCAGCGCGTTTACGCTCGTTTTCAGTCAATAGCTTCTTACGAATTCGGATGCTTTCTGGCGTTACTTCTACCAATTCATCGTCTTCGATAAACTCAAGCGCTTGCTCAAGTGTATGCTTGATTGGCGGCGTCAAAGTTAACGCTTCATCTGTACCAGATGCACGTACGTTAGTCAGCTGCTTACCTTTAATCGGGTTGATTGCCAAGTCATTGTCACGAGAGTGAATACCGATGATTTGACCTTCGTAAACTTCAACAGCATGACCTAGGAACATACGGCCACGGCTCTGCAAGTTGAACAAAGCGTAAGCGGCTGTTTTACCAGACAACATACTTACCAAAACACCATTCTTACGGCTTTGTACTTCACCGTCTTTCACTGGTCCGTAATGGTCAAATACACTGGTCAAAATACCTGAACCAGATGTCAATGTTAGGAACAAACCACGGAAGCCGATCAAACCACGAGAAGGCATCATGAATTCAAGGCGAATACGACCTTTACCATCTGGTTCCATGTTAGTTAGTTCGCCTTTACGAAGACCAACTTCTTCCATGATCGCGCCTTGATGCTGTTCTTCAACATCAATAACCACAACTTCAAATGGTTCGCATTTTACGCCGTCGATTTCTTTTGTCACAACTTCAGGACGAGATACACCCATCTCGAAGCCTTCACGACGCATTGTTTCAATCAATACAGAAAGGTGTAATTCACCACGACCAGAAACGATAAATTTATCTGGCGTGTCACCTTGTTTAACTCGCAATGCTACGTTGTGGATAAGCTCTTGATCCAAACGATCTTTAATATTACGAGAAGTAACGAACTTACCTTCTTTACCAGCAAACGGAGAGTTGTTAACGATAAAGTTCATGCTTACCGTTGGCTCATCTACACTCAATGCAGGCAAAGCTTCAACACAATCAGGATCACACAAAGTATCAGAGATACTTAGTTTATCGATACCGTTGATACAAACGATGTCACCTGCTGTTGCAAGATCTGTATCGATACGATCAAGACCAAGGTAGCCTTTCACGTTAAGTACTTTACCTTTACGCTCAGAGCCGTCTGCAGACTTGATAACAACCTGCTGGTTTGGAGACAAGCTACCACGAGTGATACGGCCTACACCGATTACACCAACATAGCTGTCGTAATCCAATGCAGAAACCTGCATTTGGAAAGAACCAGCTGGATCAACATCTGGAGCAGGAACACTGTCTACAATCATTTGATACAGAGGCGTCATGTCTTCTGCCATTTCTTCTGGATCAGTACCAGCGATACCATTGATTGCAGAAGCATAAATAACAGGGAAATCTAGCTGATCTTCCGTTGCACCAAGGCTGTCGAACAAATCGAATACTTGATCCATAACCCAATCAGGGCGAGCACCAGGACGGTCAATTTTGTTGATAACAACAATAGGACGCAAACCTTGCTCAAATGCTTTTGATGTTACAAAACGTGTTTGCGGCATTGGACCATCAACGGCATCAACCAATAGACATACACAGTCAACCATAGAAAGTACACGTTCTACTTCACCACCGAAGTCGGCGTGCCCAGGTGTGTCTACGATATTAATACGGTAGTCGTTCCATTTGATGGCTGTGTTTTTCGCCAAAATGGTAATACCACGTTCTTTTTCTTGATCGTTAGAGTCCATGATTCGCTCGGAACCTTCGTCTTTACGATCCAAGGTGCCAGACTGGCTTAACAATTTATCAACTAGGGTAGTCTTACCATGGTCAACGTGCGCAATGATGGCTATATTGCGTAACTTACTAATATCATTAGACATTTATAATTCTCTGCATTTGATTTGAGCAAAAAGATATACCGCCGCTTGACTCGGGCGGGTATGCTCTTCAAGCGTCTCGGATCTTGGTGCGGGGTAAAATTCGCGCAATTGTACCCTTATATTGATAAATATCCCATTAAAGTGAGTAAAAAAATCCACAAAAATAGACCAATCAAGTAATAAACTGCGCTGAATTCAAAACAGTAGCATTCATTTACTACAAAAATGCTACGACTTTTCATTTCTTAATTAAGGTAAATAAACACCAACATTCTCATGGCCTTTACCTAATAAGTAAGAGGCATGCATTCGGCTCATGACGCCTTTACCGCAATAAAGCAAATGAGTAACGTCTTTTTCCATTTCAGCCCAATTAGAATCGAGAGCAAAAAATGGAATAACTTTGACTGGACGTCCACTTACTTTCAATGGGCGATGACTTGCTTCATCTGGATGACGAATATCAATAATCACTTCATCACCAACAGGCATTCTCACCACTGGCACTTCACCTTGATATTGCTTCGCTACGTCATCCATCACGTTTTGGATAGACATAATCTTCGCATTCGCAACGGCTTGCTCAAGCACATCAAAATCAAAGTTAGATTCTTGTTTTTCAACACGGTGCATCTTTGCTCGTGTCGTCGGTTTTACCGAAATAACGCCACAGAACTCAGGCATACTCGCCGCAAAAGGTGCCGTACCAATATCAATGGCTTTATCGATAATTTCTTGTTTGTTCATTGTCACCAAAGGACGTAACACCAGCTCTTCAGTAACTTGATCAATCACTTTCAAATTCATCAATGTTTGACTTGATACCTGAGCAACGCTTTCTCCCGTCACCAAGGCTTTGGCGCCAACCTCTTCCATGACTTGAGAAGCCGCACGTAACATCATACGTTTTAAGATCACGCCCATTTCGGCATTATCGACTTTGGTTAAAATCTCACCCACAACCGCTTCAAATGGAACCGTAATGAATTTTACGTTCAATGAAGAACCATATTTCTCCCAAATATAATGAGAAACCTGCTTCACACCAATTTCGTGGGCATCACCACCAAGATTAAAAAAGCAAAAATGCGTTTTTAATCCACGACTCATCGTTAAATAAGAGCTCACGGTAGAGTCATAACCGCCGGACATCAGAGACAAAACCGGATCTTGTGAACCAAGAGGATAACCACCTAAACCTTCCACTCGTTGTTCGATCATCCAAACTCTATCGTCGCGAATATCGATAGGCACCAAGACTTCTGGATTTTTCAAACGAACGGCCAGCGCGCCAGAGCGTGCTTTTAAGCAACCACCAATATGGCGTTCAGCTTCAACCGAGGTGAAATCGTGATGTTTACCAACACGCTTTACGCGTACCGCAAAAACAGCATCTTTAAGAACATCGCCATAAGACACAAGCGCTTCATCAACAATGCCGTCTAAATCAACAAGTGGAAATTCACGTACAAACTGGAAATGAGCAATACCGGCTATGTTAGATAAAGCTTCTGTAAATTCTTCACGTAAATCATCGCACTCGGAAAATATTTCAATAAAATCCCAATTACCGGCAACGGTAACATCAGCATCGTATTTTTTTAGAACCAACTTAACATTATGTCTGAGTTGCTTGATGAAGGACTTTCTTACAGGGCGACTTTTGATCGTGATTTCTGCAAAGAATTTAACAATAAATTTCATAGGAGTTGCGATATATACCGGAGGTTAGAAAGGCGCACAGTATAAAGAAAAGACAATCGATACGAAAACAATAAATTTGCACCAAAACAAAACAAAATCACAAAAAAGCGAACCATAAAAGTGCAAAAGTTATATTTGGAGCGCTATTTATGTTCACTAACCAAGCGAAAATAATATTTATTGGGTCTAAATTATTGTTATAGATAGAATTATTCGATCGCACAAATTTCTGGCACAAGTTGTGCTTTCTATTCTGCAAATGGCGCTTTATATTGAAGCACTTTTAAATAGAAAGTAATTTCGCTTTAACTACGACTGGAGAACAACTATGTCAAACAAGACCCTTGCCTTGATTGCTGAGCATGACGCGAAGTGGGTTGACCTTCGCTTTACCGATTTTAAAGGTAAAGAGCAACACGTATCTATTCCAGCTATTACGGTAGACGAAGAGTTTTTTGAGACTGGTCAGATGTTTGATGGTTCATCCATCGCTGGCTGGAAAGGCATCAACGAATCCGACATGATCATGATGCCTCAGGACGATACTGCTATTATCGATCCTTTCACTGAAGAAGCGACTGTTATTGTTCGTTGTAACATCATCGAACCTTCTACTATGCAAGGTTACGATCGCGACCCTCGTTCTGTTGCTTTACGTGCAGAAGAATTCCTTAAATCTACAGGCCTTGGCGACACTGCATTCTTCGGTCCTGAGCCAGAATTCTTCGTATTTGACGATGTTAAGTGGAAAACTGACATGTCAGGTTCTTGTGTTGAAATCAACGCAGAAGAAGCGGCTTGGGCTTCAAACAAGAAATTTGAAGGCGGCAACATGGGCCACCGTCCAACTGTTAAAGGCGGTTACTTCCCAGTACCACCAGTTGACTCTCACCATGACCTTCGTGCTGCAATGTGTGGCGCAATGGAATCTATGGGCTTGGAAATCGAAGTTCATCACCATGAAGTAGCAACTGCTGGTCAAAACGAAATCGGCGCTAAATTTAACACACTAGTTAAAAAAGCAGACGAAGTTCAAATCCTTAAGTACTGTGTACACAATGTTGCTCACGCTTACGGCAAAACAGCGACATTCATGCCAAAACCAATCGTTGGCGATAACGGTTCTGGTATGCACGTTCACCAATCTTTCTGGAAAGATGGCGTTAACCAATTTGCTGGTGACCAATACGCTGGTCTATCTGAAACAGCTCTTTACTACATCGGTGGTATCATCAAGCACGCTAAAGCGTTGAACGCATTCACAAACGCTTCAACTAACTCTTACAAGCGTCTTGTTCCAGGTTTCGAAGCACCAGTTATGCTAGCTTACTCAGCTCGTAACCGTTCTGCTTCTATCCGTATTCCTTACGTTGCAAGCCCTAAAGGCAAGCGTATCGAAGCTCGTTTCCCTGATCCAACCGCTAACCCATACCTAGCTTTCGCAGCTATGTTGATGGCTGGCCTTGACGGTATCAAAAACAAGATTCACCCTGGTGATGCAGCAGACAAAGATTTGTACGATCTTCCAGCTGAAGAAGCAGCAGCTATCCCACAAGTTGCTGGCAGCCTAGAAGAAGCGCTTAAGTGCCTAAGCGAAGACCGTGAGTTCTTGACTCAAGGCGGTGTATTCTCTGACGACATGATCGATGCTTACATCGACCTTAAAGCAGGTGAAGCTCAACGCGTTGCAATGACAACAACTCCTCTTGAGTTCGAACTTTACTACAGCGTTTAATCTTTAAAACTGCTCAGTAAACACGAAAGCCTCGATTTAGATCGAGGCTTTTTTTTGCACTTAAAAAATGCACGCCACATGACGCACCACAATTGTGCGTATTATTTTTTGTTTAAAACAGATACCTTATATATATAAGCCATTTCAAAGTGCCCAATGTTGGTTCGCTTTTTGCACATAGTGAATGGTCAATAAAGAGGCTTTGTTTTGTATAGTTTATTAATCGATCATCTATCTACCGCTATTATTCAAGTGAATAATAAATTAGAGATAGAATACTTAAATCCTGCTGCAGAAATGCTACTCGCGGTTAGCCGTCGCCGAATTTATGGCAACGACTTAAGCTCTGCTTTTCGTGAAAACGAGAACAGTATCAGTGCCTTATATTCTGCTATTGAGACAGGTCATGCCTTTACGAAACGTGAAGCAGAAATTGAGCGAGTAAATTCAAAAAAGCTTTTCTGCGATTACACTGTGACGCCAATTATGGGGTCATCAAACGCAACAGAAAGCCTCATTATAGAACTCTACCCTCGCGATAGAATGAAGCGAATTTCCCAAGAAGACGAAATTATTGCGAACCACGAAAGCAGCAAAGAATTAGTTCGTGGGCTTGCCCATGAAATTAAAAACCCATTAGGTGGAATTCGTGGTGCTGCACAATTAATTAGCCGTGCATTTACTGACGAAGCTTTAAATGACTACACCCAAGTCATTATTGAAGAATCTGATCGTCTACGAGACCTTGTTGATCGTTTGCTAGGTCCAAGACAAATCCCTAAAAACAAGCCATTAAATATTCACAAAGTGCTTGAGCGTGTTCGACAACTGATTTCCGTTGAAACGGACAATAAAATCAAATTGATTCGAGATTATGACCCAAGTATTCCAGATTTAATCGGCGACGAATCTCAGCTGATACAAGCGCTGTTGAACATTACTCGAAATGCCATGCAAGCTTTAATGGAAGACCAAGACAGCCAGCAAAAGACGATTCGCATGGTCACTCGTACCTTGCGCCAATTCACTATCGGCTCCAAACGACATCGTCTAGTTTGCAAAATCAGCATTATCGACAATGGGCCAGGCATACCTGAATCCATTATGAAAACGTTATTTTATCCCATGGTTAGTGGCAGAGCTGACGGAACCGGACTGGGCTTATCCATCTCCCAATCGGTTGTTCATCAGCATCATGGCATCATCGAATGCAATAGCCACCCACAACACACCGAATTCAATATATTAATTCCCATTGAGACATCAGTCCAAGGCCAGGAGAAAAACACATGACACAAGATGAAACTGTATGGATTGTTGACGATGATCGCTCTATTCGCTGGGTATTGGAAAAGACTCTAGAACAAGAAGGCATCCAATGTCGTTTGTTTGACTCGGCTGAAAACCTCGTCAACATGATAGACAAAGAACAGCCAAGCGCCATCATCAGTGACATTCGCATGCCTGGCATGGACGGTTTAGAGCTTCTTGATAAGCTGCAAAATGACCACCCTTACCTGCCTGTTATTATCATGACAGCACACTCAGACCTTGAAAGTGCCGTCGCATCTTATCAAGGTGGTGCATTTGAATATTTACCAAAGCCATTTGATGTGGAAGAAGCGGTAAGCCTTGTAAAACGCGCTATGCTGCACCACAAAAATTCACGCCCTAGTACGGATGATATGCCTGAGGAAGAAGCCGTTCCTCAAGTAGACAAAGAGATCATTGGTGAAGCACCAGCTATGCAAGAGGTCTTCCGTGCTATTGGACGACTTGCCAATTCCAATATCACCGTCTTAATCAATGGTGAATCTGGTACAGGTAAAGAATTGGTTGCTCAAGCACTCCACACTCACAGCCCTCGTTCAGCGAATCCTTTCATCGCCTTGAACATGGCAGCCATTCCGCACGATTTAATCGAGTCCGAATTATTTGGCCATGAAAAAGGCGCATTTACTGGCGCAAACACACAGCGTCGCGGTCGCTTTGAACAAGCAAATGGCGGCACCCTGTTTCTAGATGAAATTGGTGATATGCCAGCGGAAACACAAACTCGTTTGTTACGAGTTTTGGCCGATGGGGAGTTTTATCGCGTTGGCGGCCACACACCTGTAAAAGTAGATGTACGCATTATTGCGGCGACTCACCAAAACTTAGAAACCTTGGTGCAAAAAGGTTCGTTCCGTGAAGATTTATTCCACCGCTTAAACGTAATTCGCATTCATTTGCCTAAGCTTGCTGAACGCCGCGAAGACATTCCTAAGCTTGCCCGTCATTTCTTGAGCCGTGCTGCAGAAGAGTTATCTGTTGAGCCGAAAATACTCACTAAAGAAACGGAAAACTACCTTACTCAGCTCGATTGGCCAGGGAATGTTCGTCAGTTAGAGAACACCTGTCGCTGGTTAATTGTGATGGCGTCTGGCCGAGAAGTGCTCGTTGAAGATTTACCACCAGAGTTGCTGACTTCCGTTCCTCAAGAACAACCTTTTGCTTCTTGGGAAGATGCGCTTAAGAACTGGGTAGACAGCACGCTAGCAACAGGCCAAAAAGGCATTCTTGATCAAGCTGTTCCTAAGTTTGAACGTATCATGATAGAAACCGCTTTGGCGCATACTGGTGGTCGTCGTCGTGATGCTTCCCTTCTATTGGGCTGGGGACGAAATACGCTTACCAGAAAGATCAAAGAGTTGAATATTGATCACGCAGAGCAAGACGAAGATTAATCACCTCCCATAAAGATGAGATAGCATAGACAGGCTTAATACGTCATTGTCTGTGCTATCTCAATTTTCTACGCATTTTGACTTGCTTTTATACGTGCAATCCCATACTAATAAAGTCTGTTAACTGATTATTAATGAAGGGAAATGGTTATGTATCCAACACTTCAATCCATGGGCATCACAAGCATCCAGGATATTGAAAAATTCACGCTTCGCTATGAAGGCGGAAACGACGTTTTAAAAATTTACTACCGTCGCGAAAAAGGCTCTTTGCTTCCAAAAAGTAAAAAGTTCAAATTTGGCCGTTCTACAAAAACTGTACTTGCAGACGGTGGTCAACAAACTTATCGCCAAGTACAAGAACCTTCCTTAACTGTTCTACGAGCAATGGAAGAACTAGAAAAAATCGTTGGTAGACAGCATGAAGAGAAAGCCACGAAAGAAGATCTAGTGAAAGAGCTTGAGCACCTAGAGAGAGTTATGACGAACAAAATTCAAGAAATTAAGGCAAAAATTGACGCCATGTAATTTGGCTCTCTTGAAACATACATACCTAGTTTCTGCTCACATTGGCTGACCAACACAGTCAGCCAATGCCTCACTAGCTCCACTCAGCATATCCCGCTACAATTCCCGTTTTACTATTTCTTTTTGAGTATTAACTTTTATGAATCTTGTTCGTTCGCCTTCTGAGCTTGCCACTATTCTCAAACAAGGTGGCGTTATCGCCTACCCAACCGAAGCGGTTTGGGGGCTAGGTTGTGACCCTTTCAATGAGTCTGCTGTAAGACGAATTCTGGATCTTAAATCTCGACCAGAATACAAAGGGCTTATTCTTATTGCAGGAGCTGAACAACAGCTAACACCTTGGTTAAATACCTTAGAACCCAAGGTTGCCGACCGACTCCTTAGTATTAACGAAACACCTACTTCTTGGGTCGTGCCAGACACAAGCATCACTCCAAGTTGGGTCAGAGGGGAACACCAAAGCGTCGCTATTCGTTTGTCTCAACACAAGCCAGTTCAAGCACTTTGTGAAGCATTCCAAGGCGTCCTTGTATCGACATCAGCCAATCCTGCAGGGTTAGATCCAGCGATGACAGCGGAAGAAGTAAGTGCTTACTTTGGTGACAAAATCGATGCCATTTATGATGCGCCGTTAGGTGGTGCTTCCCAGCCGTCACAAGTTCGAGACATCATTTCAGACACACTTTTCAGAGCCTGACATATAAAAAACCTGTGCAAAACAACATAAGTTATTCACAGACACAAAAAAAGCGACATTTAGCTTTGTGTATAAGCAAGATGTCGCTTCGTTTATTCTATTTAGTCAAAGGCTTAGCTAAATCAGGAGCCAGTAGTATTTTAGATAAAGGAACAAGAACAACGCCATCTTGCTCTAAGCTTTCTAAACGCTTTTTAAGATAGGACGTTGTTTCTGGATAAGGGTGACCAATTGCCAGCGCACTACCATGACGTCGCGCAAGCTTTATCAAACGAGAGAACTGCTTATCAATCGCTTTTTCAGTACGAATATTGTCTAGGAAGACATCTCGTGTCACTGTTTTCAAACCATGCTCTTTCGCTATTTTTTCCGCGACACTTTTTGGACTCGTTAAACTGTCGATAAAGAAAAGCGAGCGACCTTGTAACACTTCCATTACCCACGTCATCGAGTCAGCTTTCGTGGTGAGTAAACTTCCCATATGGTTATTAACGCCCTGTATTCCAGACAAACCATCCAAGTCTTTTTTTAGTGTTGCCTTCAACTCTTCTTTTGTCATCTTTGCATATAAGCCGCCAGGCCCAAGCGCCAACTCTCGTTGGTTTTCCATAGGAGCGTGCAATAAGGTAATGCGTTGCTGCTCCTGTGAAGTAACAGCCGTTTTTTGTGCGTAAGGTGTTTCTGGCAAGATCGCGAGCGCGACTTCTTTAGGTAACGCGAGAGAGGCTTCCATACCTTGTCGGTTGTAACCCAAGTCATCAATCAAAATAGCGATAACAGCTTGCTCTGGGTAAGAATCCGCTGCCTCTGTTTCAGGAGGAAAAACATTTTCTTGATCCACTTCAACTTCAACCTCAGTCTCAGTCTCAGAAGCAACAACTGGCTCTGGGGTTGAGTCTTGTGGCCTTTCTACCAATGGCTTTTTTACCAATGATTTCTCATCAGTCGATTGAGTTTCAGGTAATGCATTCTTCAACGCTTCGTATTTCAGTTGCTCATCCAAAAAAGGCGCAAGCGCTGGCTGCCAAGGCTTGGCAGTATAAATAATTGGCTCACCAAAAAACTCCACTTCACCTTGAGACTTTTCTATTACAGGGCCAAGCGATTCAGGATGCACAAGAGTAGAGGTTTCATCATCGAATTCTGCGGCGATACAGGTAATAGAAAAAAATAAAAAAAGACTCCCCGTAAACCAAGTTTTGCAGGAGCTTTTTAACGCGTAGAGAGACATAAATAGTTTTAAATAAGAAATCACTGGATTTGAACTAACTTAGGCAAGGTTTTCAAAATACTAACAGCTTGAAATAACTGAAAATCCGAGTTTGCTAGCTCACCAATCTCAGGTTGAGCGTCAGCGCTGGTGCGTTCTTCACCACCAGTGCCATTGCTTAAGTGACCTTTTAGTTCCGCTTCTTTGACGAAGAACTGGCCTTTTTCCACAGACAAGGTCGCCTGCGGCACAATGAGATCTGGTGTAATGCCTTGAGCTTGGATAGAGCGGCCATTTGGCGTGTAGTAAAGCGCTGTCGTTAACTTCACAGCATCGCCATTTGATAGAGGAATAACCGTTTGAACGGAACCTTTACCAAAGCTTTCTGTTCCTAGAACCACGGCTCGATTATGGTCTTGCAAAGCGCCTGCAACAATTTCAGATGCAGAAGCAGAACCTTCATTAATCAAGACAACGACAGGAACTTTCCCTAGCAAGGTGTTCTTTTTAGAGGCCGTAAATTCACTCCTAGAAAGCTCATGTCTGCCTTTTGTGTAGACGATTAGGCCTTGATCAACAAAAGCATCAACTATGCCCACCGCACTTTGTAAAACACCGCCTGGATTATTACGAAGATCCAAAACAACCGCTTGAATAGGTTCCTCTTTGTTCATCGTTTTAATCGCGCTAGAAAATTCTCGACTACTGTCACTTTGAAACTGACTGATACGAAAATACGCAATACCATTACCTAGCCATTTGCTCGACACACTTTCGTCTTCCACCAACCTACGAGTCAGCTCGTAATTTTTGATTTCACCCTCACGCTCTATTGCTAACTTCACTTTCGAGCCAACATCTCCACGCATTAAGCTAACAATGTCCTGCATGCTTAAATCGGAAATCAATGTGCTGTCGATTCGGACAATAACGTCACCCGGTAAGATACCGGCTTCTGCCGCGGGAGAACCATCAATTGGAGTAATAATCGTCAAAAGATTATCTTTCATCTCGACTTCTACACCAATGCCAGCGTAATTCCCTGATGTAAGCTCATCAAAGTCTGCCAGTTCGCTTTTAGTGAAATATTCAGAATGAGGATCAAGGCCGGACACCATGCCTTTCAATGCTTTGTTAAGTATGTCTTCATCAGAAAGGGTCTCAACGTAACCTTCATGTATGGTTTCAAAAGTCTCAACGAAAGACTGAATCTCGGCGGTAGGTAAAGCATCTTTGGCCTGAACACCAGAAGACAGAATAGGCAACAGCATCAGCGCCATGAATAGACTGGAAATTCGTTGACGCAAACTTTTGATCATATTTATACCTATTGCTGTTTATACGTTTCTAGCCAATTAAGCGGCTGCGAATTGTCGAGCACAAGTCTCGCTAAAATAGCTCATCAGACAAATGCCAAATGTATTAGATATGGAAACCGCTAACCAGACACAACCCAAGAAAGAGGCGTTAAAGGTGTTCCATTATGACGAATTGCAAAAAATAAAGCCGAATCTTGTCGTCCACCAGAACTGCCAGCCATAGCAACGACATCATTAGCGCCAACCCACTCACCAACGTCTTTCAGTAAGCTTTGGTTGTAGCCATATAGTGACATATAACCGTCACCATGATCTAAAATTAGCAGAAAACCAAAACCTCGCATCCAATCAGAGAAAACCACTCGTCCTTGGAAAATCGCACGAACAGGTTCGCCTTCTTGCGCCTTCAATGTCACGCCACCCAAATTAATACTGCCATCTGAAGGCAAGCGAGTGATTTTATTCAAAGGTCGAACTAACTTTCCTCGCTGTGAAGCAAAAGGCACATCAGGGTCAGGAATTTGAACATCTGCTAACGCTTCTTCCAAGCGTTTTAACATATCTTGTAGGTTTTGCTGGTCTTTCAATAGCTGCTGAGAACGTTTATCACCATTTGCTAAATCTTTATTCAATTTAGCCAATAAATTACGTCTTTCTGCTTGTTGCCCTGTCAATCTTGCTCTTTCTTCTTTTAGAGCGACTTCTTCTCTGGCTTGCTGCGCGCGATGACTGCGTATGCTTTTCTCAACGAGGTTTAAATCGCTCACCTCATTTATAAAGCCATTTATCAAAGACTGACGAGCCGTAGAAAAGTACCGATTGTATTGAACCAAACGCTCTGAATCTTCCGAGTCATCCCCATTCAATAATAGCTTAATACTTTCTTCATCGCCGGAACGATAAACCGCCCTTAATTGGGCGGCTATTTGTTCGTTTTGTTGCTGAATACTCAGCTGAAGTGACCGCTGCTGAACGCGTAATTCGCTCAGCTGCTTTTCTCCTTTCTTGAGACTTTCTTGAATCGTCTGGATCTTTTTCAGTAGGTCTTGAATCTCTTTTTCTTTGCCTTCAAGTTGCTTTTCTACACTAGATCGTTCTGATTTAAGATCTTTCAGCCACGAATTCAGTTTTTGCAGATCTTTTTGCAAAGCCTGAATTTGCTGTTTTGCTTCCGCGGGCGTTTGTGGCTCACCTGCTGCCCAGCCGAAGCTGGACAACATAATCAAACACAACAAAAAGCCGCGGGTTATAACCTTCATTCTAACCTCATGAACGAGTAAGCAAGCTTACGCCTGTCATTTCAGCTGGCTGTTCAAGGCCCATCATATCTAACAATGTTGGAGCAAGGTCACACAAAGCACCTTCTTTCAAGCCTAGACCAGGTGTTGGTGAAACCAATACCAAAGGCACAGGACCGATGGTGTGAGATGTCAGCGGCTGAGAACCGTCTTCACTCAACATTTGTTCTACGTTACCGTGGTCAGCTGTAATCAAACATTGGCCGCCATTCACTTTTAGAGCGTCAATAATACGACCTAGACAAGCATCAACGGCTTCTACTGCTTTAACAGCCGCTTCAAAAATACCACTGTGACCAACCATGTCGCCATTCGCAAAGTTACAAATGATAGTGTCGTATTTGCCCGCTTCGATCACTTCAACCAACTTATCTGTCACTTCTGGAGCACTCATTTCTGGTTGTAGGTCGTATGTCGCAACATTTGGAGATGGAATCAATTCACGCTCTTCACCTTCAAATAGAGACTCTTCGCCGCCATTAAAGAAGAAAGTAACGTGCGCGTATTTTTCTGTCTCAGCGATACGCAATTGCTTCTTATCGTTTTTCGCTAGCACTTCGCCCAAAGTATTGCTCAAGGCAACAGGTGGGAAAGCAACGTCTGCTGCAATATCAGATGCAAACTCAGTAAAGGTCACGAATGCAGACAATTTGGGGTAAACAGCACGTTCGAAACCATCAAAGCCTGCGTCTGTGAAAGAACGAGTCAATTGACGAGCACGGTCTGGGCGGAAGTTAGCGAAGATAATCGCATCGCCATCTTCAACTGGTGCAGATTCACCAATGATGCTTGCTTTAACAAACTCATCGTTTTCATCGCGATCGTAAGCTGCTTGAATGGCTTCTTCAGCCGTTTCAGCATGGAACTCACCTTTGCCCAAAACAATCGCATCGTAAGCTGTTTGAACACGATCCCAGCGATTATCACGGTCCATTGCGTAATAACGGCCAGTTAAAGTCGCAATTTTACCTACGCCCAACTCAGCCAATTTCGCATTCAATTCCGCTGCAGGTGTTTTTGCAGAGCGAGGTGGAGTATCACGTCCGTCAGTAAAGCCATGAACATAAACCGCCTTCGCGCCACGTTTCGCAGCCAATTCACACATTGCCATGATTTGTTCGTGATGGCTGTGAACACCGCCGTTAGAAAGCAAACCTAAAACATGAACCGCTTTACCCGCAGCTACGGCTTTGTCTACCGCGTTTACTAACGCTTCGTTTTCAAAGAAAGAACCGTCTTCAATCGCTTTACCAATACGAGTAAAGTTTTGATAAACAATTCGGCCTGCGCCTAGGTTCATGTGGCCAACTTCAGAGTTACCCATTTGACCTTCCGGCAAACCTACCGCCATTCCAGATGTTTTAATCAAAGAATGAGGCTTTTCGCTCCAAAGTGCGTCCCAATTAGGTGTGTTCGCTGCAGCAATAGCGTTAGATGTAGACGTTTCGCTGTAGCCCCATCCATCTAGAATAAAAAGTGCGGTTGTTTGTTTGTTCATGTAAATCTATCCCGTAAATTGATCATGATTATGGTTTGATACTACCACAGGCTTGTAATTTTGTTACAGCACACCTTGCCTATTCAGATTATTAATTTTAGTTATGACGCCTTCATTTTCGCCAATAACCAGTCACGAAAAATCATGACTTGCTCTAAATCCGCTTTGTCAGCAGGGTAAGATAAAAGGTATTCGTGGGGTGTTGTCACTTGCTCGCCAAACGGCGCGACCAGATCCCCAGTCTGCAAGCTTCTTTCAGCCAAAATACTCGGCAAAATAGCAATCCCCATACCATTTTTAGCGGCTTCCAATACCATGTGAAAATGCGCAAATGATGCACCTGAAAACGATCCGCTTTCTAACCCTTGCGCCACCATCCAATCCGGCCATGCATTAATACGTGACGATAGATGCAAAAAAGGAAACAAGGTAACGTCTTCAACATGCCATTCTTTGTGGTCTTCACCGCCGATTCTCGTTAATAACTCAGGCGAACAAACAGCAACCACTTGCTCGCGTATAAGCTGATGGGAAACGGCTCGCGGCCAATGATCACCACCATAATGTAAAATGATATCGATGTTGTCAGGGTCGATTTTCGCCGCGTCATCCAGCGATTGAACTTTGACTTGGAACTGAGGGTGTTCCGCTTGAAACTCAGCAAGACGTGGCATCAACCAATAAGAAGCCAATGTGGGCAAGGAAGAAATGGTTAACGTGATCTTTTCATCTTCTCGATGCAACATACGCAAACATGCGCTTTCCATGCCATCAAGCAAAGGCACCACTTCTTTGTAATAAGCCGCGCCCGAACCTGTCAGCACAAGCCTCTTATTAAGTCGAATAAACAAGTCCCGAGCGAGAAACTCTTCCAAGTTACGTATTTGGCGGCTGACGGCACTTTGAGTGAGATAAAGCTCTTCAGCCGCTTTGGTAAAACTCAAATGACGAACGGAGGCTTCAAAACATTTTAAAGCCGTTGATGATGGAATATAGCGGCGCATCCAGACGTTACTCATAAAATCCAATACAGAAGACCACCACTTTATCCTATATTAACTGTATTCCCAACCGCTTAATGGCGCAGGATATGCTCGATAAAACTGGCTCAAGCTCAGAAATAAAAGCACAAATAATCGAATCTTAATTCTTCACTCGCATGCTTTTTACGAATCACATAATGCTTTTATATCTTTTGCACCACTCCCCCTAACTACTTTAAAGTGGGTGAATTGTTTAACGAAAACCGCTTTATTGCAGGACTTCTATTATGAAACCGTCTGATTTTTTTAATGCGTTATGGGACAGCTACACTCAGGTGACGCCTCAAGCGCAACGCATTCAGAAATTATTTGAAAGCCATGGCGAGACAGTACTAAACGACCATGTGGCATTTCGTACTTTTAATAATTCCCCTGTTGCATTGGAAAAATTGGAACCTCAGCTTGAAGCAATTGGTTACAAAGCTTATGGCGCTTTTCGTTTTGAGAGTAAGCACCTAAAAGCTCGTTGTTATAAACATGAAACAGATGCGGACTCGCCAAAGATCTTTTTGTCTGAACTCTTAGTTGAAGAACTACCAGAAAACTGCCAAGCCATTATTGCTAAGTTTGTTGGTCAAATTCCGGCAGATGCCGTACAAAGCCCTGCTGTCTTTTGGGCTGGAAAATTATGGGAAACACCGACTTCAGAAGAATACGCAACATTAGCTGAACACAGCGAGTACGCGGCATGGCTATCTACCATGGGCTTACAGGCGAACCACTTCACGGTTAGCATTAATCATTTGAAGCAATTCCCAACCATTGAGTCGGTCAATTCCCTACTACAAGATGAAGGCTACGCACTCAACGAAGTTGGCGGGCTAGTCAAAGGCTCACCCACTTCATTCTTAGAACAATCATCGACCATGGCCGATAAAATCACATACAGCTTTTCAGACGGTATCGAAAAGAGCATCCCGAGCTGTTTTTACGAGTTTGCCCGTCGTCATGTTCAACCGAATGGCTCTTTATTTGACAGTTTTATTGAAGGTAACGCAGATAAAATCTTTGATTCAACCAACACCAAATAAAGCCTCCCCCGAAAACGAGCTGCAAGGCTCGTTTTCTTTTTCTGCCAGCTTCACTCTCTCTTTCTCGATCATCATATCTTTGTCACCTTAATTTGAGAGTATGTACCGATTCCGCTTGCCGTGTATAATGCGGACAGTTTTTAACTAGGCTTTAAGATTATGATGAACCAACTTATTGAATTTTCACTAAACCACTGGGAAATGGTCGCTGTTTTCCTTGCGATTCTGGCTACTGTTATTTTTGTTGAAAGTAAAAATGGCGCTCAGGCTCTTTCGCCTTCTGCGGCAACCAACCTGATGAACTCAGACAATGCGGTTATGGTCGATACTCGTCCAGCCAAAGAGTTCTCGACAGGACACATCACAGGCGCAATCAACATCCCTGCCGCTAAAGTAAAAGAAAATCTCAATCTACTTGAGAAACACAAAGAAGTCCCAATCATTATTGTATGCAAATCAGGAATGACTTCTGGTGCAACGGCAAAAGACCTTAAAAAAGAAGGCTTTAAAGTATTTAAACTTCAAGGTGGGATTGCAGAATGGCAATCATCAAACCTACCTTTAGTAAAAGGATAAGAAGCATACAATGGCTACTGTAACGATATACTCAAGCAATTACTGCCCATTTTGCACAAGAGCAAAACAACTGCTTTCGTCTAAAAATGTAGATTATAAAGAAATCCGAGTCGACGGCGCGCCGAAAGTTCGTGCAGAAATGACGAAGAAAAGTGGCCGTACTTCTGTTCCTCAGATATGGATTGGCGAGCAACACATTGGTGGCTGCGATGACCTTTACGATCTAGAGCACAAAAAACAGCTTGATGGTTTACTCAATAAATAAGCATTTTATTCATTAAAATTGCAGCAACATACTAGTCTAACGATATAAAAAAGGAGCAATCATGCCAGAGGCAACAGAAACAAACGCAGCAGCAGAAACACAAGAAGCACCGACACCACAACTATCTATGCAGCGCGTTTTCCTAAAAGATATTTCTTTCGAGTCTCCTCGCTCTCCTATGGTTTTCCAAGAAGAGTGGAAACCGGAAGTTGGCATGGAGCTTAATACGAAAAGCCGCCAAGTTGGTGAAAACGTTTACGAAGTAGTTCTAGAAATCACAGTTACTGTGAAGAACAAAGGCGAATCTGCTTACCTAGTTCAAGTTCAACAAGGTGGTTTATTCGTAATTTCTGGTCTAGACGATCAACAACTACACCACGCTTTGGGTGCATTCTGCCCAGCAACACTTTTCCCATACGCTCGCGAAAACATTGATGCGGTTGTCGTAAAAGGTAGTTTCTCTCCTCTTATGCTTGCACCAATCAATTTCGATGCACTGTATGTTGAAAGCCTACAAAAGCAACAGGCTGAAACACAGCAGTAAGCGAAGTTAGGTATTAAAGCGCTCTACTTAAAAATAGATCGTCATTAAAAAAGGAGACTACTTAAGTCTCCTTTTTTTGTATCATAACCAGAGCTTGCCAAAGGAAAGCTCTGTTTATTCTTTGGCGCCTTACACTAGAATGGAAATTGTGATGAAAAAGAAAAAGCCTTGTCCATATTGTCTCAAAGTTCGCTGGTTGATTCTCTACCTTGGCTGTTTCTCACTTTTTGCGGTTCTGATTGTTAACCAGTTTTTAGAGAAAGGAATCTAGTGTGCGAAAGGCTCTTCTTTGGTTTCTTGTTGTAACGCTCAGTGGATGTGCAACCTATAAGCAAAGTATCGACGAAGGTTTAAACCTTGCGAAAGAAGGCAATTGGGCGCAAGCAGAAAGCACTCTAGAACCCGTTTTAAACAATCCTCAAGACCAGCTTCTTTATTATTTGGAAATCGGCACGCTGGCGCAAAACCAAGGCGATTACGAACGCAGTAACGATTTATTGGAACAAGCCGAAACTCTGAGCGACACCTTTCTAAAAGACAGCTTTTCCAACCGATCTTGGGCATTACTGAGCAACCCAAGACAAAGCAACTATCGCGGCAACGGCTTAGAACGCGTTTATATCAGCTACTTAAAATCCCTCAACTATCTCGCCTTAGCAGAACAAGCTAAAACACCCACTGAAAAGCTCAAACTGCAAGATGCCGCTCTGGTTGAAGTACGACGCATAGACATCAAGCTCAATGAAATTCGAGCACAAAACCCAAGCTACCAAGACTTAGACGACAAGAACAACCAAGCCTTTTATCTGAAAGCTCTAAACTGGTTAGGCGACTTTTATACTGGCGGACGAGACACAGACAAATACCTCTATCGCGATGACGCTTGGGCCCGTTACATGGAAGGCTTGCAGTACGAAAACAGCCAAGAATTCGACGATGCCAGAATCAGCTACCAAAAAGCAGCCGAGCTTTATGAAGCCGGTTACGCTAAACAATATGCTTTATCAGACTTAACCTCTGAGCGGGCGTGGCTGGATACAATACGGATGATGCAAAAAGGCGGTTTCAGCCAAGATGAGATCGACAAAAAAATCACCGAGAAGCTCTCATCAAGCATGCAAAGCACTCTGGAAAAATACCAAAACAAGAGTTCAGAATTGGTTGTTTTAGAGCACCAAGGCTTCATTCCTCACAAAGAGGAAATGACACTTCTACTCTACGCTGATCCACGAGATTACTCTTTAGTATTGGAGCCTCTTCATGGTGGCGGAAGAATAGAAGAAAACGATGCATTCCGCTGGTTTACCATGGTGTATGCGGATATTAACCCTCTCAATCTCATCGCCAACTATAAAGCGGGCGGCGCTTGGGGAACCTTTTCTGGCATCTTTACCAAACGAGTGATTCTTGGTCGCCCAGTATGGCGACAGCTTGAAGCCGCCAACGTGGACACCTTACTGACACGTCAGACCATTCGTGTCACTGTGCCGTATTATTCACGCTTCAAATTGAATAATAACCAGCCAGTTTTAGAAGTGAATAATGCCAGAACCTCACAAAGTGTAAGAATGACATCCTTGGCCGACATCGCTTTTCAAGAACAACTAGCACAAGCTCAACGAGACATTTATGAAGGCCTAATCCGTGAATTACTGCGCAGTTGGTTGGCTTACCAAGTAACCATCACTGCAGAAGATGAGGGACTGAATCCACTATTAGGCTTAATTGGCCAAGTGGCTGTGTTTGCCTCTTCAGCCGCCGACACTCGCAATTGGCTAACATTACCAGCGCAAATAAGGCTAACGAGAGAACCGCTTCCACCGGGAACTTACTCACCAAATTACCGAGTAAATGAGAAACAATTTTCGCTGGGTGAGGTCTCATTGGAAGCCAACAAAATAAAGATATGGAATCTACGCAATCCAGACTAAATTGATTACACTAACCCTTTAACATTACGCAAAATGAGTATTGGGAAAATCGAACGTAAGGAAAATATTATGCAAACAAGCAAGATCAAAATGCCTTTCTGGTCACAAGTTTCACTACGAAATCTTGTCACCCTTTCCATGCTTATCTTATTAACAGCATGCTCCAGCGGCAGTGTAAAACGCCTTGATGTGAACGAAGAAGTCGCGCTTTCTGACCGTTGGAACGATACAGATTCACGCCTTGTCGCAGAAGAAATGATGGGCGACATGCTCACTTTCCCGTGGTTCCGTGACTATAACTTCAGCCAAAAAGGCAACCCAACCGTTATTGTTCAGACCATTCGTAACAAAACCTCTGAGCACATTCCTGTTGATACCTTCGTAAATGACATCAAACGCAGCCTATTACGCGCAGGCAAAGTGGACTTTGTTGTTTCGGGCGAAGAGCGAGAAGAAATCCGCAACGAACGTGAAGAGCAAGCACTCAACGCTGCACCAGACACCGTGGCTCAGTTTGGTCTAGAGCAAGGTGCAGGATTTGCGTTATCCGGCACCATTAACTCTATCGTTGATTCAAATGGCGACCAACGCGTGAGCTTCTATCAAGTGGATTTGAAATTGATTGATATGACCACCAATCGCGAAGTATGGAATGGTCAAAAGAAAATCAAAAAGTTAGCGGATAAAGGCTTCTTCTAAAGATGAAAAGCACCTTAGGTTCTAAACCCTTTCGTTGGATGCTGACCCTAGGTTTGCTATCCAGCTTAACGGGCTGCATCGGCACCAACACCAAAACAGAGCAGGCCGAAGTCTTGCCAGAATGGGTTGTCTCTCCTCCGAAAGACAATACACATATTTATGGTGTTGGCAGCTCTGCGCGCATTGAAAACCTTGCCTTGGCGTTTATTCAAGCCGAACAAAATGGCAATGCGCAAATCGCCCAGCAGCTAAGAACCCAAGTTAGCCAAACCAATATCCAAGACACTCAAGTCACCTCAATACAAGGCAATGAACAAGTTTTAAAAGTTCAAAGCGCCTACACACAAGTCACCACAGCGCCCATTGAATTAGAACAAGCCCTAAATGAAGACCGCTTTGTGGGCAAAAACTACGTTTACGCCTTACAGTCTATTGATCGATCACGAATCATCGCCAGTTTAACTGACGCACTTAACGACTTAGACGACACGATTCGTAAGCAGGCGAAATCACTCACTACCCGTTCTGATCAAGCGCCAGTTGCAGAAGATTGGCCCCATTATATGCGCCTCATCCCTCATTTCGCGCAACGAAAATCCTACGAAGAAGAGCTCGGCCTTTACTCCACTCAGCGCACACTCGCAGGGAAAGCAGACAGCGACATTCAGGCGATAGAGGAACAGCTCAATCAAGCCTTATTGAGTTACGGCTTTGATGTTTCAAACACGGCTCAGGCGAATCAATTAGCCAGTGCCTTGTCTCAATATGGCTTCACGCCAAAAGCCAATGGTTTATTCACATTACAAAGCCAAACAGCTCAGCATCAGGAAATACAATCCGGCCGTTTCTACGTATTTGAAGAAGGCACATTAGAGCTTATCGACCCGAACGGCTCTCGATTAGCATCATGGACAGTCAGCGCCAGAGGCATTGCAGCAAGTCAAAAAGGCGCTCAAAGTAAAGCCACCGAAAACTGGGCAAATCAGGCAGTAAACGCCATGTTTACTTGGCTCACACGACTGGAATAAGAGTGACTTTTTCTAACCTATTAGCTGAAATATGATCGTTTGATGTACAGCTGACCAACTCCTATCATAACCATATTGAAACACTCATTAATTGATAGGAGATCCACCATGAAAAGCGATATCAAATACGACACTTTTAATAATGTTGATGTAGATTACTACGTAGAACAAGCGTACAAACTACGCCGTGAATATTACGCTGGTGTCATTAAAAAAGCAGTTGCTCGCGTTAAAAGCACTTTCACTAACCTAACAGTGAACCGCCCATTAAAGTCAGCGTAAGACTCTAAACAAACTGTATCCGATGATCGACAGGCAAAATAAAAATAGCGATCCGGTAACAGTGTTTTCCCTTTCAATTTCTTAGATTTTTCCTTTCCTACCTTTTCACTTTTATTTCAATCTCGCCTTGTCATTAGTCTGTCACAAATACGACATAAGATAACCTGTTGCTAATTCATAATCAGGCGAAGTATGCGAAATGATGAATCAAATCAATGATAACGCTCTATTTGATCGGATTCTCAAAGATGAGTTAATCACCCCTTACTTTCAACCCATTTACGATTTAACCGATGGCACAGTGCATGGTTATGAAGCCTTATCTCGTGGGCCAAAAAACTCCGCTTTATTCTCGCCTATTCCATTATTTGACTTGGCTCAGCAAGAAGGAAAGCTGCATCAGCTAGAGCTGCTTTGCCGAAAAAAAGCCCTGTCTAAGTTCTCCAAATTAGCACTAGAAGGTAAGCTCTTTCTCAACATTAGCGCCTCTCTGTTTTCGTCTCCTGAGCACCAATCAGAAATGAGTTTATTGGAGCTCGATCAGCTCGGAATCGACAAAAACCAAATTGTTATCGAGCTATCTGAACAACACCCTTACGAATACACGGATTTAACTCACAGTCGCATCAAAGGCTACAGAGACATAGGTTTTCAAATCGCGATTGATGATTTGGGCGTCGGTTATTCTGGCTTACAACTTTGGTCCGAGCTGCAACCTAACATTGTTAAAATAGATCGGCATTTTATTCAGAACATAGACACAGACAAGATCAAACAAGAATTCATCCGCGCCATGATCTGCATTGCCGAAAGAACCAATTGCACCGTCATTGCGGAAGGCATTGAAACCAAACAAGAATTGGCGTTCCTTATTAAAATGGGCGTCACGTTAGGACAAGGTTACTTCCTTGGCCATCCGACAGATTCACCAAAGTTTGCGACCAATCCCGACTTGGCCAAACAAACGAAAAAGCCATCACAATTCAATGAAGAGAACTCAGAAAGCGTTCAATCCCTTTGTCGTCCAACGCCCTATTTACACGAGAACAGCGTTTTAGACGACGCTTCCAAGCATTTCAAAAAGCACAAAGAGCTGACTGTCATTCCGATTCTCGACCACCAGCATTGCCCTATTGGCGTTATTCGTCGTCACCAGCTACACGAAATCTTCTCGACGCCGTACGGCCGGGCTTTATACGAACAAAAACCAGTCACTCAGTTATTAACCAGCAATGTACTAGTGGTTGAGAGCAGCATTAGCCTTGCGACCGTTTCCACATTGATAACAGATCAAGAAGCCGACGTATTAAACAACGAGATTATTATCGTTCGTAACGGAAAATACTCAGGAACAGGGCATTTAAAAGACTTACTCAAGCGCATTACCGAGTTAAAAATACAAAACGCTACCTACTCAAATCCGCTTACCTTGTTGCCCGGCAATGTACCCATTCATAAAGAAGTCAGCCGACGCTTATTAGCCGATAAAGATTTCCATGTGGCGTATTTTGATCTAAACGACTTCAAACCTTTTAATGACTTTTTCGGCTATGCAAAAGGCGACGCTGTCATTCAGCTGGTCGGTTCACTCATTAAAGATTTTGTCTCGCCAGAAAATAACTTTATCGGCCATATTGGCGGCGATGATTTTGTGGTGATATTTGGGGATACAGACTGGAAGCCACAATGCGAAGCGATTTTATCGGCATTCGCACAAGAGATCAGCGACTTCTATTCACCAGAAACCCTACAAGAAGGCGGCGTTTGGACCAAGAACCGAGAAGGTGAAATGCGCTTTCACGCCATTCTTAGCTTGGCCATTGGCGTCATCAAAACCAGTGCCAGACAATGCAGCAATCACCATCAAGTGGCCGAAATGGCCGCTCACGCGAAAAAATCGGCCAAAGAATACGAAGGGAATTATGTTCATTTGCTCCCTTCTAACTTCCTTGAAATCGCAGAATAGCCGTCTTAATTATTGTGATCTAATTGTCATAAAGAACACACAAGTCTGTCATAAACGGGAATTAGTCTAAAGGTAACTCATGAGGAGAAGCTTATGCAGACGACATTTCGATCCGTATTTATTTCTGATGTTCACCTAGGAACAAAAGCCTGTCAGGCAATCCATTTATTGGATTTCTTACAAAACATTAAAACCGATACGCTTTATTTGGTTGGCGACATTATTGACCTTCAAGAAATGCGTCATAAAGCTTACTTTGTTGATACTCACCACAAAGTCATTGAGCAGATTTTGCTTATGGCAAAAACAGGCACTAAAGTCGTTTATATCCCTGGCAATCACGACGCTTTCTTCCGCCAGTTTGCAGGGCAGACCTTATCCGGCGTTGAAATAAAGTTAAACACTCGCCATAAAACAGCAGATGGTAGAACCTTCCATGTCAGCCATGGTGATGAGTTCGATCAGATGGTAAAAATCAGCCCATTAATGTTAGCTATAGGTGACAAAGCCCATAACCTAATGCTTTCCCTTAACCAATGGATAAATGGCGTAAGACGCTTCGCTGGTAAACCTTATTGGTCGCTCGCAGGCTATGTGAAAAGCCACATCAGCAAAGCGAAAGAATTTATCGAACGCTTTGAAACCGCAGCAATCAAATCCGCCAAAAACCAGAAAGTCGATGGTTATATATGCGGGCATATTCACTTCGCTTCTTTTCAGATGAAAGAAGGCGTTTTGTACTGCAATGACGGCGACTGGGTTGAACACTGCACCGCACTGACAGAATCCGCTTCTGGCGAACTCAACTTACTGCATTGGTCTGAACAGCCAAAAATGCTGGCAACAGAACCTAAGCAAGAAGAATGGGGATATGAGCCGATTCCATCAAACAGCTAAGTTGTTTAACGCCCTAATCAGCCGACAAATCATCAGTCGGTTGTATTGATTTGTTAAACCCTTTAAGTACTGACTCAAATAGCTGATTTCTAAAATCAGCTTTGGTTTTCTCTGGCATAGTGTGACGATCATAAGAGCTCATTACAGAAAAATAAGTTTGATACCATTTTGTTAAAGCTCTCTCCACTGTTTTCATATTGTCTACAACTTCTTTATTCGATGTTGAAATATGAGCATTTTTTATAGCTATGTTCAGCCTTATGGTTGCTGTACCTAATTCTCCCCCTCCATAAACTAGAAGTCCTTGAGCTAGTTGATTTAGTTTAGCAATATGATTATCTACCTCATCAACATGCTCTCCCAATAACTCAATAACTTCAAATAATGAAACTAAGTATTGCTCAGCCCTCTTACGTATCTCTTTAGCATTTTCGTTTGCATTACTCGCTGATAAAACAAGTTTATCTTTCTCAATCTGCGCTTTGGCACTTTCCAAAGCGTAATTAGAGGTCAAAAAAGATGCTCCTAAAGCTCCAACCAACGCAACTAAAGCTGTCACTATTTGAATCCAAAGTGTATGTCGATTATCCATCTCTACACGTATTCTCCTGTCAGCTTAACACCCGTTTAAGATAATTGAATGGGGCAAAAACTTTAGCAAAACAAAATTCTCCTGAAAGCATTTGCTATGCATCATAATCTAATGACGCCTGCAACTTGCGAACAAACGCTCTGCCATTTTTATCATACGGAAGCACTACCTTGATATCGGTATGAACTCTAGGGTCAGAGATATAATCGAAAATCTCTTGAATTAGTTCCAAAATATTTTCTATATCTTCATATTCAAATTTGATTTCTAAGGGTTTTCTACCCATTAGCGTACTTAAGTCATTATGAGCAAGTAACTTTTGTCGCCACTTCTTTATGCCTGTAGAAGTATAAAGATTTTTCAGCTGTTCTTCTTTATCTCTCAACTCGTGACAATCACACTGCTCAATTATCCGTGCTAACGATAAGTTCTTATTTTTTCCTGTTTCAGCAGGATCTAATAAACAAGCAATACTCAAACATAGTTTTTCTATATAAGCCTTCTGAACTCGGGAAAACACTAATGAGTTAAACTCATTCAACACATCAACAGTTTCTTTAGAGGTGAATAATTCACTATATAAAGTTAGGTCTGTACATAAGTTAGAAAAATAGCCTTTTATCACGTCTAATTCAGCTTGGTTTACTTTTGTAAGCGTCAAACTCAACTATTTTTGGCTTTTGAAAACCATGCTTCTCACAAAATTCATCATAAGATATATAGCTGTTTACTTTTGATTTTTCGTTACTCACAAGTACCTCCAAATACATAACAGCTTAATCATGCACATTTAGACATTTTTAAAATTCTCTTAATAATTCTATAACATACTGGTTATGGAAATATCGCTAAATATATTAACAAAATCGAAAACTGGTAAAACGAGCATACGTATTATCCTTTTTATCCACGGCGCGATATTTCCACACCGAGGTGCTTTATCGATACTAAAAGACTTTTTATTTATCTACCAGAACAAACACGCAAAGCTTTGTCAGCCTAAAGGCTGACCTACAAGAGCCAGACATAAGCCCTCCCCTTGAAAAAATGGGAGGGAACAATGCGTTGCGAGATATTAACGCGGTGTGAAGGAGGTTTTACCACCGCCCATTTGGTTTAGGTCGTGCAGACGGCAATCAACACCTTGATAAGCAATTTGAGCCAATAACAGTTCTGCTGTCGCTAAAGCATCTGTTAGCGCGTCATGACCATCGTAATCCGGCAAGCCGTAGCGCTCTCGACAAGCGCATAGACGAAAACCACCATCTTGAATTGGCTGTTGGGCTCTATTGGCTTTGGCGCGTTCTATGGCTAATGTGTCTAGCCAATTCACTGAAAAAGCAGGCAAGACTTCTTTCTTCCAAGCTTGTTTTAGAAAGTTTAATTCCAGCGGCGCATGGTGCATGACTAAGATGCGATCTCTTAAAAGGTGGCGAAGGTAACGCAACACACTTTCTTGCCGTTTTCCGTGCAACTCTATGTCTGAATCTGTAATCATGTGAATGCCGACGCTTTCACCCACATCTGTGCTTTCAATCACAATATGGCGAGCGGTATCCAGCTCTATCACGCCATTTTGAATACAAACCCAGCCGACACTGACAATGTGATCTTGCTTGGCGTCTAACCCTGATGTTTCGATGTCCAATATCAAATAATTCCATTCAGACCAAACATGCTTACTGGCCTGATACGACATCCAACGCTCATTAACACTCTGTATTAACCCAGCCAACATTTAACTGTACCCTCGCAAGAAACGTTGTTGAGCCACATCCTGCACATCGCTAATAATGCCGAATGTCGTTTTTAAATGCTTACGCTCTAAGGAGCTCAGGCTTTCAGGGTCTAAATACGCGCTGGCCTTACCTGTGGATTGCCAATGGGCTCTTTGGGTTTCTAAACGCAGTTCGTTTAATTGATCCCACGCGTCCATCAGGTTACGCGCCGTGTCCACACTGATTAACTTTTCCCGAATCGCCTGTTCGATACGATCCAGCGTCGCCACGCGGTAGGTTCGACAAGACAAGCCATAAAGCCTTGCGAGATCATTAATCAAAGCCAAGCCTTGGTGTTTCAAATCCAGCTGATGCTTATGCTCGCCAGAAGACTCTAATAAGAAGTGACGGAAGAATCCCAAAGGAGGTTTAGTCGACAATGCGCTGCGGGTTAAGGTCGCCAGAAACACACTGTTCTTACTGATGGTTTGCTGCATCTTGAGAATCAATTCATCAACCACAGAGGCCTCGCCATAGACGCAACGAATATCAAAAAAGATGCTCGCATTTAATAAGGCGCTCGGTGAACCAGATTGAATCCACGAGGTAAATTTCTGCTGCCAACCTTGGTTCGTCATTCGCCATTGTGGGTTGCTCGCCATAATGTTTCCGGGACAAAGTCGAATCCCACAAGCGCCAAGACCATTGCAGACAAACTCAGCCAATGTCGCGAAGTATTGACTCTCTTCGTCAGTTGGCTCTCTTTCCAGCATCAAACCATTGTCTTGATCGCTCCCCAAAGATTGATCTCGACGAGCTTGTGAGCCAAAGACTAAAAACTGAAACGCCATCGGCGCTGGCCCCAGTGTTTCTAATGCCAGTTCGATTAAGCGACGGGTTAAATTGTCGCTTACCGTCGCCAACACCTTACCGATATCAACGGGTTTCATATCAGTCACAATCAGATTAATCGTTAAGGTTGGCCATTGCTTACAGGTTTGCGCAAGACCTTCCACGCTGTGCTGGCGATGAATCTGATTGACTAAAAGCAAAGGACTTAGCTCTTGATGACGCAGTAAATCCGCTACCGTGAGCATTCCCATCACGTTCAGCCCGTCATCGACAATCGGCAAATGGTGAATATTGCTTTCGCTCATTAAGGTCTGAGCCTGCATTACCAAGGCATCGGTTTTCAGGCTCACCGGATCTTTCGTCATCACTTGTTCAATTGGAATGTCTGACGATCCGCCCACAGCCAAGATACGTGAACGCAAATCTCGGTCAGTCACTATGCCTAATAAGCGCTTGTTCTCTAGAACCAGAATCGAGCTAACTCGCGCTTCCGTCATACGCATGGCAACGGTTTGTACGCTTTCATCTGGCGAGGCTTGAATCAATTGACGAGACATAATTTGCGTCACTGGCATAGACAATTGCAACGCCGGAGAAGAGAGTTCACTTGATTGGCTGCGAGATAATTTTCGGAGGCGATTGTGTCGCGTATGTTCAAAGAAAAGGCCAAACGCCTCATTCTGCTCAACGGCGTCTAAAAAGCGCTTTTTCTCGAATCGGTATACAAGGCTGTCTTCCATCGCCACAACCTGTAAACCATCTGGATTCTGCGACATGGTACTCGATAAACCAAAACACTCACCGTCTGCGATTTGATCCACCAGCCCGCCTTTTGGGGTACGGATTTCGCACGCGCCTCGACGAATTAAATGCACTGTCGCCGCGCCATTTTTTAGGGAAATAACCTGCCCTTGGCGCACATACAACATAGACACACCCGTCAACAGCTGCTTCCTTTCGGTTAAATTCAAACTGGAAAAAGGAGGAACCGTCGCAATAAATTTATGCACTTCAGGAATGTCTATGGCGGCCATATTATTTTTCTCATTTAGCATTCGTCATCTGTTCTTCATCTGGAGTGTGCGCTTTTATTATTCAGAACAAAATGCTTTTTAGACCAATGTCTAAAGCTAAGGAAAGCTGTTCTTGTATTTCCAGCTACCACTATCCGCCCAACTACTCGTATTAAATTCTTATATAGATCAATCAACTATCTAATCTTTTATTTAATTAGCTATCAAACGCTTGACTAGAAGGAAAAGTTACCGGTAACATTCGCCTAAGAGTTACCGGTAACATAAGATCGGATTTGAATACTCTTTTCCTAAAAAAAATAATCATCAGGAAGTTATATTATGAGCAAGATTAGCACAGTTCTTCTGACTGCCACTTTAGCTGGCGCACTATCTACTTCTGCCATTGCTGCAGACTATAAATTCAAATTCCAGTCTTCTGATCCAGCGGGCGACAAAAACTTCCAAGTTCAAAAAGAGTGGACAGAACGCGTTGAAGCCATGACAGGTGGTCGTGTTCAAATCGATTTACTTCCTGTAGGCAGTGTTTTTAAACATACTGAAACCCTTGATGGAATAAAAATGGGCATCCTAGATGGCCACATCACTGCGACAGAGTTTTTCTCTGGTAAAGATCCAGCATTTGGATTAATTGGTAATACTGTTGGCGCATGGTCAAGTACTCAGCAACTTCTACAGTATGTAAACTACGGTGGTGGTTACGAGCTAATGACTGAACTTTATGCACCTTATGGCGTGAAATTCATCGGTGGTTCAACAACTGGTGTAGAGTCTTTTGTTTCTCGTGTTCCATTGAACGGCGTTGCAGATCTTAAAGGCTTGAAACTTCGTGCTCCAGAAGGTTTAGTTCAACGTGTATTTGCCGCTGCAGGTGCTGCTCCAGTAAACCTACCAGGTTCTGAAGTATTCACAGGCCTAAGCAAAGGCGTTATTGATGCGGCCGACTATACGGTTTTCTCCACAAACCAAAAAGCGGGCATGAATGAGATCGCGACACATCCTGTACAACCTGGCTTCCATTCTTTGCCATTGATCGATATCTCAATGAACCAAAAGAAATGGGATAAGTTACCAGCAGATATCCAAGAAATCCTTACTGTCTCAGTACGTGATTTTGCTCAAGATATGACAACACAATTACATATTGCGGATCAGATCGCGGTAAAAGCAGCTCAAGCTGATCCAAATATCACCATTCATGATTGGTCTGCTGAAGAGCGTAAAAAGTTCCGTGCAATTGCCCGTACACAATGGGAAGAGTTTGCTAAGGGATCTAAAAATGCTCAGAAAGTATACGATTCCATTACAAGCTACTTAGAAACAAACGGTCTTCTATAAGTTGTAAACACACAACTAAGACGATTTATTAAGCCACGCAAAGCAGGTGTAATATTGCGCCTGCTTTTCATTGGACCTGATTATGAAAGAAGCTATTCATCCTCCTATTACTGATAACTCAGACGAGCCAAGAAACGCTTTAGATCGTTTCATTTATAAGCTTGGCAACATCTTGAGCCTATTATTTATCCTCACTGTTGCGATTTCTTTTTATGAAGTATTGATGCGCTATGTATTCAACGCCCCCACAATATGGGTACATGAAACCGCTTCCTTCCTTGGCGGTTGTTTATTTGTTTTCGGTGGAATTTATGCGCTATCGATTAACAAACATGTTCGCGTCGTGTTGATCTACGATATGGTTTCAGACAGAACTCGACGCTGGCTAAATGTTTTCCACCATATTATGGGACTGATTTTTTCTGGTTTATTAAGTTGGGCGGCTTATCAAGTAGTACAAGATTCTTGGTTCTCACCATTTGGTGAAATACGTTTAGAGACATCTGGTTCAGCTTGGAACCCAGCTTTCCCTGCATTAGTAAAAGGCATGATTTTTCTTACTTTAAGTATCATGTTTGTGCAGTTTTTATTGCACCTGATTCAAGAGATTAACGGCCTAAGGAAACGCAAAGATGTTTGATTTATCCGCTATGGGCATAGGCTATGGCAGCCTACTCATGCTCGGTTCCATGATTCTATTATTGTTAACTGGTATGCAGTTGGCCTTTGTTACTGCTCTTGTCGCGCTAGTTTTTGCTGTTGGTTGGTTTGGTGTTGGCGCATTACCACTAATTACCAGTCGCTTATATAGTTTTGTTGGCAGTTATGTTTTCCTCGCTGTTCCCATGTTTGTCTTAATGGCGGCACTTTTAGATAGGTCTGGCATTGCGCGAGACTTGTTCGATGCGATGAAGGTTTTCGGCCGTAAACTTCGTGGCGGTGTTGCCGTACAAACATTATTAGTTGCGATTGTTTTAGCTTCTATGTCTGGTGTTATTGGTGGTGAAACCGTTCTGTTGGGTATTCTAGCTTTACCTCAAATGTTACGCCTTGGTTATAACCGTAAGTTAGCAATCGGAACAACCTGTGCAGGTGGCGCACTTGGCACTATGCTGCCTCCAAGCATTGTATTAATTATCTACGGTTTAACGGCCAGCGTTTCTATTGGTGACTTATTTAAAGCGGCGTTTTTACCTGCTTTTATATTGGCTTTTGCCTACATGGCTTACGTCCTTATTCTATGCCGTATTCATCCAGAATACGCGCCGTTACCAACAGCAGAAGAACTTGCCGCTGATGATGACATCAACTATTTCAAAGCGCTTTTCTTTCCTCTATTAACTGTTATGACAGTTCTAGGCAGTATTTATTTAGGTGTCGCATCGGTAACAGAAGCTTCTGCTCTAGGCGTAGTCGGTATCTTAATTAGTGCAGCTATTCGAGGCGAGCTTGATTTTTCTATGATCAAAGACAGTGCCAAAGCGACTATGAGCACATGTGGCATGATCATCTGGATTGGTATTGGTGCAACTGCTCTTGTTGGTGTCTACAATTTGATGGGCGGTATCGATTTTGTTGAAGAAATCATTCTTACTCTAAGTGGCGGCAGCATTATGGGTACCATTATGATCATGATGGTTATCTTACTTGTCTTAGGTATGTTCTTAGATTGGGTAGGCGTCGCATTGTTAACTATGCCTATCTTTGTACCCATTATTGTAGGACTCGGCTTAGATCCAATTTGGTTCGGAGTGGTGTTCTGTTTGAATATGCAGGTTTCTTTCTTATCACCACCTTTTGGCCCAGCCGCTTTTTACCTTAAATCTGTTGCACCCAAAGATATCAGTCTAGGTGAAATATTCAGCTCCTTGCTTCCTTTTATTGGCATTCAAGTTGTCGTACTCGCCTTGGTCATATTCTTCCCAGAATTGGCACTTTGGTGGAAATAGACAGCAAAAAATAATGCCGTTCAAGCGGTTCTTTGAACGATACAGCCTTGCTGATAACAGCAAGGTATAAGGATTTAAGAAGATGATAAAAAAAATTGTAGTATTGGGCGTTTCAGGCTCAGGCAAGTCTTTAATAGGTAAAAACATCGCGGATAAACTTGGCTATCGTTTCTTTGATGGTGATGATTTTCACAGTGCAGAAAATGTAGCAAAAATGAGCCAAGGAATTCCTCTTACAGACGACGACCGTAAAGATTGGTTAGCGGTACTCAACAGATTATTAATCGATAATCCAACTGCTGTCATTGCCTGTTCTGGTTTGAAGCCTGAATATCGAACTATGCTCCGTCAGGGTCTGGATGATGTTGCTATGATCTACTTAAAAGGCAATATTGATACTATCTGGGAACGTCACCAAAAACGCGATGGTCATTATTTTAACGGTCGTGAGATGCTAGAAAGCCAGTTTGCGACCTTGGTCGAACCGACAGAAGAAGAAGCATTTGTTATTGATATCTCTCAAGATGCGGATGCGGTTCTGAACGAAGCGCTTTCGCTTCTCTCTAAAACCTAACGATGAAAGATACAAAGGCATAATTAAGCTGTTATGCCTTTGTACATTGTCACGCTAAATTACCTTTTTTATTTCTAGCCATGAATTGCTTATGCTAATGTTACAGGTAACAATTCATGGATAAATCTCTTGATATGAAAAGCTCAGGTATAAAAAATAAACGCCCTACACTACAAGATGTTGCCAATTTAGTCGGCGTGACAAAAATGACGGTGAGTCGTTATCTTAAAGATTCAGATCAAGTCTCTCCTCCTCTACGAATAAAGATCAAAGAAGCCTTAGATGATTTAGGCTACATACCTAATCGCGCGCCAGATATTTTGTCTAAGTCTAAAAGCAATGCGATTGGAGTTTTACTGCCATCATTAACCAACCATGTTTTTGCTGAAGTTATTCGTGGCATTGAATCCATATTAGAACCTGCTGGTTATCAAACCATGTTGGCTCATTATGGTTACAGTCAAGAAGCCGAAGAAGCCCGAATTGCGACCTTACTTTCTTACAATGTTGACGGCCTGATTATTTCGGAAAGTTATCATACCGAGCGTGTTCGAAAAATGCTTAGTGTGGCTGGTATTCCAGTCATTGAAATCATGGATTCCACATCACAACCAATTGAGCAAGCAATCGGTATCGACAACCAAGCAGCCGCTTACGCCATGACAGAATGCATGATTAAAAAAGGTCATACTAAAATTGTGTATTTTGCTGCCCGAATGGACCAAAGAACTTTGTTAAGGTTGCAAGGCTACAAAGCGGCAATGAACGATAATAGTTTGACTGAACTCTGTATCACTACAGACAGTGCCTCGTCTTTTTCATTGGGTGAACAATTCATGAAAGAAGCCCTAGAAAAACAACCAGATACAGATGGCATCTTTTGTACCAATGACGATTTAGCAATTGGCGCTCTCTTCGCTTGTCAAAAGGCTGGCATTAAAGTCCCAGAAGAAATGGGAATTGCAGGCTTTCATGGTCATGATATCGCAAGAGTTATGGTGCCATTGTTGGCTACAGTTATTACACCTCGAGAAGAAATAGGTCGCTTGGCCGCTGAGCACTTATTATCTCGCTTAAAAGGCAATCCAGTCACAGAAAGAATCATTAACTTACCCTTTAAGATAGAACCCGGAGAGAGTATTTAGATCCACAAAACCTCCTAAACATGACTTCTATAGGGAAATAACACTTTATGCGCAATTAAGAAGTGTTATTATTCTCATGTTTTTATTTCCTCATTAAGGTTTTGTTTTATGAAACGCTTTTTCGCGTTCGTTTCTTTACTCCTTTCTATGTCCAGTTTTGCTGTCACCGTTCAAGACAGCCAAGGCGATTTTCACATTGATTATGTACCCCAACGCATTGTGGTGTTGGAATACTCTTTTGTGGACGCCCTCGCCATTGTTGGCGTCAGCCCAATTGGTATCGCAGACGACAAAGACACAAGCCGCATAGCATCAGAAATACGCGAATTAATCACACCTTGGGAATCCGTTGGCACACGCTCACAGCCAAGTTTAGAAGTTATTTCCTCCTTAAAGCCGGACTTAATCATTGCAGATTACAGTCGCCATCAGAGCGTTTATAAAGATTTGCAGAAAATCGCACCAACCTTGATTCTGCCGTCTCGCCGAGAATCTTATCAAGGCAACTTAGCAGCGGCGGCGATTATCGGTAAAGTGCTCGATAAAGAAGACGCCATGCAAGCGCGCCTCGCCAAACACCAAGAAATCATGAGCGAATACGCAGCGCAATTACCAAAGGGCATTGAAGTGCAATTTGGTAATGTCATGGAAAAATACGCGTCTCTTCACCCAGGAAAATCCTATGTGGGCACCTTGCTGCAATCCTTGGGTTTTAAAGCACCGCCTATGTTAAAAAATGAGCTGAGCTCTGTTCACACAGGCTTAGAACAATTGTTGGCGAGCAATCCTGAGTATTTGATTCTGGGCCATTATTCCTCTTCTGACATTGCCAATACATGGGAAAAATCCCCATTGTGGAAGGCGCTCAAAGCCGTGCGCAATGACCATGTGTATCACATTTATAACCCAAGTATTTGGTCTCGTAGTCGTGGCATCATCGCGGCGGAAATCATTGCGGGTCAGTTAGTCGAGCTGCTTACTTCAAAATGATGTTATGAAACTTTCGCCTCTTATTTATACCGCTTATTGCCTGCTCTTCTTCGCGCTGCTGTTACTTGGCTTTTGGACAAGCTTATTCACTTGGTCGAGCTTTCCCATTTCTGCCATGGACGCCATACAAGGCCTATTGTCACCGAGCGAAGATGCCATTGCGCAACACATAGTTCATGATATTCGCCTGCCAAGAGCCTTACTTGCTGCCACTGTTGGTGCCTGTTTCGCAGCGGCTGGCGTGGTCATGCAAGGCTTAACGCAAAACCCGCTTGCTTCTCCTGCTGTTCTTGGCGTGAACGCTGGTGCGGCGCTTGGCATGGCGGCGGTTTCGACCATTACACCTTGGTTTGGTTTGCTCGGTATTTCCATGGCGGCGATGATCGGCGGTGGCTTCGCTTGGACGTTAGTAATGATTCTCGGCAGCGCGTGGCGTGGCGGCAGCGACACTGGCCGTTTGGTTTTAGCGGGCGTGGCGATTTCAGCTCTTTGTGCCGCTTTCACCAAGGCATTGGTGATTATGGAAGAAGATCAGGCGTCCGCTGTCTTGTCTTGGCTCGCTGGCAGTTTCGCCAATGGCAACTGGGAGACTTGGTCGCTCTTCTGGCCTGTCGCGTTATTCGCCTTGATTGGCAGCCAATTGCTCACGCCAACACTCAACTTATTACAGCTGGGCGATGACAACGCTCAGAACTTAGGCATTTCACTGATTTGGACAAAACTGGCTGGCAGTGTGTTGGTGCTGATTTTAGTGGGTTCCGCCATCGGCGCGTCTGGCAGCATCGGCTTTGTTGGCTTGCTCGTTCCGCACATGGCAAGAATCCTGTGCGGACAAGATCACCGCTATTTTTTACCTTTATCTATGTTAATGGGCAGCGCCTTGGTGGTGCTTGCAGACACCTTAAGTCGTGGCATTATTTTCCCATTAGAGACACCCGCTGGCGCCATATTAGCTCTCATTGGCGCGCCTTTTTTCATCTATCTTGTTAAGAAAAGGGCCTCGTAATGTCACTCAAAACATGGCCGTTATTACTCGTTATTCTGTCTCTTTTATTGGTGGCGAACTTAATGTTTGGCGCGGTTTCTATTTCTTTCGAGGGAATATTAAACGGCTTTCAAGCAGACAGTGAGCACTATTTCACTGTCTACGAATACCGCTTTCCTCGCACCTTGTTAGCCATGATGGTGGGCGCCATGATGGCCTTGGCGGGCGCGCTCGTTCAAGGTGTGATTCGCAATCCGTTAGCCTCGCCAGATGTGCTTGGCGTGAGTCATGGCGCTGGCTTAGCCGCTGTGACTTATATGACCTTGTTCCCAACATCCGACATTGCTTGGCTGCCCGCCATGGCGTTATTGGGCGGTTTTTCTGCGGCCTTTATTTTGTGGTGGTTGTGTGGCAATCACAGCAGCGCCATTAAGCTTGCCATCACAGGTGTTGCCTTGGGCGCACTTTACGCCAGCACGGTCGACTTCCTGATGTTGGTAAAACCCTTAGAAATCAACAATGCCTTGCTCTGGTTGACGGGCAGTTTGTGGGGACGCGGCTGGAATCAATTTTTCATCTTGTTGCCTTGGCTCGGTTTGATTCCCATCGCACTTTGGTTAGCCAAATCTCTGAATTTAATCTCACTGGGCGACGACAGCGCGATCAGCCTCGGTGTGAATGCCAATACATTGCGTTTAACATCATTGGCGGTTGCAGTGGGACTCACTGCTTCGTGCGTCGCCATTTGTGGCCCAATCGGTTTTTTAGGCTTAGTCGCGCCCCATTTGACGCGCAAGTTAGTGGGCGGACAGCATCAAATATTATTGCCTTGCACCATGCTGGTTGGCGCAATATTACTGTTATTTGCGGATTTAGTGGCTCGCACCATTGACCCGCCGATTGAATTATCCGCTGGGATTATGACGGCCATTATTGGCGCACCTTACTTTCTTTGGCTTTTATTTAAAAACAAATAGTTCGGACGAAACACATTATGTCACTTAGCACTCAAGATTTATCCGTTGGCTACCACGGCAAAGCCATTGTGAAAAAGGTGAGCTTTGGGCTTCCGAAAGGGAAAATCATCGCTCTGTTAGGACCAAATGGTTGCGGAAAGTCCACCTTATTAAAAGCCATGGCGCGCATTCTAAAACCCATGACAGGCCAAGTGTTTTGGAACGATCAAGACTTGCATCAAATGCCTTCTCGCCAATTATCAAAGGAATTGGCTCTGCTGCCACAAACACAACCGATTCCAGAAGGCGTGAAAGTGAAAGACTTAGTGGCTTACGGTCGCAGCCCTTACACTGGTTTTTGGGGACGTTTAAACAAGGAAGACAATCGCATTATTAACGATGTGATGGCGCAAGTGGGCATTACCGAATTGGGTGAACAGCTGGTAAGCGAACTGTCTGGCGGACAACGCCAACGCGCTTGGTTGGCCATGACATTAGCGCAAGACACGCCGTATTTATTGTTGGACGAACCAACGACCTATATGGATTTGAGCCATCAAGTGGAATTAATGCAAACTCTCAGAAAGCTGAATTCGTCCGGCAAAACAATCATCACAGTACTTCACGACATCAACCAAGCGGCACGTTATTGTGACCACTTGATCGTCATGAAAGACGGCGAAATCATCACCCAAGGGGAACCAGAAAACGTCCTCACCCAAGACATGTTGAAAACCGTTTTCTCATTAAACGCACAAATCCACCGAGACCCAATCGCCAACACACCAATGTGCGTAGTTGAGTAAAAGCTAAGTGATTAACTATCCGCGTTGGCTTCTTCTCTCGACGACTCTAAAGCCTGTAGTCGTTTATGCTGATGACGAACTTGCAGAGAAAGCGCCACCAGAGCGATACACAAAATAAAGGTAAGCACAGCAAAGAACTCCACTCTGCCTTCAAGAGAAGTGATACGAGCCATTTTCTCATTCATGACTTGATAATCTTCCAAGCTCGCCTTAGAAAGCTGCAAGATGGCAACACTGCGCTCTAACTCAAACACAGTTTGAGCCAACTCTTCACTTTCTTCCATGCTGCTTTCTTCCGATGCCGCCATTGACGCCGACATGAAAAGACTCAAACACAGAATAAACGCCAATCTTGTTAACATCGTTCTCTTCCTCAATATAAATGCTTCTTTATCTTAGCTGACCCGCAAAGCAGGAAAACATCAAAGAATTTTCGAAAACCCTTATAAGGTCAATTTCGTTCAATACTAAAGGCAATTCAAAGACGATAGTAAGCGCCTGTTTAAATTTCTGAGAAACATCTTATGACCTTTTCCCTAATCACGTCTATGTCGGTATTTGCCTTGGCCGCTTCTTTGTCACCCGGCCCTGTGAACCTTCTGTCTTTAAGCGGCAGTGCCCGTTATGGCAAACGAGTTGGGTTAATTTATATCACTGGCGCGACATTAGGTTTTATCGCGCTGTTTTTGCTGATTGGATTAGGACTGCAACATGTCATGGTGGCGCTGCCTTGGATAACTCAGGTATTACAATGGCTTGGCATCGCCTTTTTGTTATACCTAAGCTACCAACTCTTCGTAGACAGCGGCGACCTTAATACAGACTCTTCCAAAGCAGAACCAACCTTTATGACAGGTGCCATTATGCAGTGGCTCAACCCAAAGGCTTGGTTAGCGTCTGTTTCTGGCATTGCCGCTTACATTCCAGAAGCGACAACCGATCAAGTTCTATTGTTCGCAAGTCTATACTTGCCGATTTGCTGGCTATCGCTCGGAGTGTGGGTGTTGGCTGGCATCATGTTAGGTCGCTATTTTCAAAGCCCAGCAAAGATGCGCTTGATGAACAAAACCCTGTCGGTTTTATTGGCGGGCAGCTGTGTGTTGCTGATTATTTAAGGGCAGCGCCCGACAGGGAAAAGGTACGGCGATACTGATCGGGTGTGGCCGCCACTCGCTTTTTAAACACACGCTGAAAATGTGCCTGATCGCTAAAGCCTACTGCTTGTGCCACGTCTACGATGGCTTGACCTTCTTTTAGCGCTTGCTGACTTAATTGGACTCGGCGATTTAAACGATAGGCATGGGGCGTCATATTAAAATGGCGTTTAAAAGCTCGCACAAAATACGCCGCACTGAAACCAAACTGCCCACTGATCTCATCAATGGGCGTTTCATCTAAACAATGATGATGTAAATACTCCGCCACATGATCAAGCTTGTGAGTCAGTCGCTGTTTTTCAGCACCCGCCACCGAGCTATCCAAGTAAGAGAACAAATCCACAAAATAGGTTTTTAATACCTGCTCTTTTTCATTAGCGGATATCTCTTCGGACATCAGGCTTTCACACAGGTTAAGAAAGTCCGTATAAAAAACATCGTCCGTTAGCGTATCCAATAAACTGTCTTGCCAATGAGTGATATTTCTCACTTTATATTCATGCAATAAACTCGCTAACCAAGCTTTATCCAGATGCATCATATAATACGCCCAAGGTGAATTCTGGCTCGGATTACAGGCATGCACCACATTCGGATTCATCATCACCAAAGCGCCAGACTCCACGACATGACGACGGTCTGCGCACAAGAACTCACTCTGCCCATTGAGAATCGCGCCGATGGACCACTCTTCATGGGAATGCAGCGCATAGCTTACGTCTCGTCCGTCCAGAACTTGTCGAAGCTCGACAAAAGGCAAAGCGCTATCTCGCCAAAACAAAGGATGAGTAGAGGGTTTCAAAGCACACTCCTTTTTACTAAAGCATTCAATAATAGCATGTGTAAGACGACCAGCTTCGTTGACTTGTTATGTTTCTATATTAAAATGTACGACATTACCGTACATAAAGGCGAACTTACTATGAATACCATTAGCGTGAATCAATTTAGAGATAATTTGAAATCTTATGTTGAGCAAACCGCAAACGACCACGAGCCCTTAAAGGTTACGAGACGTGCTGGTGACGATTTTATTGTAATGAGCGTTGATGATTGGGAGCGCGAACAAGAAACACTGCATGTTTTACAAAGTAATAGCTTAATGCAACAAATAGCGGAATCAATGAAAACTCATACCACGAATCAAGGCTATCAACCGACAAAAGAGCAGTTAGATGAGATCACTAATCTTTGAAGGTAAAACGTGGCTAGTATATGAGCAACTAAGAGAGAAGGATAAAAAATTACATAAGTCTTTATGTAAGGTTCTAAAAGAAATGTTGCGTTCAGATCCTAGCTCAGGTTTAGGCAAACCAGAACCGTTAAAACACAATTTATCTGGATTATGGTCGAAACGTATCTCACAAAAAGATCGACTGATTTACAAATTTGATGACGAATACATTTATATTTTCGCGATTGGTGGGCATTACGATGATTAATAGGAAATGTAATGCCCGAATAAAAGGCGAGTGGTAGCGAGTACAGCCTAAGTTTTTTGAGGACGATTTTTAATGTGCTTGCTATAAGGTATTTTGCTGCCACTCTGATTTACTAATTTTATATAAAACATGTTCACACAGAGGATGAGATGCCTCAATATCGGGATGCATGAAGTTTTGAGCGCTATCATGCATACCAATTCTTTGCATAACGGATTTAGAGCGATTATTGGCTAACGTTGTAAATGAGACAACCTCGTTTAGGTTTAGCGTCTCGAATGCAAATCTTAAAGTTTCTTTGGCTGCTTCGGTTGCATACCCTTTACCCCAATGCTTTTTTGATAGCCGCCAACCAATTTCTACGCAGGGCGAAAATGGCATTTTCTTAGTTGGGATATGCAAACCGACAAAGCCTATAAATTTATGCTGGTCAGGGATTTCGACTGCCCAAAAGCCCCAGCCACGCTCATTAATAAGAGATAAAATTTTCTCCCCCATTTTATAGCTTTCTTCTTGAGTTTGAAGCTTAGGAAAATACTCCATCACCTCCTTGTCACTACACAATTCAGCAAAAGGAAGAAAATCCTCCTCTGTCCATTGGCGAAGCAACAATCTGTCCGTTTTCAACATTTTATGACCATGCTTTATAACGCCCCGCTTAGGGGCAAATTATTGCTGGCTATAATACCAAGCGCAGCGCAGGGAGCCAGCGATAATTTGTCCCAGCGAACGCAGTGAGCGAACTACAGCGGCTTGTTAGGCATTTTTAATCAATAGCCAATATATAAACCAACTGACATGTAGAATCATAAAAATTACTTGAATATATATGGGCAAATCTTCCTTTTTTGCATTTAGACGATAAGTTGAATACCCCAACGATTGACAGTACGAGATGATGGCGGAACCTATTGAGAAACGAATTAACTCCTGAATAAACAGTATTTCTTTAGGATTATTCACATCTCTAAAAATAAGTAATAGAGCAACAGCACCCAAGGAAAAGGCGGGGATTTTAAAAGCACCCCACCTACTTATATCAAACAAAAATTCTGGTAATTTCTTCATACTACTCTTAAATGCCTAACGCTCACCACACAGGCGAGCAACTTGTTGCGAGTCCAAGGCACGAAGTGCCTGTTTGTGCTGGTACTTGTTAGTGGCGATATATTCAAAGGACACTTAGGAAGTCTTTATCCAAAAATATCCCATAAACCAAACAAGCGGAATAGCTAGAAAAACATTTATTTTCACGACGCACTAAACCTCGCTCTTGATATAGAAAAGTATACATCCCTACAGTTGGGTAATCTTTTAAACAATAATGACCATCATAGGTCTTCAATTCAGTGTATCCCCAGCAATTCTTTTTGAAATGTTCAATAAGTACTGAATGTATATCATAACGTTCATCTGCAATTAAAATGAGCTCTTCTTTTGTCTTTATGTTGTACATAGACAATACATCTCGAAAATCCTGAAAAGCTTTTAGCTTCGATTCTTTAATAGGCACTGTAGAAGGAACCTCACTAACGCCCAATTAACAGGCAAAAAATTGTTGGCTAAAATAGGTGAACGTAGTAAACAAAAAGCCAACTGTTTTTTGTCCTTGTTTAATTTCTTGTTAGGTTTCAGACCTCACATATCAATTTTCAAAATCGTCAGGTTCGCTATCAGAGGTAGCTATATGTAGCACATTACCAAAAAGTGAGAACTCTTGCGCTATGTCTGTGATTTTACCGAAACATTTTGTAGGCTTACCTTGAGAACAAATACAGACCTCATGTAGAATTTTATCAATTGATAAATTACCGATTTTTAATAGATTTTCTAAATCTGTAGAAGACCAAACTTGATTAGTGTTTTTTCGTTTGCTATCGAATGAAATTGCGTCTTTATGCCATACACAAGATGAAACATCATTTTGCATATAAACAGGCTGTTTAGAGTACGGTAGGTCACAATAAAACATCTCAAAAATTGCATGCATGCTAGAAAATCGTTTTTGCCTTTCAAGTTGATCTGAAAAGTGAGATAAGCCAGTTGAAGTTTGCGAATAGTCCCAGTTATAGTATTTCTTTGACATTCGAGGGTACTTTGCTTCAAAAGTAATGACTTTAAAATAATTATTTGAAGTAAGGATTATCGTAGCATCACATCCACTTAACCTTTCATCTGCTGGAGATAATAAATAAGAAGTTGCAGTTAATTTTGTTTTACTATTTGCATTAATTATTCTTCGTAAAGCACCTGTAAAGTTTGAAGTATAATCATTTTCAGTTGCTATATACCCACCAACTAAGTCACTTCGTGCTTCTTTATCGGCCATATATGCAAAATTACACAGTTCCATGATTTGATTATTATCCATTTTAAACATGACTGACTCCATAGAAACCTAACAGTTTATTCTGCCGCTTAAGCGGCTTTGTACGAAGCGTTTTTTCAGACCGTTGAAATTAACACTTCCCTTTGTAAGCCTTTAATACTCTCGCTCTAGAGCAATCCTGTCAATTTTAATATCTATAAAAAACCGCGCGCGCAGTTTTCCTCTTGTTTCTGCTGCGTCGATAGATCTTTAATCATAAGCCATTTAGCTTTCCTCTAAAAAGAGCTTCCAAAGATGTAGTTCCATTTCATATGTTGTAGCACAAGTAACTCGGCTGAGTTTGGGTCAAAGCCCTTTTTGATGATGTCTTTTGTGATTGTGAGGTTTTGTGGCTCAAAAAGGGGTTCGATCCTTGGGGTGTTGTCACACTGAAGTGTGACCTACGTCGAAGGCGGAATGCTAAATTGGGAGCAAAGCCCAACAACTTAGAGCGAGGTCAAACGATAGTGTTAAAAATCGCACGATTTAATTAAATTGCACATTTCGCACAAACACCTATAATCCTATTGTTAACCCGAGTTTGGAATTTGTACATGTATACATTAACCGCAAATGACGCTAAGCGTAATTTTGGTGAGCTACTTCTCAGTGCTCAACGAGAGCCCGTTAAAATCAGTAAAAACAGCAAAGATGCTGTCGTTGTTATGTCTATTAAAGACTACGAAGAACTTGAAGCGATGAAAGCGGATTACATTAAATATTGCTTTGAGTCTGCAAAAGAAGACCTAGCACAAGGTCATGTTATTGATGGCGAAACATTCTTAAAGACCCTGTAGCCAAAATATGCAATCAAACAAATATAAGCTAAGTAAATTGGCTCAAATTCATCTACGCAAAATCAAAAGCGACACCGTCGCTAATTTTTCCGAGTTACAGTGGAATAACTACAAAGACAGCCTACTTACAGCTTTTCAAATGCTGGCTGATAACCCTGCTGTTGGGCGAAGCTGTGATGAATTGTATCCAAACGGATTCTACTTCCCTGTTGGTAAGCACACGGCTTACTTTACCAAAGAAGATGGCTTTATTCTGGTTGTTGCTGTTCTTGGTCAATCACAGCTGCCTCAAAACCATTTGAGATAAAACGAACACCCTAGACGCAACAGTTAGAGTACTGAACTTGGGTGAAAGATGACATTCCGTCGAGGTAGGCGGCAGTTACAAGAAAGAATGTCATTTTCAAATATCTGCAAGATACGGTAAATCGGGTCAAAACTCTTTTTGATGTACGAGGAATGTGCACCGATTGTCGCTCTGAAGCACAACCTTTATTCCTCGGTTATAGGTTCGGCCATTTTTACTTTTTCTATCGCCAATAAACGTTTGTGTTGATTACACAAAAAGACAAACAAAACTGCTAATATAAAACATAAAACCAGTGTTAAAACCGCAAAGAAGTCCACTCTATTTTCTAAAGACATTACCTTGTCATTCATGCTTTTATAATCTTCTAAATTGGCTTTAGATAGCTGAAGAATCGCTACACTACGCTCCAATTCAAACATCGTCTGCTCTATGGCTTTCTCTTCTGGTGCGGCTACTAGCGTCATAGCAAAAACGCTAATACATAAACTCAATACCCATTTGCGTAACATGACACTCCCCTTTCATTAAACGATTGGCTTAATCTTAAACAATTTATCAATAATAGAGAGGAAGTTTACAAAGCCCTCCATGAGACACTAAATAGTTCTGACCCTCCTTTAAGAGTGTTTCAGGACTCGGCACATAGTCACTTCTGTTTAGTATTGCTTTTCATTAGCAAGCTACTGAATCAGCTGATGAGCCAATGCGTATTTCACTAAGCCTGCTGAGGTATGAATATCCAGTTTGTTTTTAATATTTTGTCGGTGGGTTTCTACCGTTCTAACGCTAATATCCAATACTTGCGCTATCTCTTTATTTGATAAACCCGTTGCTACTTCCACCAGCACAGCGGTTTCGCGCTTTGTTAATTCTTCGTGTTTTTGCTCTAAAGAGGTTTGTGCGAACAAGGCGTCTGAAGCACCAGAACTAAAATAGGTGCCACCTTGATGAACTGTATTAATGGCTTGAACCAACTCTTCAGACGATACGTCTTTTAGCACATAGCCATTTGCTCCAGATTGAATCAACGACATGATGTATTCCTTGTCGTTGTGCATACTGAGCATCAGGATTTTTATGTCTGGTTGTTCGATTTTAAAGCGTTTTGTCGCTTCTAACCCGTTCAACACTGGCATAGAAACGTCCATTAATACTAAGTCTGGTTTCAGCTCTTTGGCTTTATCCAGCGCTTCTAAACCATTGGTTGCCGTTCCAATAACTTGTATGTTTCCTTCTAATTCTAGGCGAGCTTGAAGGCCATCCAAAACTAAGGTGTGGTCGTCTACTAGCAATACTCGTAACAAAGAAGGCAAGGTTGTCATATTCTTAATTCGCTCTAATATTTTATATAAAAACTACACAGGGAAAGCGGCATAGACCCAAGTTCCCTGGCCTTTTTGAGAGGCAATATGGAAATCACCACCGATCAATTCTAAGCGCTCTCGCATATTAATAAAGCCAATTCCCGGCTCTGGGTTATCTGAAATCCCTTTGCCATTGTCTCGGCATTCGAACTCAATTTTCTGACTCTTCTGTCGCAATACGAGCCTTACTGAACTCGCCTCCGCGTGTTTTTCAATGTTGGTTAAGGCTTCTTGAGTGAGTCGATAAATACTGATTTCCACTTCATCTGACATCTCTCTCGTCACTTCAAAGCGGTAATCCACATCAATTTCCGTACGCTCAGAAAATTGGTCTATCAAGGAGCGTATCGCCGTATCTAATCCTAAATCATCCAATAAAGTAGGACGCAAGTTATGCGAGATCTGTCTCACTTCATTGATGGTCTGGCTGATTAAATCACTGGCTTTTAATAGCTCTTCTTGAACAATTTCATGGCTATCGTTACGGCGTAATTTGTTGCCCGCTAACTCTATACGAAACTTACAACTCACAAGCGATTGGTTAATGCCGTCGTGAAGCTCTCTTGAGAAGCCTCGGCGCTCGTTTACTTGTAATCGCATAAAGCGTTGAGCAACCGCATTCAAGCGAGTGTCCGCCAACTTATGTTCATGGAGATTAATCACCACGCCCAACAAAATCACCAAGAGAACAGTAATAACCGCGACAACAATGACAACAAAAAAACTCCCTTGAATATTACGGTTCATGGTCGCTTCTGTTTTTGCTAGCTCATCGTAAATATCGTCTAAATAAAGGCCCGTTCCCATCATCCAATTCCATCGGTCGATGGCAACAACATAACTGAGTTTGTCTTCTAATCGCATTAATGGCGGTTTCTCCCAAACGTATCGATGGAAGCCACCACCAGCTTGAGCGGCATTAATCAAACCTTGAATCAAATAGTTACCAGAGCGATCTTGAAACGCCCATAAATCTTTGCCGACAAACTCTGGAATAGTGGGATGAACAAGGTTCACACCTGACATTTCATAAACGAAAAAGTAGCCATCTTCATCGTAGCGTAGGTTTTCTAATATTCTTTTTACTTCTTCCTGTGCCGTCGCATCATCCATCTGATCGTTTTCTAAAACAGATGTAATCGCGGACAAGGCAATATTAACGTGGTTTTTAAGGGCTTTTTCTTTCGCGTTGACTAGATTGTATTCATAAATTGCCAACTCTTCTGCCGCCAGTTCTTGGGCAGATTGTAGGCTCAGATAGATAATAATGGCCGTCGCAAGAATCAGCGGCGCAACAGCTAATAGGATGATTTTACTTTTTAAGCCCACTCGGCAAGACCTGTTTTATAGAATGTAAGAAGCGTAATGGGTCACTTTAACCTGAAAACGCACAAAAACAAAAAAGCGAGCTCAAAGCTCGCTTCCTTTTGACTTTACATTTTGTGAATAAGGCCAGCCTATTCACAAAATGTTTAACTTTCCCATGGCTACTTTAGCCCATGCCGTACCATGCAGGGAAAATCATGATGCTGGCAAGTACAAGTATTTGGATCATGATAAACGGCATAACCCCTTTATAAATGTCCGTTGTGCGAACAGATTTTGGAGCCACACCTTTGAGATAAAAGAGGCTGAATCCAAAGGGCGGCGTCAAGAAAGACGTCTGTAAGTTCATCGCAATCAAGATCGCAAACCACACCATGTTGATGCCCAAAGCTTCAGCCACTGGCGCTAGAATTGGTACAATAATGAAGGCAATTTCAACGAAGTCGATGAAGAAGCCCAAGATCAAAATCGCAATCATAGCTAAGATGATGAAGCCCCATTTTTCGCCAGGTAAGCTCAACAATGCTTCTTCAACGATGTAATCGCCGCCTGTGTAACTAAAGGCCATCGAGAAGGCTGTCGCACCCATTAGAATCGCGAAGACCATCGCGGTTACTTTAACTGCTTCTAAGCCACTGTCGTAAAGCATTTTCCAGCTGAACTGGCCGTAGATTAGTGCCAAAATAATCGCACCAACGCCACCTAATGCAGAAGACTCTGTTGGTGTCGCAATACCGGTAAAGATAGAACCCAATACGATTAGAACCAAAGCCAATGGTGGGATAATCGCTTTCAATGCGCTAATGATTTGCTCTTGACGAGTCTCACCACTTTCATCCTGAGGCATAGCTGGCGCCATTTCAGGGTTCATGAAAGTCACAATTAAAATATAAACAATGTAGCAACCGATCAGAACCATACCAGGCACAAGCGCCGCTTGGAAAAGGTCGCCGACTGGAATGCCCAACACATCACCTAGGATGATCAGAATAATCGATGGTGGGATAATTTGTCCCAATGTACCAGACGCACAAATGGTGCCGCAGGCCAAAGACTTGTCATAGTTGTATTTCAACATAACAGGCAAAGAGATAAGACCCATTGCCACAACACTCGCACCAACAACACCGGTTGATGCCGCTAACAAAGCGCCAACTAAGATAGTCGAAATTGCCAAACCACCACGAACACCGCCAAACAATTTACCCATGGCTTCAAGCAACTGCTCCGCCAATCGGGTTTTCTGCAATACGATGCCCATGAAAATAAACAGAGGAACTGCCATCATGACGGTGTTTTCCATATAACTTTGTATACGGAACGGCATAAAAGCAAACATATCAAAACCTTCGGCAAATACACCGAAGATCAACGCAATACCGCCAAAAGTAAAGGCGACAGGGAAGCCCAGTAACAACATTACTAGAGCAACAAAAAACATGATAATGCCAATCATAAATGACCTACTAGCTTAAAATAATGACTTGGATTAGTGTTGGATAGGCGGATGAGAAAAACCTTCTTCACTCACACCACGGATCGCATTAATAGAGCGAATCATCATTCCTAAACCACTGATTGCCATAGAGAAAAAGGCAAAAGGAATCACCGCTTTAATAATCCAACGATAAGGCAAACCACCAGGATCGCCACTTGTTTCACCTAAAAGGTAAGCTTCTTGGGCAAAACCGACACCGTAGTAGCCAACTAGTAAGGTAAAAGGTATCAAAAGAAACACACAACCGAGTAAATCAATCCACGCTTTGCCTTTAAGTGGCAAGTTCTCGTATATCAAATCCACGCGTACATGCCCGCCATGTTGTAATCCGTAAGGAATACCTAGCAAGAAAATCGCCGCATATAAGTGCCACTCTAGTTCCTGCATTGCAATAGACACATCGTTAAAAACATAGCGCATCAACACGTCATAAAACACGTTGAATAACAGGCCAATGAATAAAACTGTGGAGACAACACCGAGTAGATTTGAGAAACGAGTAATACCTCGTTCTAGGCTCACTAAAAACATAACAAACTCCTAGAAATAAAAAAGGGTGAGAGCACATTTGTCCATGCTCTCACCCTGTAGAGGTCTTATTTCGCTAGATTATCAACACTATCAAGGTAAGCACGGTCGGAGATGTTTGTCCAAACACGTACTTGTTTCATGTAGTTCGCTTGAGAATCAAGGATTTCTTTCGCTAACGGATCCGCTGCTGCTTTCTCATCAAGTAGTTCTTGGTTTGCTTCTTCCATAGCAACCAATACGTCATGCGGGAAAGTTTTTACTTGAACATTTGGGTATTCCGTTTTCATTGTCGCCCAGTTTTTCGCACTCTCGTGGTAAGACTGGATGTACATGTCGTAAGAAGCTAGCTTCATAGAAACACGTAGAATTTCGCGAAGATCTTCAGGTAGTTTTTTCCAAGTACGTTCGTTAACTAGGAACTGAAGTTCAGTCGCTGGCTCATGCCAACCTGTGTAGTAGTAAGGTGCGATTTTGTGGAAGCCCATACGTAAATCAAGTGATGGTCCAACCCACTCTAGTGCATCGATAGTACGACGTTCAAGGGCTGTGTAAAGCTCACCAGATGCGATGTTTGTTGGCTTAGCGCCCAATTTCGCCATTACTTCACCAGCGAAACCTGGAATACGCATTTTCAGACCTTGAAGATCTTCAAGAGAGTTGATTTCTTTTTGGAACCAACCGCCCATCTGATTACCCGTGTTACCACCAGGGAAAGATAATAGACCGAAAGGCTTATACACTTTTTCCATCAATTCCATGCCGTCACCTTCATAGAACCAACCATATTGTTCTGGTGTCGTCATACCGAATGGCATTGTTGTGAAATAAAGTGTGTTTGGCACCTTGCCTTTCCAATAATAGGAAGCAGAGTGACCCATGTCGTATTGACCAGAACGAACCATATCAAATACACCAAGTGGCGCTTTGTGTTTGTTCGCTGAATCAATGGTGATTTTTAGACGTCCGTTAGACATTTTTTCAGCGATGCTTGCCATGTTACGTGGCGCATCACCAAAGATAGGGAAGTTAGAAGACCAAGTTTCGGCCATCTTTAGTTTGTACACTCGGTCTGCTGAAAAAGCAGGCAGAGAGAAAGCGCTAATAGTAACGGCCGCGGCAGTAACAAGAGTTGTGATTTTTAAGGATTTCATTGTTTTTATCATCCTGCTGTCATGTGAAGAAACCTAATGACACCCACTTATGCGAGACTAGAAAGCGGCTTTGACAAACATTTGTTCATTCAAGCCCAAGTAGCAAACATACATCGATACGCAAAGGTTTCGTTTATTATTGTTTTACATAATTGTGCAGGACAGATAATCGCGTGAATAGAAAGCGCAAACAATTCGTATGAATACCGAACTGAATAGGAGAATACGTAGACAAAACTAAGTAGTAATACTGAGTTTTTGTTTCATATAGGCTGGCTGCTTTCACAGCCATTTTGACAAATAAGGCTCTATCGCTTCCGCCCAAACCCTGTATTGGCTTGCGTTTGGGTGGAGAAAATCATTCATCACATTGCTAGTTAAACACCCCTTTTCATCTAAAAAGTGATGGTTAATATCGAGAAAAAATACGCGCTGATTGTCCGAAAAATGCTGAATTTTTTGATTAATAGCGTCATTTAAAACTCGTAATGTTTGTGTCGGCTTCGCACTTCGGGGAAAAATAGCCAACAATAAAATTTTCGTTTCCGGCAACTTCTTAGATAGTACAGAGAGAATCTGCTTGATGCCTTCGACTGTATCTTCCGGTGAATCCTGTCGATGACCTGTGTTATTGGTGCCAATCAGCAAAACCAATAATTTAGGTTGAAGACCATCCACTTCGCCATGCTCCAAACGCCACAAAATATTTTCTGTACGGTCGCCATTAAACCCAAGATTTAACGCATGACGTGGTGCGTAGTACTCATCCCAAACCTCTGCGCCTTCTTTTTCCCAAGCTTGCGTAATGGAATCCCCTAAAAACACCAAATCCACACGAGACATAGAATTTTTGAGTGCCAGTTTCTCTTCATGGCGAGGCATCCACCAAACGGTTTCTTGCGGCATTGGGTTTAACGCTAAAGTAGAACTCACAGAAACTTCACACATTAATTCACCCTCTTCATAATTCATTGGAACCGATCCTTGTTTTTGAAATCAGATATAAAAACCACCACGGAGCCGTCAGATGAAAGCCTTACTTCGCGCCAGCTTAGCATTAATGCCACTTTTGATATTTCAGGTACACACTATTCAAGCACAAGAATGGCATAGTGGAACCAAACAAGCGCAACTTGTTGAGCTTTATACCTCGGAAGGTTGCAGTAGTTGCCCACCGGCAGACAAATGGCTCTCCACACTAAAAGATCACCCCGCTCTTTTTGATGGTTTAGTCCCTGTTGCATTCCACGTAGATTATTGGAATTACATTGGTTGGGAAGATCCTTTCGCATCACCTGTTCATACACAACGCCAACAAACTTACGCTCGTGTTGGGCACATTAGTCAAATGTATACTCCAGGATTTGTTATTGATAATAAAGAATGGCGTGCTTGGTTTCGAGGACAAAAAGCACTTCCTGCATCTAATAAAACCTCGGGGGAATTAAGTGTCGTCTTAAATGACAACAACATTTTGGACGTGAACTATAGCCAAAACCAAGATATGGAACTGCACGTCACTTACCTTGGCATGGGGCTGTCTACGAATGTAAAAGCAGGAGAAAACCGAAATCGCCAGCTGCACCACGACTTCGTCGCTTTGAACTACTTAACGCTTCCTGGTACTCAAAGCTGGAAATTACTCCTACCGAGTATTCCAGAAAAAGGCCAAGAAAGAACCGCCTTAGCAGTTTGGGTGTCAGACAGAAACACAAAAGAAGTGCTACAAGCCGTGGGCGGATACTTAAATTAAAAATCAGCCCACTGGCCTATTCGTCTTTATAAAACAGAACGAAAAAGGAGTAATGACTAAAGCCATTACTCCTTTAAACATTAACGCCTAAGACATGACTCTTGATTCTACATCTCGGCAATCGCATCCATACTTTCTGGAAGAATTTGACCGCCATCCACGACAATTTGCTGACCCGTAATATAAGCCGCTTCGTCAGAAGCAAAAAACAGCGCAGCATTAGCAATATCTTCCACCGCCCCTAACTTCTTTAATGGGATGGAAGCCGCCATAGAAGCAAGATACTCTTCGCCTAAGTCATCCAATCCTTCAGTGGCAATATTTCCCGGCATGACAGCATTAATAGTCGTATTAAAACCAGCTAATTCCATTGCGGCGGTTCTAATAAAACCAAGTTGCCCTGCTTTGGAAGCGCCGTAATGTGACCAACCTGGATAGCCGGTAATCGGGCCAGTAATAGAAGAAGTAACAATCACCCGACCTTTATTTTGTTTCTCAAAAATAGGCATACAAGCTTTGACGGTTAAAAAAGTACTTTTGAGATTGGCAGACATGACATCATCCCAATCGCTCGGCTCCATGTCTGACAATTTAATTTGTGGAAAAATGCCCGCATTGGCACACAGAATGTCAACACTGCCAAATTTTTCTACCGTGGTCGCGATTAATGCTTGAACAGCTTCCCAATCAGAAACATCACAAAGAAAGTAATCTGCAATACCGCCATCAGCCAAGATTTCATCCACAGCCTTTTTGGCAGAGTCTTCACCACGTGCCGCAATCATTACCTTGGCACCTTTTTTAGCAAAGACTTTTGCTATGCCTTTACCTATCCCTTTCGAGCCGCCAGTGACTATGGTTACTTTATCTTTAATTGGGGTCAGCATGAAAACACTCCTCATAATGAAATCGTTCGATTGTTCTTATAATCCACCCATAAAAATTGGAAATCAACATAAAAATGTTGCAAGTCAAACAAAATATTATTATTAATACCTTATTGATTCTTGGAGAGCGCTTTGATGTCAGACATATACAACTCAGATTTCATTAACAGGCTAAGCAAAGGCGTGAACCTTCTAAAGCATCGTTGGGGAATGAGTGAAAGCGCGAATGTTCGCTTATTAACCCTCTCCGAAAATGCCACTTTTATTGTTGAAGACAGCACTTCAAAAGATAAGGCTCTCGAAACCAAAATCATTGTTCGTGTCCATCGACCTAACTATCATTCTTCTGAAGAAATCGCCTCTGAGATCGCTTGGATTAACGCACTGCGCCAAGATTCGACCATTAACATTCCTGCGCCTTTGCCTTTAGACGATGGCTCTTACATCGCCTCGTTTGATGATGAAGGACAAACACGACATCTTGTCGCTTTTGAATTTATGGCAGGTTCAGAGCCTTCGGTAGATGATTCCCTTACTGCAGGTTTTGAGTTGCTTGGAAAAATATCGGCTCAGCTTCACCTTCATGCGAGCCAATGGCAAACACCTGAGAACTTCATTCGTAAAAGCTGGACGTTTGAAACCAGCTTTGGGGACAACCCATTATGGGGAAATTGGCGACAAGCCTTAGGATTAGAAAAAGAAGGTAAAGCGGTTCTAGAAAACTTATGTAAAAAGCTCGAAAGTCAGCTGTCTATTTATGGAGAAGCGCCTGATAGATTTGGTTTGGTTCACGCAGATTTACGTTTGGCAAATTTGCTTATTGATCAAAACACCTTGTCAGTGATCGATTTTGATGATTGCGGCTTCAGCTGGTTTATGTACGATTTTGCCTCTGCCATTTCATTTTACGAAGACTCACCACACGTTCCCGATTTAATCACCGCATGGCTGAAAGGTTACCGAACAATGAGACCTTTAAGCCAAGAACACGAAGCCATGATTCCTACTTTTATCCTGTTTAGACGCTTATTGCTCACGGCTTGGATTGCCACACACTCCGAAACAGAAACCGCCATCGAAGCGGGGTTAGAAGCTTACACAAAAGGCACCGTGGAACTTGCACAGCAATATTTGGAAGATCGTTACTTAGCAACGACAGCCTAACTGAATCATCAATAGAGAAAGCCTTATGATGGAAAAAAGCGTACGCCCGATATTAGAAATGAATGCGTTCGATAAACAATCTCCGCACAATACCAATGTCGCTCGACGCCTCGCCAATACTGGCGCTTCTTCCGTTTTGTTTTATCGTGATCCTATTGAAATGGTGTCGGCGGAAGGCGTATGGATGACAGCAAAAGACGGCACCCGCTATCTCGATTTTTACAACAACGTTCCTTGTCTCGGTCATAGTCATCCAGCCGTTGTTGCAGCCGTCAGCCAACAACTCGCCAAACTCAATACCAATACTCGTTACATAGTGCCCATTGTGGATGACTATTTAGAAGCCTTAAAAACCACCTTTCCTGAGCCTCTTTCAAATGTGGTTTTAACTTGCTCCGGCAGTGAAGCCAATGACCTCGCCATGCGCCTTGCTTGCAAACATACTGGTGGAGAAGGTTTCATCGTCACAGAATCGGCTTACCACGGAAACACATCGTTGGTGACCCAAGTCTCGCCTTCTGCTTTAAAAAATACAAAGCTGCCAGACCATGTTATTGCGATCCCACCGCCTTCGAAAAAATATTATGGTAGCAACATCGCTCAAGGATTTGCAGAGCGAGTAGAAAGCGCCATCGCACAATTAGAACAAAGAGGCATTAAAGCCGCCGCGTTATTACTAGACAGTATTTTCTCTTCAGATGGTGTTTTTGCTGAGCCAGATGGCTTCTTAAAGCAAGCTGTTGAAGTCATTCATAACGCAGGCGGTTTATACATCGCAGATGAAGTTCAACCAGGATTTGCTCGAACAGGCACCGCTTTTTGGGGATTTCAAAACCACGATGTTGTGCCTGACATTGTCACGCTAGGAAAACCCATGGGAAATGGTTTTCCAATGGCGGGCGTGGTCACTAAGCCACAATTCCTCGATGAATTCTGTGCAGATGTAGGTTACTTCAATACCTTTGGTGGCAACCCAGTAGCCGCCGCAGCAGGTTTAGCGGTTTTAAACGAAATTAAAAATCAAAACCTACAAGACAATGCTCGAATATTAGGCGACTACTTAAAAGCAGGTTTACAGAAGATAGCTGACTTATCACCACATATTGGCGAAGTAAGAGGTTCTGGTTTGTTCTTAGGAATAGATATTTGTCACCCTAACGACAACAATCAACCCGATCCAGAAGTTACGCTTGCCATGATCGACAAGTTTCGAGACGAAAACATTTTGATTGGTGCCGCTGGTGCCGCTGGTGCTACTCTAAAGCTTCGCCCAGCATTATGCTTAACCAAGTCAGAAGCAGACTTATTTCTTCAAGCTTTTAAAAAGATACTGGATGACATTTAAAAAAATACTGGACGTTGAAGAAAATATTGAACGAGAGTTGGGAAAGTAAAAAGCAAGTGTTAGTTCGCACTCAAGACAACACTGACTTTTTCATCTTCAAGCGCCTGATTAAGCACACCGTTTGGTTGAACATCCGTCGCCAAGTAATCAATATCACTCCAGTGGCTGAACTGTGCGACAGCTTGTCGATCAAACTTCGTATGGTCAGCCGTGATCATGCAACATTCACTGTTTACAATCATAGTTCGATACACATCCGCCGCTTCCATCAAGGCATCACTCGGGCCGGTAGCCGTCATACCACTTGCCCCTAGCACTGCCCAATCAGCCGTTAATTCCGATAAAAATCGAACCGTTTGAGCGCCATGAACAGCGCCTTCACTAGCATAATATTCACCTGGCGCCATGATCACTTTAATCGTTGGATTTAAGGACAGAACCGTTGCCACACCAAAAGAGTGAGTAATAACAGTTACATTATTCATTTCAAAAGCGATACGCTTCGCCACATGAACCGTTGTTGCTCCAGAACCAATCATGATCACTTTCGCCCCTTTTAATAAAGGCGTAGCAACCTTCGCAATCGCCGATCGCTCTTCACGCATGGCTTTATGTCGTTCAGATAAAACCGCTTCCGAAGGCTGACGCAATACCGCACCACCGTAAGTTCTGTCGATAATATTCTGCTCGGAAAGCTCTTCTAAGTCCCGTCGAATCGTTTCCTTCGTCACACCCAATACATTAGATAACTCCCCAACTCTCATAGAAGGGTTCGTTTCTAATTGATCAATAATGGCTTTATGACGAATGGCTTTCTTACGCGACATACGATTCCTAGTTTATGAGTGAAGTGTTTACAGTGTCATCTAATGATACCAAACTCAGGCAAACCTGAACGCAGTTTCTTAGCTGGTTTCATCCAATTAAGATTCACGCCTTCAATCTCATAAGGCAAAGGCAACCTAAGTACTGGTCCCCAATCGGTCTGTTCATTAAAGCAATAATCCGTATAAACACCAGCGCCATTTTTATGAGTCTTCCCTGCAAGCATAGCGGTATGATCAATATCAGCATCCAATAAAATCTGAGCCTGTCTCGCCAGCGATAAATGGGCCGAAGCCACGCCGCCGCCAGCATGTTGAAGACGCAATGCCTGCATCACGGTGGCCGCAGTAAGATATCCCGTAGAATGATCAAGTGCTTGATAAGGCAATGCGGTCACAATGCCCGACTTCTCCATCGCCACACCACTGCTACGTTGTACCAAACTGTCAAACCCTCTTCGGTTTTGCCACGGCCCTGTTGCGCCGTAGGCATTTACTCCTACAGAAATCAGAGCAGGATTCAGCTCAGATAAGCGTGATTTTGTTAGGCCAAGGCGAGATAAAGCATCTTTACGGTATCCATGAACCAATACATGAGCCGACTTAATAAGTTCGATAAGCCTTGATAAATCTTCAGGCTCACGTAAGTTCAAACCCGCGCATGTTTTCCCTACCGCCATATCAATTGTGTTACCGCCTTCATCCCAATGTGGTGGATCAATACGCAACACATCAGCCCCGAGATTCGCAAGAAACCTCGTCGCCACAGGGCCAGCGATCACACGAGTCAAATCTAATACGCGCAAACCAGACAAAGGTAGCTCCGATGTATGAAGCTTCCAATGATGAGAGGAGGATTGAGTAATATCCCAATTCACAATAGGTTCTTGAGCAACCGCAATGCCTTGCGGATGAGACTGCCATTCTTGTCGATTACGTAAAACCGCAGCACAACCACCGGCATTCACGATCGCACTTTCAAGCTCGGAGCTATTCCAGTTAGCAATCACCTCTGCCGCTTCTTCAGGTGTCGACACATCACCAAGCACGGACAAAGCACAATCACGATGATGACTGGCATTTGTGTGTAATCGAATCCAACCGTCACGGGCTTGATAATCTTTTGCGAACTCATCCCACTCTGACGGTAAATTCCAGCCCGTCGGTGTCACACTGCTAACACACCATCTATCCACTAAAGTGCGATCCATTTTCGCGCTAGGTCGCGTACCAAAATACTCTTGTATAAACATCTGAGTCGATGACACCGCCGCACGCACCGATGCCGCGGCCAACTCATTAACCCCATGAAGAGGCTCTTCTGCACCAACAAACATGGACAAATCAATATCTGAAACGTCAGTTTCACTGCAAACCGCTTGCATCATACTCTTATACATTTTTATTCATCCTGTAAAAACGCATCCGTGGAATAACGAATTAACCATATCTCACTCACAGAAAACTAGAAACTTTTATAAACCAGATATGCCTTGTTGAGACTTTCATTCTGTACTAACGTTTGTGTGTAAATATAATTTACCAAGGTGCAAAACATGGATACTAAAATCCAATTCAGAGTCGACAAAGAAACGAAACACATACCTCATAATGACTGGATAACAGAGCAAGTAAATATCGCTTTTGAGCATTTAGATGAAGGTACAGCAGAATTTGTTACTCAAGAAGAAGCCAATGCAAAAATGGAAGATTTCAAAGCGAAAATACGTGCTCGTTTCCTACTATCATGACAAATAAAACATCAATTTTTTTGCATTTTGCATATGAAACAGAAGTTTCCGGCATAACCTATTACTCAAGTATAAAAAGTTCAAAGACAAAAAAGGCCGAGCAATCACTCAGCCTTTTTACATAATTCATACCTTTCTACACCTGAAATAAGAAGTTTTTAATCAGGTCTTTTCGCCTTCTGTGGCAAAGGGTTATGGGTGGAATTAAATACCTTGGATTGGATACTCTTTATGACGAATGCCCATGAGTTCAAAGTCACCGCCTTGGTGAATGTTGCTTATATTACTTAAACAACACGCTATACAGATAGCTATATTGCCCATTAGGGCCTGTTTTTCAGCGTAGCTGACTGTTTGCTCAATTTACTAGGTTGAACCGAAAATCTTTGCTGAAAGCGCTTTGAAAAATGACTAGGATATGAGTAGCCAGTTGCTAAACAAACATCTAACACTTTGTGGCCCTGTTCTAATAAATATTTAGCTTTGGTAAGTCTTATTTCTTCAAGGTAACGATGTACAGTTGATTGTACTGCTAAATGAAACCCTTGTTTTAATTTACTTTGATTAATGCCTACTGCCTCTGCCAGTAATGCGATCGTCCAAGGTTGGTCGTATTGCTGTTCGATAAGGGAAATTGCATCTTGAATTTTAACATGATCCAACTTACTTAACTGTACATGGCTATTAGAATCTTCAAGCGTGGTTAAAACTTGTGATAACGCCTCAAGTGCCTTACTTTGGAGAAATAAAGATCTCGCAACACCCTCTATTTCGCAATCTAAAACCTGCTTAGCTATATCTTTGAGTTTAAATGATGTCTTTTTAGCGAGCATAGTGACTTTCGCAACGCTGTAATTTTGATCGAACATAGGAATAATTCGATCGAGGTTAACAATACCAAAGCTGGACAAATACTCTAAGCTGAAACGAAAATCTAAACAGTGAATATGGCTGTTTCCAGCAAAAAGAGTTCTCCCTAAAACAGGTTCTGAAGAGTGAAAAACAACAGTCATATCTGGCTCTATTTCCAAAACACCTCCAGACTCAATAGACAACTCACCTTTACCGTCTAAGAATATTGCAATACAAAAGGTTGGTGGCCCTTCGGTTTGAATATCTTTAGAAGATTCTAACTTTAAATCTAAAGTTGATATTTGTAAGTTATCACCAACCTGTTCAGTCACTAAGCCTGGAGCGGCTAATACAGTATCTATCGATATCTGTAAGTCAGGAGGAGCAATTTTTGTGTAAATAGTTTCCATAGAAAATACAATATTGAAATAATGTAAAGTATATATAAATAAGAATCGTTTTCAATAAAGTTCGTAAAACGTTCTTTTTCAACCAAAAGTGTTAGTTTGAAAATTAATCTCTTCACATAATTCGCCATCATATTAACAACGGCGATGACTATGCAAAAGCCTCCTTCCATTAATCTATCATTCTTAGCTTTACTTGGCATTTTATACAGTGTTCAAAGTGTTTTAGGATCCATCACTTTTCAAGGTATGCCTGCTGTTTTTAGAGAGTCAGGGATAGAGCCAATACAAATTGGTCTTATTTACTTACTCATGTTGCCTTGGGTTTTTAAATTTTTATGGTCTGCGCCGTTAGAAATTTGGAGACAAAAGCAAACATACAGAACGAAGAAATTATTCTTCATAGTAAACGGTCTCGCCATTACTATCTTAGCTCTATTAACCATAACTACACCCGCAGTAGATTTTTATTTGGTTTTTGCCTTATTAATGGTTATCGCAGTACTTTCATCCACAGTAGATATCGCATTAGATGGCTATGCAATCAAAGAAAGTAATGTGCGAGAGAAAAACTGGGTCAATGTAATGCAAATAGGTGGTGGTTATCTGGGCTCTATTATTGGCGGAGGCTTGTTTCTGCTACTGGTTGGCCTATATGACTGGAAATGGGCGATTTGTGCAATAGTCGTTTTTTTGTTCCTAATGCTTAGTTACGTGTTCTTCCAACAACAATCAACACCTCACCAACAAAGCGACATTGCCCCTCATCAGAGTTTAACAAAAGCCTTTTCCTCCAAAAAAATTCTATATGGAATTAGCATTGTCATAATAGCTCAACTGGGTTTGAGGTTAGCACAAGGGATGGCAATGCCTTTCTTCGTTGACTATGGAATAACATTAACCCAATTAGGTCTTGTTGCCAGCTTCGGTGGTGCAACGGTAAGCTTACTCGCTGTCTTTCTAACTGGCTTATGGATTGCTCAAAAAGGCCCTTGGTTTGTTTTATTAACGCTATTAGTTGCACAGCTATTCATTTACCTTAGTTATTATTATTTCAGCCTTCAGGAGCAGCTTTCCTTCTTTGAAGCCTGTGTACTTTTTTTGCTAAACAGCGCCTGTGCTGCAGCCAGCTTTGTTGCTCTTTACACTATTCTCATGCGTTTGACTTCTCCGGAACAGGCTGGAGTGGACTTCAGTTTGCTACAAAGTGTAGATACTGCAATAGCACTATTAGCTGGTATTAGCAGTGGCGTTTTAGTGCAAAATCTGGGCTATCAAAATTATTTTCTCTTTTGTTGCATTGCTAGCCTTAGCGCTGTAGTTACCCTCCCGCTACTCTTCTCTTTCTTATCCTCATCTTACAAAGAAGTCATTTAAATGAATAATCAAACAGTTGTAATTATTGGTGCTGGTGTTGCTGGTTTAAGCAGTGCTTGGTGGTTAAGTGAATCAGGTTGGAATGTTGTTGTCATTGAAAAAGCAACAGATTTACGAGCTGGCGGTTATATGCTGGGGCTATCTGGTCCAGGTTATAGTGCTGTCGAAAAGATGGGGTTACTCGAAGTATTGCAGAAACACCAATATCGTTATCACGTTGAGAACAATGAGTACTTTAATAGCAAAGGTAAAAAAATATTTTCGCTAAATATTAAAAAAATATGGGGCGACATCAAAATATTGATGCTATCCAGAACCGATTTAGTTAATGAACTATACACAAAAACCAACCAACAAAAAAATATTGATATTAGATTTAACTGTTGCGTAACCCACCTAGAAAACAATTCAGAAAACATCGAGGTTTACCTTTCCGATGAAACTGTTATATCAGCGAATTTGGTAATTGGGGCGGACGGTGTTAACTCTCAAACACGGAAAGAAATATTTCCACTAGAAGAAAAAAATAGTCGTGAGTACTTAAACTACAAGGTGGCTGCTTTCACGACGAAAGAGGTTTCAGGGGAGATTAAAAACTTCAAATCTTTTGCTGAACCAAATCGTGTTGTTGAGCTTTATCCAGTTGGTAAAGATCAGTCTGCTGGATTGTATCTTTGGAAAGATAACCATCACTCAGCTATAGATACTCCTCAAAATACGAGAGAAGAACTGTCCAATCAATTCTCCAATTCACACCCTTTAATTAAGAAAAAAATCGTCTCTCTAGAAGAAAGCACACCGCTATTTTTTGACAATCTAGTAATGATTAATTTGCCAAAATGGTCGAAAGGGCGTGTCGTTCTAATTGGAGACTCTGCACATTGCTTAACTCTTTTATCGGGTCAAGGCGCTGGAATCGCCATGGTCTCAGCTTATCTCTTAGCGCAATCTATTGAGCGTTACGGCATTGATCAAGGACTAACAGATCATGAAGAGAAATTAAGACCTGTAATACACCGTTTACAAGAAAGAAGTCGAAAGCTAGCAACTTGGTTTATCCCTACCTCTAAATGGAGCTTTAACCTTCGAAACATGATTGTTAGGTATATGCCAAATGCATTAATTGGTTGGTTTTTTTTACGGGCAATTCGATCAGATATCCTTGCTGCGTCGCTTAATGAAGAAAACTAAAAACACATTTTAAAAATAGAGGAATAGGTAGCACCGATGAATCATCACTTAACATTAAAAACACTCATAACAAGCATGGGACTTTTGTTTATTGTATACAGTCCACAAGCATTGGCCGACAGTGCGGTATCAGACAGCCTAACACTGGACACTATTCTAGTTACTTCGACAAAACAAGAAACAAATCTAGCAAAAGTCGATAGCGCTATTTTAGTCAAGACAGCGGAAGAGTTGTCTCTTGCAGGCGTTACGGAAGTGGCTGATTTAGAAAAGGTGTTCCCGGGTTTAGCCATACAAACAAGAGGAAATAGAACCTATTCAAGTACGTCTGTGCGTGGCATAAACTCTCCAGACTTCTATTCACCAACGATCAATGTACTCGTAGATGGTGTTAAACAAGATAACGCTTTTATTACCCAGAAATTAATTAATGTAGAACGCGTAGAGTTCTTAAAAGGCTCTCAAGGCAGTTTATATGGAAGTAATGCTCAAGGTGGTGTCATTAATATCATTACTAAAAATAGCCAACCCAACTCTATGCTTGAATTGGGGATCTCAAATCAAAAACAATACTTACAAGGCGTGTTTTCTACTGACCTAAGCGACGAATTATATGCAGACTTAACACTCTATTCAGAAGATGAAAAAGGTTTTATTGACCATGAAACAAGCGGTACAGAAGATGCAAATTCAAGTCGTTCACTCAGCGCAGGATTAAAGCTTTATTATGTGCAGAATGACGGACCTTGGGATGCAGTTTTGTCATTATCCAATGACGAACTTGACTCCCATGAAGAGTGGTATTTAAGCGCAGACGAGTACAGCAATAAATCCACCACTCAAGATATACCAGACTTAGAACGTAAAGTAGAAAGTTATGGTTTTACGGCAAACTACGAACAAGACAAGATTAAAGTAACAAGTATTAGCCATGTGCAAAATAGACGCATAGACCGTCAGTATGTAGGAGGTTTATGGAATGAAGACCAAACGGTTACTTCCCAAGAACTAAACCTGAAAACAAATCATAATGACAACTTGAGTTCTTTACTGGGTGTTTATTTTGAAAACCTAGCATTCTATGGCAGTGCTTATGGTGCCCAGAATGAAATTGATACAGACACTGTAGCGATATTTGGTCAAATAAATTATGCCATTAGTCGTGACGTTGATATCACGGCAGGAGGTCGATTCGAGCACGTCACCACTTCATCGGATTACTCTGGCAATACATCGTTTGGAATATCGGCTTACGATGAAGAGTTAACCGATAGTCAGTTTTTACCTAAAGTGTCGGTTGGTTGGCAAGTCAGTGACATCACTAGATTGTATGCCTCTTTATCGGAAGGGTATCGTTCAAAAGGCTTTAACCGAGTGCCATTTGGTGACAACAGTGCCGGCTATGATACTGAAACGTCCTGGAGCGGTGAACTAGGTTGGCGTACCAAGTTATTAAGTAATCGTGTGAATTTCAGCGGTGCTTTATACCAAATTGAAACCAGCAATGTGCAGCTTTACAGTGGCTCCATACCCAATCAGGTATTAACCAATTTTGGCGATGCAACCAGTCGAGGGTTAGAAATGGAGCTTAACTGGTTAATTGGGAATGGATTAGGTATTCATCTAGGCGGTACATTTGGTAAATCTGAATTCGGCAGTGGAAACGGTAGCTATGAGGGAAACCACTTAACCTATACACCTGATACTAGCGTGCTTTTAGGAATGGATTACACTCATCTAGGAAGTGGCTTACAGCTTATGGCAAACGCTCGATACACGTCAGAAGTGTATTATGACGAGGCAAATACCGTGTCACAATCTGCGCTTACTTTACTAGATTTAGCGGCTGAATATACCTATAAAGGCGTGAATTATCGTGTTTTTGTGAATAATGTGACAGACAAAGAATATGTTAGCTATGCGTATCAAGGTTATAGTGGGATACAATCCAACTATGAGCAAGGCAGAGAAATTGGCCTAAGCGCAAATTACCAATGGTAACTTATAAAATACAAAAAAGGCCGAGCAGTCACTCAGCCTTTTTACATAATTCACACCTTTCTACACCTGAAACAAGAAGTTTTTAATCAGGTCTTTTCCACCTTCTGTGGCGAAGGATTCTGGGTGAAATTGAATACCTTGAATTGGGTATTCTTTATGGCGAATGCCCATGAGTTCAAAGTCGCCGCCTTGGTGGATTTTACTCACGTCACTAAAGTCACCTTCTTTCAAGTCGCCAACCGATGCGGTGACTTCTAGCACATCAGGGAAGCTTTCAGCTTCGGCGATGAGCGAGTGATAACGCATGACTTCCAGTTGGTCTGGAATGTCGTAGAAAATGCCTTCGCCGTTGTGATTAATCGGGCTGGTTTTCCCGTGCATTGGCAATGGCGCTTTCACCACCTTGCCACCAAACACATGACAAATTCCCTGCATGCCAAGGCAAACGCCCATCAACGGAATGGTTTTACCAAACTCTAAAATCACATCCGCACAGACACCAAAATACGCTTTGTCGTCTGGCGAGCCTGGCCCTGGAGAAATGATGATGCGATCTGGCGCGGCTTGACGAATGTCGTCTAACGTCACCTCGTCGTTACGTTTCACAATCACATCAAAGTGATCAATCGCGCCTTTGCTTTTTTCGGTTTCCAACACTTCGCCAATAAACTGATACAGGTTGTAAGTGAAGGAATCGTAGTTGTCGATAATATAAACTTTCATCTTGCCTTCCTTAAACCTTCGCTTCTGTCTTGCTTGCGTCTGGCGCAAAGCTGTCTAACACGCGCTTAGTGCCTGCAAATTTGCGTTGAATTTCTTCGTATTCGTCTTCCGCGTTTGAGTCATATACGTTACCGCCACAGGTTTGCACATAAGCTTTATTGCCCTTGGCGAATACGGTACGAATCGGAATGGCAAACATGCAATCGCCATTGAAAGAGAACTGTCCTACCGCGCCGCCGTATGGGCCACGGCCATCACTTTCCAAATCGTCGATGATTTTCATCGCTTCGATTTTCGGTGCGCCAGTCAAAGTACCCGCTGGGAAATTACTTGCCAAGGCAGAAAACATGTCGCGATCTTCTGCCATAATGCCGACAATTTCACTGGAAATGTGTTGAACGTGGCTAAAACGTTTAATGTCCATCAAGGAACGAACTTTAACCGTACCAAAACGCGCCACGCGACCGATGTCGTTACGATGCAAATCCACAATCATATTGTGCTCAGCGATTTCTTTTGGATCGTTCAACAAAGCGCGAGCCAACGCCGTATCTTCTGTGGCGTCTTTACCGCGCTTCGCCGTACCTGCAAGCGGGAAGGTTTCCATTTCGCCTTGGCGCACACGGAACAAGAGTTCAGGGCTCGCGCCAATCACTTTTTGTTCACCAAACTTGATGTAATACATTTGTGGCGAAGGGTTCACTTCTCGTAGCTCTTCGTACAAGTTGATGGTGTCGCCTTCAAGGTCAAACCACTTTTTGAAGCCCACTTCGCACTGGAAAATTTTACCTTCCACAATGTCTTGCTTAACTTTGGCAACTGCATCAGCATGATCGGATTTCGTCATGGATTCGCCAACAGGACGAACCACAAGCGGACCATTTTCTGGCGTAGGTTCCGCCATCATCGCTTTCACTAATTCGACACGATTGCCTTGCGAGCCTTCACCATCTTCATAATAAAAATAGAAAACTTCGCCTGTCATCTTGTCGAGGATCAAACCGTCTTTGTACAAGCCAAAGCGGAACGCATCAAACATCTCGCTGGATTGCAGATCCAAAGTCGGCTCGAAGTAATTCATACTATCGTAACCTATATAACCCGTTAAGCCACCAGCGAAGCCGCGCGATAAAATATTTTGTGGCACGATATCACGCAATAAATAATACGGATTGTCCGAGTCGTAAGCTTCTATCTCGCCAGTGCGTTCTTGGATGAACAGCTTTTTGCCTTCTGCCCAAATCAGCTTTTCAGGGTCAAAACCAATAATAGAATGGCGGGAAATGAAGCTCTCTTCGCCAAGGGATTCCAACATAAAACAGTTCTCAAATCGCTTTTCTACCTTCTTGAACAAGGCAAAAAAATCGCAATCGGAACTGATGGTAATGTACTTAGGTTTGCGCGGTAGCGTGATGCGCTCCGGCTTTTTGTGATGTGTACTCATTCTTCTTTTAATTCCTTCAATGCTCTAGAACCACGTGTCACCGTGGCAATACCAACGCCCAACTGCTTGGCAATGTCGCGCTGCGGCACACCTTGCTCCAAGAGGGAAAATATCTCTAACCTGTGCTGCAACTCATTCAACTCATTTGGTGTTAGCAAGGCCTTTAAACGCTTCTCCAACACCGCATCGTCTGCGTCTTTTAAAAACTCGATCAAATCTTTCATAAGGGTTTCTATCTAATGAAATTGCCATGTATTCGCGTACTAGTACAATATAGTTTTGTGTTTTGATAAGCAAGTAGGAGACATAAAAAAACACCGACATACGGTGTTTTTCTTAATTCATAGTAAAAAGTCTACAAACCTAATTTTTCCTCAAATTTCGCTTTATTGGCTGCAGCGCCATCCATTAGCTTTTGTAGTTCAGGCTCTTTTCTGTATTTGAATCGCTTATTCAATTCCTCATATACGGCAATCGCCTCTTCTAAACGATTCAGCTGAGCTAACCTAACACCTTTGTTCATCAAAGCTTTCACAATCTGTTTTTCAAAAAATAATTCGGTTCTGTTTTTGAATCTCTTATCTAATTCTTCATATACGGCAACTGCCTCTTCTAAACGCTTTAGTTGACCTAAGGTGATCCCTTTGTAGACCAAAGCTTTCACTACCTGTTCTTCTAAAACCAACTCTGTTCTATCTTTGTATCGCATATCCAATTCGTCATACACAGCGACCTCATCCTCTAAGCGATTGAGGCGACCAAGTCTAATCCCTTTACCCAACAAAGTTCTCGCTACCAACTTCTCTATAATTAACTCAGTTCTGCCTTTGAATCGCATATCCAATTCGTCATATACGGCGATCTCATCCTCCAAGCGATTGAGGTGGCCTAACCTAGCCCCTTTGTTCATCAAGGCTCTCGCTATATATTCCTCTAAAGCCAACTCAGTTCTGTTTTTGAATCGCGTACCCAACTCGTCATACACGGTGATCGCCTCTTCAGAACGGTTCAGCTGCCCCAAGGTAATCCCTTTGTACATCAAGGCTCTAGCTACCGTTTCGTCTATAGCTAACACGGATCTATTTTTGAATCGCGCATCTAATTCTTCATACACAGTGATCGCCTCTTCTGAACGCTTTAGTTGACCTAAGGTGATCCCTTTGTTGACCAAAGCTTTCGCTACTCGTTCCTCTAAAACCAGTTCGGTTCTGCCCTTAAATCGTTTATCTAGTTGGTCATATGCAGAGACTGACTCTTCTAAGCGATTTAGACGACCTAAAATTACCCCTTTGCTGATCAAAGCTTTCGCTATCTGTTCCTCTAAAACCAGCTCAGTGCTACCTTTGAACCGAGTATCTAGTTCGTCATATACTACGATTGCCTCTTCTAGACGATTAAGACGACCTAAGGCAATCCCTTTATAAAGCAAAGCTACCGCGACCTGCTCTTCTAAAACCAATTCGGTTCTGTTTTTGAATCGGTTATCCAATTCATCATATACGACGATCGCCTCTTCTGAGCGATTTAAGCGGTATAATACGGACGCTTTCAATGAAAGAAGTTCCGCAATTTTTTCATCCGAAGAGTTCTCCATACTCTCTAGCACTTTATTGACAAACCCTAATGCGTTGTCGAATTTCCCATCAGAATATGCATTAACTGCTAATAACCTCCAATCCTGTTTTGCACTTTCAGAATCCAACTTATAATCAAGGACTGAAACATTATTAATAGCCGAAACAGAGACTACCGAAAATAAAAAGAGAATTAGAATAAAACGAGTTGCTAGAAGAAAAGGCACTTAACAACATCCTTATGAATTAATGTTGTTAGAGAATAGCCTCTAAGGCTTTATTATGGAAATGGATTCCCTTCAAGAATTTAGAGCATTACATTCGAAGGAGAATTAATTTGTGTATTTTTCATACTTGTGCATCGAACCAAAAGGAGTACAGTGTACACTCATAAAAACAATAGGGTTTGTTATTTATGAGTCACGCTATCGAGTTTATCGAGACTCACTTATTCACAAAGCAAATAAAAACCATCGCCACTGATGACGAATTAAGACAGTTACAACACGAAATCATAGCACAACCCAAAAGGGTGATTTGATCCAAGACACTGGCGGATTACGCAAAGTCAGAATGGCAATAAGGAACCAAGGTAAAAGCGGCAGCACGAGAGTGGTGTACTTTTTAGCGACACAAGAAACCATTTACCTGATTATGGCTTACCCGAAAAATACAAAAGATAGCCTAACCAAGGCCGAGAAAATCGAATTCAGGAAAAACTAACAAAACTATTAAAGAGCGAGGTTTAACATGAGCATTTTTAACGATCTAAAATCCTCTTTAGAAGAAGCCGTCGAGATACATCAAGGCGATAAAGCAGCCGCGAGAGTGACGCGATTTGAAATCGCGGATGTAAAGAGCATTCGCCATAATTTACAAGTCTCTCAAGCAGATTTCGCCAAAGCGCTTGGCACCAGTGTTGATACGATTAAAAGCTGGGAAAGTAGACGCCGAACCCCTACAGGACTGGCGGTGAAAGTATTGGCAACGATTAAAGAGAACCCGAATTTTTATAAAGCACTTTCAGCCCATTAAAACCTACTCTGTCCCTTAAATTGAGGCAAAACGTCAGAAAAATCGGTAATCTAGGAAAAAGCTAAACTCTCAAATTTGGATTTCTCTAATTCGTACTCATGGAAGGTAGTATGTTTAAATATATAAGGATTTACCCGTTTTCCCCGTTGCAGTCTTGCTCAATAAGAGCATACAAAAACGTTGCAACAGATGATTCAATGGCTATAATGAACAGCAACAACACCCCTCCCGCTACCCGTAAGATCAGCGCCCTGCGAGGGGTTACTTGTTTCTGGGGAGTAGAAAATGACTGACCAGAACAAAATTCCTTTCAATAAACCTCCTAAAACATTTTCAGAACAGGTCACTATTCTGAAATCTCATGGCTTAATTATCCAAGACACAAACAAAGCTGAATTCTACTTATCCCAGCTCAATTACTATCGTCTAGCAGCCTATTGCATTCCATTTGAAACGGATCATGACACTCACCAGATATTGGAAGGAACCACTTTTGATGATGTGCTTAATTTATATACTTTTGATCGGGAGCTTCGTTTATTGCTAATGGATGCTATTGAGCGAATCGAGGTTTCTCTGCGCACGCAAATGGCTTATCAATTAAGTCATCGCCACAATACATCTCATCCACACCTTATCAGTAACAATTTTAAAGACGACAGAAAATATCAAAATGGACGAAAGAAATTAGAACATGAGGTAAACCAAAGTGACGAAGACTTTATTTGCCACCTAAGAACAAAGTACAGAGAAGATTTGCCTCCAATATGGGCTGTGGTTGAATTAATGACCATGGGACAATTATCTAAGTGGTTTTCCAATATAAACCAGAGAAGCGATCGTATGGCGATCAGTCAGGCCTATAGCCTTAACGAAGCAATCATGACCTCTTTTTGCGAGCACTTATCTTTAGTAAGGAACAAAGCGGCTCATCATGCAAGGCTATGGAACCGAGTATTCCCTAAACAAATGAAGCTTCCCAAAAATGGCCCAAGTGACTTGATTAATAGTCTTTTGAACCTGCCTAACGAAAATAGAAATTTAAAAAAGCTCTACAACACTTTGACGATCATTCTCTACATTATGAATATTATTTCTCCTGAACATCATTGGAAATCTCGTGTTAAAAATTTAATAAAAACTCATGATATAGACACGACAAAAATGGGCTTCCCTTTAGATTGGGAGACTAGACCTTTGTGGACGTAAAGTGCTGGCGATGATTAAAGAAAAAACGAATTTTTCCATTTTTTGTGTAAGAACAGTGAATGACTCTACGTCTAAAGACTAAAATAACGGATAGGCTTAGTCTGCCTGCGCGTTTTCTATCTCGCATAAACACTCAAAAAGGGCTCCGATATGGGCATTGTGGTCACGATTTTTATGGCACTTATTTTGTTTCTGTCGATCCCTAATCCTGTTGAGAAGCGTTTGAAGAAGTATCAGGATAAGATCTTTGCCATTACTTTTTTGATGGGTGCATGGAATGCTTTTTGGTATGGCGCTCAACATTTTGATGAGTTTTGGGGAATTGCTGCACTGATTTCAGGCTTCGCTATGATGATCACCAGCTTGCCAAACATATCATTGGATAAATCACCCTCTTATCTCAGCACACCGCTTGGCTGGCTTCAAACTAAGATCAACTCGCTACCGCAAGGCTTCCAAGAGTTAATGCTTTTAATGCTACTTGGCTGCGCCTGTATTTATGGTTATACACTGATTCAACTGAACTTGGCTTAATTTAGAAAAGCACAACTTACGACACTAAGGGAGTAAGCCAATTCAGGTTTTCTCCCTTTTTTACAACCTCATCAAGCTCTTGATGTGACAAAACGCGGCTCGCCCTAGTGCGTCTATGTTGTAGCCGCCTTCCAGCACAGAGACCACGCGTCCTTCGCAGTGCTTATCAGCCGCATCCATTAACACATCGGTAATCCACGTGAAGTCCGCTTCGTCTAGTCTTAACTGTCCCATTGGGTCTTCTTTGTGTGCGTCGAAACCTGCAGAGATCATGATGAGCTGAGGCTTGAACGCGTCCAGCGCTGGCAGAAGTTGCTCGGTGATAATGGCGCGGAAAGCGTCGCTGCCAGAACCCGCTTCCAATGGCATGTGAAGAATATTGTCGTGGGAAGCACCCGGATCGGCGTAAGGATAAAACGGATGTTGATAACTGGATGCGTACAATACTTTGGTATCCGCTTTAAAAACATCTTCTGTGCCGTTACCGTGATGAACATCAAAATCAACAATGGCGACTCGTTCTAAACCGTATTGATGAATAGAGTGGCGCGTGCCAACGGCGATGTTGTTGAACAAACAAAAACCCATGGCTTTGTCGGATTCCGCATGATGTCCCGGCGGACGAATTGCACAAAAAGCATTATCCACTTCACCTGTCATGACTAAATCGACTGCTTTCACCACAGAGCCAGCGGCATGAAGAGCTGCGTCTAATGTATGCGGCATCATCAAGGTTTCTGGCTCTAATTCAACATGCCCTGATTCTGGTGCTCGGGCAAAAATAGAATCCACATAAGCGGTTTCATGGGTTTGAACTAGCTGTTCATAAGTAGCAGGATCGGCTTCTAGGCGGCGGATAAAATCCATCAACTGTCCGGTAATCAAACGGTTTTGGATTGCTCCAAGACGTTTCGGTGACTCTGGATGATCATCACCCATGTTGTGGCGGTCACAATAAGTATGTGTAATGTAGGCGGTTGTCATCTCGTCTCTCGGGTTCTTTATTCTTGTTTTTACTCTCGTTGTTTTAACGAAAACCACAAAGACAGTCTACCCTACCATGGTCTACAATCCATAAAGATAGAAACCGTGGTACCTTAATTTTTTGTTCTGTATTAGCCACTCGGAGAACGTCAATGAGCCAACATGCATTGCATCCCTTACTTGCACCAAAGTCCATGGTGGTTTTGACCGGTGACGATGCAAACGATCCTCTCATGCTGGCGCTATTGAAGTCCTTGGCTCATACAGACAAATCTAGTCGTCAAAAGTCTTGCCCTGTTAGCTTGGTAGGCTCGGAACCTGCGGCCTCTTTTTCATTCCCTTTGTTTACGTCTTTGGATGAATGCATTGTTTCAAATGGAGCAAAGCCAAGCCCAGATCTTGCTGTGCTGGTTGGTACTCATTCCAATTCATCAATGGAAGACATTATTGCGGCATGTGGCGAAGCTGACATAGGCTCTTTGTTGATGCTGTCTTGGACAGGTGAACCTGAAGCCAAGTTGATTCCCATATTGCGCAAGCACAATGTTCGTTTGCTTGGCCCAAACAGCTTTGGTATTTGCCGCCCTAAACAAGGGGTTTACGCTTGGCTTGGCTTAACTCAGCCATTAACAGGGCGATTAGCCTTGATGTCTCAATCTGGCACCGTTGCCAGTGCCTTAGTCGATTGGGCAACATGGCAAGGCATCGGCTTCTCTCAAGTTGTATCAATGGGTTCGCCTGTTGATGTGATGCCGTCACAAGTTCTGGATTATTTATCAACCGATTTCGACAGTCAGGCCATCCTAATGTATCTGCAAAAAATCGGTCGTCCAACTCGTTTCTTGAGTAGCTTACGCGCCACAGGTCGAAGCAAACCTGTCGCCGTGGTTACCGAGCACTCGGTTGGCTCTGACGAACGCGTACTGGATGCCGCCCTTAGCCGAACTGGCGCGGTTCGCGGTCGTCGCCTAAACGATTTAATCGCTGCGGCGTCAGTAATGACGAACGCTCGTCGCGTCAAAGATGGCTCTTTATTAATTATCGGGAACGGCGCTGGCCCTGGCGAACTAGCCGCCCAACGCGCGATGGAATTGAATGTCGATTTACTCACACCAGAAGGTGAGCTGTGCGAAAAACTAGAATCCACCATGATGGGACGAGGCGGTATTGGCCCAGTCACAACTGTTTGGGCAAGTTGTGCTACTGATTTATTTATTGATTTAGCCGCAGACGCACTCAGCAGCCCGCAATGCGGTGCCGTCTTACTCACCCTAAGCCCAACCGCCTTGATCGATATCGACTCCTTGTACGACCTAATAACCAAGCTTCATCGAGACCAGAAAAAGCTCGTCATGGTCTGTTTGCTTGGCGGCGGCAACATGACCAACATGCGTACTCGCATCAACGAAGCTGGGATTCCAACTTTCCGAACGCCCGAAACGGCGATTGAGGGCTTTCAGTTTTTAGTGCAATTCCAGCGCAATCAGTTATTGGCAAAGCAATCACCAGACAGTCATGCATTTCGTTTTAAAATTGATGTATCAGAAGCGACTAACAACCTGAATGAGCTATTAAAAGCCGGACAAAGTACAGCAACCGCAGACGATTTGCGCAGCATTTTTGAGTTGTTCCATATTCCCTTAATTTCTCGTAGGCAAGCATCTCACCAGTTATTAGCGCCGATTCACTTACGCGTTTTCCAAGACCCAATATTTGGACCGGCAATTGGCTTGTCTTTAGAAGGCGCTCATCAGCATAAACAAGTTGAAGCCGTTGCTTTGCCGCCACTCAATACCGTTTTAGCAAAAGACCTAATACAACGGGCTTTTCCTGGAGAAGAATCCTTTGAATTAGAAAGCTTGCTGAGAAATTTATCCACCATGGTTTGTGAACTCCCTGAAATAGAAAGCCTAGAATTGGCTGATTTGAGGGTACATGAAACGGGAAGCGTCTATGCGGATGTCAGTGCAACGTTACGACCGCGTAAAAGTGAGCGACGATACGAACATTTGGCAATTCACCCTTATCCTAGACAATGGGTTTCCGAGCGGATTTTGAAAAATGATGAAGTCGCGACCGTTCGCCCTGTTTTACCAAGAGACGCCGTTATTTTGGCGGATTTTGTTCGCAGTATGTCTCACGAAACACGCTACTTCCGCTTCATCTCTAACATATCAGAGCTAACGCCGCGTATGCTGGCGAGCATGTCTCATATCGACTACGACAGAGAAATGGCGCTGTTGGCCGTTATCAATCGAGATGGCCAAGATTTATTGATTGGCACAGCGCGATATGTGGACAACTTCGACGACCAAAGCTGTGAATTTGCTGTCGTTTTAGGGGATGAGTTTCAAGGATTAGGACTGGCTTCTTATCTCATGCGACAACTGTTCAAAGTTGCGGCAGACAAAGGTATTAAAGTGATGAAAGGTATCGTACTGGCAGAAAACAAACGCATGATCGCCTTCTGTCGCCATCTAGGTTTTACAATTCAGCGGGATCCAGATGACTTTGGACAAGTGGTTGCGACAATCAAACTGACACCGAACATGCTAAGCAAACTCAGCGACTAGATAGCACTTTTGCCTAAACGCCTATTATAAAAAAACCACGCAAAGGCGTGGTTTTTGACAAGTCGTTTGAAGAACCAATTACTTCAGATTTTCAGGCCCGAATGAGAAAGGCAGCAATTCTTCCATAGTAAGTGATTTACGCACACCTTCTGGACCACAAATGTGAATCATAGTGTCGGTAGACGAAAACTCTCGAATCTTCTGACGACAACCGCCACAAGGCGTAACAAGTTGATCGCCTTTACCAATCACATAAATGTCTTTGATTTGCGTATCACCGCCTAAAACCATGGCAGAGATAGCGCCACCTTCGGCGCAGACACCTTCTGGATAAGCTGCGTTTTCAACATTACAACCTTTGTACAGATTGCCACTGGCGGTACGAATCGCAGCTCCAACTGTGAAGTCTGAGTAAGGAACATAGGCCTTACTCATCGCTTCTTTTGCCAGTTGAAAAAGCGTTTCATCTTGCTTTACAACAGACATATTAGGCTCGCTCTTTCACATAAGGTCGACCGACGGCTTTTGGCCCTATCGCTTTACCAATGAATCCAGCAAGCAGCAACACGGTCAACACATAAGGAAGCACTTCGATCGCCTGTACTGGCACTTCACCAATGCCTGGAATCACCACGCCTTGCATACGAATCGCAACAGCATCTAAGAAACCAAACAACAAACATGCAAACAACACAGGAACGGGACGCCACTTACCAAAGATAAGCGCTGCAAGAGCCATATAGCCTTTACCTGCACTCATGTCTTTCAAAAAGCCTGCGTTGTGTGCTGTTGATAAATAAGCACCTGCCAAACCACACAAGATGCCACAAACAATCAAGGCACGGTAACGAATAAAGGCAACGGAAATACCTGCTGTATCAACCGCATGAGGGTTTTCACCCACCGCACGAAGACGTAAACCAAAACGTGTTTTATAAACAACCCAATAGGTTAATGGCACCATGGCAAAGCCTAGGTAAACCAAAATATTATGGCCGCTCAATAGTTCTGAATAAATTAAGCCAATCACTGGAACATCAGCTAATGCATCAGCAAAAGGCAAGGTAACAGAAAGGAATCGAGAATCACCAGACAGTGTTGGCGTTTGGCCGCCCATACCGAACCAATTCATCGACAAAGTCACCGTTAAGCCCGCCACAATGGTGTTAATCGCAACACCAGAAACGATATGGTCACCACGGTGAGTGATACAAGCAAAGCCATGAATCATCGCCAAAGCGACTGATGTCGCGATGCCAAAGCACAAACCAATCCATGCAGAGCCGAACACTGCAGCGCCTGCCGCAGCAGCAAATGCACTGCCTAAAATTTTACCTTCCAAACCGATATCAACAATGCCCGCTCGTTCTGAATATAAACCCGCTAATGCAGCAAAAATCAAAGGCGTAGATACACGCATGGTTGCATCTAGCATAAGTATTAATGTTTCAAACATATTCTTCCCCTACGCCACAGCTCTGCGAATAAAAAAGCCTTCGATGCGATCTTTAAACATGTGTTCAAGCGCACCAGAGAATAAAATAACCAAACCTTGGATCGCGACAACGATCTCTGGTGTGATGGTCGGAATTTCAAACGCCAACTCTGAACCACCTTGGTACAAGGCACCAAACAGAATGGCAGCAAGGATAATTCCTATCGGATGGTTGCGCCCCATCAAAGAAACCGCAATACCAGCAAAACCGTAACCTGCGGTGAAGTTAAGCAGCAAGCTGTGATTTACACCCATGATTTCATTGATACCGACAAAACCAGCCAAACCACCAGAAATCAACATCGCCCAAATGGTTACTTTTGCCGTATCAATACCAGCATACTTAGCCGCCGTTGGGTTGGTTCCTAATGTACGTAACTGATAACCCCAGCGAGTGTGCCAAAGCAGTCCCCACACAAAAACACAACATACTAAAGCTAATACAAAAGCAAAGTTAAGCGGCGAGTCACCAATATCAATACCAAGTGGCGCAAAGAATTCATGTATGTAAGGCATCCAAGCGTTTTCGCCAAACGTACGGCTGTTCGGTGCCATGCGTCCGTCTTCTTTTAACCAGTTCACAATTAAGTAAACCATCAAAGAAGAAGCGATAAAGTTGAACATGATGGTCGTGATAACGATGTGACTACCACGACGTGCTTGTAGATAAGCCGGAATATAACCCCATGCAGCACCAAATGCGGCAGCACCAAGAATGGCGAGAGGAGCAATGATGTAAAACGGCATTGTGTGGTCTAAAGCCAAACACACTAGGCCAACACCCAAACCACCAATATACGCCTGACCTTCTCCACCTATGTTGAACAAGCCACCTTTAAAGGCGACCGAAACAGCCAAACCAGTGAAGATCAAGTTCGTTGCGTAATATAAGGTGTATCCGATGCCTTCGTTGTAGCCAAACGCACCATAAATCAGATACCCCGCCGCTTCGATTGGGTCTTCGCCAATGGCGAGAATCACCAAACCAGACACAATAAAAGCCAACATGATGTTTAAGAAAGGAATAAGCGCAATGTTTACCCAAGCAGGAACTTTTGCCTGACTCATGCTGACACCTCTGCTTTTTCTTCGTTGTAGGCGTTCGCCATCATTAAGCCAAGGGTTCGTTCATCTGCGTCTTTTGCATCAAGCTCGCCCACAACTGCACCATCAAACATAACAATGATGCGATCACTCAGTGCCATAATTTCATCCAATTCAACAGAGACCAACAAGATTGCTTTGCCAGAGTCTCGTAATTTAACAATTTGTTCGTGTATATTTTCAATCGCACCGATATCTACACCACGCGTTGGCTGACCAATCAGCAAGATATCTGGGTTCTGCTCTACTTCACGAGCAATAACGATTTTTTGCTGGTTACCACCAGAAAAGTTTGCTGTTTTTAAATGAGGGTTCGGCGGACGAACATCCCAATCAGCCATGCGCTCATTACATTCATCAATCATCACTTTACGGTTCATCAGAATCTTACCGTTGTAAGCATCTGAATTGTGGTAACCAAGCACAGCAGCTTCATAAGCTTCAAAGCCTGTTACCAAGCCCATTTTGTGACGATCTTCAGGAACGTGGGCCATTTTAAGCTCACGCATTTGTGCGGCATTTTTCGGGGCTTTCGCAGTAATTACTTGGCCTGCGATATGAATTTCACCTTCACTCATTGGCTCAATGCCAGAAAGCACATTCAAAAGCTCACTTTGACCATTACCAGAAACCCCTGCGATACCAAGAATTTCACCTGCGCGCAGTTCTAAACTCACGTCTTTAAGACGCTTCACGCCTTGGCTATCAAATTGAGAAAGGTTTTTAGCAGAAAGGAATACATCACTTGGTTTGGCTTCGTCTTTATTAACAGTTAGACGAACTTTTTTACCAACCATTAACTCAGCAAGCTCTTCTTTGTCTGTCTTAGCTGTTTCACGATGCGCCACCATTTGACCTTGTCTCATGACAGAAACATTGTCAGTAGAAGCCATAATTTCACGCAATTTATGAGTGATAAGCAAAATGGTCACGCCTTGTTCTTTCAAGGCTTTTAAAATACGGAAAAGGTGATCGGCTTCTTGCGGGGTTAACACACCCGTTGGTTCATCAAGAATGAGGATACGAGCGCCACGGTAAAGGGCTTTTAAGATTTCTACTCGTTGCTGTAGACCAACTGGAAGATCTTCCACAATCGCGTCTACGTCAATATCTAGGCTATATTCTTGCGCCAAACGCTGTAGCTCAACTCGTGCAGCGTCCACACCAACTTTTAAGAGTGCGCCACCCTCAGCACCCAAGATAACGTTCTCAAGTACACTGAAATTCTCTACCAGCATGAAATGCTGATGCACCATACCTATGCCTGCATTAATAGCATCCTGAGAACTGCGGATATCAACACGCTTGCCATCTACTTCTATGTGGCCTGTATCAGCTTCATAAAAGCCATAAATAATGCTCATTAGAGTCGATTTACCAGCGCCATTTTCACCGATTATGCCGTGAACTGTGCCGACTGGAACTTGTAAGCAAATATCTTTGTTAGCCTGAACGGCACCAAAGCGTTTGCTGATATCTTGCAATTCAATTGCGTATGGCTTTGTTTTATTCGTCATATCTAAAAATAATTCATCTGCTTCAAAATGGAACACTCTAAGTGTATATCAAGACCAAGAACACATTAGGTGTTTTTATTGCTACTTTCTCGCAATAACTTAACTACCTGCTACAAAAGCCAATGAAAACTCTGTTGTTGTCGCATTTAATGAAAAAATATAAGAGCAAAAAAAACAGCTGCCTGCGAAAGGCAGGCAGCTGTTTTATCTTACAACTTAGTAGTTACAAGTGTTGTCTGACATGTAGTCATGAACAACGATTTCACCGCTTACAATCTTAGCGCGAATTTCTTCTACCTTCGCTTTCATGTCAGCTGTAATCAAGCTTGCATTGTTGTCATCAAGAGCCCAATCAACACCGCCTTCAGCTAGACCAAGAACAACTAGACCTGGCGCCCAAGTGCCTGCTGCAGAATCTTTATAAGTGTTGTATGCCGCTAGATCTACACGCTTAACCATAGACGTTAGCATAGTGCCTGGCTGGATGTGGTTTTGGTTTGAATCCACACCAATAGCAAATTTGCCTTCATCTTTAGCTGCTTGATAAACACCGATACCAGTACCACCAGCCGCAGCGAAAACAACATCCGCACCTTTAGAGAATTGGCTCTTAGCTAATTCAGAACCTTTAGTTGGGTCGTTAAATGCCGCACCAGTAGAACCTGTCATGTTTTGGTAAACAGATGTGCCTGAAGCAACGTATTTCGCACCTTGCTCATAACCACAAGCAAAACGACGAATTAGAGGAATATCCATACCACCCACGAAACCAACAGCGTCAGTTTCAGACTTCATCGCAGCAACCGCACCAACAATGAAAGAACCTTCGTGCTCTTTAAACACAACAGATTGAACGTTTGGAAGATCGATCACACCATCGATGATAGTGAAGTGAACATCAGGGAAGTCTTGCGCTACTTTAGTAACCGCTGATGTCATGTTGAAACCAACAGTTACAATTGGAGAGAAACCACGGTTAGCAAGGCGACGTAGGCCCTGTTCTACCTGAGCTTCGTTTTTTGGTTCAAATTCACGAACTTGAATACCAGTTTCAGAAGTGTATTTCTTAACGCCGTTATAAACACCTTCGTTAAAAGACTTGTCATATTTACCAGCTTGATCATATACAACCGCAGGGTCTGCTGCTTGAGCCATCGTTGATGAGATAGCTAACGCCGTAACAGACGCAATAAATATACCCTTCATTCCAATTCCTCTTTTTAGTGTAGTTAAATATATGGTTAATTCTTCTGCCCAATTGGTCAAAAATAAACCCATTAGTAAAATACCGCAATAAAATATGCACTCTTTTAACAATATTGTTGCACATAAAACCGTAAAGACAATCAAAAACTCACATCATGATTTCTCTATTAGCACGATTAATTAGCAATTCTCGTGCCTAATCTGAACAAAAGGTCAAGTTTGACATTTTCGGCAATAAACCGTGCTTCGCTGAGCCTGTCTAATCTCTTTTAGAGTCGTGCCACAAACCGTACAAGGCTTGTCTGCTCGACCGTATACTAGCAGTTCTTGCTTGAAGTACCCTGGCTTTCCATCGCCGCCAACAAAGTCTTTCAAGGTGGTGCCGCCCTGTTTGATTGCAGCTGCCAGCACCAACTTAATGCATTCTACCAATATAGCCAGACGCTTTTTACTGATATTGCCCGCCATACGGCTCGGATGAATGCCGGCTTTAAAAAGCGCTTCATTCGCGTAAATATTTCCAGCGCCTACCACAACTTTACTGTCCATAATAAAAGTCTTAATTGGCACTTTGCGACCTTTCGCCCGAGCGTGCAGCATGTCTACATTAAATGCATCAGACAAAGGCTCTGGGCCAAGGTGTTTTAACAAATCATGCTCGAGCCAATCTTTCGTCGTCCATAAAATAGCGCCAAAACGGCGAGGGTCGGTATAACGCAACAATGGCTCATCTTCTGCAAAGCAGAAATCCACATGATCATGAAACAAAGGTGGCGTTTGAGCTGGCACAAAATACAAACTACCAGACATGCCAAGGTGAACAATCAATGTCCCTTTTGCCGTATGAACGCCAATATACTTACCGCGACGAGAAAGGTGTGTAATTTCTTGTCCGACCATTTCTGAGCTCAGCTCTGGCGTAATTGGCCAACGGAGCTTTGGTTGACGAATATCTATCTTAAAGAGGGTTCGGCCCACAAGATGAGGCTCTATACCACGTAACGTGGTTTCCACTTCTGGCAATTCAGGCATAAGCGACCTCGGCAAACATTAAAGACGTTCTACTAGATACAAAAAAACCGACTCAATGAGTCGGTTTCTTCGGCAAGAATCAAAAATTATTTGATTTTCGCTTCTTTGTACATAACGTGTTTACGTACAACTGGATCAAACTTTTTCATTTCAAGTTTATCCGGAGTATTTCGCTTGTTCTTGTCAGTTGTGTAAAAGTGACCAGTACCAGCAGAAGATACCATGCGAATTAAATCGCGAGCGCCTTTAGAAGCCATGATTCAGATCCTTATACTTTTTCGCCGTTAGCACGCATTTCAACAAGAACTGCTTCGATGCCTTTTTTATCGATAATACGCATACCTTTAGAAGATACACGTAAACGGATGTAACGGTTTTCACCTTCGACCCAAAAACGGTGCCAATGAAGGTTAGGAAGAAAACGACGCTTAGTACGACGCTTTGAGTGAGAAACGTTATTACCTGTAACAGGACGTTTCCCAGTAACTTGACATACGCGAGACATAATTAAATACCTTTTGCTATCCAGAAAGATTATTGGAAGTGTTTCACTTCCTCAGGCGGAGCATGATTCCTTATGAATCAAAAAAATCCCATACCGAGGATATAGCGGCGCGAATTCTCCCATAACATCGACCATTCGGCAAACTTTTTGTTAAAAAAATGATCAATTAATGAGTTTGTTAAAGCAAACCTCTTTCCGCCAATGAAACAGGCGCGCCATCGCCAACCACAAAATGATCCAACAACCTGACATCAACAAGGCTAAGGGCTTCTTTAATACGGCCTGTAATCGAGATATCCGCTTGGCTTGGCTCGGCGACACCACTGGGATGATTGTGCGCCAGAATAACCGCCGCTGAGTTGTACTTTAATGCTGCTTTCACCACTTCCCTCGGGTAAACCGCCGCGGCATCAATGGTGCCCATGAAAAGTTCTTGATAACAAATCAGTCTGTGTTGCGAGTCCAAAAACAGAACCGCAAAGACTTCCCGCTGAGCATGGCGTAATTGTGAAGAGAGATAGGTTCGGACGTGTTCCGCGCTACTAAAAACCGTTTCGCGCATGAGTTGTTCTTGTAAATGGCGTTTCGACATTTCTAGAACGGCTTGTAATTGGGTATATTTTGCGTCCCCCAGACCAAAACCTTTACAGAATTCTTCTCGACTGGCCGACATAAGGGAACGTAATCCGCCAAATTGGGTCAATACTTGTCGAGCAAGCTCAACAGCACTAATACCTTGGGTACCCGTTCGCAGAAAAATCGCCAATAACTCAGCATCGGTTAAGGCTTCGGCCCCTTGATGTATGAGTTTTTCACGAGGTCTTTCCTCTGCGGGCCAATGTTTTATACTCATGATCTGCTCCTTGATCCATGGTAATCTTGCTTAAGCGCTGTCAAGTTCAACAACAGCAAAATAAAATAACGAATAACAGAAGGCATCCTGCCTCGTTATCAACTTTAATCCATCACAGAACGAATTGAGAAGTTTTTTATGTCACATCTAGCCCAAAAACGCATTCTATTAGGCATTACTGGCGGCATCGCTGCTTATAAAAGCATCGAACTCATTCGTTTATTAACTAAAGCCGGCGCAGACGTTCAAGTTGTTCTAACGGATGGAGCAAAAGCATTCGTCACAGAAATGACACTGCAAGCCATCTCAGGCCATCCAGTACGCAGCACATTACTCGACCCAAATGCTGAAGCAGGAATGGGTCATATTGAATTAGCAAAGTGGGCAGATCTCATTGTTGTGGCTCCAGCCTCAGCCGATTTCATAGCACGCTACACTCAAGGCATGGCGAACGATTTACTTTCTACCTTATGCATCGCCACAGAATCTCCTGTTTTAATCGCACCCGCGATGAACCAAGCCATGTGGCGCCACTCAGCCACTCAAGCCAATACAGCACTATTAACAGAGCGTGGCGTTTTGAGCATTGGCCCTGCCGATGGTGCGCAAGCCTGTGGTGACATTGGTCCTGGAAGAATGAGCGAGCCAGCTGATATTTTTAACGCCATATCTGAGCATTTTCAAACAACAAGCATTAAGCAAGACCTTGCTGGACAGCATTGGGTCATTACCGCAGGCCCAACGATGGAAGCTATCGACCCTGTTCGCTACATCAGCAATCACAGCTCAGGAAAAATGGGCTATGCGCTAGCGTCTTCAGCATTACAACGAGGCGCGACTGTCACACTCGTTAGCGGCCCAGTACAATGCACGCCGCCAGAAGGTGTCAATTTGGTTTCAGTGAAAAGCGCAGACGAAATGCTAGCTGCTTGCGAACAGGCAATGGAAAAACAAGCGGATGTGTTTATTGGTGCCGCTGCCGTGGCAGACTTTAAAATGAAAACAGCCACAGATCAGAAGATGAAGAAGAAATCTGATACTAACGAAATTCAGCTTACTCTTGTCAAAAACCCAGACATCATTGCGACTCTTGCCCAACAAAAGCGCTCAAAAGTGATGGTAGGTTTTGCAGCAGAAACACAAAATGTGATCGAATACGCGAAAGGCAAATTAGAGCGCAAAGGTCTAGACATTATTATTGCCAATGACGTCTCTCGTTCCGACATAGGTTTTAATAAAGATGAAAACCAAGTCACCGTAATTACTAAAGAAAACACATGGGAGCCAGCCAAAGCAGCCAAAAGCGAGCTTGCTAATCAGCTGGTAAACTTTATCTACGAACATACTCAGGCGAACTAACCTTTTTTAAGGGCTGTTTCCCTCTGTACATTGAAGACATTAAAAAGAGAGCAATATGAAGCAAGCAATTCAACTCAAGATTTTAAGCGACAAAATTGGCAAAGAAATTCCTTTACCAACCTATGCAACAGAAGGCTCTGCTGGCCTAGATTTGCGCGCTTGTTTAGACACTCCTATTGAGCTTGCTCCAGGTGAAACAACATTGCTGCCGACTGGATTATCGATTTACATCCAAGATCCAAACTTAGCAGCGACTATTCTTCCTCGCTCTGGATTAGGCCACAAACACGGTATTGTTTTAGGTAACCTTGTCGGATTAATTGACTCAGACTATCAAGGGGAACTGATGGTTTCCTGCTGGAACCGTGGAAATACTACTTTCACAATAGAGCCTGGCGAGCGTGTTGCACAGCTTGTTCTTTTACCTGTTGTACAAGCAGAATTCGATATAGTCACTGAATTTGAAAGCACTGAACGCGGCGAAGGCGGCTTTGGTCACACTGGTACAAAGTAATATCAAACTACGGAGTAGGTGAGTTTTTCTCATCTATTTCGTGTTACTTTTTCAAATAACTCATCCATTCTCACACACAAGAATCAAATTTGTTTTTTCGACCGCTAACTCTGTAATTATATTACAAATTTCTGTAGTTAATCCGTTTAGATCACGCTATTATTTCCACCCTAAGTGGTTGCTTACACTCGTTGCCAGCCTTGACTGTCACCGTTTTGACATCACAACCCACTAATTTATCTATCGATGGCACTCTCTTCTTTTACTGTAAAGATTTACGGTGAGGCGTTTTGTCATCGAGCCAGTTTGTTCTTATTGATAGGAGTATGTAATACGTGCCTTTTTCTCGTGAGTCTGCTTTAGATGTTGCTAAGGTTTTAAGTGAATCACTGCCTTATATTCAACGCTTCGCTGGTAAAACATTGGTCATCAAATACGGCGGCAACGCAATGACAGATGAGTCTTTACAAGCAGGATTCGCACGAGACATCGTTTTGATGAAGGCCATTGGTATTAACCCTATCGTTGTTCATGGTGGCGGCCCACAAATTGGCGAGATGCTGACCAAGCTTAATATTGAGTCAAAATTCATTAATGGCATGCGTGTTACTGATACAGCAACTATGGATGTTGTTGAGATGGTGCTTGGCGGCCAAGTAAACAAAGAGATCGTTAACTTAATCTGTGAAGCCGGCGGTAAAGCCATCGGCATCACAGGTAAAGATAGCCGCTTCGTAAAAGCCAAAAAGCTTTTCGTTAAGCATCAAGCGGAAGGCATGACAGCACCAGAGCAAGTAGATATTGGCCATGTTGGTGAAGTGGCGAGCATTGATACAAGCTTCTTAAAATTATTCGAAAGCAGCGACCTAATCCCTGTCATTGCTCCAATTGGTGTGGACGATCAAGGTAACTCATACAACATCAATGCTGACCTTGTTGCAGGCAAAGTTGCGGAAGCAGTTGGCGCTGAAAAGCTAATGCTGTTGACCAACATTTCTGGCGTACAAGACAAGCAGGGTAATGTGTTAACTGGCCTAAGTACGGCTCAAGTTGATGCTTTAATTGCTGATGGCACAATTTACGGTGGTATGTTGCCGAAAATCAGTTGCGCTCTATCGGCCGTTAACTCAGGTGTCACAAGTGCTCACATTATTGATGGCCGAGTTCCGCATGCTACCTTACTGGAAATCTTTACAGATACTGGCGTTGGTACATTAATTTCCAACACCAAGTTAGGCGAATAAAGACAGTCTAAAAACTATACGAATAATACGAGTTAAAACTGGATACGACACATGAGCAATAAGAAGAACGATCGTCGCACACAGATTCTGCACGCACTTGCTCAAATGCTAGAGAGCAGCCCAGGTGCACGCATTACAACGGCCGCTTTAGCAAAGCAAGTTGGGGTTTCTGAGGCGGCGCTTTATCGCCACTTTCCTAGCAAGGCTAAGATGTTTGAAGGCCTAATAGAATTCATTGAAGAATCTCTATTCACCCGCATCAATCTTATTGTTCAGAATGAAAGCGATGTCGTTGTACGTATAGAAACCATACTCATGCTCATACTTGGCTTTGCCGAACAAAACCCAGGCATGTGTCGCTTGTTAACAGCAGACGCTCTAGCAGGTGAAACAGAGCGTTTACGAGTTCGCATTGCCCAGGTATTTGATCGTATTGAAACTCAGTTGAAGCAAGTTATTCGTGAAGCAGATTTAAAACAAGGTTTACGACCAGCAATGGGCGTAACGCCAAGTGCTAATTTTCTTGTTGCTATTATTGAAGGGAAAATTCGCCACTATGTACGCAGCGAATTTAAAGTGAAGCCAATGGATGTTTGGCAAGATCAATGGGCAGTATTGGCACAAAACTTGATGATAAACCGCTAGGGCTTGAAGTCACTTTTCAAACCCTAGATTTAGCACTAAATTAGATACCATATTCATGGCGATAGGCTTTAACTGCACCAAGATGTTCGGCAAATTCCGGCGCATCTTGTTCTGCCAAATACGTCATGATGTCATTTAAAGACACTATGCTGATAACAGGCATATCGAAGTCACGCTCGACTTCTTGAATGGCAGACAATTCGCCTTGGCCTCGTTCTTGACGATCTAAGGCAATAAGAACACCAGCAGGAGTGGCATTGGCTTCTTGAATAATAGCCATAACTTCTCGGATAGCGGTTCCAGCCGTAATAACATCATCGATAATCATGATGTTACCTTCTAATGGAGCCCCAACAAGAGAGCCACCTTCGCCGTGAGCCTTTGCTTCTTTGCGGTTGAATACGTATGGTGTATCTACGTCATGGTGATCATAAAGCGCAACAGCGGTTGTTGTTGCCAATGGGATGCCTTTGTAGGCAGGGCCAAATAAAACATCAAATGGAACATTTGCTTCCATTAGTGAGGCTGCGTAAAAGCGACCTAACTTTGCCAATGCTTGGCCAGAGCTAAATAAGCCAGCATTAAAAAAGTAAGGGCTTACGCGGCCTGATTTGAGAGTAAATTCGCCAAAGCGCAAAACGTTTTGTTCAATAGCGAATTCGATAAAGTCTCTTTGGTAAGGTTTCATGCCAACTCCAGAAAGATAAATAATACACAACACAGCGTCGCCAAGATCGAGCGAAGCCATGCCAACTTTGGATAGACGCTAATATAACACACGGCTAGGAATTGTAGGGACCAGAAATGAAGGTCATCAGCCTTAATGTAAACGGTATAAGACAAGCAGCCGATCGCGGCTTTTTTGAATGGATGGTTCGTCAGAACCCAGATGTTGTATGTCTACAAGACATACAGACAGATGAACGCAGTTTAAATGACAGTGTTTTCTTTCCACCAGAGTTCAATACTTACTTTTTTGACTCAATGGAAAACCCAGATCAGGCAGGTGTTGCGATTTATTGTAAAACCATGCCTAAAGCCATTATGACCGGCATGGGTTTTACCGAATGTGATTTCGAAGGTCGTTTTATTCAAGCGGATTTCGATAAAGTAAGTATCGGTACTTTTTTAACGCCTCATGGCTCGAATCATGAAGAAGCGTTACAAGAGCACAAATACCGCTTTATGGAAGGCTTCAAAAACCATTTAATAAAAACTCGCCGTAAGCGTCGTGAATTTATTTTCTGTGGTACAGCCAATGTGGCGCGCTCACCGATTGATGTAAGCAGCTGGTTCGTTAATCAACGCAACTCTGGTTTCTTGCCAGAAGAGCGTAAATGGATAAACGAGATCTTCAATGAAATGGAATACATTGATGCGTTTCGCCAAGTGAACAAACAAGACAAACAGTACACTTGGTGGCCGGATTACGAACGCGCTTGGAAATTAGATGAAGGTGGTCGTTTAGATTATCAAATCACCACTCCTGGTATCAAAAATTTGATTCAAGGCGGTAGTATTTACAAAGGTCAACGCTTCTCTGATCATGCTCCATTGATCATGGAATACAATATCGACTAGTCGCTTACAGGTTCAGCTTTATCTGAACCTGTGAAGTGAGACAAAAAGAAACCCCACTCGGCATATGCCCAGTGGGGTTTCTTGTTTATACGATGTTTTTACTCTTCATCGGCCAAAGGTTTGAGTTTCACCTTTAACTTAAGCTGATGTATGCTACCCGGCGCAATTTCATAGCCGTCTGTCAGAACATTCGCAGCTTCGACACAGACAAAACGACGATACTCTTCGTCTTCCATATCTGTTCGTTTTTTAGCAAGCTCAGCACCAGGGTTCCATAAAACCGTGCTTTGACTTCCTTCCGTCTGAATAACAATCTTACGATTGAAAACAGGATCTTGGATCTCACATTCATCTGGCGCGGATAAATAGACTCGATCCATGCAATCACATGGTGTCACTATGCCTTCTTGCAGTTTCTTCTCGCTATTGTCGAACTTATCAACATAAGAGATTTGATCTAAACCATGCACTTCTGCTGCTTTGTTATCAGCCACATTGAAATACGTATGTAAGGCTTCGCTGATTGGCATAGGTTTATCAGATAAGTTAGCTGCAGAAAAATTGATTCTGAAGCCTTTATTGGAGAATCGAAATACTTGTCTTAATTCAAAGGCATGTGGCCACATTTCTTCGATTAAAGGATGGTCTTCGGAAGCAAGACGAATCACGATTTTCACATCGCCATTTTTGAAATGACCCGCTTCAATGAGCTCCCAACGGAAATATCGAGCCAAACCATGAGCTGGGTAGTCATCATGCTCTTCATTCGCCCCAAACCAAGGCCAACATACTGGAACACCAAAATGACGACGTTCAAAACGCCCTTTTCCACCTAGGTTCTCAGATTGAAATAAAAGGTCCTCTTGACCAGTAGGAATAAAGCTCTCTAAATGCCCTCCCCATAACGCAATCGCTGCGCTAAAGCCGGGTTGATCAATAATGATCTCATCGCACTTCTTCAAGCTCGCTGGGCGGATCTCACCACCTAGCTCTTCCAACTCTTTTATCAGTCGGCCATTCATTAACAACTCCGTTAAATGTTTATTGTGAACACATATTAACTTCAGATGATACGATTACAATAGTTTGTAGTGATACTGACAATTCAACAAAGCAGATAAGCCTATTTTTCGTTAAATAAAACTTAACCTCATACTGCTTTTACGCTATAAAACATGGCTATCAACAGATGAACTTACTATTGCTAATATTTTCAAAGGTGTCTTCAAATCTATGGATCAGTTAAGCGAATCCAAAATGATCATTGGTAGCGACGAGTGGTGTGCATTCCCCTCTCTTAACATACCAGCCATCAAAGCTAGAGTAGATTCTGGCGCAAAAACATCCTCATTGCACGCCATCAATATTCAGCGCTTTATGAAAGATGAAGAGCATTGGGTTCGATTTGACGTTCATCCATTAAAGGGCAATCGAAAAACAACCGTTCATTGTGAAGCGCCATTAATCGACCAAAGAGTGATTAAAAGCTCCAGCGGCGACAAAGAAAAACGCCCTGTTATTAGCACGTCTCTGTCTCTTGGCGAAAAAACATGGAACGTCGAAGTAACACTAACAAACCGAGACAGCATGGGATACAGAATGCTTCTCGGCCGAGAAGCAATGAATGGGCACGTACTCATCGACCCTCAGGGTGAATGCCTGCTTGGCAATCACCTTTCTAACGAGCTAGCCGACCTTTATAAAGCTCATAAAGCCTAATTCATGAACTGGCCTTATCTTATTTCGATAAGGCCTTAGTCAACCTCTGCAACCTTGCATTCGCAGTCGATAAAGCTGTTTTATTGACCGCAATATCCGTGACATCATAAACCACCAAACAAAGATGCTTGATCGAGCCATCTGGCTCAGAGATCGGCCTAATTGCTACATTCTGGTACATCTTGTCCGAAACACCTGTGATGGGTCGGTAGCTTTTAAAAGGGAATAAATTCGGCCTTTGCTCCCAAGAGATAAATATAGGCGTTTTCAACCCAAATACATTATCAAGCTTCTGGCGTAACCAACTCGCATCTAAATCTGGAAAAAGCGTTAATAGTGACTGTTGCTTCGCAATAGAAGAGCTCACACCACTGTGGTTTTCCATAAAGCTATTCCAAAGCTGTATCTCATACTTTGTATTCAATACGACAAGCCCAACATCAATATGATGGAGCATATCAAACATCCAATGAAAATCAGCTAACCCTTCTGACTCTTTCATTATTCATCCTCAGCCAAAAACGATAACAGGTTCTCAAGCGTTGCTACTGAATCTTCGGTGAACAACAACATTAAGTCGCAATTTATTTGATAATTTTCTACTTCATAGACGATCTCAACGGCCAAAGTACGCTTCCAAGTCGTTCTCTTAGCATTAATAATGTCTTTGATTTTAACGTGCTGCCCCAGTAGAACTGGGTGACTGTGGCTGAAATCAATGTTCAACTGCTTGCCAATGGCTTGCATAAAAGGACCAACAAGAACGGAAGAGACATCCATCAAAAGCTCGGTTTCTAACTCTCTTGTAATTTCCTCTGTTACGCCCAGCAACTCCGCCATGTCGGGAAAGCTCGAATCACTAAAAATAAGCAATGCTTCAAACGCAATACCAGAACCAACAAAACCTTGAGATACCGCAGAGCAACTGTCCTCTTTAACACTGTAATCCAGCGCCATTTGAAGCTCACCCACTTCAAGGATATTTACTTTAGGAACAGGTAATTTGATAAAAACATTCAGCATATTCGCCAGAACACTGGCCGCACGCCCCATGGCGATGTTCGAGATTTCTTGCAGACACTCATTAAGAGAAAACTGCTCTGCCGCCGTAACGACATGAGTATTCGTGTAATTTTCGTTTTGACTTGAGGAAAAGAGCCCTAAAGAAATAAGTAAGGCGCGAAGTTCATCCGCCTCGGCAGGTTTTTTATGGAATGCCACCGCACCCATGTTTTTCACCCGCTCGATCGCTTTTGGCTGAACATCACCAGAGACCACAATAACGGCAGGAGATTGAGCAAAAGACTGAAGCGCTTCGAGCGTTTCGTAGCCGTCTTTTACTGGCATATTCAAATCTAAAAATAAAATATCAAATACAGAAGACGATAAAATGTCTAAGGCTTCTTGGCCATGTTCTGCATACTCAACTTCGACATCCCAATCCGTTGGTAAAATTCTAGTTAGCTGTTTTCTCGCGATTTTTGAGTCATCGCATATCAGCACTCGTGTACTCATTACTGCCTCTTAATATTAGAGTGTTTCTAACGTGTACTATGACATCCTACATGGCTTCACTAAAATGACAAAAGTGTTACTTAGCGTAAAGTTTCATTACTTTAGCATAGTATAGACTTCTATTTTTACCTCACACCACAGAGTCAAACGCAAGACAGTAACGCGACAGACACAAGCCTTTCATCGTATTTATTGGGTTTCGTACTAATAAGAGAGGTTTTTATGACACTAATACCAAGTCGATCCAACCCCTCAATATCGACAAAACCGTAATCATAAGCATCATCTAAAAGAAGATAATCCAATGCCGAAAAACTTGGTTTTTCTTCACCTAAATCCGCTAATACAGTGCCGACCAGACGCTTTACCCTTTCCATTAATGACAAGCCTTGCTGTTCTGGATCGACACCTAAATTAGGCAAATATACTTTAGGATTCGGGTTCTGGCAGATAGCACGACCAACACCTTCCGATAACAAGTTCGCCAAAAGGCTACTGTAATAACTACCAGGGGGATAACAAATCAAATCCGCGCTTTCTATGGCGTCTTTACGGTCGTCTGCTATGAGTTGATTAATGGGAGAAACCGCTCGTAAACCGCGATTTAGCCACATTTTTTTGATTGGGCTGGATAATGCTTCTGTTTCTTTCCCTGTAATATTGTGCTGACCTAAAACAACTTGCCCATTTTCCAACTCTACACCCAGATGGAAACTGGCATCCACAGTGGTTTTTACATCGCCCAATGTTTTCACCAAACGAGAAAACAGGAACACGATAGGATCAAGTTGCTGAAAGTTATTTAAGTAGCCACCAGCAATAATCAGATTACCAATGCTTGCGCCTCTCAAATCGAAACTTTCATTAATTCGAGCCTGAGTCACCGCCAACTGCGCCTGAATAAGCGCTTTCATGGGATTAGGAATACTCTCAATTAAAGGATGCTGCCCAGAAACAAGTTGCTGCAATTGTATTTTGAGCGCTTCAGGAGAGTCATTTTGACTTAATCTGTGTGTAAACAAAGCATACACTTCTGGCTGCCCCATGACAGTTTCATCAGCCAACGCCATTAATCGACTGCGTAAGTCACCTACCGCAGGAATATCAAACTCAGCTCGCAAACGCGCAGAGCTGCCACCAGAATCAAACGGTGTAACAAGATGAATAGAATGATGTGTGTACTCTTTAAACACTCGGCTGATTTTATTCAACGCCGAGCCGCCACTGAAGAAAAGCACTTTCGGCCCTTGCTCTGGCAAGGTTTGATAACGATGGACACGAATAAGATCAGGCATTGTCATTCGACGAAAAATGCGCAAAGAGTCCACCATAGAAAAGCCTCATTAAAAAAATCAAAATTGGAGCAAAACGTTCTTTCAGAACCCGACAAACATTATAAACCTATTATGTCTTTAAAAACCGCCACGGCTCGACAATACTATCTTCGCGAGTTCTGCAAAGCCCAACCCACCAGGTTGAGTCGTTTTATAGCGTGGAATATATTTCATTGATGAGAGGTGCTGCGCGATATTCGCCACACCAACACTGAGCGGAAACCGTGCAAACATGCTTTCATCATTTGGCGCGTCTCCAACATACAACACCTGCTCTTGCTGCTCTTCAGGTGTTAACCCATATACTTTCGTTAACACACGTTCTGCCATCGAAAACTTGTCATAACCTTCAGAGCACACGTTAATGTGAATGGAACTGGCTTTTGCATTCAAACCAAGGGCAATCAATTCTGCGAGGAAAGCGTCTTTTTCTGTCACTGCTGGCGGAGTCACATCTTGGGCGTAATCAATGGCCACATCCGTTAATCGATAGGACTGATCTCTTGCCAAACGCAATCTCGGATACTTAACCAGTAGCAAATTTACTTGTTCAAGCAAGCGAGCTTGTTCGTCGCGCATAATAGCCTCTTCACGCCAGAACGCATAAGAAAGGTGCTTCTGTTCCGTTTTGCCGATAAAGCAGGCTCCACCTTCCGTGATTACCCCCTCAACCGGCAATGCGCGAGCTATCATGTCCGACCAACCTGCGCAGCCACCTGTAACAGGAATAACCTTAATGCCATTTGCTTCTAATGCTGTCAAAGCCTGTAGTGTTTCAACGGGTAGCATTCCTTCCCATGTAAGCGTGTCATCAAAGTCTGTGAGAATAAAACGCAGTCCGTGACAATCGTTCGCTGTAAGATCTGACAAAGCTGAAATAGGCATTAACCACCTTATGAGCAAAGTTGAATGTTAACACCTTGTGTGGTGAGTAAATGGATTTGAGCTTCTGTAAGCAAATCCGTAAAGAGGTAATCAATTTTGGAGAATGTGTGCACTCTTGCCATCGCTTTTCGCCCCCATTTATGCTGATCTGCCACCAATAAACTATGGCGGCTTTGCTCAACTAAAACACGGCTAACCGCCGCTTCTTCGGGATCAAAATCCAATATTCCCTGCTCTTCATCCATTCCGCCACAACCCAATACGCCGTAATCAAAATAATATTGTTTTAAACCAAACAAAGTCTCTTCACCAACTAAGTCATGATGACGATGGCGCAATTTACCGGCTAAAACACGCACGCGTATTTCTGGATAATGTCCAAAAATTCCTGCGACTGTGAGGTTATTGGTGAATACTTGCAAGTTTTTATGAGACACCAATGCTTTGGCCACGTATTCAACCGTGGTGCCTATACCTAAAAATACAGACGCGCCATCAGGAATCATCTCTGCAACCTGACTGGCGATCAAAGACTTGGCGTCACTGTTCAAGAACTGTCGGTGATCAAAAGGAAGGTTTTCTGTACTCGATACAGGCGCAATACCACCATGTGTTCGACGCACTAAATGACGCTCTGCTAACTGATTAATGTCCTTACGGATAGTTTGGGAGGACACATTAAAACGCGCCACCATTTCTTCCACTAACAGAGCATCTTCTTGTTGTACCCAGTTGAGTATCTGGTTCTGTCGCTCGTTTAAGCTCACACAAAGACCTTATTTATTCAGATAAAAATGCAAACTTACTTGGGTCATCTGTAATAACCGCATCCATTCCCCACGCCCAATGGGACTCTACAGCTTGAGGGTCATTCGCTGTATAACAAAGTAACTTGTAGCCTGCCGCTTTTACTGCTTTGGCTTGCGTTTCAGTTAATCTGGAGTAATCACAATTCAAACTGTAGGCTTGAATACTCTCCAACTCTTCCTGCCAATTATCTGGAATATCCTCATACAACTGGGCTAAATGTCGGTCACTATTAATGCCATAACTCATCTGCAAAGCCGCATGGTTAAAGCTAGAAATCATCAACTTATTATTGTCGACCCAATGCGTTTTCAAGATTTCCATCACCGCAGGAACGATAGTCTCGACATCTGCACCATCGTGTTTGATTTCAAGGTTTAAGCCCAATCCTAAAGACTGAATGCACTCCAATGCTTCCAACAGTGTGGGGACTTTTTCACCCGCAAAATCGGCTGAGAATTTCGTACCGGCATCTAAGCCAATCACATAATTCAGCTGTGCGTCACGGGTGAGGCCCTCACCATTGGTACAACGCTCAAGCGTGTCGTCATGGAAAATAACAAGGCTGCCTTCGGCAATCAAATACACATCAATCTCAACCCAAGTAGCGCCTGCAGCGGCGGCCGCGCGAATCGAAGACAAGGTGTTTTCAGGCGCAAGTAATGCCGCACCTCGATGTCCCATGACTTTTGTGTTCAATATGTCAGTATTTGAGCGTTTGTCTTTTTGCATCTAAATTTCACAGCCTCTGTTGGTTTACTGCATCAAATAAGTGCCAATGTTTAACGGGAGCTTTTAACCACATAAGGCTATTTATCTCAGGCAAATGAGGCCCAGATAACCGAACGACAAAAGCTTCTCCCTTTTCTGAGTCGTCATCCAATATGCCATGAATTAACGTCTCCGCACCAAGGGATTCTACCGCTTGAACACGCAAAGCGAAATCAGCATTTTGCTCATCTGTCATTTCCAAATGCTCAGGACGAATTCCCCATATCACACTACCGCGATAATCATGAGAAAGTGTCAAGATAAGAGACTCGGACAGCTTCACTCCTTGCTCAACCAAATTAGCAGGAATAAGGTTCATCGAAGGCGAACCAATAAAAGACGCAACAAAAGGTGTAGCAGGCTTGTTATACAAATCCATTGGCGTACCAATTTGCTCTGCTTTGCCTTTGTTCAAGACAACTAAGCGATCTGCCAAGGTCATGGCTTCAACTTGATCGTGAGTCACATACAAGGTCGTCGTGCCTAGTTTTCGCTGTAACTGGCGTATTTCCACGCGCATTTGCACTCGTAACTTGGCATCAAGGTTTGATAAAGGCTCATCAAATAAGAAGACCTTTGGATCTCGCACCATGGCACGGCCCATCGCCACACGCTGTCGCTGACCACCAGATAATTGGCCAGGTTTACGCTGTAGCAAATCCGTTAGACCCAACATTTCTGCCACGTCTGTGACTTTCTGCTCAATAAGCTCTTTCGCCACTTTACGGTTCTTTAAGCCGTACGCCATGTTGTTGTAAACCGTCATGTGCGGATACAAGGCGTAATTCTGAAACACCATAGCAATGTCTCGCTCTGCTGGCTCTTTTTCATTCATGCGTTCGCCACGAATGCGCAACTCACCATCAGAAATACTTTCTAATCCTGCCACCATACGCAACAAGGTTGATTTGCCGCAGCCTGATGGGCCAACCAGAACAATAAACTCACCTTCTTCAATAGAGAGATCCACACTTGGGATTGCGTGATAACCATTGGGGTATGTTTTGCCTATTTTTTCTAAAATAACATCCGTCATCACTACTTCTCCGAATCCACTAAACCTTTAACAAATAACTTCTGCATACCTATAACAACGGCCACAGGCGGCAACATGGCAAGTAACGTTGTTGCCATAATTTGGTTCCACGCAATATCGCCATCCGTAACAGACAACATGCGTTTAATACTCATCACTAGGGTGTAATAAGCGTCATCTGTGGTGATCAACAAAGGCCACAAATATTGATTCCAACCATAGATAAACAAGATCACAAACAAGGCCGCGATATTCGTGCGCGATAACGGCAACAAAATATCAAAGAAAAAACGAAACGGTCCTGCGCCATCAATACGCGCGGCTTCCACCAATTCACCAGGAATACTTAAGAAACACTGACGAAACAAAAAGGTCGCCGTCGCGCTGGCAATCAAAGGCAGCGTTAAACCTGTGTAACTGTTCAATAATCCAAGATTCGCCACCACTTCATAAGTCGGCACGATGCGCACTTCAACTGGTAACATCAGAGTCATAAAGATGATCCAGAAACAAAAGTTACGAAAAGGAAAGCGAAAGAAAACAATGGCATAGGCAGAAATTAAAGAAATAGCGATTTTTCCGAACGTAATACCCAACGCCATAATCAAAGAATTCAACATCATGAAAAACACTGGCGTATCAATGCCGTTTCCGGCTTTCTCAAGCAAGACAGTTTTCCAAGTATCAACGCCAGCATCACCAAACCACAAAGGAATATGTCCGACACCAAAAGCGGACGCAGGGTGCGTTGACGCCACTAACGCCACCCAAACAGGCAAAGCCACCAAAGCAATGCCAGCCAATAAAGTAGCGTGACTAATAAAAGTTAACCAAGGGCGATTTTCTATCATGAGTACTGCACCTTGCGTTCAATAAAACGAAACTGAATAACCGTCATAAGACCAACAATGCCCATCAAAACGACAGATTGAGCCGCGGATCCACCTAGATCGAGACCGACAAAACCGTCTTCAAATACCTTATAAACCAAAGTGTTCGTGCTTTGCCCCGGACCACCTTTTGTCGTTGCATCAATAACACCAAAGGTTTCAAAAAAGGCATAAACCAGATTCACCACGAGTAAAAAGAAAGTCGTCGGTGATAAAAGAGGAAAAACAATCGTCCAGAAACGTTTGAATGGACTGGCACCATCAATTGACGCGGCTTCAATTAAGGAGCGAGGCACAGCTTGTAAGCCAGCCAAGAAGAATAAGAAGTTATAGCTTATTTGCTTCCAAGTAGAAGCGATCACCACCAGCACCATAGCTTGATTGCCATTTAAGTAATGGTTCCAATCTACCCCTGCCGATTTCAGCCAAAGGGCAATCGGCCCCATGCTAGGGTCAAATAAAATCCACCAAAGCACGCCCGCCAAGGCTGGCGCAACCGCATAAGGCCAGATCAATAAAGTTTGATAAGCCAATTTACCGCGAATAACACGATCCGCCATCACAGCTAAAAATAACGCCACAGACATACCAAAAATGGCAACAGAGAAGCTAAACACCAAGGTCGTTAGCATGGATTGGTAATAAAGAGGGTCTGTAAACAAATCCAGAAAATTGTCTAAACCTACAAACTCTCGGCTCAAGCCAAAAGCATCTTCTTGGTAAAAAGCTTGCTCTAATGCTTGCTCCGCAGGCCAAAGAAAAAAGATTGCCGTGATCAATAATTGTGGCAAGAGCAACAACCAAGGCAGGCCTTTTTGAGGGAAGGTAACCGTCATAGAAGTATCCAAATAAAGAAAACAAAAACACTTAAAAAAATCGCCCTTATGTCACAACATAAGGGCGATCATTTTATTTAGTCATTTGCGTTTTCAAACTTACGAAGAAGTGCATTACCACGTTTAACCGCAGTGTTTAGAGCTGTTTGAGCGTCAACATCACCACTCCATACAGACTCAAGCGCTTCATCAATCACACCGCGAATCTGAACAAAATTACCTAAACGTAACCCTTTTGTATTCGCCGTCGGTGTGCCTGTTGTCATTTGAGTAACGGCAGTTTCTGTACCAAGGTTCGCATCATAGAAGCCCTGACCTTTGGTCAAGCTGTACGCCGCTTTGGTTATTGGTAAGTAACCTGAGAATTGGTGCCAATCCGCTTGAACAGAAGCACGAGATAAGTAGCTTAGGAAAGAAGCCACACCTTTGTACTCTTCTTTTGAGTGACCTTGCAGAACCCACAAAGACGCGCCGCCGATAATTGTGTTAGAAGGCTGCTTAACTTTACCTTCCCAATAAGGAAGCTCAGTCACACCAAAATCAAATTTAGCGTTACGTTTAATACCCGCATAACCAGCTGAAGATTCAGTGAACATTGCGCACTCTTCACTATAGAATTTCGCTGCGCCGTCGTTTGTACGACCAGAGTAGCTGAATATGCCATTTTTCTGCCATTCACCCATTTTCTCAACATGAGCAACTTGCAAAGGATCGTTGAACGTTAACTCTGTTTTTAAACCGCCAAAACCATTATCTAAAGAAGCAAATGGTACATTGTGACGAGCACTCAAGTTCTCTAAATGAACCCAAGACTGCCAAGCTGTTGTGAAGCCACAAGATACGCCAGACTGCTGTAATTTTTTCGCTGTCGTCTCAACTTCTTGCCAAGTTTTAGGCGCTTGAGTAATACCGGCCTTTTTGAATAGATCTTTGTTGTAGTAGAGAACAGGTGTTGAACTGTTGAATGGCATAGAAAGCATTTTGCCTTCACTGCTTGTGTAATAACCAGTAACAGCGCTCAAATAAGCGCTTTCATCGAAAGACTGACCTGCTTCACGCATTAATTCATTTACTGGGTAAATCGCGCCTTTCGCCGCCATCATACTTGCTGTACCAACTTCGAATACTTGTACGATTGCAGGTTGTTGTTTAGCTCGAAATGCCGCAATTGCCGATGTCATTGTTTCAGTGTAGCTGCCTTTATAAACAGGCTTTACGACATAAGCGTCTTGGGAATCGTTAAAACCTTGAGCAATTTCATTTACTTTTTCACCATTTGCGCCACCCATTGCATGCCACCACTCGACTTCTGTCGCAGCAAACCCTGAACCCGCAATTGACATACCTATAACAGCTGACGCTAATTTCAAATTATGCATTTCTGTGTTCCTCGCAATGAGTGTTTATTAGAAAAAAACACACTATATCGAGGATATATTTCACTTTAATGATAAATTGGTTTCATTTGAAATACACAAACAAGCTAAATGAAACCAAAAAATGAAAAATACTGAAAGGAAAAAAAGCTCTATAGCTTACGAGGAAAGTGAAAACTCTTGTTGCAAAGCCGATATCAGATTATCAAACTCGTTCTTCAAGTCATCGTTCACTTCTGAAGAAATACTACGCCCTTCTTCGAACGAGATCTCAATCTCTCTAATAAGTAGGCAAAACCTGTGGCCAGAGACTTCTAAACCTGCACCTCTTAACCTATGCGCCAAATCATCAAGGCTTTTCCAATCTTGAGACACAAACGCTTCTTGAAAGCGTTCAAATAATGACGTTGCTTCCAAAATAAATTCATTGGCAACCAGCGCCATCAGCTCACGATTGGAGGCTAGCCTGTTTTTGTAGTCTTCATAATCGAACACTTTAGTTTCAAGCATATTAAGGCAACCACTTATTTAAAATGGCGAGCAGCTTATCCTGAGAAACTGGCTTGGCCACATGATCATTCATACCAGCAGCAAAACAATCACTTTCATCTTCTTTCATTGCATTGGCACTAAGCGCAACAATCGCAACGTCCGCAGGCGTTTTACTGCCCGTCAGCTGACGAATTTGCCTCGTCGCTTCATAGCCGTCCATAACAGGCATTTGGCAATCCATAAAGATCATATCGAAAGACGTAGACTGGGCAAGCTCAACCGCTTTCTGACCATTTTCAGCAATAACAACTTCCACTCCGTATAGTTTTAATAAACCGCGCGCGACTATTTGGTTGGTTAAATTATCTTCCGCAAGCAAAACCGTCGCGCTAAATACAGGATTAGCATCTGCTTTTTCTTCCGTTTCCTGTGCTTTGCTTTCCGCATCGACAGAGAATGCATTTAAGCTCTCTAATGCATTTCGTAACGGCTTATCAAAGACAGGTTTAATAATCGAACCATCGTAGTCATTCGAGTCAAAGTGTGTCTCTGAGCGTCCATGTAACAGCACTTGTTGTAATGAGTTTTCATGAGCAGCAGCTTTCAATGCTTCTACGTCGGAGGAAGAGGCATGATTGAGCGCATCACTATCCAATAAAATATGACCAACCCACTCATTACTAGCAAGTGCTTGAGCAAGACTATCGTAAGCACGATAACCGACACCTAGAGTGTCCAACAGCTTTTCAACGTATTCTCGGCCAACCTGATTTTCATAAATTAAAGTCACATCTGAGTCATAATTAGCCGGCTTTTCCAAAACTTCTGTTGTATCTAAATCGAGTGGTACGCTAACCCAGAATGTCGAGCCTTTTCCTTCTTCAGAAATGAGGCCAATCTTGCCGCCCATGGCGCCAGCTATTTCTTTACTGATCGCCAAACCTAAGCCAGTACCACCATATTTTCTTGTCGTCGAACCGTCAGCTTGTTTGAAACGGCGGAAAAGGTGTTTTTGGTTTGTCTCTGAAATGCCCACTCCTGTATCAACAATGGAGAATTTCAATGCCACTTTATTATTTCCAAGGTCTTCTATATCAAGATACAGAGCCACACCACCTTCTTGCGTGAATTTGATTGCATTACCTAATAGATTCACCAAAATTTGTTTCAAACGCAGGCGATCACCTTGCAAACCAAGATGTTGAATAGGTACGGCAGGAACATTTAAAACAATGCCTTTTTCTTCCGCTTTAAGAATAAAAATATTCGCTGTTTCTTCTATTAATTCTCGTAATTCAAAAGGTTCTTTCTCTAATATGAGATTCCCCATTTCGATTTTAGACAAGTCCAAAATGTCATTAATAATATCCAATAAAGACTCGGCGCTTTGCTGGGACAATTTTGCCAAGTGAGCCTGATCCGCTTCTAACTTTGTGTTCATTAATAAAGAAAGACACCCGATTACCCCATTAAGCGGCGTTCGAATCTCATGGCTCATGTTCGCCAAAAACTCACTTTTTGCTCTATTTGCCTCTTCGGCTTCTTCCTTAGCTTTACTCTGCTCAAGCTCGGATTCTTTTAAATACTCATTTGCTAATCGTAAGTCTTTTGTTCTCACACGAACTTTGTTTTCTACTTCAGCCGCATGCCCACTTACTATCAATAGGAACCAACCAAACAGACCTGAAATTAAGAAGCCACAAGCCAAGATAAAATGCAGTATCCAAGGTTGCTTAAAGAAATAACTATCACTGGTTTGAAACAGCTTCCAAGACTTAGCACCAACATCAATATCGAAGCTCACTGCATGACTAAAATCACCGTGTTGATAGTGGCTTAGTAACTCATCCACAGACAAATCCGCTGAATCACTTTTGGTCACCATAACTGGCTGTTTACCTGCTTCATTCATATCCACCAAATACAGCTCGGTATTTGGAAGAAGCCCTTGCTGAACAATTAAATCGGTCAGCCCAGCCAATTCGATTACCGCCGTTGCAACCCCTAAGAACTCATTGGTCTCTTGGTCAAAGAAAGGCAAAAAGAGCAAAATACCGTCTTTTTTCTGAATAAGCTTGATGGGGGTAGTTGGGTACACTTCCTTCAATAGAACCGCTTGATCTAGGGCAAACTGTCTATCTACTTGGGTATAGATATCGTAGCCAATTGCGGCTTTGTTCACTTCTACAGGGGAAACAAAAGTCACAACAATATGCTTATCTCTTGGTTTTACTGGAATAAAACTGCCATCTTCGCTTTTCTCTTTCACCATAAAATCAAAATCTGGATAGTTGCTTTGAATCCTATCCTCAAACTCAGCAATATCACTGCCTAGAACTTTGAAGTTTAATGAAACCCCAAGAATAGAGAGATCTCGCTGAGCAACACTGCTCGCAAACAGATCGAACTCCTGAGCTTCCAAGCGCTCGCTACCTCTCAACAGGCCAACAAAGCTATACAAAATATCTACCGTGCTCTTTATACGATTATTGAGCAAGACACCCAACAACTCTGCATTAGATCGAAACTCTTTAGACTGTTTATTCCACTCAGAATAACTTGCTCCAAGAGACAAAACCAAAGTCAGTACCAATACAAATAGAAAGCCTCCCAATAATCGGAAAGGATGCTCGAAATGATTGCCAAAATGACGAGGAAAACAAATAGCTAAAAGGGGAACCATGACTAAAACGCCAATCATGTCGCCGCCCCACCAAATCAACCAGTTAGCTAAGAAACCAGATTGATCAAGCAAGCCGACATAAAGCAAAGAAACAGAACCAACCGTGGCGCCAATTGTAGTCGATAGGACAGCGACCAGAAGCACAAATCGAGACACCAAACGTATATTATGAAAACGGAAAGAAGTACCAATAAAACGATGAACTAAATACGCGCCAATACAAGATTGTAAAGTGGAACCTATAGCAATAAGAGAAGGAAGAAGCACCGCAAAACTGGCGTGATTAACCCAAGTTGCTCCCATATTAACGAGAAAAGAGCCTAGAAAAACACCGTATGGAGCGAATTTCGGAAAGAATATAACGGCTGCCACCGCCAAACCAGACGCCGGCCAAATAATGGTTGAGTAACCCGGTGACGTCGCAACAGCAAGCCCTGCAACACCTAAAAGAAAATAACCAAGCGCTGTTACTCCAATAATGACAAAAGCTTTTATCATGCAGATTCATTCCTTATGTAATCAGATACTTGATTTGAATATGGCACATCAAAACAATGGTAGGTAACGGCTTAGTATAGGCGTATCGATTAATATTATATGAAAACAAAAGAGCCATAGTATGAGTTTTCATATAAACACAATAAAACAACATAAAAGTACAATAGGGTAACAGTGAAAAATCGATAGTATCTTTCATCCAAACCATCATTTCCCATAAAGGGAAGAGCAGAAAGAGTACCAAGATTCTGAACAGCCCTTAAAAGCATGGCATGACGAAGCCAAGCACGCTGACTGGAGAACCCCTCACGATGTCAAATCACAGTATCAAAATGCCAGTATTCTGAAAAATGGCAAAGTTGTTTTTAACATCCATGGGAATAAATACCGCCTAGCGGTAGAGATTGATTACATGTATTCGCTCTGTTTTGTCCTTTTTATAGGCACTCATGAGCAATATGACAAAGTGGATATGGATTCACTTTAAGGAGATATAAATGAACATTAAGCCGATTAAAAATGACAATGACCTAGCTTCTGCTGTACTTCGTATGCGTAGCCTTCGTGGTGCTCAACCATACACCTGAAGGTGACGAGATAGAGATACTCGCGGCATTGGTGGAAGCTTATGAAGAAAAACATCACGATATCGAAGCTCCAGATCCTATTGAAGCGATTAAATTCCGCATGGATCAAATGGGGCTTAAAGATGCAGACTTAACACAGTTTGTAGATCAACGTAGCCGCGTCAGTGAAATCCTAAATAGAAAAAGAGCGCTCAGCCTAAAAATGATTCGTAGCCTTCATCAAGGACTGAACATTCCTTTAGACGCACTTGTGAAAGATTACCCACTAGAGAGAGAAACTATTTAATCTTCATTGTGTTAAGAGTCGTTTAAATAACCAATACTCAAATAGGGCATTCAGAAGAAAAGGACGAGGGGTGTAGATAGAGTTTGTGCTTATTTAGACAAATTTCAGGCGAAAAAAAACCTGCTATAAAAGCAGGTTTCTTTAATATGGTGCCCAGAGACGGAATCGAACCGCCGACACGAGGATTTTCAATTCTGTATTTAATCTATATAAATCAATTATTTAGCTTTATTTTATGTGCCTAGAAATATAGAAAATTCTATTGTTAAATCAATACGTTAGATAAATTGTGCCTAGTCGTTTTATAGCGAATTGTTAGATTCATTGAATTTCTAAAAGAAGGTTGCTAATTTATTAATTAACAAGGATTGCTACAACTAGAAATAACGAAAGGATGCACTTATGAATACTGTAGAAATACAACTACTCGCAGAACAAGCCCTCGGACTCACTCCAGACCAAGCAGACACCCTGATCGATAGCGGGGAAGATTACGACACTCCATTAAAAGAGCGCTTTGGTGTCGACCTAAAAACTTTTGGCAAAATCGCTAACGCCCTTATTCCGCTGACTCCAGTGATCGAGCAGCCACAAACACATCAATTGATACATGCTTTTGTTCAGTTTCAAGACGGACGCGGCACTGTGACAGCTAAAGAAGCTATTCATAATTAATCATGTGACTAGTCCTGATATAGGTTGACACTTATTCAGGTTCTAAAACGCTCGATGAACCTCATCGGGCGTTTTGTATTTTAAGGCCATATGTGGCCGACTCTTATTATAACTTTCTACCGACTCC
>NZ_JBLIXK010000020.1:0-1389 GCF_047525555.1 Marinomonas algae | reverse complement strand
GCGGAATGGACGGGACTCGAACCCGCGACCCCCTGCGTGACAGGCAGGTATTCTAACCAACTGAACTACCACTCCAACACAATCTAAATCTTTTACTTATCTTTCAATAAGTCCACTGTTTAGTAAGTGGTGGGTGTGGAGAGGTTCGAACTCCCGACATTCGCCTTGTAAGGGCGACGCTCTCCCAACTGAGCTACACACCCGCTTTAAGCTTTCTTACTACCAGTCACTTACAGCTTAATAAGTAATGGCGGAATGGACGGGACTCGAACCCGCGACCCCCTGCGTGACAGGCAGGTATTCTAACCAACTGAACTACCACTCCAACACAATCTAAATCTTTTACTTATCTTTTAATAAGCCCACTGTTTAGTAAGTGGTGGGTGTGGAGAGGTTCGAACTCCCGACATTCGCCTTGTAAGGGCGACGCTCTCCCAACTGAGCTACACACCCATTCTCATTTAGCCTTTAATGGTGCCGCCACCAAGAGTCGAACTCGGGACCCTCTGATTACAAGTCAGATGCTCTACCAACTGAGCTATAGCGGCTAAACGCTAAATCAAATTTTCAATTACTCTAAGAGTAAAAGTGGTGCCGCCACCAAGAGTCGAACTCGGGACCCTCTGATTACAAGTCAGATGCTCTACCAACTGAGCTATAGCGGCCTATCTAACAACGCAGTTCACTTTTACAACCCACCTTTAAGATGGTGCCGCCACCAAGAGTCGAACTCGGGACCCTCTGATTACAAGTCAGATGCTCTACCAACTGAGCTATAGCGGCTTTATTAAAAGCAAAATCTTTTTTTATTTCTAATCTTTAAAAGAAAAGAAACTTTGACCAAGTAATGGTGCCGCCACCAAGAGTCGAACTCGGGACCCTCTGATTACAAGTCAGATGCTCTACCAACTGAGCTATAGCGGCTAAACTATTTTCTTGGTCGGGACGGCAGGATTTGAACCTGCGACCACTAGCACCCCATGCTAGTGCGCTACCAGGCTGCGCTACGCCCCGAAACCAACAACAACTATGTCGCTGTCAGCGGGTGCGTATATTACTATAACGAATTGAAAAGGGAAGACTTTTATAACTTTTTTTTAAATTAAATCATGTAAGTTAGGCCTAACAGATAAGTTGGTTATTCTCTGATCTAAATACCCTCATCAACAAACTAACGACCTCAAATAAACCTCTTGTTCGTTAAATACTAAAGCCACCTCACCAAAAATAAGCAGCCTTTCACAAACGAGATGAAAATAAAGCCGCCTGACTAGTCCTGATATAGGTTGACACTTATTCAGGTTCTAAAACGCTCGATGAACCTCATCGGGCGTTTTGTATTTTAAGGCCATATGTGGCCGACTCTTATTATAACTTTCTACCGACTCC
>NZ_JBLIXK010000002.1:0-399235 GCF_047525555.1 Marinomonas algae | reverse complement strand
CCGAACTCAGAAGTGAAAAGCGCCATCGCCGATGGTAGTGTGGGAGATCCCATGTGAGAGTAGGTCGTCGTCAAGCTTATAATACTAAGAGCCCTACATAGCAAATGCTGTGTGGGGTTTTTTATTGCAGATATGCATGTGAGAGCAGTAAGTCGTTAAGTCTATAATTAAGAAAGCCCTGATAGCTAAGCTGTCGGGGCTTTTTTTCGTCTGTAGGAAATGGAAGATCTGATTTAGAAACAATGAGATAGGAACAGATCAGATTAGAAACAAGAGCGTCTTAGTGGTCATTTACTTGCGCCTGTTTCGTACCTCAACGCGTCTGCGTAAACGACCACCAAGACACTCTATTGCCTCACTTATTTCATGCCTTGTAGATGCGTTAGTGTAAATGTTTAGAGTCTGTATTAAGGTAGCTTCCTTAATAGAAAATTAATTTACAAGAAAAAGTGTATTTATTTCTTGCATAATATATTCACTGTTTGGTAGTGTTATTTACAGACAGGGGGCAATGGAATGCCCAAGCCTCCAAGGTGGAGGCCCTGTCTCCTTTTCATGATGATTCAGAGCTGCATGGATGCAGCAGAAAATCCTTCTCTATTTTGTTATTTCTTAGTTTTATTTTTTCGATTCTCTATTCGACTTTAGATATTGTGGCTTAGGCTAATGTCTTAGCTTCCTCAAGTAGCCATTTTCTTAAATATCGAATTATATCTTCATTCTTACGACTTTCTTTATAAGCTAAATAAAAATTATCACCTGTTTCGAAACCACTGCAAGGCAGTTTAACCAGTGCTTGTTCGTCGTTTTTTTCGTTCATCATATAGTCATTAACAAGTGCGATGCCAAGAGAGTGCTTCGCAGCTTCATAGGCTAGCATTAGATGACTAAATCGATGGAATTGTATGGTGTTTGGTAATGGCTGTTTAAGGTTTGAAAACCAGCGTTTCCAATCTTCTGTATGGCGATCATAGATGCTATAGGAGGTGATAAGTGAAAACTGAGCTAAAGGGCTAGGTGTTTCGTTCAGTTTATCAGTGAGTTCTTTATCTGAAGTGACGTTTAACCTGCTTTTAATTGCCTCAAGATAATGTTGGCTGCAAACAGGAAATAATTCTTCCTGATAAAGTGATTCAAAGAAAAATCCTCTTTTTTCTTTTTCAGTAGTAATAAAAAGATCAGCTGTGCGGTCAGATAAGTCAGGAGAGCCATGACTCATTTCAATGCTCAACTCTAAATTTGGGTATAAGCGTTTTAGTTCGGGTAATCGTGGAATGAGCCAATAAACAGCAAACGAGCTATACACAGCCAATCTTATATGGGTTTCTTGTTCACCTTTAATTTGATTCGTAGCTTGAGCTATTTGTAGAAGAGAGTTACTTATAACATCGAGATAACGCTTTCCTTCCGTTGTTAATTCTAAATTACGACCTTGGCGATTAAAAAGAGTCTCTCCAAGGTGATTCTCCAATATTCTTATCTGGTGGGATACTGCACTCTGACTAACATTCAACTCAGCGGCTGCCAATGAGAAGCTATTTAGTCTAGCGACGGCTTCAAATACCGGAAGTGATTTGAGGGGTGGTAGCATATTTTATTATCCAAATAACTAATATTTAGTCTAAATATATCATTTTATCTAATAAATATAAGCCTTTAAAATTCAGCGATTAATGCAATTTAAGGGGGGAGGTGTTATGTCTGGACGCACCGTTGCTAGCGCTATTTTTGTTCTAATCTTGGGAAGCTTTTTTGCTACTTTATGCGATGTATTTATTAAGTTAGCAGGGCCTGATGTCGCTATCTTTCAATTTACCTTTTTTCGCGCTGTTTTTATGTTTTTGATGTTATTGCCAATCGTATTTATTCGGCAGATATATCGTCCTAAGTCGCCTATTTTAGTCGGGTTGAGACTGCATTTTTTACGTGGAAATATGTGGGTTTTAGCCGCTGTCTTGCTTGTTGTCTCCTTGTCTGAGCTTTCGTTGGCAACGGCCAATTCGGTCTTTTACACTGCGCCGATTTTTATCATGTTATTTGGCGCTATTTTCTTTAAAGAGCGCTTAACTTTTGAAGTGATTGGTGCTGCTTTATTAGGTTTTATTGGGATTTTAATTATTCTAAGGCCGACTGAAATAAGTTTGGGAATGGTCAGCGCTATTCTTTTTGCGATTGTGTTGGCTGCGAACAGTTTGTTAATTAAAAAGCTGCCACAGAATCAGGATATGCTTTGTGGTTTGTGCATTACTCAATTTTCAGCTTTGCCATTAGCGGCAATATTGGCTTTTATGGAAGGTGAGGCTCTGCAATTAGACTTGTTGATTTACGCCGCTCTGGCGTCTATCTGTTCCATTTTATACAGTGTGTCTTGTTTGATTGGGTATCGCTATGTGGCGTCCAGTAAAGTGACAAGTGCGGAATATTCAGGCCTTATTTTTGCTTTTCTGATGGGATGGTTCGCTTTTGGTGATAAGCCAGACCTTGGTTTATTGATTGGTTCGCTCTTTGTGGTTTTACCTTTACTGTATTTGAGTCATCAAGATATTAAGAGGTTACGTAAGGAGCAATTATTATCTAATGTGCGATCCAACTTAGGCGCTGGTTGATTCATCGACACATAAGTTTTTTACCATTTGTTCTATCATATCGGATAAGTCTGATTGCTCTAGATATATTCCGTCTATAAAGAGCCTAGCGAGCCCATGTAGGCTCGCCCATGTTGTTTGGCCAATCCTTAATGGTGTATTGCTGTCGGTTAGCACTTTTTGGGCTTGTAACACTTCTACCCATTCAATCCATGTTTTAAATGTTCGTTTAGAGGCTAATTTTAACGCTTCATTTGGCTTGCCTGCTTTCCAGATTGTTCTGCCATACATCAAGTCATAAGTTTCACTGTGTAGCTGAGCGTATTCCAAATAGAGATAAACGTACTTAGTAAAGCGTTCTCTTGCTGAGTGTTCTTGCTTCATTAGGTTACTTAGGATTTGCTCTTGCTCGTAGAAACCTTGTTCGGCTAAGGCACAAAGTAGCGTATTTTTATCTTTGAAATGATGATAAGGCGCTGTTCTTGAAACGCCAACTAGGTCGGCCAGTTTACGCATGCTAAGACTTTCTACGCCTTGCTCTTTGATAATCAAGGCTGCAGCTTCTAGTAGTGACTTGGTTAAGTCGCCATGATGATATTGTTTTTTTGATGTTGTCATCTTTTTATTAAAACCTCTTATCTTGACACTGTCAAAATTTAAAACTATCTTGACGGTGTCAAAATCAAAAAAATAATAAATAGAGAGAGTTGTCATTATGAGTCATTCAACCTATCCCCACTTATTTGAGCCATTAGACCTAGGTTTCACAAAGTTAAAAAATAGAGTTTTAATGGGGTCTATGCATTTAGGCTTAGAGGAAATGAAAGGTGGAATTGAGCGTATGGCGGCTTTCTATGCTGAACGAGCACGAGGTGGTGTCGCGCTCATTGTGACAGGCGGTATTTCCCCTAATGCTGAAGGTGCTGTTTATGCTGGTGCGGCGGCAATGACATCCGAACAAGATGCTGAAAAACATCGCGCTATAACGGATGCTGTTCACAAAGAAGGTGGAAAAATCTGCATGCAGATTTTGCATACAGGGCGTTATGCATATAACCCAAAATCGGTTGCGCCATCTGCGATTAAAGCGCCGATAAACCCTTTTGAGCCAGAAGCATTAACTGAAGAAGGGATTGAAAAGCAAATATCAGATTTTATAAAAACGGCTATTCTGGCTCAAAAAGCTGGATATGATGGCGTTGAGGTAATGGGGTCTGAAGGTTATTTTTTGAATCAATTTATTACCTCAAAAACGAATCACCGTGAAGACGATTGGGGGGGGGAATACGCCAATCGAATTCGATTACCTATTGAGATCATTAAGCGAATTCGAGCAGCTGTTGGTGAGCAATTTATTATCATTTATCGACTATCCATGCTGGATCTAGTCGAAGGCGGTAGCAGTCTGGATGAAGTGGTCGAGCTTGGGTTAGAAATTGAAAAAGCAGGCGTGAATATCATAAGTACTGGAATTGGCTGGCATGAAGCGAGAGTGCCAACGATTGCAACTAAGGTGCCCAGAGCGGCATTTACTTGGGTTACCGCTGCGTTGCGTAAATTGTTAACGGTTCCATTAGTAACGTCAAACCGAATTAATACGCCAGATGTGGCAGAGCAAATCCTGGCCCGTGGCGATGCTGATATTGTATCCATGGCCAGACCTTTCCTTGCGGATCCTGAATTTGTTTTAAAAGCCGAACAAAACCGCGCCGATGAAATTAATACATGTATTGGTTGTAATCAGGCTTGTTTAGATCATGCCTTTGCCAACAAGCTGACATCTTGTCTTGTAAACCCTAGAGCTTGTCATGAGACAGAGATAATCATCAGCCCTGCTGATAAATCAAAGCGCATTGCTGTTATTGGGGCAGGTCCTGCAGGATTGGCGTTTGCTACAACTGCCGCCAAGCGAGGTCATTCGGTAACCTTGTATGATGCGTCAAGTGAAATTGGTGGGCAGTTTAATATTGCCAAGCGTATTCCCGGAAAAGGCGAGTTTTTTGAAACCTTACGCTATTTTCAAAAACAAATTGAGATTACAGGAGTGGATCTGCAGCTAAACACTCGCGTAGATGGAAAACTTCTCAATGAGGCTCAATATGATGAAGTGGTTTTAGCCACAGGGATTTTGCCAAGAACACCAGAAATAGCAGGTATTGAGCATAAAAAAGTGTTGAGTTATTTGGATGTCATGAATGGTGCTCATGTTGGTCAACGTGTTGCAGTCATTGGCGCTGGCGGGATTGGTTTTGATGTGTCGGAATACCTAATACATAAAAAGGCACATAAGCAGCAAGATATTAAAAGCTTTATGGAGCAGTGGGGCGTTGATATGACTCTAGCGGCCAGAGGTGGCGTTGAAGGTATGAAGCCTGTCTTTGAAAAAGCGAAAAGAGAAGTATTTTTGCTGCAGCGTAAAAAAAGCAAAGTTGGATCTCAGTTAGGTAAAACAACAGGCTGGATACATAGGGCCGAGTTACTCGCGAAAGGTGTGGTATTTCATTCTAAATGTGAATACCAACGTATTGATGATGAAGGGCTCCATCTTTCTATTGATGGTGTAGATCAATGTCTGGAAGTGGATACCGTGGTGGTTTGTGCAGGACAAGAGCCGAATAGGTTATTGGAAAGTGAAATCAATCAAAAGGTACATCTGATTGGCGGTGCCGATGTAGCGTCTGAACTGGATGCGAAGCGTGCAATTAAACAAGGAACGCTTTTAGCGGTTGATATTTAGGTTGCTTTCCTGAAGAAAGTTCTGGACAGTATTCTCAGATAAGGCAGTCGTGTTCTCGCCTTACCTGAGAATATGCTTTAGAAGTCGTGCTTTTACTCTGTGTCGTTCGGCTCGCCCGTTTTTAATAGCTTTAATAAGTCTTCTCTTTCAATACTGCGCTTTTGGGCAATATCTAACTGGTACTGATATTTGTTATCCCAGTCCGAAGCACCTTGAACAATATTGGACAAGTCTCCCATCGCCGATTTCATCAAGACTAAATAAGCTTGTATGTTTTGTTCTTGATTAATGAGAATGTTCTTCAGTGCGGTTGAGCTGCTGTGTCTCAAATATAGCTTTAATACGTCATTCTGAGCTTTCAATTCAGCTAATTGGCTATTTTGCTGGGCAATGGATGACTTCAGATTGAGTAATAAAGCATCTTGTTCTGTATCTTTTGCTGAGGTGACGGGTTCCGCTTCTTTCGGTTGAGTTAAAAAGAAGGTGACGCCAGCGGATGCCCCCACACTGAGAATGAAACATAGGATAAATCCAACCCAGATTAATTTAGAGCTTTTTTTCGGAGTGTCTTCGTTATTAGCCATGAGATATTCACATTTATTGGTTACTTCATATATTAGTTTGCTTGTTTATGGGAAAAGGGCAAGAGATAGAAGTGCTTTTATTTGAGAGATCTGTCTTAAACCTGAAGTGCCGTGTCCTTATTCACCATAATGACACATTCTATAGTTTAGTTTTTCTACTGTAACACGTAAAATACGCCACGATTATTAACTGATGCAATAACCTACTAAATTAGTCAGGTAAATACTTGATAAAAACAGTAGGTTTTGTGTACTATTTACGTCCTCAAAGAATCGTCTTAATTGGATAGCTTATGCGCCTGACAACAAAAGGTCGTTATGCGGTAACCGCCATGCTGGATTTGGCATTGCATTCGGATCAAGGGCCAGTGTCTTTATCTGATATTTCTAATCGGCAGGGGATTTCACTTTCATATCTTGAGCAGTTGTTTTCCAAGCTTCGTAAAAAGCTATTGGTGACAAGTGTGAGAGGTCCGGGTGGAGGATATCGCCTTAGTCGTTCAAATGAAGATATTTTTGTTGCTCAAATAGTTGATGCGGTAAATGAATCAGTTGATGCAACAGGATGCAAAGGGCGCAGTGATTGCCAGAGTGGCAACACGTGTCTAACACATCATTTATGGTGTGATTTAAGTGATCAGATACATGATTTTTTGAGCCAAATTAGTTTGGCTCAGTTGGTCCGTAGAAATGATGTTAGGCAAGTTGCCGACCGACAGAACATAGAAAGCCGACAAGGTGGCGCTGATAGCCACATGATTAGCGCGGCAATTATTGATTAAGTGAAGAATAATTTTAGTAGAACTTAGCCCACTGATGTTCGGTGTGTTTGTTCCTATAATGAGTGAGTTTTTATATGACTGAGCAGATAGATAAGGCGCTGGCAAGGGAATACGAAGCTGGTTTTGTGTCTGATGTAGAATCAGAAACGTTTGAGCCTGGTTTGGATGAGAGTGTCATCCGACGTATTTCCGAAATGAAAGGCGAACCTGAATGGATGCTTGAATGGCGTTTAAGCGCATTTCGTGAATGGCTTAAAATGGAAGAGCCGGATTGGGCTTTGGTTGATTACCCAACAATAGATTTTCAGGCGATTTCCTATTATTCCGCGCCAAAAAGTATGAAAGACAAACCTAAGTCTTTGGACGAGGTTGACCCTGAATTACTGCGTACTTATGAGAAGCTTGGTATTCCTCTTATAGAACAACAAATGCTAGCAGGTGTGGCAGTTGATGCTGTATTTGACTCGGTGTCAGTTGTAACGACTTTTAGAGAGAAACTGGAAGAAGCTGGCGTTATTTTCTGCCCAATCTCTGAAGCGATTCAAAAATACCCAGAACTTGTCAAAAAATACATCGGCAGCGTTGTTCCTAAAAAAGACAACTACTACGCGGCATTAAACTGCGCAGTATTTACTGATGGCTCTTTTGTTTACATTCCTAAAGGCACTCGCTGCCCAATGGAATTGTCTACTTACTTCCGAATCAATGAACAAAATACAGGCCAATTCGAGCGAACTCTGATTGTTGCTGATGAAGGCAGTCATGTGAGTTACCTTGAAGGTTGTACCGCGCCTCAACGTGATGAAAACCAATTGCACGCGGCAGTTGTTGAATTGGTTGCAATGGATAACGCAGAGATTAAATACTCAACGGTTCAGAACTGGTACCCAGGTGATGAAGACGGCAAAGGCGGTATTTATAACTTTGTAACCAAACGTGGAATTTGCCACACCAACGCCAAAATTTCTTGGACACAAGTGGAAACAGGTTCTGCTGTCACTTGGAAATACCCAAGCTGTATTTTGAAAGGCGATAACAGTGTGGGCGAGTTTTACTCTGTTGCTCTAACGCGTGGGCGTCAACAAGCAGATACTGGTACAAAAATGATTCACCTTGGTAAAAACACCAAGTCGACCATTATTGCCAAAGGTATTTCAGCTGGTAAGAGTAACGGCAGCTACCGTGGTCTTGTACGAATGAATCCAGGAGCGGAAGGCGCACGTAACTTTACTCAGTGTGATTCATTGTTGATTGGCGATCAGTGTGGTGCCCATACATTCCCTTACGTGGAAAGTCGTAACCCGACAGCCATTGTTGAGCATGAAGCTACCACCTCCAAGGTGAGTGATGAGCAAATGTTTTTGTGCCGTCAAAGAGGTCTAGACCCTGAAAAAGCTGTCTCTATTATCGTTAATGGCTTTTGTAAGGAAGTATTTAAAGAATTACCAATGGAATTTGCCGTAGAAGCTGGCAAGTTACTAGAAATTAGCCTTGAAGGCTCTGTAGGTTAAGGAATTGTTGAAGATGTCGAATAGCAAAAGTTTACTGACGATAAAAGATTTACACGCCAGTGTAGAAGAAAAACAGATTATTAAAGGTTTAAATCTAGACATTAAACCAGGCGAAGTGCATGCCATTATGGGGCCAAACGGTGCTGGTAAAAGTACGTTAGGCTATGTGTTGTCTGGACGTGATGGTTATAGCGTAGAAGGTGGTAGCGTTGAATTAAACGGTGAAGATCTGCTTGAAATGGAAACAGAAGAGCGCGCTCGTGCTGGGTTGTTTCTTGCTTTTCAATATCCAGTAGAAATTCCAGGCGTTAGTAACTTAGAATTTTTGAAAGCATCTGTAGATGCTCAACGCGAAGCGCGTGGCGAAGAAGCCATTACATCTGCTGACTTCTTGAAAGAAGCAAAAGCAGCCTGTAAGCAAGTTAACTTGCCAATTTCATTCCTTAAACGTGGCGTGAATGAAGGTTTCTCTGGTGGTGAGAAAAAGCGTAACGAGCTTATGCAAATGTTACTGCTGAAGCCGAAGCTTTGTATTCTTGATGAAACCGATTCTGGTCTAGATATTGATGCGCTACAAGTGGTTGCAGAAGGTGTAAATAGCCAGCGCTCTGCTGATCGTAGCTTCATTGTTGTTACCCATTACCAGCGTTTGCTTGACTACATTAAGCCAGATTTTGTTCATGTTTTGTCTGATGGCAAAATTGTGAAGAGCGGTGATGCTTCTCTTGCTCATGAATTAGAAGCGCAAGGTTATGCTTGGTTGCAAAGTGGGCCTGCTGAAGATGAGCTTGAGGGGTAATACATGAGTGAATGGTTAGAAAGCGCCATTACTCGAGCGCAAGATATTAATGATTGGCTCGCGCCTAAACGAGCGAATGCCGTTGAATTATTATCGAATACAAAATGGCCAACCCGTAAAACGGAAGCTTGGCGTTATACGCCGCTGCGTCCTGTTGAGCGTTCAATGGCGCAAGCTGTAGCGGGTTCTAGTGAGCTGTCTCCTGTTGAAGTGGCTGGCTTGTCAGCAATTGAGTTGGTATTTGTGAATGGCAAGTTTGATGCTTCTCAATTAGCAGAAACATTACCAGAAGGTTTGTCTATCTCTCTTGGTCAAAATCTTGATGATGCTCAAAAGACTCAAGCGCTAGATGCATTTTCAAGCATTAAACCTGAGCGTCACATGTTTGGTTTAGTCAATGATGCGCTTGCTCAAGACGTGGTTATCGTTTCGGTTGCTGAAGGTGCTGAAATTACTCAACCTATTCGAATCAGTTCTTTATTAAGCCAAGGTGCAGAATCACATACTCGTGTTCAAGTTAGTTTGGCTGAAGGGGCTCGCTTAACGGTTATTGAAGATGTGCAAGCTGCTGGTGAAACGCTAAACACAGCTTTTGTTGAATATGGCATTGCTAAAAAAGCACACCTTGAACATTATCGCTTTGCGTTGCAAACGGGTTCAAATGTTGCGATTGGCGGTAGTCACTTTAATCTACTGGATCATGCAACCATGCACAGTACGATCGTTGCTTTTGGCAGTGATTTGTCTCGTCTTGATACAGATATTATTCATGCTGGCGAATTTGCTGATGCTAAGTTGAATGCCATGTATTTGCTAGATGGCAAGGAGCTTTTCGATCTTCATGCGACGGTTGAACATGCTATGCCAAATGGCACAACAGAAGAGAATGTGCGCTGTATCGCTGCAGATTCTGCCCGTGCTGTTTTTAATGGTCGTATTCACATTCATCGTGATGCCCAAAAAACATTGGCAGAGTTAAATAACCGCAATTTGTTAATGTCGAATACAGCGGAAATTAACACTAAACCTGAGCTTGAAATTTACGCCGATGATGTGCGTTGTGCTCATGGGGCAACGGTAGCTCAAATTGATAAGCAGGCTTTGTATTACTTGCAAACTCGCGGTGTGAGCCGCTCAAAAGCACAGGTGATGCTCAACTTTGGTTTCATTAATGAGTTGATTGATTTAATGCCAAATGCAGCGTTAGCGGAATGGGTTCGTCCTATTATTCGTGAACGTTTTTCGCAGATGGAAGTGAAATAAGCGAGAGTTGAATGAGTTTTGATGTAGCAGCTATCCGTGATCAGTTTCCTATTCTTAAGCGTGAAATTGATGGTAAACCTTTAGTTTATTTAGACAACGCAGCCACGACACAAAAACCACAATGCGTTATTGATGCCTTGGTTGAGTACTATACGACGTGTAATTCTAACGTTCACCGTGGTGCACATCGTCTTGCGGATGAGGCCACTCGTCGATTTGAAGCGGCTCGTGACATTGTTAAAGACTTTATTAATGCGCCAAAACGCGAAGAAGTGATTTGGACAAGCGGTACAACAGAAAGCATTAATATTGTTGCTAACGGTCTTGGCTCATTGTTGTCACCTGGTGATGAAGTGATTGCAACAGGCATGGATCATCATGCGAACTTGGTGACATGGCAACAAGCGTGTAAAGCTTCTGGCGCAACTTTAAAAACAGTTCCTGTAACAGATGAAGGTGAACTCGACCAAGACGCTTATGATGCGATGTTGAGTGATAAAACCAAATTTGTGGCTTTTCCTCATGTATCCAATGCATTAGGCACGATTAACCCAATTAAAGAAATGACCGCTAAAGCAAAAGAGTTTGGTGCTTGGGTGTTGGTTGATGGTGCACAAGGTGCGGCGCATGGTTGGGCTGATGTGCAAGATATTGGTTGTGATTTTTATGTCTTCTCAGCGCATAAACTTTATGGGCCGATGGGTATTGGTGTCCTTTGGGGGCGAGAATCCGTTCTTGAAAATTGGCCTGTATGGCGTACCGGTGGCGAGATGATTTCCACGGTAACCTTAGAGGAAGCAACGTGGAACGTATTGCCATATCGTTTTGAAGCAGGAACGCCTAATGTGGGTGATGCTATCGCGACAGGTGAAGCGATTCGTTGGTTTAGTGCATTAGATCAAGAGGCCGTAGCGGCTCACGAGAAAGCTCTGCTAGACCGTGCGACTGAATTAGCAGAAGCATTTGAAGGTTTGACCATTGTTGGTACTGCAAAGAATAAAATTGGCGTTTTGAGTTTTGTGATGGATCAAGGTCATCCAGCGGATATTGGCTTTTTATTGGATCGCCAAGGTATTGCCATCCGTACCGGAGATCATTGTGCACAGCCTTTAATGGCGCGTTTTAATGTGCCTGGCACTGCGCGTGCGTCTTTCTCAATTTACAATACATTAGAAGAAGTCGATGCTTTGTTTGTTGCGCTGAAAAAAGTGCGCACAATGTTGGCTTAGGAGGTTTCAATGACAGCAACAACGTTTGATCCTGCCTCTAGCGTGTCTTTAACCGCTTCTGCGCAGAAATATTTTGCCTCTAAACTGGTTAAGCAGCCGGGTAAATTGATTCGTTTAAGTACTAAAGAAAGTGGTTGTACTGGCTTTTCTTATGTTTTGGACATAGTGAGTGAACCCTTTGGTGAAGATACGGTTTTATCTTTTGATGGCGTCACACTGGCTGTCGATTCAAAATCGGTTGGTATGCTAAATGGCACAGAGATTGACTTAGTGCGCGAAGGCGTTAACGAAGTTGTGAAGTTTAACAATCCTAACGTTGTGGCTGAATGCGGCTGTGGCGAAAGCTTTAGTGTGAGTTAATCTTTCATGCAGAAAATGGTCGTAACACAGCGTGCTTGTCCTGCACGTCGAGTGCCAAGCGGTGAACCGGTTAGCATTCCAGAAGGTCAATTTATTACTATTAATCAAAGCCTTGGTGGTAATTACACAGTAACGTGGCAAGGTAATATGTTGCGTATTGATGGCACCGATGCAGAAGCAATTGGTCAGCAGCCAGAGGTTTTAGAGTTTGCAGACTTGGGCACCAGTGATATCAATGAAGAGCAAGTTTGGCAGGCAATAGACACGGTTTTTGATCCGGAAATTCCGATTAGTTTAGTGTCTCTTGGTTTGGTTTATAAAGTTGAATTGGACCAAGCAAGCAAAACCGTTTTGATTGATATGACGTTAACTGCGCCAGGTTGCGGTATGGGACCAGTGTTAGTTGGCGACGTAAAATACCGAGTGGCGAAAGTGCCGAATGTTCAAGACGTCAAAGTTGAGTTGGTATTTGATCCACCTTGGTCGCGTGAAATGATGAGCGAAGAAGCGCAGTTAGAAGCAGGGCTTTTCTTCTAATGCTTCTTGGCTAAGCCTTATGTAGATAAGTGAAGTCGAATATAATACGAAACGGCCTTAGTAATAGACTAAGTGCCGTTTTTCTATTTTTGTGGTGTTAATCCAAAAGAGGGGAGTCATGTCCTTACCTAGTACAGAAGATATCGTAGATGACCTATTGTTTTTTGATGATTGGGAAGATAAGTACAAGTACATAATTGATCTAGGTAAATCTTTGCCTGCCTTTGATGAAGACTGGCGTACATCTGAGCGTTTAGTGAAAGGTTGTCAGAGTAGTGTTTGGATTCAACCTGGTACAGAGCAAGATGCAGCTAAAGGCGAAGTTTTGGTTTTCTCTGTGGACAGTGATGCCATTATTGTTCGTGGTTTATTGGGTCTTGTATTGGCGGCTTTGAACCATAAAACACCAGCAGAAATTATAGAGTTTGATATCTCAAGCTATTTTGCAGAATTGGATCTTGAACGTCATTTGAGTCCAACCCGAGGCAACGGGCTGCGTTCTATTGTTAGCCGAATTAAAAGTATTGCACAGGCGGCGGTGTAGTTAGCCCGCGCTTTGTATTTTGTTAGATGTTTTTGTTACTTAATAGAGTTTTGGAGCGTTTTAAATGAAGACCCCGGTTTACCTAGACAATTCTGCCACAACACCGGTAGATCCAAGGGTTGCTGAGAAAATGATGGCTTGCTTAACGCAGGATGGTAATTTTGGTAATCCAGCGTCCCGCTCTCATCTTTTTGGTTGGCGTGCGGAAGAAGCGGTAGAAGAAGCTAGGTTGCAAGTGGCGAATCTCATTAATGCTGACTCTCGTGAAATCGTTTGGACATCAGGTGCGACTGAGGCAAATAATCTGGCGCTAAAGGGTATTGCTTATGCTTATCGTCAAAAAGGCCGTCATATCATTACTTCTATGATTGAGCATAAAGCCGTACTTGATCCTTGCAAGCAATTGGAAAAAGAAGGTTTTGAAGTGACTTATCTTCAGCCAGATGAACATGGTGCCATTTCTCCGGCTCAAGTGGCTGAGGCTCTGCGAGAAGATACAATTCTTGTGTCTTTGATGCACGGTAATAACGAATTGGGTGTTTTGACGGACATTGCTGCTATTGGTGAAATGACATCTTCTCGTCGTATTTTTTTACATGTTGATGCTGCACAAACAACAGGTAAGGTTACGATTGATGTTAATGCCATGAAAGTCGATTTAATGTCTCTTACTGCACACAAAACTTATGGACCAAAAGGCATTGGTGCTTTGTATGTTCGACGTTCACCAAAAATCAAATTAGAAGCACAGATTCACGGTGGTGGGCACGAGCGTGGTATGCGTTCAGGCACATTGGCGACACACCAAATTGTTGGCATGGGAGAGGCGTATCGCATCGCAGCGGAAGATATGCAAGAAGATTGCGTCCGTATTAAAGCATTGCGTGAGCGATTATGGTCTTCTTTAAATGAGTTGCCTGGTGTTCACTTAAATGGCGATTCAGAAAACCGCGTTGCTGGTGTGATTAATGTTGGCTTCGCTGATGTAGATGGCGAAGTGCTTTTGATGTCATTAAGTGACGTGGCGGTTTCTTCTGGTTCTGCTTGTACATCGGCGAGCTTAGAGCCGTCTTATGTATTACGTGCGATCGGCTTAAATGATGAATTGGCTCATAGTTCTTTACGTCTTTCTGTTGGGCGTTTTACTTCAGAAGAAGAGATAGATTTTGCCGCTGAGACAATTAAAACTGCTGTCTCCAAGTTGAGATCTCTAAGGTAAAAAGGATAAAAGAAGTTTTTATGTTGTAAGACGTAAATAATCTTGTTTTGAGCATACAATTTTCATCAATTGGTGCGTATAATCCACGCGCTAAACTTTTATGTCCTGGGTCATGGCTTTTTATGGTTATCGCTATGCTAGTCATCGCCCTTTAAAATCTAATTTGGAGTTATATCATGGCGTTAGAACGCACTCTATCAATCATCAAGCCTGATGCTGTTGCAAAAAACGTAATCGGTGAGATCTACACTCGTTTTGAGCGTGCTGGTTTTAAAATCGTTGAAGCAAAAATGATTCAATTGGATGACGAATTGGCTGGCGGTTTTTACGCTGAGCACAAAGAGCGTCCATTCTACAAAGATTTGGTTGCTTTCATGACGTCTGGTCCTGTTGTTGTTTCTGTTCTTGAAGGTGAAGGCGCTGTTCTTCGTCACCGTGAACTAATGGGTGCTACTAACCCTAAAGAAGCGGCTGCTGGTACTTTGCGTGCAGATTACGCTGCATCTATCGATGCCAATGCTGTTCACGGTTCTGATTCTCTTGAATCTGCAGCTCGTGAAATTGCTTACTTCTTCGGTAAGTAATTGATCGGTAGGGTTTATCGCCCATCCGAAATAGAGAAGGCGGACGTTAGTCCGCCTTTTTGCAGAGGCTTCTGAAAAGACATTCTCTTTTCAGAGGCTTTTTTCGTTTAAACTTAATGCTAAAACATAGCAAGCGATCCTGATTATGACTGACACAAAAAAAGTAAACCTATTGGGTTTATCTCCAGATAAATTGATTGAATTCTTTGAGTCGATCGGTGAAAAGAAATTCAGAGCGACTCAAGTGCTCAAATGGATTCACCAAAAAGGCGCAGAGAGCTTTGATGAGATGACGGATGTCAGCAAGGCGTTGCGTGCCAAATTAGAGACAATTTGTGAGATTCGTGGCCCTGAAGTGGTTTCTCAAAATATCTCCAAAGATGGAACTCGTAAATGGATTATTCGTACGGATGGCGGAAAGAACGACTGTGTTGAAACGGTTTTGATTCCAGATGGCGACCGTGCGACTTTGTGTGTGTCTTCTCAGGTTGGTTGTTCGCTAGATTGCAGCTTTTGTTCGACAGGGAAACAGGGTTTTAACCGTAACCTAACTCCTGCTGAAATTATTGGTCAAGTTTGGATTGCTATTAAGTCCTTTGGTCCTATGGATCCTAATGGCCCTCGCCGAGTGACGAATGTCGTTATGATGGGGATGGGCGAACCTTTGATGAACTTCGAGCCAGTTGTTGATTCAATGATCTTGATGATGCATGACCACGCTTATGGATTGTCTAAGCGCAGAGTGACGTTAAGTACCTCTGGTGTTGTTCCTAAAATCTATGAATTAGTGAAACGCACAGATGTGTCTTTGGCTATTTCTTTGCATGCTCCAACCGATGACTTACGTAACGTATTAGTGCCAATCAATAAGAAATACCCAATCGTTGAATTGCTTGAATCTTGTCAACATTATTTGGCTAACTTGCCAGATAAGCGACACATTACCATTGAATATACAATGATGTCTGGCGTGAATGACAATGAAGAGCAAGCTCACCAATTGGCAGAATTACTCAAAGATCTAGAGTGTAAAATTAACCTTATACCATTCAATCCATTCCCGCATTCTGGTTATGAAAAGCCGTCGAATAATCGTGTTCGTCGCTTCCAGAAAATATTGGCTGATGCTGGTTACACTGTCACGGTTCGGACGACACGTGGTGATGATATCGATGCCGCTTGTGGTCAATTGGTTGGCGATTTTCATGACAAAACACGTCGTAGCCAAAAATACATTGAGTTGCGAGAGATAAATAGCTAATTTATAAAGCTAAATTATTGAATACATGACAAGGATGTCAGTATGCGTATATTTCGATTGCCTTTTTTATTGTGTTGTTTCTTTAGTGCTTCCTGTGCCTACCAACCTGTTTTATCTGATTCTCCTCCTGTATCTGTAGAAAAAAGACTGTCACTTGCTCAAGCGCATTTGCTATTGGGGCAGGTTGGAATGGCCAAAAACCAATTAGATCAGATTGATGAGCTTGATCAAGGTCGGGATTATTGGCGGTTGGTCAGTTTGTATTGGTTAAGTTCTGGTGAGTATGAAGTGGCTTTTTCTACACATCAAAATGCTTTGGAAAAATACCCAAACGATAGTTTTATTTTGAACAATTATGGTGTGTTGTTGGGACAGCAGAGAAACTGGACAGAAGCATGTAAAGTGTTTTTGAAAGCCAGTGAAAATGCTTTCATAGCGCGCCAATCTGTGCAAATTAACCTTTCTCGATGTGCATTACGTCAAAATCACGTAAATTTGGCTGAGACCTACTTAAAACAAGCAAAAGAAATTGAGGATTTGCCACTTATTGGTTTGATGACAGAGCTCAATCTTGTTTTAATACAGGGTAATATTATCGAAGCTCGAACAATCCTTAACAATATCCAATCTGGTGATGGAATTACCAGCGGATCGGTTCATTTTGATGAGTACAACTGTCTGTCGTGGCAATTAAGTGCACACGAGTCTGACCCTACAAAGTACCCATCGACGAGTATTTATACATGCCTGCATGGCTCAAGGTATTAAAATGACAACTGATGTTCCTGAAAGTAAAAAAAATTTAGAAGCGACAAATAATCCAGAGAATACCAATAGCATTGAAACAACAAATAATATGGATGTCATAGGTGCAAATGACAACATTACAACAGATGAGAAAACGGATACTTTGAACGATATAACTGCAACAGACACAACAGAAAACAACCTTACTATTGGTCAAACCTTAAAAGCAAAAAGAACAGAGTTAGGGCTTACTGAACAAGATATAGCGACAAGTTTAAAAATCTCCCTTGATCAAGTAAAAGCACTTGAAACTGACAATTTTGACCACTTCCTTTCCGTTGCTTTTGCTCGCGGCTTCCTAAAAAGCTATTGTCGAGTTGTTGGTCTTAATCAAATGGAAATTCTAGGCATTTTTGATAGTAATCGAGACAGTAAAGAGTCCACTATCAAACCTGTCGATAAGGTAAACAAGCAAACCCATTTGGGTGATCCTATCGTTATCTTCATTTCGGTTGTTATTGTCGCGGTTTTGATGTTCCTCGTTTTCTGGTGGCCATCTGAGTCTACACAATCGGTTATTACAGATGAAAGCCCTATAAATGAAACTGCTGAAATAGCGCAAGCAGAAGAGCCTGTTCTTACTCCTGATCCTTCTTTGTCTAGTGTGCAAAATGAAGATGAAGTGGCAGAGGCTGATGATGCTGCTAAACCTGTACCTAGTACGCCTGTTGAAGAAGCGGCTGTCGTAACGAGTGAACCTGAGAATAATGTGGTTACTGGTTTGTCTCCTGAGACGGTTGCTATTCTTAAAGAAGCAGGTGTTAGCCCAGATGAAGTTGTTAAGGCAACTCAAGTTGTTCCTGCTCCAGAGCCTGTAGAAGAGAAGCCATCAACACCAACTTATACTCATGATATTGATATTGCATTTGCGGAAGATTGTTGGACAGAAATACGTGACGCAAGTGGTAGAATTTTGTTCTCTGGTGTGAAAACAGCAGGTCAAACTTTGAAATTATCAGGCAATGCTCCGTATCGTGTCGTGCTAGGCTATGCAAGAGGCGTTTCATCTTTGAAATATAAAGGTGAGGAGTTCGCATTTTCTTCTTTTATTCGTCAAGATTTGGCTCGTTTTGAGCTCAAGTAGAGATTCTTATGCATTTTGAGTCACCTATAAAACGTCGTCATTCCCGTCAGATTATGGTCGGGAATGTGCCGGTTGGCGGTGGTGCGCCAATCAGTGTTCAAAGTATGACAAACACGGAAACCTGTGATGTGGATGCAACTGTGGCACAAATACGTGCCATTGCAGGCGCTGGGGCAGATATAGTTCGTGTTTCTGTCCCATCAATGGATGCCGCAGAAGCTTTTAAGAAAATACGTGAATCGGTTTCCGTTCCTTTGGTTGCAGATATCCATTTCGATTATAAAATTGCTCTGAAAGTAGCAGAGTACGGAGTGGATTGCTTACGTATTAACCCAGGTAACATTGGTAATAAAGATCGAGTGCGCTCTGTTGTTGATTGTGCTCGTGATAAGAATATTCCTATTCGGATTGGCGTAAATGCTGGCTCTTTGGAAAAAGACTTGCAGAAGAAGTACGGCGAACCGACTCCTGATGCATTGGTTGAATCGGCTTTTCGTCAAATTCAGTATTTTGATGAATTGGATTTTCATGAATACAAATTAAGTCTAAAAGCCTCTGATATTTTCATGACGGTTGAAGCGTACCGTAAAATCGCTAGCCAAATAGATAACCCATTGCATTTGGGGATCACGGAAGCGGGTGGTTTGCGCTCAGGAACAGTAAAATCCTCTATTGGACTTGGCTTGTTGCTAATGGATGGTATCGGTGACACGTTAAGGGTTTCACTTGCTGCTGATCCGGTTCAAGAAATAAAAGTTGGGTGGGATATGTTACGTAGCTTGAAGTTGCGTAATCGCGGTATTAACTTTATTGCTTGCCCAAGCTGCTCTCGCCAAAACTTTGATGTGATTAAAACCATGAATCAATTAGAAGAGCGTCTGGAGGATGTTGTGATCCCGATGGACGTTGCTGTTATTGGTTGTGTCGTTAATGGCCCTGGCGAAGCAAAAGAGGCTGATATCGGTCTGGCTGGTGGCTCTCCCAATAATCTCATTTATCAAGATGGTAAGCCGAATAGCAAAACCAAAAATGAAACCTTGGTTGATGATTTAGAAAAAATGATTCGTGATAAGGCGGCCCTAAAAGAGCGGGAACTAGCCAACATCATTGTGAAAAATTAAGGATCCATAGTGGCTCGAAAAATTCAAGCGATTAGAGGAATGAACGACATTCTTCCTGATCAATCTTCTGTCTGGCTATATTTAGAAAAAACGGTAGCCGACGTTGTTAAATCTTATGGTTATCAACAAATTCGCTTCCCTATTGTTGAAAGTACCGATTTATTCAAACGTGGTGTGGGTGAGACAACCGACATTGTAGAAAAAGAGATGTATACCTTTGAAGATCGTAATGGCGAGTCTTTAACCTTACGCCCAGAAGGTACGGCCAGCTGTGTGCGTGCAGCTGATCAAGCAGGATTATTATTTAATCAAGTGCAGCGTTTATGGTACACGGGGCCAATGTTCCGTTATGAGCGCCCACAAAAAGGTCGTTACCGCCAATTTCATCAGATCGGTGTGGAAGCTTTTGGTATAAGCTCTGCTGATATCGATGCAGAGTTGATTATCTTGTCTGCTCGTTTATGGCAGAAATTGGGGCTTCTTGAGCATGTTGAATTGCAGTTGAATACCATTGGCTTGGCTTCTGAACGTGAAGCTTTTAAAACAGCATTGGTTGAATATTTAACTGAGTTCAAAGATCAATTAGATGAAGATAGCCAACGTCGTTTGACCACCAATCCATTGCGAATTTTGGACTCTAAAGATGAGTCAACGCAATCCGTTTTACAAGGTGCACCAAACCTTGAAGACTTTATTGGTGACGAATCTCAAGCACATTTTGAACGCCTACAAGCGATTCTAAAAGCCAATGATATTCCTTATGTTATTAATCACCGACTTGTTCGTGGTTTGGACTATTACGGTAAGACAGTATTTGAATGGGTGACAACTCATCTTGGTGCGCAAGCGACTGTGTGTGCTGGTGGCCGTTATGACGGTCTTGTTGAACAGTTGGGCGGTAAGGCGACACCAGGTGTTGGTTTTGCGATGGGAATTGAGCGATTGATCCTATTGCTCGAAACGCTGGACTTGGTTCCGGCTGCAGCAAAATTCTCAACAGATGTCTTTATTGTCAGTATGGGAGAAGCTGCTGAGCTGACTTCTTTTGTATTGGCTGAAAAACTACGTGAAACGGATTCAGATTATGTTGTTTTACGCCATTGTGGTGGCGGAAACTTTAAGAATCAGATGAAAAAAGCGGATCGCTCAGAAGCTCGATTGACCTTAATTATTGGGCAAGATGAAGTAGATCAAGGTGTTTGCCAAGTTAAAGATATGTTAACTGGTGAGCAAGAAACTTGTGCGTTTGATGATGTGGTTTCATACATCAGCAACAAATTATAATTTGATTTAACAGAGTGTCGCTTTGTTGAATCGGCGACACCTTGAATGAGGAAGTAGATGTGTCTGAATTAAAGACTGAAGAAGAACAAATTGAAGCCTTTAAAGCATGGTGGAAGAAAAACGGCGTTATGCTGATTGCCGCTGTTGCTGTTATTGCAGGTGGTTATTTTGGTTTTCAGGCTTGGAAAAATAACCAAGCGAATTACACAAGCGAAGCATCGGCTCTATATCAGAATTTGGTGCAAGCAGCCGCTGATTTAAGTGATGAAGACAATAAGCAAACAGTTACTTTTATTGCTAAACAGCTTACTGAAGATTACGGCGACACTGGCTATGCTACATTTGGTCAATTGTTTTTAGCACGAGTGGCTGCTGAAAATGGTCAATATGATGAAGCGATTGTTGCATTAGATAATGCAATTGCTAGCACAGATGATGCTTCTTTTATCGCGATTGCAAATCTCCGCGCAGCTCGTCTACTGCTTCAGAAAGAAAATTACACAAGCGCTATGGCAAGAGCAGAAAAAGTATCGGAAGAAGAGTTTGTTGCTCAACAGCAAGAACTTGTTGGGGATATTTACTTGGCTCAAGACAAGCGTGATGATGCTCGAATCGCTTATGAAAAAGCAAGTGAAGCATTGGCTGCAGGTGTAAATCATCCTTTGCTTGATATTAAACTTCAGGACTTGGTGAAAGGCTAAATATGAATAAGTCTCTTTTGTTTGTCCTTCTATCTGCTGTTTTAGTGATTCAAGGTTGCTCTAATGCGCGCCCAGCATTAGAAAAGCTTCCTAAAATGGAAAATAAAGTTGGTTTCAAAAAAGCTTGGCGAACTGGTGTTGACGGTAACTTCGGTGAGTCTAGCGAGCGCTTTAATCTTGTTGCTGAAGATGGTTCATTATACTTCGCAACGGACGAAGGAAGTCTTTATGAGTTAGGGCAAGCAAAAGGAAACAAAATACGCGTTATTCCTACAGAGTACACACCAAGTGCTGGTGTGACACGTAATGGCGATGTTTTGTATTTTGGTACTTACGATGCTCAATTGGTCGCTGTTTCTCTAGAAAGCCGCTCTGTATTATGGGAAAAGAAACTAAGCTCTGAAGTGTTGTCGGAAGTAGCCTATGCCGCTGGAAAACTTGCAGTACAAACGTCGGATGGCTGGTTAAGCGTTTTAGACGCTGGGACAGGTGATATACTCTGGCGCGCTAAAGAAGATTTGCCGTCTTTAACTGTGCGTGGTACAAGTGCTCCCATTATTGAGGAAGGTAAAGTAATAGCTGGCTTTGCTGATGGTAAGCTAAACGCCTATTCTTTACAGAGTGGCGCCTTGATTTGGTCTTATGAAGTTGGCAAACCTGAAGGCCGTTATGAAATTGAGCGATTGAGCGACTTAGATGGCCGTTTGGTTGTAAAAGATGGTGTTGTCTATGCTATTGCTTATAATGGCACCTTGGCGGCTTTATCCATTGATACTGGTCGTCCTTTATGGCAAAGAAGCATTGCGAGCTCTGTAGGTCTTGCTTTGAAAGATGAGTTGCTTGCCGTAGTCGATATGAAAAGTAATGTTTTTCTTTTAAATGCCAAAAATGGTTCAGAAATTTGGGAAAACACAACACTTCTCGACCGAGACTTAATTTCTCCAGAATTTTATCGTGACTATGTTGCTGTAATGGATCGAGCTGGTTATGTGCACTTGCTTGATTTAACAACTGGTGACGTTGTTGCATACAAGTTAGCAGATGATGATGTTCCACCAGGTAGTCGTATGGTGGCAGATGGTAAACTGTTATTTATTCTTACGCCGGACTCTAATGTGACGGCACTGAGCTATTGAGATTGTCTTAATCTTTTTTAGCGACTTTTTAAGAGGCTACCATTCCAAAAGGGATGGTGGCCGCTTTGTATTTTTATAGGTAAAAAAATGATTCCAGTAATTGCATTGGTAGGTAGACCCAATGTTGGCAAATCTACGCTTTTTAATCAATTAACTCGATCTCGTGATGCTTTGGTAGCAGATTACCCAGGACTTACGAGAGACCGTAAATACGGTGACGGGAAGATTGGAGAGCACGAGTTTATTGTTATTGATACCGGTGGTATCAGTGGTGATGAGCAAGGTATTGATGAAAAAATGGCGCGTCAGTCATTGTTAGCCATTGAAGAAGCTGATGCCGTTTTGTTCTTAGTTGATGGTCGACACGGTTTAAATCCTGCAGATGAAATGATTGCAAATCATCTACGTCGATCTAATAAGCCAGTTTCTCTGGTTGTGAATAAAACTGACGGTATTAATGAAGATATTGCCTTGGCCGATTTTTATTCATTAGGTCTTGGTGAATTGCACCCAATTGCAGCCTCTCATGGTAAGGGTGTTCATATCCTAATTGATAAGGTTATGTTGCCATTTGCTGAAAAGGTTGCAGAAGCAAAAAATCAGATTAACCTAGAATCTCGTGGCATTCGCATCGGGGTGGTTGGACGACCAAATGTAGGTAAATCTACCTTGGTGAATCGCATGCTAGGCGAAGACCGTGTTGTTGTGTATGACATGCCTGGAACAACTCGTGATAGCGTCTACATTCCTTATGTACGCCATGATCAAGAGTACACTTTAATTGATACTGCAGGTGTACGTCGTCGTAAGCATGTGAAAGAAGCGGTTGAGAAATTCTCGATTGTTAAAACGCTTCAAGCCATTCAAGATGCCAATGTTGTTATTGTGGTAATTGATTCCCATGAAGACTTGGTTGAGCAAGATTTGCATATGATCGGCTATGTATTGGATGCTGGTCGAGGCGTGATTCTGGCGATTAATAAGTGGGATGGCTTACAAAAAGATGAGCGTGAACACATTAAGAGCGAAGTTGAGCGCCGTTTAGGTTTTGTGCCTTATGCAAAAGTACATTACATCTCAGCTTTGCACGGAACGGGTGTTGGTGACTTATATGACACAATTCAAAGCACTTACGAGTCTTGCTATTCTAAGTGGTCGACCAATCGTTTAACGCGCATATTGGAAGACTCGGTTTCAGAGCATCAGCCACCAATGGTAAATGGTCGTCGAATCAAACTAAGATACGCACACCAAGGTGGATCTAACCCGCCACGTATTGTTGTTCATGGTAACCAAACGAATTCATTGCCTGGTAGTTATAAACGTTATCTCGAAAATAAATTTAGAACCGTACTGAATATTACAGGTACGCCTATTATTTTTGAGTTTAAGTCTTCTGAAAACCCATTTGCTCCGAAGAAATAATATTTCTTTTTGCAATTAGGTTCATGATACTAAGTCCCTGAGCATTTTCTACAATAGAAAGTTCTTGGGGATTTTTTTATTCTGAATATCATCACTTTTATATCTTAAATAAGGGGAAGGAATAGTGGTATTGCAATGTTTGACACTTTGACAAGATGTAGGATTGTTTCAGGATAAAGACAGTAACAATCATGTTATTACACTTTATAGCGTCGTATTTTTTGAGTCCTTTCAATAGAATCTCGGCTTCATCAGTTGAGGTTTTTTATGTTTATTTTCCGTAGTCTTTTTTATCTTTTTGCTATTGCTGGTATTGCTCAGCTTGTTTCTTTAGAGGGCTATCGTGCATTGGCTCTTGCTCAATACAGTGAGCATTCATTGACAGAATACATGCAAGACGTGATGGCGCTTCTGAGCTGTATCTTGTTTTTTTATGCGTCACGCTTAGACGATAAACTTCACATTGTTTCTGTGCTCCTTGCGGCTTTGTTGGGCATGATGTTTGTCCGTGAATCAGATGCTTTATTAGATCAATATGTCTTTGATGGTGCTTGGCAGGTGATTGTTGTATTGATTCTTGCCTGTGTGGCTGTTTTTTTGCGAGGCAAGCTTTCTAAGGCTTATGCTTCATTAACCGAATATTCATTGCAGGCAAGCGCGGGGATTTTTCTAGCAGGCTTTGTTACTTTATTAGCTTTTTCAAGACTGATGGGGCGCTCATCTTTTTGGCAATCTGTAATGGGGGATTCCTATATACGAGTTGTTAAAAATATAGTGGAAGAGGGGATTGAGACCTTTGGGTATAGTTTGGTTTTGATATCAGCTGTTGAGCTAGTGTTGGTTTGCTTGAAGCGCAGAAAATACTCACTTGCCGTTACGCCTCGTTTCTTTTCTTCAGAGCAAAAAAATACTTCATGCTGCTAAAGCATGAAGTATTTTAATTTCATTAAGTGCTTTTTTAACGGGATTTGATTTTTGGTTTACGGCGTTTAGCTGTATTGCCATTTGTCGGCGTCCCTGATGCTCTACCTGTCGCCGTATTGTTATTTCTTTTTGCTCGTGCTTTTTCGTTAGCCGCATTTTTCGCCATTGTTGGGCGATTAGATGTATGAGAAGCACCTGTTGTTTGTCCCGGTTTAGCGTTTTTAGGGCGACGAGGTGTTTGAATGTCTTTATCCGCTGATGGTACCAACTTATTAGCACCATTGCCGATTAAGTCTGCACGTCCCATTTGAATGAGAGTATTACGCAGATCCTTCCAGTTGTTTGCGTCGTGATAACGTAAGAAGCCTTTTTGCACTGTGCGCTGTTTTGCATCCTTTGGCGTATAAACATCTTCACTCTTATAAGTTACCGGCTTGAGTGGGTTTTTACCGGAATGATACATAGCGGTCGCAAGAGACATTGGAGAAGGGTAGAAGGTTTGTACCTGATCAGGCTTGAAGTCGTTAGTTTTTAACCAAAGAGCAAGGTTCATCATGTCTTCATCTGAGCTGCCTGGATGCGCCGCTATGAAGTAAGGAATCAAATGCTGCTTTTTGCCAGCTTCTTTAGAATACTTATCAAACATACGTTTAAAACGATCGTATGTTCCCATTCCTGGCTTCATCATTTTTGACAAAGTGCCTTGCTCTGAGTGCTCAGGTGCGATTTTCAGCAAGCCGCCAACGTGATGGGTTACAAGCTCACGAACGTATTCTGGGTCTTCAACTGCAAGGTCGTAACGCAAGCCAGATGCAATGGAAACAGTATGAATGCCTTCTACTGCACGAGTTTTGCGATACAGTTGAGTTGTTGGGCTGTGATCCGTATTTAGATTTGAGCAAATAGTTGGGTAGACACAGGATAGCTTACGGCATGAGGCTTGAACCTCGTCATCGTTACAATTCAATGTGTACATGTTGGATGTTGGTCCGCCTAGATCAGAAATATGACCTGTGAACCCTGGTACTTTTGCTTTTATGTCTTCAATTTCACTCAAGATAGATTCATGTGAGCGAGATTGAATAACCCGGCCTTCGTGTTCTGTGATTGAGCAAAAAGTACAGCCACCAAAACAACCACGCATGATATTGATCGATGTCTTGATCATGTCATAAGCGGGAATACGTGCTTTTTTGTATTTCGGGTGAGGCACTCGAGCATAAGGCAAATCGAACACGCCATCCATTTCTGGTGTTTCCAGCGGAATTGGTGGTGGATTGACCCAGATTTCTTTTTTGCCATGTTTTTGAATCAAGGCGCGGGCGTTATGTGGGTTTGATTCAAGGTGCAAAATACGTGAGGTATGGGCGTATAAAACAGGGTCTTTTGAGACTTTTTCAAAAGACGGAAGACGGATGTAAGTTTTATCTGGATCGAGCTTTTCCCCGCGTCGTAAAGGCGCAGGAATGACTCGAATCGGCATAACATCCGAATCTTCACTATCATCTTTAGTTTGGCACTTCCCTTCAGGAATGTACTCATAAGGGCTGTAAATTTTATCTATTTTACCTGGCCAATCGACTCGTGTTGAGTCGATTTCGGTATAACCACCAGGTGGTGTGTCTCTGACAATAGTGGTGCCACGAATATTAGTTAATTCGTTGAGGGTTTTGCCCATTGCCATTTCGTGGGTGACTTCCATGATGGCACGCTCAGCGTTGCCATAAAGCAGGATGTCAGCGGTTGAATCAATCAACACTGAGCGTCGAACTTCATCACTCCAGTAATCATATTGAGCAATACGGCGTAAGCTGGCTTCAATCCCACCAACCATAACTGGCACATCTTGAAAGGCTTCTTTACAGCGTTGAGAATAAACAATCACTGCTCGATCTGGTCGTTTTCCGCCAACACCGTAAGGTGTGTAAGCATCGTCGTTACGAACTTTTAAATCTGCAGTGTAGCGATTGATAAGCGAGTCCATGTTGCCAGCTGTCACACCAAAATATAAATTCGGGCGGCCGAGGCGCATAAAGTCATCAGTATTTCGCCAATCCGGTTGGTCAATAATACCGACGCGATAACCTTGAGCTTCCAATAAACGACCTAGTACAGCCATACCAAAACTAGGGTGATCTACGTATGCATCGCCTGTCACTATGATGACATCACAACTGTCCCAACCAAGAGCATCCATCTCTTCACGTGTTGTAGGAAGAAAAGGGGAGACGCCATAGCACTCTGCCCAGTAAAGGGGATAAGAGAAGAGTTGTTTGGCTGTTTTATGTCGTTTAATCATCATTCGCTCTTGGTATTGGCATAAGTTTCAGCAAAAGACGCTGTAATTATGAGAATACATGGTTTATCGGTAAAAAATCGTGCTGCATTATCCCAGAAAAGTATCTTGGTAGACAGTCTAATCTAGGGTTTGATACGCCAGACACTTTCTTCAAATAATGCGTGACCACGTTCTTTATATCTGGGTATGGTTTGCACTAAATTCTCAGAAGCCAGTTTCTGAATATTCTCTCCCCACAAAGAAATGACGGACGCTTCCTCAACGGAAAAAGGCGGAGTTTGATTATCACCATCATGATATAGAGAAATTAAAAGTACATTGGCGGATGCGGCTAAACGCTCAAGTGTATGAGTGACATAATCTGCTCGCTTGGAATCAGACATGGCTACCATAGCAGCTCTATCGTAGCAGGCATCAAAACCTGTCTCGGTAAACTGAAAGTAATCCCCTTCGATAATGCGGAGTGGTAAGCCTTGAACAGTATGGATTTTTAGTTCGCCATCTTGATGAGTGTCGTACGTTAGGTCGTTATCCCCTAAAAACTGGATAACAGCCAAGGGGGAGAGCTCAACTCCTGTTACTTGATAGCCTTGTTCAGCTAGCCAAATCATATCATTTGATTTGCCACATAATGGCACAAGTACTCGGCTGTCTTTGGGTAGTGTAGGCCAAAACTCGACCAACTTAGGGTCAACGCCTTCTTGATGAAAGCCGATCCTTCCCGTTTGCCATCTATCTAACCAAAAATCATTTGTAATCACAGTGACCTCATATAAGAAAATAGGTGATGGAGCAAAGGGCCTTTTGATAAGACTCATCCCAGTATAGACTTAGACAATACTTTTAAGTCATTTGTTGACTATTTTTACACATCAATTACTTCATTTTAAGTGTGGTTTTATTATGTCTTTAGACGATGCGCCAGCCCATGTTCAATTAGCTGTGGATCTTATTGAATTGCTTGAAATAAATAACGTAGACAGTGCGGTTGCTGTTAAAGCATTGGAATTAGTTTTGGCTGATTGTAAGGCAAAGCTAGAGACGGAAGTACAAAAATAAATGCACAGAAGAATCGACCATATCAAATACAATATGGTCGATTGGTTTTATCTTGGATTAAATTTTAAAGGTAGAAGCTTTCACTTCATACTCTTTAGTTACTTTATGGATATCTTCACTGCTGTGAGCAAGGCTAACCATATTTTCAGCAAGTAACTGAATGTCTTGAGCATTTTCGTTAATTGTTTCACTGATAGCAGTCATTACATGATCTTGTTCAAGGGTTTCTTTCGCTACCTCTTGGCTTATTTGTGCTATTTCACTTACGTTAGTTGCTCTTCTTGTTAAGCCTTCTGAAATTTCAAGTGTGTGCTTAACACTGATGACTGTTCTTTCTTTGCTAGATTCCATTGAGCTGACGGTCTTATTAACGCTCGTGTTTAGGTTAGTGAGTACTTTTTCGATTTCATCCGTCGATTCACTTGAGCGCTGCGCCAATGTTCTGACTTCATCTGCAACAACAGCGAACCCTCGTCCGGTTTCACCTGCGCGTGCTGCTTCAATGGCAGCGTTTAAAGCGAGTAGGTTGGTTTGTTCAGAGATACTTCTAATAGATTGCAGTAGCTGTGTAATGGCTTCAACATCTTTCGTTAATGTTTGCAGTGAGTTTGAACTAGCTGTTGTATCTTGTTCTAGAAGCTTCATGTCTTCCATTATCGTCATCGCGTGTTGGCTATCCTTGATTGTATCTTGCTCAAGAACACGAACGATGTCTGATGAATGAGTACTGCTTTGTGCCACTGTCTTCATAGATTGAGAGACTTGCTCAGAGGCTGCGGCCACTTCTTGCGAGCGATGTTTGCTGGATTCTACACTCATGCTGGCATTTTTGCTGATGTCATGAATTTTGTTACTAGAGCTTACTAGAACCTTAGCAATCTCTTGATAGTCAGCAAATAGGCTAGAGAGTTTGTCTAGTAACGTATTTAATGAAATTTCAGCAGGAGATTTAGCGCCTTTTATACGAACGGATAAGTCATTATTGCTTGATATTTCTTCAACGGCAGACGCAATTTTGATGTTTGCGGAAGACTCTTTAGACATTAGATAAGCCATGTAAATCAAAACCGCAGCCTCTACAATTGCAAAAGCGCAATGTACTATCATAATCGCCATGTCATGATGACCAGAGAAAACCATAATAGGCATATCACCTATATGTACTCCAGCCATTTGTACATACATAAAACCAATATGATAAGCCGCAGTTGTTAACAGCGCAGCGATAATAGGCTGCCATTTTTGGTAAATAAGAAAGAATGCCATCGTCGCAAAAATGTGGAAATGCATTTCGACTAAACCAAGCTGGCTTTGAATCATTGATGATGAAACAAGCATCATTAAAATGCCTGCCACAATAGAAAACCCTAGTTGGCCTTTAAGTAGACTGTAAGCAAATTGTGTTACAACTACCAAAATGACAGAAGCAACCAGAGTAAAAGAAAATAATTTTTCACCAATAAGCCCACTAAGCAGCAATGCAGGTACTTGTGCTAGTAGGGCCCAATATATAAATAAATCACTTTTTAAAGTGCGTTGGGTTGATGTTGTCATTTAATTGTCCGTAGATTCTCTATTGATAAAGATCGGTCTTTCTACTTGGCTTATTTGAGTAGAAGGCTATGCATTTTTCTTACATCAAGAATGTAGCTTAAATGTCGGGGGGATTATATTTATGTTACAAAAAATAACCAAGAGATATTTAAATTGCTCTTTTGACTATTTGATAATTTGAGTTGTTTTTTTTGTGGTTTTTTGTAGTAAAGTGTAATTTTTATGGAGTTTATCTTTTTTGTGTAAAAATTATGCAAATTTATGAAGAAAGCGTTCATTAGATTTTTCTTATTTATTTGTTGCGCTTTTATTAATAATTCAGAATAAAACGATTTAATAGGATGGTTTTTTGCAAACTCTTTCTAAGTTAAATAATGGTGATTTGAAAGGTATTGTTCGGCTTCAAATCAGTGAAAATTTAACCTCTTTTCCTAATGCTATTTTTGACCTTGCGGATAGCTTAGAAGTGCTGGATTTATCCAATAATTGTCTGAGTCAGCTGCCGGATGATCTTTATAGACTAAAAAAGCTGCGTATTATATTTTGCTCAAATAATCGTTTTACAGAATTGCCGAGTGTGTTAGGTGAATGTAAAAGCCTAGAAATGATAGGCTTTAAAACCAATCAAATTTCACATGTGCCATCGGCATCCTTGCCAGATCAAACTCGTTGGTTGATTTTGACGGATAATCAGATCGAAGCATTGCCAGATGATTTTGGTCGTTTAACTCGTTTGCAAAAATTAGCATTAGCTGGAAATCGTTTAACCTCGCTTCCTACATCTCTCGTTAACTGCCAGAAATTGGAGTTAATTCGACTTTCAGCGAATCAGCTTAAAGCTTTTCCTGATCAGCTTTTAAGTCTTCCACGCTTGGCTTGGTTGGCCTTTTCTGGAAACCCTTTTTGTAGTCAGCGAGATGCTCATGAAGAGTTTAAAACAGTTCAGTTCTGCGACCTCAACTTACATCAAGTATTGGGGCAAGGCGCTTCAGGAGTCATCTCTCTAGCGACTTGGAAACGAAATGAGTTTGCTTTTCCTGACAAGGTTGCGGTCAAAGTTTTTAAAGGAGAAGTGACAAGTGATGGTTATCCAGAAGATGAGTTGGATGCTTGCCTAGCTGTTGGCAATCATCACAATTTAGTAAAACCATTAGCAAAAGTGCCAGATGAGGGGTGAGCTTCTTTAGTAATGGAACTCATTCCCGAAGATTATTTTAATTTAGGTATGCCGCCTAGTTTGGTCTCTTGTACACGAGATACATTTGCTGACGATCTCTCTTTTTCAATTGAAAAGATTGCTCATATCATTGAACAAGTTGATGATTTAGTACTGCATTTTAATAAATGTAAGGTTAGTCATGGCGACTTGTATGCTCACAATATATTAATCAATGAAAAGGGACACGTATTATTTGGTGACTTTGGCGCTGCTTCTAAATATGGCAATTTGCCACTGGATCAGCAAAAAGGGATTGAGGTAATAGAGCAGCGAGCGCTTGGTTTTTTTATTGATGATATGCTGAGCTTGTGTGTCGATGTTGATAAAGTGAGTGCTAAATATAAAGAGTTGAGTTTGCGTCGTTTGAATTAATAAGATTAAACGGCAAAAATCTGTATTGAGTTCTGAAGTGAAGCACTTATAAAAATTAAGCCTGCGGTATCGTTTTTCAACTATGTCCGCAGGCTTAATAACACTTTAAATGTTTTTGCTGTTAAACAGTTTTTTCTATTTTTTTAGTTAATCAATTAGACTTTAAAAAGTGTGGCTTTGTCTTGGTATTCTGCCGTAACTTGGAAGATCTCTTCACTGCTTTTCGTTAGGCGCTCCATTAAATCAACCAATTGAAGGATAGCTTGGGCGTTTTGGTGAACCTTGTTATTAATGGATTGAATAACCTGTTCTTGCTCCAATGTGCTGTGTGCAATGTCTTGGCTGGATTGAGCAATTTGGCTGACATCCTGAGCTCTTTTATTAAGTCCTTCTGAAATACTTAACGTATGCTCCATATTTACGTGGGTTTTTTCTTGTCCAGAAGTCATGGAACTAACGGTTTTGCTCACGCTGTTATTAAGGTTTTCAAGGACTTTTTCGATCTCATCCGTAGAATCACTAGAGCGCTGAGCAAGTGCTCGTACTTCATCTGCTACAACGGCAAAGCCTCGTCCGGTTTCTCCCGCTCTTGCGGCTTCAATAGCGGCGTTCAGAGCCAATAGGTTAGTTTGCTCTGAGATGCTTCTAATGGATTGCAGTAGCTGAGTAATGGAGTCAACATCAGAGGTTAAAGCCTGTAATGACTCAGCAATAGAAGCCGTGTCTTTAGCCAGCAATTCCATATCGTTTACGATGGTGAGTGCTTGTTCGCTGTCTTTCAGTGTGTCTTTTTCTAAGTAACTAACAATCTCAGCGGAATCAGAGCTCTTTTGAGAAATATGCTGCATAGATTGGGCAACCGCTTCAGAAGCAGTAACTGTATCGTCCGAGCGTTGCTTACTGGTATCGACACTTGAGTTAACTTCAGTTGTGATTTGGCTGATGTGCTTACTTGATTGAACTAAGGACAAAGCGATGCGTTGGTAATCTGAAAACAGATTAGATAGCTTTTCTAATAAGTTGTTAAGTGCGATCTCTCCATCCGAAGTCGGTTTATCGATTCTTAAAGAAAGATCATTCTTTTTGGAAATCTGCTCAATTGTATTGGCAATTTTGACATTGGCAGCGGATTGCTTTGTCATAAGATGTGCCATGTACATAAGTAAGCTTGCTTCTGCGATAGCGAAAATACAGTGGACGATCATTAAGCCTAAACTGTGATGGCCTGAAAACACCATAATCGGCATATCGCCAATATGAACTCCTGCCATTTGCACAAACATAAAACCAATGTGGTAGAGAGCCGTTGTGACTAATGCAGCAAGAATAGGTTGCCACTTCTGATAAATTAGCAGCATGACCATAGAGTTAAAGATATGAAAGTGCATCTCAATTAAGCCTAATTGGCTTTGAATGAGGAAGGATGACACCAGCATAATGATGACACCAGCCGCAATGGAGAAGCCAATGGTGCCTTTGAAGAGGCTATAAAAAAGTTGAGTTGCGACCACGATAATGGCGGCAGCCACAAGCGAAAATGAGAAAAGCTTTTCTCCTAGCATACCACTGATAAGCAAAATTGGAGCCTGGCTCATCAATAGTCGATATATAAAGAGGTCGTTCTTCAAGGTTTTTTGTGTTGCGTTCATGGATAAGTTGCCTTTCTGTCTATTTGGTCAGATCAATCGTGCATGATTGTAGCAGTGTGTTGTAAACTTTTGATTTAAACAATAAGTATCACAATGAAATTTGTAATATAAAGTGAATTTATAGTGCTCAGATATTTTATAGGTAATAGTGCTTAGAGCATTTAATGAAAGGGCGCATAAGAAGAGAACAAGAAAATAAAAAAGCCCTGAGCATAGGCTATGCACAGGGCTTTAATTTAGGGCTAAGTTGGCTTTAGCCAAAGGCTTTTGCACTTTCTGTTAAGCGAATCGCTTGATCGCATGCATTGGCAAGCTCGGCCCCTTTTTTCACAAAATGACGACTAAAGTAATCTTTATGCTCATCATGTTCATGGAAATTATGAGGCGTCAGTACAGCGGTTAAAACCGGTACTTCAGTTTCTAACTGCACTTGCATAAGAGCATTACACACTGTTTGCGCGACAAAATCATGTCGATATATTCCGCCATCAACAACCAATGCGCTGCCAGCAATGGCGGCATATTGACCGCTTTTTGCTAATAGCTTTGCTTGTAGAGGAATTTCATAAGCACCGGGTACAGGAATGACATCAATAAGTGATGCATCGTATCCGCGAGAAATTAACTCATCTTTGAAACTGTTAACGCAATTCAATACGATCTCTTCATGCCAAGCGGCGTGAAGTATCGCAATACGTTTTGTTGCTGGTGTGAAATCAATGTGATTCGTTGAGCTCTGATTCATTTTAAAATCCTATAAATATAAGGTGAATCAGGGCGAACGGGCAGGCAAAAACACCATGTAAATGGCATACCTTAATACAGTGACGTAAGAATACGACTCTGCTAGAGGTTTTGTCTGACACGCTCTCTATCATCCGGACTATAACCGTCGGCTCTGGAGTCTCACCAGATCTGCTGACCCTAAAAGCACTTCTATATAAAAATGCTAAAAGGCGCTCGCGGGCTTAGATGCTACGTTTACGTATTATCTTTACCGCCGGTGGGGAGTTTCACCCCGCCCCGAGAACGAAATCGGAATTTTTCCGATGGGCTGAATATACTTTTATTTGTTGTCTTGTGTCAAAGCAAGATAAGGAGTAAATGTGATGAAATTTAGGAAGCGTTTGAGATAGGCTAAGGCTGCAACAAAAAGTTACTCATTCCTACTGATACAATACACATTTCAAAAGTATCGTCGATGTAAGATAGATAAAGCAGCCATTTATGTTTAAATGTATTATATGGAATAAAGGGTTAATGTCAGCAAGGAGTACTACATTATGACGTCGCTTATTTTATTTTTGCGCAGCACACTGATTACCTTTATGGCACTTGCTGTTGTAGCTTGTTCTTCCGTCAATAACGAGAAGGTTATTGAGGAGGAAGTTTATGAAATTGAGGATGTGGTGCAGACTAACGCTGCTGTTTATTCCTGTGATGATAAGCTGCTGAATGTCTACTTTCATGGTGATCAAGCAGAATTAACATGGAAAAATGAAACACACTTACTGAATCATGCTGTGAGTGCGTCAGGATCTTCTTTCCTAGGAGAGTCTTTGTCCTTTGTCATTCAAAGTGAAAAAGCCGTGTTAAGCACAAAAAGCGCAAAAGAGATTCAATGCCTTTTGCTGCATGTTGATTCTTAATCTGCTTTTACCTGAACATCTCTCACTTTAAATTCCAGCCTTTTCATCTCGTTAAGCCTCCATTCCGTGTACAATAACGCCATTCGCGCAGGTTGCGCTCTGTTATATGTAGAGAATGAATGAGCAAGTTATTTGTAATGGGCATGGGGCCCGGTGATCTAGGTTTGGTTGCGCCGAATGCAACAAAAGCATTAACGGCCTGCAGTGACTGGGTCGCTTATGGTTACTATTTAGAGTTGCTGGGTGAATTAAGTGACGGAAAAACCTTCCACGATTTGCCGTTAGGCGAAGAAATCGGTCGAGCGCGTTTGGCACTTACGCTTGCAGCACAAGGTAAAAATACAGCACTTATTTCCAGTGGCGATATTGGCATTTATGCCATGGCGACCTTAGTGTTTGAACTCTTAGATTTACAACTTCAAGGCAAAGAAAATCACCCAGAATGGCTCGATGTTGATATTGAAGTGATTCCAGGTATTTCCGCGATGCAAGCGGGCGCAAGCCGAGTTGGCGCTATGTTAGGCCACGATTTCTGTACGATCTCTTTATCGGATTTATTAACCCCTTGGGAAACCATAGATAAACGCCTTCATGCTTGTGGTATGGGCGATTTTGTTGTGTCTTTTTATAATCCTGTTTCTAAAAAGCGCGACTGGCAATTGAATCACGCCCGTGATGTCTTGTTGCAATATCGTCCTGCAAGCACGCCTGTGATGATTGGCCGTCAATTAACCAGACCAGAAGAAGACATCACTTTCACGACGCTGGGAGAATTAGACGCCAAAGATGTGGACATGTTTACCATGGTGAGTGTGGGGAATTCAGATTCCAAACACATAGTAAATGGCGAGAAAGAATGGATTTACACACCTCGCGGCTATTCGAAAAAACTCTAGGAAATCCATCGCATACTGAATGAGTAATAATACATGACAGTCTATTTTATTGGCGCAGGGCCGGGTGATCCTGACTTAATGACAGTGAAAGCCGTGAAAACCATCGAACGTTGCGCGGTCATTTTATACGCGGGTTCTTTGATTCCAACGCAAGTGATTGACAGTGTTCGTGGCACGGCGGAAGCCATTTACGATACCGCTGAAATGAACCTAGAGGAAACCACCGCTGTCATCGAACAAGCCGCGAAAGAGGGCAAAGACATTGCGCGTTTGCAGTCTGGCGATCCGGCTTTATATGGCGCTATTGGCGAACAGATTCGTCGCTTGGAAGCACTCGATATAGACTATGAAGTAATTCCGGGAGTCAGCGCCGTGGCAGCGTCTGCGGCCTTATTGAAAAAAGAACTGACATTGTCGGGCGTATCACAAACCGTCATTATGACGCGCTATGAAGGCAAAACTCCATTTCCAGAGCGTGAACGTTTACCCGCGTTGGCACAAAGTGGCGCGACCTTGGCCATTCATTTGGGCATCACACGCATTCATAAAATCGTTGAAGAACTGATTCCCCATTATGGCGAAGATTGCCCTGTGGCGGTGTGTTATCGAGCCAGCTGGCCAGATCAAGATTATGTGGTTGGCACCTTGGCGGACATCGTTGCGAAAGTCCGTGAGAAAAAATTCACTCGCACCAGCTTGATTTTGGTTGGGAAAGTACTGGATACCGACGATTTCGCCGACTCTTATTTATACGATAAAGGGCAAGCGCATATCTTCAGAAAAATACATAAACCTAAAAACAAAAACTCCAAAGAGCAGGGTTAATCATGCAACTTAATAAAATTCCAACAACGATTGTCACTGGCTTTTTAGGAAGCGGTAAAACCACTTTACTGTCTAATGTGTTAAAGCAAGCCGCAGGCAAACGCATTGCGGTCATTGTGAATGAATTTGGTGAATTGGACATAGATTCAGAATTGCTCCGTTCTTGTCCTTTGGATTGTGACGACGAGCAAGAAAGCGGCCAACGCAGTGACGATGGCTTTTATGAGCTGGCGAACGGTTGTATTTGTTGCACGGTAGAAGAAGAGTTTTTACCTGTGATGGAGCAGCTGGTGGCGCGTCGTGACGACATTGACCACATCTTAATTGAAACCAGCGGTTTGGCCTTGCCTAAGCCTTTGGTGCAAGCCTTTAATTGGCCGGGCATTAAAGAACATTGCACAGTGGATGCGGTGATCACGGTTGTTGATGGCGCGGCGGTTGCCGCAGGTCGTTTCGCTCACGATGAAAATAAAGTACAAGCTCAGCGAGAAGCAGACGACAGCCTTGATCATGACCCAAGTTTGCAAGAGTTATTGGATGATCAGCTAAGCGCTGCGGATCTTGTGGTGGTGACGAAAAACGATTTATTAGATGACGAAGCTCGTACTCGTGTACAAAGCATCATTCGTCATGAAGTGCCAAAAAGCGTGAAGACTGCCTACATCGAAAATGGCGAAGTGGCGCTGGATGCTTTATTAGGTATTGATGCCGCGACAGAAAGTCGAATCGACGAAGTGCACAATCATCATGATCATCATCACGCGCACGGCGAACATCACGATCACGCCCACGATCATTTTGATTCTTTTGTGGTGAGCCTTGGCGAAGTGCAATCTGACTTATTGCAGGAAACTCTTTCTCAGTTATTGGAAGAGCATAATATTTTTCGTATCAAAGGGTTTGCCGCTGTTCATGGCAAGCCAATGCGACAAGTGTTTCAAGCGGTTGGCAAACGTTTAGACCGTTATTTCGATCGGTTATGGCAAGCCGATGAAATCCGCCAAACGCAATTGGTGTTTATTGGTAAAGGCATCACAAAAGAGAGCATCGAAAGTGCTCTGCATAATGCTCTTACTTCTTAGGAAATAGTCGAAGTATGCATTTACTGGCAGCCAAACCGGGCGGATTTGTAGACGATGAAGGCATTGTCGATTTAGGACAAAGCCCTGCGGATCTGGTGATCTTGGCTGCGGCGGATTCTGTGCTTGGTGCGCTTGGAAACGCCTTGGATGTGTTGCATTCAATAGATGAACTTGCCGCAATCTTGCCCAGTGTTCGCCTTGCCAATTGGATGCAATTAGCCAAGCCAGCCGCGTATGACCTTTATGAAGACAAGGTACTAGAAAAGGCCAAAGTAGTGGTCGTTTCCTTGTTGGGTGGCGAGCATTATTGGCCTTATGGTTTTCAGCGTTTACAGGCTTGGGCGAGCGCCAAATCGAATCGTACCTTGATCTTGGTTCCCGGAGACGACACGCCAGATGTTGAGTTAATGAAGTCGTCAACCTGCTCAATGGAAGATGCGCATCGTGTATGGCGATATTTACGGGAGAGTGGTCAGGCGAATAACGAACAATGCCTGCGTTTTCTGACACAAGAATTTTTTAATCAAGAGTCATCTCATGAGCCGCTTACTTGGCTTGAGCCGGCTCCTTTGCCCAGCGCATTGATCTATTTTCGAGCTAATGGTGAGAATCAAGGTCGTGCTGCCAGCTTGAATGAATGGCGTGGTTATTATGAGTCATCATTAGATGACAAGCCTGTGGCGTTGGTGGTGTTTTATCGTTCCCATCTGCAATCGGGTAATACCGCCATGTTCGATGCTCTTCTGAGCATTATGGAGCAAGAAGGTTTGGTGCCTTTGGCTATTGCAGTCAGCTCCTTAAAAGACAATGTGTCTGTGGGTTTGGTCGAAAGCCTCGCTGAACAAACTCAAGCCAAAGTGATTTTAAACACTACAGGCTTTGCCGCAAATCGAGTGGGCAGCCCGGATCTGGCGTCTGAGCCAACCGATTTTCAATCTGCTTTTGATTCTCCTATTCCTGTTTTACAGCTCATTTTATCTGGCAGTACGCAAGAAGATTGGCAAGCACAAACACAAGGTTTACGAAGCCGTGATGTGGCGATGCAAATTGTATTGCCAGAAATGGACGGACGTATTGTGACTCGTGCGGTGAGCTTCAAAGCCTTAAGCCATTACAATGAAACGGCTCAAGTTGATTTGGTGCGTTATGAATTACACGAAGAGCGAGCGCGTTTTGTGGCGCAACTGGCGAAACGCTATGCGAACTTAGCGAGCAAACCGAATAAAGAAAAGCGCATTGCCTTTGTGTTGGCGAATTATCCGACTAAAGATGGACGAATCGGTAATGGTGTCGGTCTTGATACACCTCATTCTACCGTAAATTTATTGTCGGCTTTGCAAGAAGCTGGCTATCCAATCGAAGAGATTCCAGAAAACGGCAACGCCCTAATTGAAGCATTATTAGGCGCGGTGACGAACAATCCAAATACACTTCATGAACGTGGTTGCTGGCAAAGTTTGTCTTTAGAAGACTACTTAACTTATTTTTATCAGTTGCCGCTAGAAAGCCAAAATGCGGTTTGGGATCGTTGGGGGCCGCCAGAAGACGACCACAAATGCCGAGAGCAAAATGGCCAACGGCGCATCATGTTGGCTGGCATTCGATTAGGCGAAACCTTTGTTGGCATTCAACCTGCGCGCGGTTTCAATCTCGACTTGGTGGCCAATTATCATGATCCAGATTTGATTCCGCCACACAGTTACTTGGCGTTTTATTTTTGGTTGCGCCATGTCTATAAAGTGGATGCCTTTGTTCATGTGGGCAAACATGGCAACCTCGAATGGCTACCGGGAAAAGGCACGGCCTTGTCTGACATGTGTTGGCCTGACATTACCCTTGGGCCAATGCCGAATTTTTACCCTTTTATTGTCAATGATCCGGGCGAAGGTGCGCAGGCGAAACGCCGTACACAAGCAACTATTATTGATCACCTGATGCCGCCAATGACACGCGCCGAAACTTACGGCGACATGGCGGAATTAGAAAACTTGGTGGACGAATATTACCAAGCCATGGGAATGGATGCTCGACGGGAAACTTGGTTAAAAGAGCAGATTCTTAAAAAAGTCCAAAGCAGTCATTTATTAGAAGAACTCACCGACACAGATGCAGAAGACGAAACCTCAGTTTTAGAAGGTTTAGACGCTTATTTGTGTGAGATAAAAGAAGCGCAAATTCGCCATGGTTTGCATCGCCTTGGGGAACTACCAGAAGACGACAAACTGGCCGACACGCTGGTGGCGTTATTGCGTTTGCCTCGTGGCAGCGACTTGACCAGCCAAGGCATTCTTCATGCCTTAGCCAAAGACTTGAATTTGGAGAGCGACGGCTTTGATCCTATGCAAAGCCTTCGTACTCCTTGGTTTGGAAAACAGCCAGAAGTACTTTTATCGGTTGCAAATGCTCAATGGCGAACGCATGCGGACACCAAAGAACGCTTGGAATTGCTCGCACAAAATTTGGTGATGACACACCTTATTCAAGGGAAACCTTTGAATGAGATCGAAGTCTTGTTGCCTGAAACGGCGGTGCTTTTAGCTCACAGTAAAAAGACCTTGATGGCGGCATTAGAACAAAGTGCAGGCGATGAAATATCAGCGCTCATCACAGGTTTGTCTGGCGGCTTTATTCCTCCTGGGCCAAGCGGTGCGCCAACTCGAGGTCGATTAGACACCTTGCCAACAGGGCGCAACTTTTTCTCGGTAGACAATCGTGCCATTCCATCGCCAGCGGCGTGGGCGATTGGCAAAGAGTCCGCAGAAGCCTTGGTTCAACGACACCTTCAAGAGCACGGCGATTATCCAAAAGACCTAGGTTTGTCTGTGTGGGGAACCGCCACCATGCGAACTGGCGGAGACGACATTGCGCAGGCTTTCGCGCTCATGGGCGTTCGTCCTATTTGGGCGCCGGGGTCAAATCGCGTGACGGATTTTGAAGTCATGTCGAGTATGCAATTGGGGCGTCCTAGAGTTGATGTGACGCTGCGAGTATCTGGTTTTTTCCGTGATGCGTTTGCCAATGTGATGCGACTTTATGACGCGGCGGTTCAAGCCATCGCTGAGTATGAAGAGCCGGGCACAAGCAATACCATTCGCGCCAATGTACAAGCCAGAAAGCAAACCTTGCTTGCTCAAGGTATGGACGAAGAACTTGCCAACCGCCAAGCAACGTATCGCGTTTTTGGCAGCAAACCGGGCGCTTATGGCGCAGGTTTACAAGGTTTGATTGACGAGCGTTGTTGGGACACCAAAGCGGACCTTGCTGAAGCCTATGTGAATTGGGGCGGTTACGCTTACGATGGCAATACTTATAACGGCGAGCAAGATGGCGTCGAGGCGAAATCTGCTTTTGTCGAGCGTTTGTCGCAACTCGATGCTGTGGTGCAAAACCAAGACAACCGCGAGCACGATATTCTGGATTCGGACGATTATTACCAGTTCCAAGGCGGCATGACTAACGCGGTGACGGAGTTCAGCGGGCAAGCGCCAAGCGTTTATCACAGCGATCATTCTAATCCGAGTTCACCGAAAATTCGTACCTTAAAAGAAGAGTTAAACCGAGTCGTACGCTCGCGGGTTTTGAATCCTAAATGGATTGAAGCCATGCAAACCCACGGCTACAAAGGCGCGTTTGAAATGACCGCCACGGTGGATTACCTGTTCGCCTATGACGCCACAACGGATTTGGTTGCCGATTATCAATACGAACAAGTAACTGATCGTTTGTTGCTCGACCCAGAAAACCAAGCTTTTATGCGTGATAATAATCCTCATGCATTGGAAGAAATGGGCGAACGCTTATTGGAAGCAATCCAGCGCGGCATGTGGCAAAATGCCGATCAATATGAAGGCAAAATTCAGTCTCTGTTGCTTGATTTAGATCAGCAGCAGGAGCAAGCAAGATAAACTATCATGACGGGCTTTAGTCCCTAATCGATGAAAATAGTGGGCTTGGGCAGAAGCCAAACAACAAAGAGAGAGAGAATGAGTAATACAAAGACAGTCAAAAAAGGCATTATGATTTGTGGTCACGGAAGCCGTGATAAAGATGCGGAGCGCGAGTTTGGTCTAGTGGCAAAAGGCCTAAAAGAACGCTTTCCTGATTTGCCTGTTGAATACGGTTTTCTTGAATTTTCTGCACCCAATATTCACATGGGATTAAACAGTTTGCTTGACCAAGGTGTGGAGGAAATCTACGCCGTTCCAGGCATGCTCTTCGCTGCGACACACGCGAAAAACGACATTCCGTCGGTGCTCACAACCTACGAAGAAAAGAACTCAGGTCTTCAAGTGACTTACGGTCGTGAGCTGGGCTTGCAGGACGACATGATTGACGCCTTCCAAGCGCGTATTTATGAGTCGTTAGGATTGGACCCAGAAAACCCACCTGAAAATTTATACGACACCATGTTAGTTGTGGTTGGCCGCGGAACGTCAGACACCTCGGCGAATGCGGAAGCCGCGAAATTGACTCGTATCGTCAATGAAAACATGGGCTTTGGCTGGGCCGATACCGTTTACTCTGGTGTCACTTATCCATCCGTTGGTGTTGGGTTAGAAAAGCTCATGAAGCTAGGTTATAAGCGCATCGTCGTTGCGCCTTACTTCTTATTCACTGGTCGATTGATCAAGCGTATTCAAGGCTACGTGAACCAAGTCGCCCAAGCAAATCCAGAGATCGAATTTATTAATACGCCTTATCTGAGCGACCACCCGAAAGTCATTGACGCTTTCCAACATCGCGTGGAAGAAATCATGCAAGGCGCATTGGATTCTGGTGAAGAAACCCTGATGAACTCCTTCAAACGTCGCTTGGCGGCTGGCGAAGTGGATGTTCATCACCATCATGCAGAATACGTCGATCCAGAAGACGATACCCAAGGCGTTGCAGAAACAGACAAAGCCCATGGGCATTCGCATTCTCATCACCACCACCATGGTCATTCTCATGATCATAGCCACGACCACGGACATTCTCACGATCACTCTCATAGTCATGACCACTCTCATAGTCATGACCACTCACATGGCCATTCTCACAGCCATGGGCACGGGCATTCCCACGGAGTGTATAAACACATTGGACACCCAATGGGGCCAAGAACCATGATAGGTGAAGGCATCTGCTGCTGCTTCATGGGGCAATTTACGGAAGAAATCTTGGAAGAAGAAAAACACCGTATCGACGGCGACTGCACCAAAACCGCCTTGGCTCATAAATAAGTTATACGCCTAAATTGCGCTTCGTTTTTTGTTCTAGTAAGAGTGATGAGCGAAGCGTAATCTATTTTCCTTAACTTACATACTTAATTTAAGTCTCTGCTTTCTTACCTTGGAATCATTCATCTCATCATGAAATTAATTGCCTATATTGGCATTAAAAAACCGTCATACTTAGTTTTCTCTCATAGGCTTTTGAAGAAGATATAGCGAAGCAATATAAGCATTCTCTTATTAGGTATTACCTGTTAATTGACTAAATGGCCGAGACACTTTAAGGTCGCGCTATTATTTATGGGAGCATGAAAAATACATCTATATTTTCCATGCTCAAGACAAGCTGTTTAAGTATAAAAGCTTATAAGTTTCGGGATTTTTGATGATACAGATAAAAAATGTAAATAAGGTTTTTTATCAAGGTGGCCGTGCGATCAAGGCACTTGATGACATTAATCTTACGATTTCTGAAGGCACTATCTATGGTGTTATTGGCTCTTCAGGAGCGGGGAAAAGTACACTCATTCGCTGTGTTAACTTATTAGAACGGCCAACCGAAGGTAGTGTGTGGGTTGATGGTGTTGAGCTGAATACTCTTTCTAGCAATGAATTAACACTCACTCGCCGTAAAATCGGTATGATTTTTCAACACTTTAACCTTCTGTCATCTCGGAATGTATTTGATAACGTAGGTTTTCCACTTGAATTGGCTGGCATTAGTAAGCAAGCCATTAAAGAAAAAGTTGATAGCTTATTAGAGTTGGTGGGGTTAGCTGATAAAAAAGACAGCTATCCTGCTAATTTGAGTGGTGGTCAAAAACAGCGTGTGGCTATTGCTCGTGCGTTAGCATCGGATCCTAAAGTTTTATTATGTGATGAGGCAACCAGTGCATTAGATCCTGCGACAACGCAATCTATTCTGGAATTACTACGTAAAATCAATAAAGAATTCAATCTGACCATTTTATTGATTACCCATGAAATGGCAGTGGTGAAAAGTATTTGTTCTGATGTCGCTATTATTGGTGCTGGTAAATTGGTTGAGCAGGGGGCGGTAGGGGATATTTTTGCCCATCCGAAAACAGAATTGGCCCGCCAATTTATACGTTCGACATTAGATCTCTCTATCCCTGTTGATTATTCCGAACGCTTGTCTGCAATTCCAGAAGAGAATAGTCATCCACTTGTACGTTTAGAGTTTACAGGTGCATCTGTTGATGCGCCTATTATCAGTCAGGTGGCGAGAGAGTTTAATCTGGATATCAGTATTTTGAGCTCCAATATGGATTATGTGGGCGGGATTAAGTTTGGTCTGATGTTGGCAGAGTTTTTTGGCACACCAGAAGCAACGGAACAAGCGATCACTTTTCTAAAAGAGAATAAAATTGAAGTAGAGGTATTAGGTTATGTCGCTTGATATTGTGTTGGACTGGTGGGTAAATAATGATCGATTAATTGACCTATTAGTAACGGCTTTATGGCAAACCATAGTAATGGTTTTTTCTGCAGGCTTTATTGGGTTGATATTTGGTATTCCGTTGGGGGTGCTACTTCACCTGAGTAAAGAGTCCGGTTTATTAGCGAATAAAAGCTTAAATAAAACGCTAGGTATCATGGTGAATATTGGTCGCTCCATTCCTTTTATTATTCTATTGGTGGCCATTATTCCTTTTACTCGTTTTGTTGTGGGTAGCTCTATTGGTACAGCTGCGGCAGTCGTGCCTCTTTCTATTGCGGCGATTCCTTTTATTGCTCGATTGATTGAAGGAGCTTTGTTAGAAGTGCCAGCTGGATTAGTAGAAGCGGCGCAAGCAATGGGCGCCAAACCTAGGCAGATCATATTAAAGGTACTTCTTCCAGAGGCATTACCTGGCATTATCCATGCGATCACTATTCTGTTAGTTACCCTAGTTGGTTACTCCGCTATGGCTGGCACAGTTGGCGGAGGTGGTTTAGGTGATGTGGGAATTCGCTATGGTTATCAGCGCTTTGATGCGGCAGTTATGATGATGACTATTGTTATGCTTGTTGTGCTTGTCCAAATCATTCAATCGGTCGGCGATTATTTAGTAAAGCGTGTCGACCACCGTTAATAGTTTAATTTATTTTTTAGTCATAAATTGTTCTCGATATAAGGAGAAAAGATAATGCGTTTCACTGTTAAAGGCCTTTTTACTCTTGTTGGTCTTGCGTTAACACTATTATTTGTCGGTTGTAGTGATAAAGAAGCCACTGGGGATATGAGCAAAATTAAGATTGGTGTGATTGCGGGTGCTGAGGCTCAAGTGGCAGAGGAAGCCGCTAAAGTGGCAAGAGAAAAATACAATTTAGAGGTAGAGTTGGTTATTTTTTCTGATTACATCACACCGAATGCGGCCTTAGATGAAGGCTCTATTGATATCAATGCATTCCAACATAAGCCTTATCTTGATCAGCAAATGAAAGACAGAGGTTATGAGTTTGCTATCGCGGGTAATTCTTTTGTTTATCCTATTGCAGGGTACTCCAATAAGATAAAAGCACTTGATGAAATCAAAGATGGTGACCAGATTGCGATACCAAGTGATCCAACAAACCTTGCTCGTTCTTTGATCTTGCTTGAAAAGCAAAATCTTATTGAGCTAAAAGAGGGTGTTGGTTTAAGTGCTACTGTGCTGGATATTGTTAATAATCCAAAGAACCTAAAGATTATTGAACTAGAAGCAGCGCAACTTCCTCGTTCTTTAGGAGATGTTGCTCTTGCGATTATCAATACAACTTATGCAAGTAGCATTGATCTATCCCCTGAGAAAGATGGCCTTTTTGTAGAAGATAAAGACTCTCCTTATGTGAACTTAATTGTGGCTCGTAAAAACAACGTAGCTGCTGAAAATGTTAAGAACTTTGTTAAGGCCTATCAGTCTGAAGCGGTTTATCAAGCTGCAATGAAAATTTTCAAAAACGGTGTTGTTAAAGGTTGGTAATTTGAACCCACTTTAGATGCCGTATCTATTATTTTAAAAGGAAGCAGTAATGTTTAGTAAGAAAGTTGTTAAATTGTTAAGTGTTTTGCCCTTCGTTGTTGCGTTGGCCGCTTGTAGTGATGAAGACACTAAATCAATCAAAGTGGGTGCGACGGTTGGTCCACATGCAGAAGTAGTTGAAGCTGTAGCAGCGGAAGCTGAAAAACAGGGTTTGAATGTGGAAGTAGTTATCTTCTCTGACTACATTACGCCGAATGCAGCATTGGCTGATGGTAGCTTGGATCTAAACAGTTACCAACACCAGCCATTCTTAAATAACTTTAATAACAATAGTGAGCAAAAGCTGACGTCAATTGGTCGTTCTATCTTGATGCGAATGGGAGTTTATTCTTCTAAATATAACGCTATTGAAGAGTTACCTGATAACGCTCGTATTTCAATTCCAAATGATCCAACCAATGGTAGCCGAGCATTAATCTTATTGGCTGATGCGGATTTAATTACTTTAAAAGCGGATGCCGATTCAAAAACAACGATATACGACATTGTTGAAAACCCGAAGAACTTTGAATTTGTTGAAGTAGAAGCAGCGCAATTGCCACGTACACTTGATGATGTTGATGCATCTGTTATTACGATGAACTATGTAATGTCTTCAGGCTTAAACCCTGCGGAACAAGGTATTTATCTTGAATCCAAAGATGCTGAGTTCGCGGTAATGCAGATAGCTTCTCGTGCAGAAGATAAAGACAACGAAACTTATAAAAAGTTTGTTGAGATTTTCCAGTCACAAGCTGTTCGTGACTTTATCGATACAACTTACAAAGGCACAATAGAAGCCGCTTTTTAATGCTTCATTAAATGCTTTTTGAACCTTATATAAGCCTCCTTTGGGAGGCTTTTTTATGACATAAAATTAAGGGCTGTGCGAACAAGTCTTCTGTATCCATAACCCAAACACCAAGGCGTGAACCTCTTTTCTTTCCAAAACGCTGCTGTTGGACACAACAAAACCTTCTGGAAAAGGGCTTTGACCCTGAGTCTAAAACTGCCTATGCCGTTTAAGTGAGCAGTAAGCATATTACTGCTAGGGACAGTTTCCTTTTTATGGTGTGTTTCTTTCTGATTGGGTTAGCGTTGTGTCGGGTGTTTCCTCTGTGTCGGTTTCTCTATAAGATCGCCAGCGATTTCGTAGAATGACCAAAAGGACAACAGCAACGGCGCAAGCCAGTACGACACCAAAGAAGTTCGCAATTAAAGAGGCCACCGCTTCTAATTGCGATGACAGCGCATAGCCAATGCCTACGAAGCTCAGCGTCCATAGAAGAGCACCAATACCAGCAACCGTCGCGTACTTTTTCCAAGGTAATCCACCCGCGCCACTTAGATAGGTGACATAAGGGCAGGTTGGACTGAGAATGGTGTGACTCAGGAACACGGCCGTTGCCCCGCGTTTTTCCAGCATGTTTTCGCTGCGCTCAATGACAGGTGCCAGTCGTTCTGATTGTTTGCCTTTGGCAATTAACTTGGTGCCAAATTTAGAGGCTATGAAAAAGGCAATTTGATCACCAATGACAAAGGCTGAAAACCCTGTTGCGATCACCCAAGGCAGAGACAAATCACCGACGGCAGCAAAGCTACCAGCAGTGAGTGCTAGCACAGAAGCGGGCAGTGGCACGGCCAAACTGGCCAACATTATTACGACGAAAACCAGAATGAGTCCGTAATCTGGTACGAGAGCAAGTACGGTTTCTGTCATTGTTGCTGCGCTCGGTATTGCGCGGCGCCCTCCCTGACTTTCTCCGTCAATTCTTCCATTGTGACTCCATCGCGCTGAGCGATGCGTCCCAATCTACGACCACGATCCGCTTCCAGATCTATTTGTAGAATTTCAAACACTTTTGGGCGCGGAAGATCGTATGTCTCAACAATGTATAGTGGCGTCATCCAGCGTTTCAAATCAACGTCGACATTTTTTGGGTCGTTAAAATACAGAAATTCTATAATGACCTGCGTAGCAAACCAAATGGCTACAATCACGGCGGCTATAAGCCCTGAAAGCAGCATCCAGTTTTTGTGTAAAAAGGTCTTGTTTTTATTAGATATCATTCTTAAATAACCTCAACTGTTTGCATCATGCCTAAGTCTTCATGACGTAAAACATGGCAATGAATAACAAACTTACCTTTAAAGGTTTCAAACCGAGTTTTGTAGGTGACAGAACCATCTCGGCCACCGTCACGAAAGGGTAAGCCAATAGTATCTTGCCAGCGCCGCAAGGGACTATCTTTTGGCAATTCTACACCATTGATGTGGGTGATAAAAAATGGATTCACATGGATGTGAAAGGCATGAACACCGGGCGTAGAGTTGGTCACGGTCCATTCTTCTTCTGTTCCAAGTTTCATTTGATGGGCGATGGTGCCGTTGTGTTTTTGACCATCTATTGAAAAGTTTGGAGTGAAATCGATAACCCGTTTTGGCAGCGCTTTGTCGTCAAAGTCTGGTAATGCGGGGCCGGGTAGGGCATCGTCATCAGACCAAGCCGCGTCGATTGGGTCGCCAGCGATTTTAATTGTCAGTGTTACGTTCTCAGTCGCACTATTGAAGTTGAGCAAATCTTTAATGCCAGTGGTAATGCCAACTGGAATAAGACGTTCTTTTGAATCTTTTGGTGCGCGCACAATAATATCCATACGGTTGCCCGGTGCTAAGGCAGAAGGATTGAACCATGGCTCGCGATTGTCTGAAAACTCAACGGGTATTCGCTTTGGTAAAGTAATGCCGTCAAAGGCAATTTGATAGGCGTCTAGATTGGTGATGTTAGAGGAAAAATAGGCAAAGGTTTCGCCCGCTGCCTGTGCATTAATGATACGCCAACGCTGCACCTCACCCGGGCGCATGGTGATAGTGGGCGATGACTGACCGCCGCCCTCAGGTTCGGCCAGTACCAATCCACGATTCATGATCATGAGGATTTTCTCAGGCGCCTGTGCAATGTAATCCGGCATGGTGCCCGGTTTGTCTCGAATGATCAGCGGACCGGCCAAACCTCTGCCAACTTGTCGCGAAGTGGCACCATGTTTATGAGCGTGATACCAGAATGTACCTGACGGATGATCGTCGGCTGTTTCAAAGCGGTAATTTGTCCGATGCCGACGTAATGTCTCTTTACCTGATAAACAGGGCGCGACTTGCTCTTTCGGCACCACGCTGACAAAAACATTGTCTGCGTCAAACTGACCTGAGGAATCTGTCGTTGGTGAAACATGCAGGCCATGGGTGTGCAAATTGGTTGTATTAATCCCGTGGAAGCTGTTCATATTGGTCGTGCAGTCGTCGTTTAACGCGGGTAAATCGTTAACGAGTTCAACATCTAAAGTGTCACCAGGATCTAAAAAGAAACTCGGCCCTGGCGAAACACCGTTATAGGTTGGTCGTCCATTCACTTCCTGAACGCGCAACACAGTAGGGTTGGTTTGTGCTCGCGCAATAGTGCTGGTTAAAAGAGCTGGGACAGATGTTGAGAGAAGGCTAAACAGCCCTGTGCCTGCTCCGAGTTTAAGAATGTTTCTGCGAGAAATAGAATTATTTTTTTTAATCATGAGCGACGACCCATTTACGGTATAACGGGTCTGTCTCTGCGCAAGCGGTTAGCTCTAAAGTACGAGACATAAACGGGCCAGCTGACTTACTGGCTTGTCCGACGCTGACACATTGCTCTGCATTATTTGCAGGTGAGATTGTCATGGATTCACTGTTGTAGCTGAAAGCTTGGGTGCTTTTGCTTGCCTCGCAAGTGACAAGTCCAAAAACTGGATTAGAGCCGCCGTTATATTGCATACAATAATCAGGATAGGCGACAGAACGTATTAGTCCAGTGTCTTCCTCAAATGAAAACTGAACATCTCCACCTGTTGGTTTGCAAGAATGGGTTTGCAGATTTTCACTAAAACCGCGCCCCAGTGTGTCGATGCACCATCCTAGATTGTCTTTTTCATCGAGATTATCGGCGAGATAAATTACGGGGTTTGGTGTTTGCAGGTTGGGAGCTCCCGCTGTCGCGATTCCTGAAACAAGTATAAGTATTCCGATAAGTCCAAATCGCATCTGTCTCATCATATCTTCCTTTCTGGCTTTGGTTAGAGGGGGGCTGTTGGCTGTGAAGCACCGAGAAAACTTGGAATGACCTTTAAGCACGAAAATAGACTACAAAAAAAGCATCTTGGCTACAAGTTACCTAAGCGATTGAATTCGATACCGTTAAAGGGCTTTTATTCTGAGCTCGATTTCAGCATTTCGTTATTTGATTTTTGAAGGTTTTTAAGCCATCGATGTGTTCAGATAAATCACCTTTTACAGTGCGTCCCATAGCATCAAGAATAAAGTGTGCACCTTCAATTCGTGCTAATTTTGCAGCGGGTACAAAATCACTGTCTCCAGAAATCAACACTATTTTATTTGCCAATTTCTTAAGTACGACACTTGCTATGTCAATTCCTAACTTCATATCTACCCCTTTTTGTCTGGGTCTTAAAGATACGTTATCAGGGTTAATTTCTTTGGGGTCGACGTCTCCACGAATTAATTTATTAAAGTTGTGAGTTTTATCTTTCCTGATAAAACCCCATTCATTATCCGTTAGGCTTAAATGTCCCATTCTGCAAGCAACATAAGGTTGATGAAGGAGTGCTTCATGCAATGCATTTTTATATTGTGTGATATTACTTTTAGAGAAATCAATGAGTTGATTGGTTATTGGGTGATGCGCTTTGTGCGATAGAGGAGGGCAATCATAAAAATAGATACGATATAATTCTTCGTTATTTTTTCTGTCTACATGCTTTATCCAATAATGCCACATAGCTTTCGCTAATTGTTGTGGTTCAGCAGACATATCGGGATCTGCAATATTGGTGAAATTTCGAATGAAAAAACCAGCGTCAACAAAGATAGCTACAGTCCTTTGAGCCATTTTTATATCCTTATAATGTAAGAAGCCTCTGGGTCGTCACTTCCCGGATTGTGGGAGGAGTTACCAGAGGCTAAGATGTGAATTAAGTATACCTCTGTCATGTGCAATTGCAATACACGGCATTTAGCCTCGTTTTGCTCCACATGACCTTATTGTCGTAGGTCGAATTTTAGTTCGACAATCATTCTTTGGTTCTGGCCTTAATCTGGAAATCCCAATCAACACAGGTTACATTAACGTCATAATGGAGCGAAAACAAAGCGACTAGCGGACAGTTAACCTGTCACGCCTATAATTGGGCCGAATTTGTCTAGAAGCTCTGTCTTAGATGCTTCAGCAGCACCATCTAAACTCGGGTATATGAAGTCACTAGTAATACCAAGGGATCTCAAATATGCCCTAAGTTCATGTTTTATCTCTTTAGGTATAGAAAGGCTTTCAGCACTCAGTGTATTCTTATGATCCCTATACTGATCTTTAGGAAACATGAGAACTGTCGATTGATTTTTATACCGTGTATCCAAATATTCCGGCCGAATAAAAAAAATCTCATCGTCATAGTAGTTTAATCCACTTAGATTAATTTCTGGATCTGAATGTTCTTTATGCTCCCACATTCCGATAGGTTGCAATTCAAAGTCACCTAGACTGTCGAAAACGTAAACATCTTTAAGATAAAATAACTTTCCATCGTCCCAATCAGGCTTGGTAATTGTCAATGAGGTATCCCGCTTTTCAACAGCAAAATATAAAGCAACTAATGGGTTAGTCGTCCAATCAAGTAATCTTGTCGGCACTCCATAGTGTTGTGCTAAGATCCACCATTCTGGATTTTTCTTGGATGAGGTTGGAATACCGAGTAACTCACTGGCTTTTCGCTTGAACGCGTTTAGTAGTTCCTCATCCTGATAACCTAGTTTTGTAAACAAACCGCTATTGGGGTCTGTACTACCAAAAGGCGCCCTAGCAATACCCTGCAACATGGCAGTCTCATAGTAATTTTTACTCTCCCCTCTATATAATTGTGAGGTGAAAGGGCGCTTGTAGGCTTCAGATATGATCCCATTAAATTTTTTATGGAATTCCCTTAATAGTTGTTTCTTATACTCTTCGTTGAAGTGTCCAGTGGAGGCAATTAATTCATTAATTAGGTTAAAACCCTCAATATCAGAAAATTCAGCATTTGATACCGAACCTAGATCTGAAAACTTCAAAAAGTAATCAAATCTTTTGGTTAAAGAAGGAGACATAAAAATCTGCTTGTTTTCCTGAAGCTCGATCAAAGTATCATTTAGGCTTTTCTTTCCTCGAGCCCCCAGTATCTTCAACATTTTATTTAAAGCGGCATAAAGCATTGCTTGAGATAAATCTGGCAATTGATAGAAAAAGCTTTTAGCTTCAACGTAAAGTTTTCTTACTTCTTCTGGCATACCTTTATGTGGTATTGGAACTTGCGTATCCATAAAACACCTTCCTTGTTAATTTTTTGTGATCTAACCTCGTTAGAAACATATAATTCGATTATCTAAGCAACATAGTTGATCGCTTTTTAGATGGATTTAACGCACCTCTACGAAAGATAGTGCCGTTGTTAGCTAATTATTATTTCCCCCATATCATACAAAATATTGATATTGGATTTTTTCAATATCCTATAATAATTCGACTCAGAGTAAACTTTAAATTCGAATCTATACATGTGTAATGTATCTATAAAAGCTATTTAATAGTCGATTTGTTAAATACTTAGGGATTTAGAAGTAACATGGAAATTCAAAAAATAACCTCAACGGATTTAGAAGCGGTGATGGTTCTTGTGAAAGAAGTGTCGGAAGTCGATGTGCTTCCTTTGTTCAGTTTACAAGGTCAGAAAGAATACAAAGAGCGTGTTTTACCTGATTTAACGATGGCGTTTGATGAGGAGATATTTTTGTCTATTAAGGCGGTTTCAGATGGTAAGCTGCTTGGTTTTGCAGCATTACGAGATGGTAACTACCTAACGCATTTGTTTGTTTCTAAGTCGTCACAAGGTTTAGGAGTGGGTCGTCACTTACTTCACTTTTTATTGAATGCAACAGAGGCAAAGGACGTCAGTTTACGTTCGTCTGTTAATGCGGTGGGTTTTTATGAGCGTCATAATTTTGTGGTGACAGGCGAAGAAACAGATTTTAATGGCATTCGATTTGTGCCCATGACATTAGTGCAAAGTGAATAATTAAGGTCAGAGTAAAAGTCTAATAAAATCGTATCGCACAATGGAGGTAGGCATTGCCCGTTCCACCTTATTTCCCTTTTATCTATCTACCTTTCTTTAAACAACCACCATTGACTCAAAACTGGTTGTTTTACTATGTCGGATTTATTATCTAAATTCAGGTTTTAAAGGGAGTGAATATGAAATCGCAAGTAGGTACTTTGGTATTTTTCAGTGGCAAGATGGGAGCAGGGAAGACGACCTATTCCAAACTTATTACGGAAGAATTAAATGCCATTTTGTTGTCTGAAGATGAATGGTTAGCTTCCTTGTACCCTCAGAAAATCTTGTCTTTGCAGGATTATGTTTACTATTCCAATTTACTCAAACCACAGATGAAAAAGTTGGTGCAGTCCATTCTGTTATCAGGAAAGGATGTGGTGATGGATTTTCCAGCGAATACGTCGAATCAACGGGCTTGGTTTAACGAAATTTTCTCTGAAATCGATGCCCCGCATCGCCTTATCTTCATTGATGTGGCGAATGAGGTTTGTTTGGAGCGAATAGAAAAACGACGTCATGAACAACCTGAACGAGCGGCGACCGATACGGTTGAGATGTTTGAAAAGATGACGGCATATTTTTCTCCACCTTCGAGAGGAGAAGGGTTTAATATAGAGCGAGTGTCGTCCTTGTAAGACGAAATGAAGAGATGAAACGTTTTATCTTGTCGAATATGACATAACCTGTTTGCAGTAAAGAGGTCTTTAGTTTGCCAAAAGTCAGTAATAGCGATGCTCAACTCATCGAGCAGCTTCATGCTCTTGTGTTTCAAAATGCAGAGACTCAAGCGTTAATAGAAGATGGTTTTAATCGCGCTTTGGCTCAGTTTGATGAGCCAGATTATGCCTTGCCTTATGTTTCATACAATTTGCCGATTACGCATTTTGAAGCGTCTTTGTCTTCTGAAGAAAAAGGGCGAGTGGGACTGTGCCGAGTCTTTATTTTGAAGGCGGGTTGCCAGATGCCAAAGGCGGAAATCCATCGTAACAGTATTCAGCGTTTGGTGTCTTATAAAGGCAAGGGTGCGATTCATTCAGCTCAACCAGGTGGAATTGATAAAAGCTTTTCTCCTTGTGCGATTCATAGTCCAGTTGACAGCACGACGCCCTATACGGATTGCTGGGATGTGGTGCCAAAAAATACTTGGCATTTCCCTTGTGCAGGTGAACAAGAAGATTGGTTTACCGTGACTTTTCACAGTGCCAATGAAGCAGACATCATTGATGAACACGCGGAATTCGATTCCTAATGAGTTGTAAAAAGTGAATAAAGAAGCGAGCTGGGAAGCGTGTTCTGATTGTCAGGGGCAGGGGAAACGCAGTCGACGACTCCGTAAAAAAGTGCGTTTGCTTTACCTAAAACAGCTGGCCGAATATGAAAAGTCGGGCGGTGAAGGCGTTGAGCCAGTGCGTCCTAAAGGTCATCTTGAGTCTTGTTCAAAGTGTGCAGGAACGGGAGTGTTACCTGCGCTAAACCCACCGTCTTCCAAGAGTGACAACTATCCTCATATTGCCATTATTGGCGGAGGCATTGGTGGCGTGGCTTTGGCTGTAGCCTGCTTACACCGCGGTATTCCTTTTACTCTTTATGAACGAGACAGTGGTTTTGATGCTCGCTCTCAGGGTTATGGGTTGACCTTGCAGCAAGCAACAAGAGCGGTTGAAGGTTTGGGCATTACGTCGTTAAAAGACGGTGTTGTGTCCACAAGACACTTGGTTCATACCCCAGAAGGAAAAGTCGTAGGCGAATGGGGCATGCGCAAATGGATGCAGTCCGATGACGCTACAAATCCACAACCATCAAGACAAGCATCGCCAAAACGAACCAATATGCACATTGCTCGTCAATCTTTGCGTTTGGCCATACTTGGGCAGTTGGAAGGTCATGCTAGCGTGCAATGGAATCATCAGCTGCTCGATTTTACGGATAACAAAGACGGCGTTGAATTGACGTTTCTTGTTCATGGTGAAAAGAAGCGAGCCAAGGCGGATTTGGTGGTCGGAGCAGACGGCATTCGCAGTGTGGTGCGTAAGCAGTTGATTGGCGAAGAGACAACGCCTTTGCGTTACTTAGGTTGCATTGTCATCTTAGGGATTTGTCCTTTGAGTGAGCTTGAAGGCGTTGAAAGTGATTTGTTGGATTCAGCAACGGTATTCCAAACAGCTAATGGCAACGAGCGAATCTACATGATGCCGTATGCTGCGGATTCGGTGATGTGGCAGCTGAGTTTTCCTATGTCAGAAGAGGATGCCAAAGCATTGAGTGCAAAAGGCCCCGAAGCGCTGAAAGAAGAAGCCTGTCGACGAACCCAATGGCATGCTCCTATTCCTCAAATCTTATCTGCAACAAAAGCTGCGCAAGTATCTGGATATCCTGTTTATGATCGTGAGTTACTCACATCGGAACGGTTAGAAAAAGGCAATAACGTCACCTTGCTTGGAGACGCTGCGCATCCAATGAGCCCATTCAAAGGTCAAGGCGCGAACCAAGCCTTGTTGGACGCATTGGCCTTGGCAAGAAGTATTACCAAGGGGTGCTGGTCTTTGTCTCAATGGCGAGAAGCTGGTTTGAGAAAAAGCGTCTTAACTGAATTTGAAGCTGAGATGTTAGAACGAAGTGCGGTGAAAGTAGAAGGTTCAGCTGAAGCCGCTGAGTTTTTGCATTCGGATCTTGTGTTGCACGAAGGGGACGAACCGAGAGGTCGTTGCTTAAAAAGAGACAATGTATAGGAAAGGTGACACAGAGTTCTTTGTTAGATAGATTCTTTATCAATTATAAAAATAAGTAAGGATACATTTTGAATCAAAATTTTGCGTTTAAAGCAGAACTGCTTCTTATATTGGTGACTATTTTTGCGGCACTTGGTTGGGTGTTTTCAAAAGAGTCTCTCGCCGGAATGCCGCCTTTATTTTTCATCGCTATGCGCTTTTTAATTGGGGGCGGTGCTTTATTGCTTATCGGGAAAAAGTATTTCCACGGTGTGCAATGGCGTGAAGTATTTCCTGTTATCTTAATTGGCGCGGTTATGGCGATGGCCATGCTATTTTGGATTATGGGTCTCAAACAAAGTTCGAATCTGGGTGTTGGGGCTTTTATAGCCTGCCTTGGTGTTGTTTTCGTTCCTTTTATTGGTCGGTTACTGTTTGGTGATCGCCCAACATTAAGTATTTGGTTGTCGTTACCCATTGCTGTGTTGGGGCTCGCTTTTTTAGCACTCAGCGATGGTTTAGAGCTGGAAATTTCTCATTTGTATTTTTTAGGAACGGCGATTTGTGTCGCTTTTCAGCTTAACCTGTTATCTCGCTTTCTGATTAGTATGCACGCTTTGGTGTTAACGAGTATTCAGCTGACAACAACGGGTGTTTTGCTATTAATCGTGTCTTTATTTGTGGAAGGTACACCGTCGGGTATTAGTATCAATATTATGGGTTGGCTTTTATGCAGTGCATTAATTTCAACCAGTTTGAGATACTTATTACAAATGTATGCTATGAGTTTAGCGCCCGTGAGTCATGGTGCGGTGATTTTGAATTTAGAGCCGGTTTGGGCGGCGATTTTTGCCATGCTTTGGTTCAATGAAATAATGACGATAGGGCAGACAATTGGCTGCTTTTTGGTCTTTATTGCTATGTTAACTAGCCGTTGGCCTCAGGTTAGATCGATATTTATCCGTTCTAAACGTAAAACCTTATAAGCATTTATGGCTTTGCTCATGAATGTCATTCCATGCCAAAGAACAACCAAGTGAATGTCTGTGTTCCTTGGCTTTCAAATGTAGACGTGTCCTATTGGCGACCCCATCAATAAAGAACAGAAATATTCGTGGATTAGTTTTCTTCTCTTCTAAAATGTCGTCATGGTTTCCTATATAATACGGCCATTCTCGTTTTTGGCTTTTTAAACGATTTTCTAACAGATAAAAGACGACACTCTATGTTTAACGTTTCCTCCACCCGTTTAAATAAATACATCAGTGAAAGCGGTATTTGCTCTCGCCGAGATGCCGATCGCTTTATTGAGCAAGGCAATGTTTTTATCAATGGCAAACGCGCCAAAGTTGGCGATCAAGTCATGGCGGGCGATACGGTAAGAGTAAACGGTCAGTTGATTGAACCACAAGATGCAGATGATTTTGTGTTTATTGCCTTGAATAAACCGGTTGGGATTGTCAGTACAACAGAAAGCTCTGAGCGAAATAACATTGTTGATTTTGTTAGCCACGGCGTGAGGATTTTTCCTATTGGCCGCTTGGATAAAGATTCCCAAGGTTTGATCTTTTTGACCAACAATGGCGATCTTGTAAACAAGGTGCTGCGTGCGGGTAACAATCACGAAAAAGAATATTTAGTTACGGTGAACAAACCAATCACGGACGATTTTATCCAAGGTTTAGCTGGCGGTGTGCCTATTCTAGGCACCATGACGAAGAAATGCCCAGTGAAAAAGGTGGCGGCCAACGTCTTTAATATCACCTTGGTGCAAGGATTAAATCGTCAGATTCGTCGTATGTGTGAACATTTTGGCTACGAAGTCATGAAGCTCGAACGCACACGCATTATGAATGTGAACCTCAAAGGTTTACCCGTTGGCGAATGGCGAGATCTAACCCAGAAAGAGCTGGCGGTTTTATTAAAAGCCGTAGAAGACTCTTCGTCAGAAAGTAGCGCGCCAGCGAAAAAGTCTCGCAATGCGCCACGTAAAAACAATCCATCCAAAAACAATCCCGCTAAAACGTCTGGCGATGGGAGAAAGCCCAAAGCCCCAAGAGGCAATACTAAGCATCCTAGACCTGATGATCGAAAACCTTCGGGATCTTCCAAAGGAAAAGACAAACGCCCATTTGGTGATTCAAAAAAGCCAGCGGGAAATGGCAAGTTTCCTAGCGGTGGTAAGCCAAATGGCGGCAAGCCTTCTGGAAGAGGCAAGCCAGCAGGCAAAGGGCAGCGTCCACCAAAGGGCAGAAAAGCTTAGGCTTGAGCTAAATTATGTAAGTTTTATGGGGCTTTTGTTCCGTACTAAGGATATTTGAAGGTATTTAAAAGTCTGGATTTGTATCCCTATTCTTAGGCTTTTATTATTGGTTTTTGAATCTTTATAAGGAGGTTTTTTATGAAAATGATTAAGTTTTTAGCACGACCTGTATTTTTTGTTGTCTTATCTTTTAGCGTAACTGCTTGCGTACTTATGCCGGGTGGACCGCATAGTCATGGTGGAAATCATGGTGGCGGTGCGGCTGCAGGCCATAAATAAGTGAAAAAGGAATGCTTCGGTGTTCCTTTTTTATATTGGATTGAACCTGTCTTATCTCAGTTCTAAAGGATGTTATGTACACAGATGAAGATTTAAATCGGGCGATTGAGAAAAAGGTTTTCTCGCCTGAGTCCGTAGCGGCATTTCGTAACATGGTGTCATCATCCAATGGTTCGCCTGCAGTGGATGAAGAGAACTTTCGCTTAGTGGGTGGTTTTAACGATATTTTTATTGTGATTGCCTGCGCCTTATTACTTTTTTCATCTCTTTGGGTAGTGGGCTCCGTAAGTGACGTTTTAGGCTACTTGGTGTTTGCTGGCTTATCTTGGGGATTGGCGGAAGTCTTCATTTTAAAACGTAAAATGGCACTGCCTGCGATTGTGTTGCTGCTGGCGTTTGTCGGTGGCGTATTCGCTTTTTCACAAGCCTTGTTTGGCAGTGTGTTGACGTCAACACCGGTTATTTCAACAGCGTTATCTACTCTGGCGGCGTATTTACATTGGCGACGTTTCAAAGTGCCTGTCACGATTGCTGTGGGAACAGGAGCGGCTTTGGCCTTGTTGGCTTCTGTCGTTGTGAGTATTTTTCCAGCAAGTACGAGCATTTTAATGGCGACGGTTTTCTTCTGCGGTTGCATTGCTTTTGTATGCGCTATGTATTGGGATTCGTCCGATAGAACCCGCACAACCAGAAAATCCGATGTGGCATTTTGGCTGCACCTTTTATCGGCTCCTTTGATTATTCATCCTATCTTTTCAAGCCTTGGCGTATTAGAAGGGAATGACAGCTTCGCGAATATGCTCATGATTGTGTTGTTGTATGTGTTTATGACCTTGGTGTCGATTTCCATTGATCGTCGTGCTTTTATGGTGTCGTCATTGGTGTATGTGATTTACGCGCTGTCGAGCTTGATCGAAGGCTATGGTGGTATTGGTTACAGCTTTGCCGTGACGGGCGTGGTAATGGGCGCTTGTTTGTTATTACTGTCTATTTATTGGCAGAAAATGAGAGCGAAACTGGTGCTTGCTCTGCCGGAATTTATTCAAGCTTCTGTGCCAGAAGTTGTCAAAAAATAAACAATTAGAAATGTTTTAAAGTGAAGGATTGAGTATGTCTTTTCAGAAGGGTTTGGGGTTGAGTCGATTATTTTTCATTGCTTTGGTGGTGTTTCTATCGGGCTGTTCCGCGTTACAAAAAACATTGGATGTGAAAAAGCCAGAAGCTTCCGTGACAGGCGTGTCTATTAAAGATTTATCCACTGACGCAGTAACCTTGCTGGTGGATGTAAATGTCGCTAACCCAAACTCGTTCAAGCTGAATACTGCTGGATTTGATCTGGATTTAATGATTAACAAGAGCAAGATAGCAACCATTGCTCAGCCTGATGCAAGCTTGTCTTTACCAGCAAAAGGCAGCAATAACATGACGTTGCCAGTGACTTTAACCTTTGACCAAGTGCTCGCTAGTGTCAGTGGATTGGGCGATAAAGCCGAAGTCGATTATGGTATTGAAGGTAAGGTCGCGATTAACTTACCTGTTCTAGGCGATATTGATATACCTGTTGATTATACAGGTGTTTTACCTGTTCCTAAGCAACCAGAAGTGGAAGTGAAAAACTTCAATCTGGATTCAATTGGCCTAAGTGGCGCTCAAGTGAGTGTCGATTTGGAGGTCACCAATCCGAATGTGTTTGACCTTAATCTAAACAACTTGAACTATGCGTTGGCGATAGAAGGCAAGCCAATCGGGCAAGGCAATATAAAAGCCATCGACTTACCACAAGGTGAAAAACGCGGACTCACCATTCCTTTGTCTATTGGCATGAGTGACATGGGAATGAGTCTATATCGTTTGATGACCAGTTCTGATCCAATTAATGTGGATGTGAGTATTGGTGCAGATGTTGATACCAGTATTGATGGTTGGAAGTCCACGCCGCTGCAATACCAAACTCAACAAACGTTAAATCGTTAGAGTGAGATTATTTGTCATATTTTTATGTTACCTATAGAAGTGGTTGTTTAGAAAGCATGTTGGGAAGGTATGCGTTATTCGTCATTCTATGAAACAGTGACTGCTTGTGAAGAGTGTGATTTGCTGCACCGCATTCCGCCGTTAAAAGGGGGAGAGCGTTTTAAGTGTGAGCGTTGTCAGCATGTTCTGTTGAATGTACATGAACATGCTTATGGGCGAATTTTAGGCACTGCCGGATCGGCACTTCTCATGTTGGCACTGGCGCTGATTTTCCCTTTTCTGGGCTTTTCCACCAATGGTGCTGAACGCAGTGTTACCTTGTTTAATGTCGTAACCGTATTGATTCAGCAAGATTATTTAATCTTGAGTGCGATTGTTTGTCTGGCGCTGTTTGTTTTTCCTGCCGCGTATTTATTCGCTATTTCTTGTTTAATTTGGTCCTTTATACATAACAATATTAATAGTGCCTTAAAGCGTTACTTTACCCGTTGGGTGATTAGTATTCAGCCATGGCTAATGGTGGATGTATTTCTCGTTGGGGCTTTGGTGGCTCTAGTAAAAATGAACAGCCTTGCCGATATTGAACTGGGTTTATCCTTTTGGGCTTTTTGCGGTTATGTGGTTTTGTTGGTCAAAACCATCAGTTTGGTAGATCGACGTTGGTTGTGGAATAAAGTCGCAGGGCCGGGGCCAGAGCAGGTTATCAGCGCTGAAAATACCACAGCAGTGGAAGAAGATTTAATAGGCTGTCACTTTTGTGGGGCAACGCAACAAGGTCATGCCAAGCATTGCAGTCGTTGTGGCCATTCGATTCATAGTCGCCGCCCTAATAGTTTGACAGGCACCATCGCTTTTTTGATTGCCGCTATTATCATGTTTGTTCCGGCGAATGTTTTTCCTATTATGCAGACGACGTTTTTAGGCGGCTCTGAACCATCGACTATCATGGGTGGCGTTTTTTTACTTTGGTCTTTGGGATCTTATCCTGTCGCCTTGGTGATTTTTCTCGCCAGTGTTGTCATACCTCTTGCAAAGATATTTTCACTCAGTTGGTTGTGTTGGCAGTCATACAAGCCGACAGAGCGTGAAACACAGCAAAAAATTAAGTTATATCGAATGACGGAAGTAGTTGGGCGCTGGTCAATGATAGATATTTTTGTTGTTGCCGTTTTGACTGGCTTAGTACAAATGGGGAATTTGATCTCAATTTTACCCGGCCCCGCCGTATTGTCTTTTGCCGCTGTGGTCATTTTGACCATGTTAGCCGCGATGATGTTTGATCCACGATTATTATGGGACAAAGACAGAGAAGTGAAGTTGTCTTTGTCAGAGGAAGTAGAATGATGGAAGAGCGCAAAAATATCGAAAGCCTGAGACGAGTGCATTTTAACTCTATTTGGCTGGTTCCTACTGTGGCGATTCTGGTTGCCAGTTGGATGTTGTATCAGAATTGGTCGAGCCAAGGCCCGATTATTACCTTGGTCGCGTCAAACGCAGACGGCTTAGAAGCAGGCCAGACAAAGCTGAAAGCCCGAAATGTCGATGTGGGGCGAGTGATTGATATCCGTTTGAGCGATGATTACGACAACGCCATTATTAAAGTCCGAATGAATCAAGGCACTCAAGGCATGTTACGGGAAGATGCTAAGTTTTGGGTGGTGAAACCGCGTATCGGAAAAGATGGCGTCAGTGGTTTGGGGACTTTATTGTCTGGTGCTTATATTGATATGTCGCCAGGTGAGCAAGGGCGAGAAAGCGAGAGTTTTACTTTATTGAGTCAACCGCCTTTATCGAATAACGAAGAAGGCATTCGTATCTTATTGCACAGTATGGACAGCGCAAAGTTGGATGTTGGAACCTTGGTGCATTTTCGCGGTTATGAAGTGGGTTACGTGGAAGAAGTCGGCTTTGATACCAACACCGGAGCCATTACTTACCGTATTGTTGTACAGCCTCCTTACGATGCGTTAGTTAACAACTCGGTGCAGTTTTGGATAACGCCAGGTTTGTCTTTTAGAAGTTCAGTACAAGGGTTTGAAGTGAAGTTGGATTCCTTGGAAACCTTCTTATCTGGCGGTATTTCGTTTGGTTTAGGCAAAGGGAAAACATCTGGAACACCGGTAGAAGACTTAACAGCTTTCACCTTGTTCGCTTCCAAAACCGATGCGGATAATCATTTTTACGAGCAAGCTGCGGAGTATGTCTTCTTGTTCGACTCTAACGTGAGTGGCTTGGCCGCGAGTGCTGATGTAGAGTTCCGAGGCGTGAGAGTAGGAAGCGTATTAGAAGTGCCGTTTAATGGTTTATCTGTTGATGCATTAGCGTCTCAAGATCGCCCAGTGATTCCGGTGCTTGCTCGTATTGAGCCACAACGCCTGAACGCTTTTAGTGTGCCGGAAGGGCAGTCAGTAGAACAATGGAAAGCCTTGCTGGAAGATCGAATCGAAAAAGGCCTGAGAGCAAGATTGGAAATCGGTAACTATTTGAATGCTGCCAAAGTGATTAGCCTTGATTTCATGGATAACCCGCCAGCAGCGGAGCTTCAAGAGTTAGAAGGGTATCAGGTCTTTCCAACAGGGCCAGACTCTTTTGCCAATCTTGAAAGTAAGGTGTCTAATTTATTGGATAACTTAGCAGAAGTGCCGCTTAAAGACGCGTTTGAGCAGCTTGGGCAAACCATGGGTGAAGCAAATCAAACATTGCGTCAGCTTCAAGAAATGAGCGAAACCGTGACCTTGTTGCTTGAAAAGTCAGAAACTCAGCAATTACCTGAAGACATTTCTGCGGTGATGGCAGAGCTCAATCTGACTTTAGAAACTTACCAAGCCAATGGACAAATCGGCCGACCATTAAGAGAAAACATGGTGTCGTTAGGTCGAGCATTGAATGAGCTTCAACCTTTGTTACGTCAATTGAGAGAGAACCCAAGTACTTTGATATTTGACAGTCAGACACGATCGGACATTGAACCGAAAGCAGCGAAATAGAAAAGAGACAAAAATTATGATGATGAAATGGCGACTTTGTTTAACTCTAATGCTTGCAGGCTTGGTGACAGCTTGTGCGAGTACAACACCGCCAAGCAACGAATACTTGCTGATAGATGCCGACATTATGAAGGTGGAAACTAGAGCCACAGAAGATATGTTTGTACAGATAATGCCTGTTTCCGTGGCGAATTATTTAGCAGGCAATGAAATCGTGTTAGTCACAGAAGAAGGCCAAGTTCATAGGTCAGCGAATAATTTATGGGCGGAAACCTTGTCGCCACAATTGACGAGATTGACTCAACAACGCCTAGAAAAAGCCCTGCCAAATGTGACTTGGTTTGGTGGTCAAAGATTACCAGCGGAGGCCATTGCACTTTTGAACATAGAAGTGGATGACTTTTATGCCGACTTAAAAGGCATGGTTCATATTTCTGGACGTTGGCAGTTGATGTCTGCATCAGGTGTGCTGTCTGCCTCTGAAACCTTTTATGTGACAGAGAGCCTAACATCGGACGGTTATGCTGCTATGGTGCAGGCTTTATCAGAGAGTTGGTTTAACGATGTGATAGACCCAATGGCGAACAACATCGCGCAGACCTTGAACCAATAGTTTCATCATTGCACAAAGTAGAATTTGAATAGATAAAGTTAAGCATTGAATAGATAAAAAATAACCCCGTCACTCTAAGAATGACGGGGTTATTTTTTGCTTCAACGTAACGTTAGACGTTCGTTTTTAAAGAGTGAAAGGGCGGTCGCCGTCTTCATCTTTAATGCGAGTCGGTAAGCCCATCTCGTTCAACAAACCTAGGAAAGGTTTTGGATCAAGCTGTTCTACGTTGCGCATTTCTTTTGCATCCCAAGTGCCGTTAGCAACAAGGATGGCCGCTGCAACGGGTGGAACACCCGCAGTGTAAGAAATACCTTGGCTGCCTACTTCGTTGTACGCATCTTTGTGATCCGCCACGTTGTAGATGAATACTTCTTTCTCTTTGCCGTCTTTGATGCCTTTCACAACATCACCGATGCAGGTTTTACCTGTGTAGTCTGGAGCCAAAGAAGACGGATCAGGAAGAACCGCTTTAACCACTTTAAGAGGAACAACTTCCAAACCTTCAGCGGTTTTTACTGGTTGCTCAGAAAGCAAACCTAGGCTTTTCAATACAGTGAAAACATTGATGTAATGCTCACCAAAGCCCATCCAGAAACGTACGTTTGGCACGTCTAGGTTTTGAGACAAAGAGTGAACTTCGTCGTGGCCTGTCATGTAAGCAGTTTGTTTACCAACGACTGGCAAATCGTCTGTTCGGCTGATTTCGAACATTTTGTTTTCTTGCCAAGCGCGATTCTGCCAAGAGTAAACACGACCGGTAAATTCACGGAAGTTAATCTCTGGGTCAAAGTTGGTCGCGAAGTATTTGCCGTGGTTGCCCGCGTTGATGTCGATAATATCGATATCGCTAACTGTGTCGAAATAGTCATTGTACGCAAGTGCCGCGTACGCGTTTACCACACCTGGATCAAAACCTACGCCAAGAATTGCGGTTACGCCTTTGTCTTTACATAAATCGCGGCGTTTCCATTCGTAGTTTGCGTACCAAGGTGGTGTTTCACAAATTTTTGCTGGGTCTTCGTGGATCGCTGTGTCTAGGTAAGCAGCACCCGTTTCGATACATGCTTCCAATACAGACATATTGATAAAAGCAGAACCCACATTGATCACGATTTCAGATTCAGTTTCTTTGATCAATTTTACAGTGGCTGGAACATCAAGAGCGTCTAGGGCGAATGCTTGAATGCGGCCCTCTACTTTCATGCTGCCTTTGTCGAGGACACTGGATACAATATCGTCGCATTTCGTAACGCTGCGCGAAGCAATTGCGATATTGCCCAGTGTGTCATTGTGTTGGGCGCATTTGTGGGCTACAACACGAGCCACGCCTCCGCCGCCAATAATTAGGACATTCTTTTTCATTAAACTATTCTCCAAGGTTTGAGTCGGACAGAATTAAGATAAATTCTGTTCAAAGTCGCTGTAATCAAATTCTCTAACGAGTTCAATGCTACCGTCCAATTGACGTATGGCAATAGAAGGCATTTTTACGCCGTTAAACCAGTTTTTCTTTACCATGGTGTAACCCGCAGCGTCTTCAAAAGACAAACGGTCACCCACTTTTAATGCTTGCTTAAATTTGAATTCACCGAAAATATCTCCTGCTAAGCAGGACTTTCCGCAAATCATGTATTCGTGTTCGCCATCGCAAGGCGCCATTTTAGCATTTTCACGGTAGATCAATAAGTCCAGCATGTGGGCTTCAATGGAACTGTCTACCACAGCTAAGTTTTTACCGTTAAACAAGGTATCTAAAACAGTCACTTCCAGCGTTGTACTCTTAGTTATCGAGGCTTCGCCTGGTTCCAAATAGACTTGAATGTCGTATTTTTCTGAAAAGGCTTTCAAGCGTTGGCAGAATTGGTCAATTGGGTAACCTTCGCCTGTAAAGTGAATACCGCCACCTAAACTGACCCATTTCACTTTTTGGATAAGATGGCCAAAACGCTCCTCGATCAGAGTAAGCATTTCATCGAAACGGTCGAAGTTATCGTTCTCACAATTGTTGTGGAACATAAAACCAGAAATGTCATTGATCACGGTTTCGATTTTTTCTGGGTCCCATTCGCCAAGACGACTAAATGGACGCGCTGGATCGGCGATTAAAAACTCAGATGTACTCACTTGAGGGTTTACTCGAAGACCGCGTGTTTTGCCTTCACTGGCGTCTTTAAAGCGAGTGAACTGACCAATGGAGTTGAAGATAATTTTATCGGAATGCTCTAACACTTCTGCGATTTCATCATCCGCATAGGCCACGCTGTAGGCATGAGTTTCCCCTTGGAACTTGGTTTTACCCAGTTTCACTTCATACAAAGAAGAAGACGTTGTGCCATCCATGTATTCCTGCATAAGGTCAAAAACAGACCAAGTTGCAAAACACTTCAGAGCGAGTAGAGACTTCGCGCCAGATTGCTGACGAACATACGCAATTTTCTCAAGATTTTTGAGAAGTGCGGCTTTGTCGATAAGGTAATAAGGAGTCTTAATCATGGCAATCTGCCCACAAGTTAAAGCGCTGTATTTTAGAGAAAGGAGGGGGCTTTTTCTAGCTAAAATCAAAGTATCAGAAAGAAATTAATCATCCAAAGCTCAAGTAATATGTGTCTTTGTTAAAAGAATTTACCGTGAATGAAATAACTCAATCTTAAGCCTCTTTTATCACTCGTTATTAGACAGTAAAAAGCCCAGCTGGCTTTCACCAACTGGGCTTGTCTTTACTTAGTGACTTTAGATTTTAAAGCCAGCAACGAGTTTATCCAACGTAGAGGATAAGCTGCTCAATATTTTGCTGTTGCCAGATAAATTGTTCGCGGTTGTCACACTGGTTTCTACCGCGTTTTGAATGCCTGTTACGTTTTTCGCAACATCTTCAATTGCCAGCAATTGCTGCTCGGTCGCCAAGGCAACTTGCTGGTTTGTTTTGTTCATAGCGTTAACTTGCAAAGAAATGCTGTTCAGAGATTGTTCTGCAATCTTCATAGAACCAACACCTTCGCCCGCAATTTCTTGACCAGATTGAGACGCGGTTAAGGCCTTGCGAGACTCGGCTTGCAGTTGGTCAATCATCACTTGAATTTCATCTGTTGATTGAGCCGTACGCTTCGCAAGATTACGAACTTCATCAGCAACTACCGCAAACCCACGACCTTGTTCACCTGCTCGCGCAGACTCAATAGCCGCGTTCAATGCAAGCAAGTTTGTTTGTTCAGAGATATTGCGAATGACTTCTAGAATACCGCCGATTTGCTCTGAGTTTTTCGCCAATTCTTCGATGATCTTCGCGGTTTTCTTACTTTCTTCTGCTAAGTTTTCTACTGTGTTTTTCGCAGTAGACACCACGCTCAAGCCTTCTTTTACTTCACGCTCGACTTCATTTGCTGTATTGGCTGCATCCGCAGCGTTTGCAGAAACTTCTCTTACCGACGCTTCAACTTCATGGATAGCAGAGGCAACCATAGAAGTACGTTCACTTTGCTGTCTCGCATCGTTTAACATATCGTCAGCTGAATTCAGCATTTGACCAGAAGCATCGCTTAATTGTCGGCTAGTCTGGCTAACTTGTTTCACCAAGTTATGAATAATGCTAACAAACTTATTAAAGCCGTTACCGATATTCGCCAACTCTACTGGACCTTCATCGTCCAAGCGTTGGTTCAAATCTCCTTCACCTTCACCAATTTCTTTAAGGTTGTTGGCAACCACGCTTAACTGTTTAACTAATCTTGAGCCAATAAGGAAAGCCGCAACAATGGTAATGATGCTTAGCAAAATACCCATTATTAGCAGAGAGTGTCCCATTGATGAAACACCACCAAATATGGCTTCATTAGGAATTTCTGCTACCAAGATCCAGCCCATAGATGGAATGTACTGACTGGCTAAAACAGAATTTTCCGCCATAACGATATTTAAGCCATCTCGCTTTAATAACGTGTCGCTGACTTTTTTACCGTACAGATCTACAACTTTAGTTGTTTCCAACAGCTTTTCATTTCTGTGGATTTTTAATGTGCCGTCTTGGTCGATTAAATAAACAAAGCCGCTGCCATTAAAAGAGAAGTTATTTAGATAATTCGTCATCTTATCTAAATCCATACCAAAACCAGCTAATCCACGACCGCTCGTATTTTGGTAGTTCACAAATAATCGTACTTCACCGCTGGTTTTACTGCGGTATACACTGACATTCTTAGTATCAGAAGACGCCACGAAATCGTAGAACCATGTATCGCGACCTGGCTGCATGACACGCAAAAAGCCATCTTGGTTCCAGTATTTAGCCGTTTCTCTGTCTGCCCAAGAAGCAGCATCTAGCCCTAAGCGATTTTTAATATTGTTTAATAATTCAACAAGATTTTTCTCGCCAGACTCAGGATAGCCATTTCGTGCCCAATCCAAAATAATTGGGTTGTTTGCCAATATTTCAGCATTCACAGCCAATGTTTCGATTTGGTTCTCAACTTCGTTTTTTACTTGAGTAAGTTGAGCTGGCAGTTCTGTCGTAGTTGTCCGTTCTAACATAACGGATCTAGCTTGATAGAAACTTAACAAACCCATAGAAATGGTTGTTACCAACACCACTATGACAAACGCATAGATAAGACGCAGTTTTAAAGACACTTTATTTGGACCTTTTTGAGATGACTAAATGGCTAATTTAGGGGAAGCTTATATGCTGACCTACTGGTCAGATTGGGCGATTCTAACAGAAAAATAAAATAAATAAACATAAGTGATTTATTAGTTTTAAACATCTGGCAGCGCTCTAAATATAGGGCTATACACAGCACTCTGCAAAAAATATTACGGATATTTTCACTTAATTTTAAAAGAGAAAAACAGAAGGATTTATGTGGTTGATATATAAAGAAACTTTAATAAACTAACCAAAAAAGTAGGTCACGATAAAGGTCGGAACGACCGTAATCTGATGCTGAGAACGTAGTCTTCATCTCAAGGGTTGAACCCCTTTTCTAACCACAAAACGATTAATGTATGAAAAACTGAATTGAAAAGGGCTTTGACCCGAGTTATCAAAATACTCTGTGGCAATACCAATCAACTCGCGCTACATTAACCTCATAACGGAATAGAAATACAGAGAATGACGGATGCTTTACCTTCGACAAATCCCTTTTTTTATTCCTTTCAATCTAGCGCAAGCTTGTTTTACCAGTTTTTAATTTTGTGAATAGATTTATAAAACACTGAAAATTCAGTTTTTTGTAGAGATATTTAGATAGTTTTTAAGATGTGTAAACGCGCATGCGCATTAATAAAGTGTTATGCTTCTTATTCGACATATACGATAGCATTCTATTCTTTAGGACTAAAAATCAGTTTCATGAAAGATATTTATCAAAACCATTTAGATACAGCAGATAAGATACAAAATCATTCTGAAAAGTTAACCTATTTAACATCAGTTTTAAGGTCATTGCTGCAAACAGCAGTTATATCTTCATTTGAAATTACCAAAAATTTAACACCCAGCGATGAAGTTGATTTACCCGCATTAACCAACCGTTTTTGTAAGCCATCAGATGGGATACCACTACAAATTCTAGATACACTCGCCCCGATTATTAGAGGCTTTGTAGCAAAAAATTATTTGCATGGGTGGTTTGAAATAACAAATAATATAGAAACACCTTTATCTAAACAATTAACACAATGGGTAGAGTTTAGAAATAAAAGACCTGGTCATGGTGTATTGGATTCGAAAATTACAAACGAGTGGTCAACGAAAACAGAAAACCTAATCAAAGATTGCCTAACTGTATTTGCAGATATACTGCCGGCTCTTACCAGCGTTGGAGGGGTGTTACCTCTTAATAAATTTGAAGGGGTTCAAATAAAAGCCCCAGTGTATGTCAACAATAGTGCAATTGTCGTTTTAAGTATTATTGCAAGAAAAGGAACGTGGAAACTAAAGGGGCAGCTACTTTCTTTAGAGAATGCAAATGAATTCACAATTACTCTTGAGGAAGACAATGTATTCAATACTGGAGGAATAAAACCAATTAGCGAATACGACCTAGCTGATATTATTTCTAACAATAAAAGTTATTCTTTTTTCCACAATATACCCACTCGACAAACGGACACATTTGAAGGAAGGAAAGTAGAATTAAAGCAAATTCAAGAATGGATTGATGACGAAGATTCTAGGTACTGTTTAGTATATGGCGATGGTGGTTATGGGAAAACTACTTTGGTTCTTGAAATGTTGAATCTTTTTTTAGAAAGCCAGTATGACTTTAACGAGCCTCTGCCCACTATAATTAGCTACCACACTGCTAAAATGACTAGGTGGACTGATGAAGGGTTAGTTCATTTAACTGGAATACTACCAGTAATGGATGAATGCTTAAGAGAGTTAGTTAGATGTTTCGAACCAGTTTTGGGGCATGAATGGTACAGCGTCTCAGGACGCCAGTTAGTTGATAAAACAGTTGGTGTTTTACGCGCTAACAAACTTACACGCGACGATGTCCTCTTAATAATCGATAATACAGAGACCCTTGCAACAAGCACTCAAGAAGTGAAAGACCTAGGTGCCTTCTTCAAAACAGTTGGAAAATTAATTGGACGGGTAATCATTACATCAAGAAGAAGAGAGTTCATTGAAGCCACCCCAATAGTTATTGAGGGTCTTTCCGAAATTGAGGGTGTTAACCTAATGAAAAGACTTGCAGATGAGTTTTCTGCAAGGCCTATTCAGCAGGCGGGAGAAGCCAAATTACGAAAGGTATCAGCTCAGCTGATGCATAAACCAATTCTTTTAGAAGCTCTGGTAAAATATGTTGCTCGTGGTTCTTCTGGGATTGATGCCGCAATTGACACTGTATTCAAAAAATCTAATGAAGATTTGTTAGAGTTCTTATACGAAGATGCATGGCAAAGAATGAGCCAACTTCAGAGAAAGGTATTTCTGACATTGATTCACTTATCTAGTCCGCTAGATCAAAATACTATTAGTAGAACATGTCAAGAAATCGGTATACAACATACCGAGTTCCAAGGAGGTCTTGAAGAAACTCACTTTGCAGTTCTGACAGATTATGGGCGTACATATACTATAGAGCTTGTAGATTTATCACAAAGATTTTTCCTTCAACAGTTTGGAAAGTTAGATCCATCTGAAAAAGAAAAACTCAAAGCTGTAGCTGCTTCTGTTGATTCTTATGCGGCTGAGAGAGAGCAAATCGACAAGGAGTATAAGACTGATCGTGTAGCTGAGGCATTCCGAAGTGAGTATGCCAAAGCTGCAAAGGTATATGTTGATAAAGGTGATGTCAGTAATGCTATTGATATGTACGAATTAGCCATTGAAGATGATCCTGTTAACTCATCGCTACATGACAGGTTTTCTTGGTTATTATTGAACAAAACAACCGACTTCGAATATGCAAAGCAAATATCAGAGAAAGCAGTAGCTCTTGATAGAAGCAATTGTGACGCAATCGTTGGCCTCGCACTTGTTCATTATCGATTAGGAAATGTCTCAGATGGAGATAAATATATTGATAAGGCTAGAAAGGCAGGAAGAAGCTTTTCTTTTTGTCTTCTTAGAAAGGCGATAGCAAGATATTACCAAGCGAAAGATGAAGAAATTATAGATAAAAAGATTGAGTTTCTTGAAATCAGCCTTGAGCTATTAGAGCAAGCAGAGAAAAATAATAGCAGAAGTAATGGATACGATGCGAAAAACAAAAAAGATATACAGCGCTATCAAAATTTAACTAGACGACGGCTAAGTACGCTACGGTCTAAAAGAACAAAAATGCTTATTACTGGTGCAAAATAGGTATAACAAGTGGTTCCAGGTGACGCATACGGCGCACCTGAGCCAAGCGTTAGCCCACCAATCCATCACCCAAATCCCCACATAGAGCAAACTTAATCACAGGTGATTCTGAGGAAACTGTGAATGACTGAGTACAGCGACAATCAAAATGAAGCCATCTTCTTTTGTAAAATAGGCTGTGTGTTTAGCGACTGGAAAGTAAAACCCGTTAGGGTAAATGTCATCACAACTACGGCCAATTGTTGGATTGTCTGCTAGCAACTGAAATCCGCTGAGTAACGCTTCTTTATAGTTTTGCCACTGAGACTCGGAGAAGTTGTTAAGGGTATAACTTTTTATATTTTGTAAATGGGCTTGAGCTTGTTTACTTAGCTTGTATTTATTCTTCTGCATAATGGGTTATAAGGCGTTCAAAAAATCTTCACCATCAACGACATTACCTTGCGCTAAATCTTGCTTGGCAGACTCGAAGCAATGTTTAAGGTAATCCCTTTTCATCGCTTCTAATTCTTCATAATCTTTAATAGACATAACAACTACGGCGTCTTTACTGTTCTTGCTAATCTTAATTGGCTCACGTTGAGCGTTAAGAAGTAACTCACCAAAATTACGTTTAGCGTCATTTGCAGTTAATGTGTGCATGATCAATCTCCAAGTATGGATCTAGTATAAGATTATAGTTATTCGCATGAAATGATCAATACGATTAAATCGTGTGATTTGTGCAAAAGGTAAACGAAAAAATAATTTAAGAGGGATTTTCTACGCTTGGTATTTTTGCTTAAAGTTAAGTGTTTTGGCGTGAATTGTGAGAGTTCTGAAATAAAAAAACCTCAGCACCGCCAAGTAAACATAGAAGCCTGTTTGTTTAGTATCTTTGCTTTGTAGGTGTGGTCGCTGGCTTTACTCGCTACGCCATAGCATACATGAAGCGGGATTAAGTGTTCTTCGCGAGGGTGACAAAATCTCGCCGAAGGCGCAGATGACCAATTAACCAGAGCCTGTTTTCGGTTTTCTTCAGAGACGTTTTTGCCTTCCATTGTGGCGGTTAGCCAATCATCAAATTCGATGTTTTTCACGTCGGCTTGGTTTGAGTTTTTCGAGAAAAACGCTTTCATATTGTGAAATGAAAAGCCTGAACCAATGATTAATAAATTGTCCCAATCCAATGTTTGTAATGCTGCGCCGATTTGAATGTGTAATGCCGCATCGAGGCTTTTTGCCAATGAAAGCTGAACACATGGAATGTCGGCGTCTGGGTACATGATTTTAAGCGGCACAAACAAACCATGGTCGAAGCCACGGTGTTCATCTTGCGTGGCATCAATGCCTTGTTTGTGTAAGCTGTTTAGAATGTCATGTGCCATTTCAGGCGAGCCCGCGCATGGGTATTGTATTTGATAGGATTCTTCAGGAAAGCCGTAATAATCGTAGATTAATTCGGGAGAGCGCGCCGATGTGACGGTAGGGATTTGGGTTTCCCAATGGGCGCTTATTACTAAGATGGCGCTTGGTTTTCCAACGTCTTTGGCGATTGTTTTCAGAGTCTGGATCATCTCGTCATGGCTTGGATCGTTCAGCAAAGGCATTGGGCCGCCACCATGGGAAAGGTAAACAATGTTGCGATTCGAGGTCATGTTACTTCCTAGTTAGTGACATCATCTCTTCTTGGTTCTGGGAAGAGATGATGTGAATGCGTTTTTATGTATTTTTGTTCACAAGTGCGTTGTCTACAGAGTAACGGCCAGCGCCTTGAATCGCTAAGGCGAGTGTTGCTGCAAACAAGACCAGTGCGTATTCGTAGCCATTGTTCGACATGAATAACCCATGACTAATGTGAACGCTAAAGATGGCAACCAACATGGTAAACGCGCTTAATGCGGCCGCTGGACGAGTCAGCAAACCAAGTACCAATGCTAAGCCACCAAAGAATTCTGCGCTGCCCGCTAATAACGCCATAAAGTAACCCGGCTCAAGTCCAATGCTTGCCATCCATTGTCCTGTTCCTTCTAGGCCATAACCGCCAAACCAACCGAAGAGTTTTTGTGCGCCGTGTGCCGCTAACACTATACCAACGGGGATTCTTAGGATAAAAGCACTTAAGCCTGCGTTTGATTGTAGTAACTTCTGTTTGTTCATTGGGTGACTCCTTTAAAGTTGTTCACGAATAAGAAAAGACGGAGCAGAGTGTCTGGCTCAATCTGATTGAGATGTATATTATTGGTTATGATTTAATTGATAAATTGAGTATATGTTGAATTATTATCAACATTTTGTTTGTAATTGGGTTTGCAATTAAATTGACTATTTCAGACGCAGAATGGGAGCCATGATGGATCGTATTGAAACAATGAAGGCGTTTGTCACGGTGGCAGAAGAGGGCAGCTTTACCAAGGCGGCGGAAAAATTACAGCTCTCGAACCAATTAGTGAGCAAGTACGTTTCTCAGTTTGAAGCGCAATTGGGCGTGAGGTTGTTTAACCGAACCACTCGGCGTGTTCATTTGACGGAAGAAGGCGAGCAATGTTTGCAGCATGCGGTGAGTATTTTAGAAAGCATTCACGATATGGACAGTTACTTTGGTGAGTTGCAAAGCACGGTTTCTGGTCAGCTCTCCATTAGTGCGCCTGTGTCTTTTTCCACGCTTCACCTTTCGCCCTTGATACGGGATTTTAAAAAGCAGTTTCCTTTGGTTAGCGTTCATTTGGAATTGAGTGATCGCAAGGTCGACGTGATCGAAGAAGGCGTCGATGTGGCACTAAGAATTGGTCATTTAAAGGATTCTTCTTTGATCGCCAAAAGAATCGCGCCGATCAAACTGGCTTTGTGTGCCGCGCCTTCGTATTTGGAGAAAAACGGTTACCCAAATCATCCATATGACTTGATCGCTGGGGATTTCCTGCGCTACAGCTATATGAACCTTGCGCCATCAGAGCAGCCATTAGTGGAAACTTTACGGGCTCACGCGCAGAACAATCAATCTGGTTTGGTGGCGAATAACGGCGAAATATTGATGACGGCGGCCATCGCAGGAGAAGGTTATATATTGCAGCCTACGTTTATTGTGGGAAAGGCGTTGAAAGAAGGCCGCCTGATTTCAATCTTGGAAGATTACGCCTTGGATTCCATGGGCTTGTATGCGGTTTACCCACACCGTAAATTGCTGCCGCCGAAGCTTCGCGCCTTTCTTGATTTCATCGGCTCTTATTATGGCGATCCGCCTTATTGGGATGATTATTGATGTACTTTAGATGAAAGGCAGGCATTCGCTCATGTATTTTCGAATGCCTGCCTTTGTTTTTGCGGAAGTTCGTTTGCTGTCTATGGAAATTCGTTTCTATAAAACGCTAAATTCCATAATGAATCGACGAAGATAAATTGCGTATGGATTTCACGATAGACAAGGGAACACCCGTGCTGGTGCTTGGGTTTTCTGGAGAAGGTATGCCTTGGCAGTTCAGTTGCAGTTGACCCACTTCACTATCAAATTCAATAAGCGTGTTCATGATTGGGCTGATAGGATCTGCGACCAATCGGACTTTTGTATTGTCGAGTCCAACGGTAGCAAGGGCCAACATGGCGCTGATGTTGCTGCTTTTCGGGAAAATATTGGCGGCTTCGCGAGCCGTTCCTTCAAAGAAGCAGGTTGGTTCAGTAATAGAATCTAAATCGATTAATTCTTCAGCGCGTGTGCCTTTCCAAGAAATAACAGGTTTTTCTTGAGTAATCGCGGCATTGCTTACTTCAGATAAAGAAGAGGCAGACATCCAATCCAAAGCGGGTAATGCGCCTGCGGACAATAACATTTGCGCGCCAGATTGCTCTGCGGTTTGTGTGAAGGCAGCGAGTATGTCGTCGTTGGTGAAAAGCCCAATGCTTGATACCAAAAGATCGATGCCTTTTTCCAGTATGGCAATGCCGTATTGGCTGAGAGATTCTTGGCCAGCGGCTTCAATAACGATATCTGGTTTTGCGGCAAAAAGTGTTTCGATATCATCTGTGATTAATGATTTAAAATGACTGGATTGATCCTTGTTAATGGTTAGGTACTTTTCTTTGTCGCGGCAAACTAAAGCAACGAGTTCCGCGTTGCCTGCTTCACCTTTTTCGATGCAATTAGCTACATGACCACCAATTGCGCCTAAACCAATAATGCCAACTTTTAATCGAGTTTGTGATTTCATTTTAATCCTTGAGTTGATGTAAAGAGCACCTCATGTGGAATAAGGTGCTGTTTAAAATGTGATGACGGCTAAAAAAGGTAGCTAGGGATTGCCAAGCTAAGCCAAGGTACATAAGTAATGATCATGAGGCCGACGAGTAAGATGAGTAGGAAAGGGATACAGCCTTTGAATATTTCAAAAAGTCCCATTTTAGAAATGCTGACAGCAACAAATAGGTTCAGTCCGACGGGTGGCGTAATCATGCCAACGGAGTAGTTCACTAAATTGATAATCCCGAAATGCACAGGGTCAATTCCCACTTGGGAAGCGATTGGCGTCATTAATGGCGCTAAAACGATGATCGCGGAAGCACTATCAAGGAAGAAGCCTGCAATCAGCATGATAAGGTTGAGCAACGCGGTAATCGCAAAAGAAGAATCGCTTAAAGACAGCACAGCATTGGCTAATGCTGATGGCGTTCCTGTAATAGTTAGCAACCATGAGAAAGCAGACGCGCCGGCTGTGATCAGCAATAAAGAGCCAGAAATTAAGCCTGTGCTTTGCAGTATTTCCCATAAGTCTTTTGCACTGACTTGTTTGTAAATCACCATGCCAACAAACAATCCATAAAGACAAGCGACTGCCGCGGATTCTGTCGCAGTGAAAATGCCGCTGTAAATCCCGCCAAGTAGAATGACTGGAAGTCCTAAGCCCCAAGCCGAGCCTTTAAAAGCCGCTGAGATTTCTTTGAAAGTAGGAAAAGGCGTTCTGGCGTATTGCTTCTTTTTTGAATAAATCATGCAGTAGATGATTAATAATCCGCCAAGCAAAAGAGCAGGTAATATGCCTGCGGCGAAAAGCTGACCAATACTGGTTGCGGTGACGGAACCATAAATGATTAAAGCGATACTAGGAGGAACAATTGGCCCTAAAGTACCAGCGGTTGTTAGTAGTCCAATGGCAAAGCGTTTGCTGTAACCTGCTTCAACCAAAGCGGGAAACATGATGCTGCCAATGGCAACCACGGTTGCTGGGCTTGAGCCAGAAATAGAACCAAAGAATAGGCAAGACAAAACAGCGGCAGAAGCCAGACCACCTGGCGCCCAACCTATTAATACTTGAGCCAGTTTAATGAGTCGAGTAGACAAGCCGCCAACTCGCATTAATTCAGCCGCTAAGATGAAAAAAGGAATGGCCATTAATGAGAAGTTGTTGATGCCTGAGAACATTCTCATCGGAACGATGGTTGGGTTGATAGAGCCAGCCAATTCCATGGAGCCGATGACGGAAAAAGCCAATGAGCCATAAATTGGCAAGCCAAGTAACAGCAGAATTAAAAAAAGCGGAAGTAATATTGTAATCATGAAAGCCTCGGCTTTGGTGTACGTGATAAATGTTTAAATCAATTCTGTGACTGGTTTTGTTCAGGCACTTTTTTAAATACGGAATAGATGATTCCTGAATAACGAAACATCTGAAGCAAAGCTGTAATTGGGATAAAGGCGTAAATCGCTGCAATTGGTACTCGCAACGCTGGAGAAAGTTGTCCACGCGCTAAGGTTGTTAAAAATAAGCTGCCACCAAAGTAGAGAAGGGAAGCGGCGAAAATAATTCCTAAAATGGCTGCGACTAGGTTGAATGTTGGTTTTAAGCTCTTTGGAATACAGGACTTTAAAACGTCTACTGTGATGTGAGAGCCTTTACGAATACCAAGACTTGTACACAGAAAGCTCATCGTAATAATCAAATAAAGAATGGCTTCTTCTGCCCAAAAGATGGAGTCATTCAGGACATATCTGAAAAAAACTTGGGTAATCGTAAGTATCGATGCAGTGGCAAGAATACTGGCGATTAAAAAGCCTTCGATGGTGTCTAAATAGGTATTAATTTTTTCGAACATATTTTTCTCGGTGCGTATTTATTAGCCTTTGAAAGGCTGAATACGCTGCCTTGCTTAAGATTGCCAAGGCAGCGTTGGTCATTATTTCGACTCTATTTCAGCGTACACAACATCAAGTAGGTCGGATGTGATGGTTTCGCGGAACTCTTCGTGAACAGGTTGGCTGGCTTTAACAAAAGCGGCCATTTGCTCATCTGTTAATTCAGTTACTTTCGTGTATTTCTTGATGTTCTCAAGAGCGGAAGCTTCTAATTCATTGGTCAATTTACGAGACAGATCACGGGCGTTGTTGAAGGCGGTTGTCATAACGGCTTGTAGATCTTCTGGCAAAGAATCCCAAGCTTGTTTGTTCACAATAGCGGCGTAACCGTGGTAAGCGTTAGACGTCAGCGTCATGTACTTTTGTACTTCATAAAACTTCTTACTGGTGATGTTCGCGATAGGGTTTTCTTGCCCTTCGATAACGCTTTGCTGTAGACCGTTATAAACCTCGGTGTAAGCCATGGCTGTTGGGTTCGCATCAAAGTTGCGGTAAGTACTCAAAAGGATTGGCGACTGCATCGTTCTCATTTTGATGCCTTTAAGATCTTCTGGCGTTTCAATTGGACGAACGTTGTTTGTCATGTGACGGAAACCTGCACCCCAAAAGTTTACGGCATGCATTTCATGGCCTTCTAACGTGTCTAGGATTTTACGACCTGCTGGGCCATCTAAGACTTTCATCATTAATTCTTGTGAAGGTAATAGGAAAGGTAAGTCTAGAATTTGTACTCTTGGCTCAAAGTTACCCAGTGTTGCGGTTGGTGGAATAGCAATTTGTACCAAGTTCATTTGTAGCTGTTCGATGATTTCTACATCACCACCTAATTGTGCGGCTGGTAGGACATTGATGTTGATACGACCATCGGACTTTTCTTCAACCTCTTTTTCAAATGCTAAGGCAGCTTGTCCGTTAGGCGTTTCGTCGATTAGGACGTGAGCAAACGTGAAATTGTAATCTGCTGCGAAAGCGGATGATCCTAGTAATAGTGCCAATGTAGTGAGTAATGGTTTTTTCATCATGAGTTACCTATTTCAAAAAATATGATTGTGTATAGATTCTGATGAATGCTCAGAGGTTCTATGTCGAAGTTAAAAATTAGGCTTGCGAGGGTTTAAAAACAATAGCATTTTGATTACATGGGTTGTAAAAAAAATTACAATAGAGTTGGCCTGATAAAAGCCTTTTTATAGGATGGTTTTGAGTAATTAAAGTGAGTGCACCTGTTTTGTGCCTTTTTAAAGGCTTTGCCCTATTTTAGATAGGTTGGTTTTTGCTCTAAACTATAGGCTAATGCTTGTTTTATGAAATAAAATTTACAGCTTGGCTTGTTTGTTAAGACATTGTTGCACCAAAAATGTGCTTCGTGCGAGTGCGTTAGAGGGTGATTGATCTGTCATGGCATCGTGTTTTTCGTTTTTTGTGGGGAACGAATCGTGAATGAAAATTTAGATTTACTGGAAATTAATTGGAACGATCTAAAATATTTTTTAGCACTGTGGCGATATGGGCGCTTGTCTTTGGCGGCAACTAAGCTTGGTTGTACTCATGTCACCATTGCAAATCGTATTGAGCAATTAGAAAAGGCCATCGATACTCGACTGTTTTATCAGAACAGCAAAGGGTTCCATTTAACGAAAGCAGGGGAGAATTTAATTCCTTATGCGGAAAAGTGTGAGCGTACTTTACGTTTGGCGAATGAGAACTATCGTAGCGGTAAAGAAATTCGCTCGAAAATTCGCATTGGTGTGACAGAAGGTTTTAGTAATTATTATTTGTCTGACCGGCTGCCAATGTGGGTGAAAGGCAAAGACATTGATATCGAGCTTATTTCATTGGCGGGTGCCACTTTGATTACCAGTGGTGAAGTGGACATCAGTATTACAATCGGGCCGCAGAAAGGCTCAAATATCATTCAGAAAAAGCTCACGGATTATACCTTGGGCTTATTTGCGGCCACTGAATACTTGTCGATGAATAAAAGTATTAGGGCTCAGTCTGACCTTGAGAATCACTCTTTTATTGGTTACATCGAAGACCAAGTGTTTTCGGATTTGTTGAAGTATCAGAATGAAATCGCGCCAGATTTGCAGTTTATTTATAAGTCGACAACGATTCATACTCAGCGCAAAGCGGTTCGATCTGGTTTGGGTATTGGGATTTTGCCGCACTTTGTGGCTTATGGTGATCCTGTCTTGTCGCCAGTTCTGCCTGACTTTTTATTGCATCGGGAATTGTGGATATCCACCAGTAAAGACTTGCACCAGTTTAAGGATTTAAAGCTGACTTGGGATTTCATTTTGAACGCTTGTGCGGAAGAGAAATACCGCTTTATTGACCGAAAGGTGCTGTCAGAAAGAGAGTGACGACAAGCCTTCTGTGATGAGCGGAAGCATTCGAGTGGCGATAAATCGCTTAACCATGTTATTTATAAGGATATTGATAGCCAATGCATTGATTGTGTTGGCTGTTTTTGTTTTAGTGAGCGCCTCAGTTTTATCTGTTTTATAAGATTTAAGGAACATCCTTGTATGTTGATTTTAATAGTTGGGTTAGTGATATTTTTTGCAGTACATAGTGTTCGTTTGTTTATTCCTGATTGGCGAAAAATGGCCGTGACGAAAGCGGGTCTGATGAGTTGGCGATTGCGCTTTGGCATGTTGTCTTTATTGTCTCTTGGTTTTATTGCTATGGGTTATGGTCAGGCTCGTTTAGCGCCCGTTTGGTTGTGGTTTCCGCCAGTACACATGGCGCACGTTACGAGCTTGTTGATGCTGGTGGCGTTGTTTTTATTGTTTGCTTCCATCGTCCCGAAAACCATGATGAAAAAGGTAACAGGTTATCCAATTTACCTTGCTGTTAAAGTTTGGGCGTTTGCGCATTTGTTGAGCAACGGTAATTTAGCGGATGTGTTGTTATTTGGTAGTTTCTTGGTGTGGGCGATTGCAAGTTACGCGGTTTTCCGTCGTCGTGATCGTAAAGCTGGGATAAAAATAGAAGAAGCTAGCCTTCGATTCGACCTTATTGCGCTGACTTTTTCCGTTGCTTCTTGGTTTACTATTGTTATTTTCCTTCATGAAGCTGTGATTGGCGTTGCGCCTTTCCACTAAATGCGATTTGTTAATTAAAGAATATATTGTTAGATAGAGTGTGATTATGTCTTTACCGCCTTGTATGAGCTGCCAATCTGAATACGTTTATCAAGATCAAGAGCTTTTAGTTTGCCCTGAATGTGGCTTTGAATGGAACCCTGTTGCGTTGGCAGAAGAGGAAGTTGTTAAAGTTCAAGACGCTAACGGCGCTTTGTTAGCCGAAGGGGACAAGGTTACGCTGATTAAAGACTTAAAAGTAAAAGGCAGTTCTCAAGGTTTAAAAATAGGCACCAAAGCCGTGATCAAGAGAATTCACGATAAGAAAGATCATCAGTTGGATTGTAAGCTAGATGGTGCAGGCGACATGATGATCACAGCTAAGTATGTGAAGAAAGCGTAAGCCTAATAAAGAATCCAGTGCTGTTAAAAATAAGGATTAAAGTCTGAGTGGCTTTAATCCTTATTTTTTATGTTACTCAGTAAATTCGCTTGTAGACGTTACTCAGCAGAGGAACGGATTTACCGTAGATTATCTTCACTAGAACCAAGAAGAGTTCGCCTGTCGCGATGGAATCCGCTAACGCATTGTGAGCTAAGTAAGGCGGTAAGTTGTGACGCTCACGAACGGCAGCAAGCTGATAATCGCCAGTGCCTGTGTCGTTTTTGTTCCGCAATAAAGACTTTTCTAAGATGAGCGTGTCTAGCCAAAGTAGCGGTAAAGAATCCAATCCATAGCGCAGTTTCACATAAGCATCGATAAAGCTTTTTTCCACAACCGTACCGTGAGCGATTAAGATTTTTCCCTTCATGGCACGAAATAAATCGTGCATGGCTTCATCAAACAATTGTCCTTCACTGAGCATTTCAGGAACGATATGGTTGATCACCGCTGCTTCTGGCTTAACGTATTTTTCCGCTTTGATGTAGGTGTGAACCGACGTGCTGATGTCCACCAGCATGTTGTGGATTTTCAAATGACCGATACTGAGAATACGGTCTTTTTTTGGGTCTAATCCTGTTGTTTCTAAATCGAATACTAAAAACTCCAGCTCATTTAGCTTAGTTTCTGGCAAAGGGTAAGGTTCGCTCAGTAACTCAGCAATGGGTTTAGGCAGCTTACCTTCTTCGACTAAGGCCGCACGCTTTTTTTCGAGCTGATGAATAGGGTGAAAACGATTGAATAAATTCTTCACAAAAATTAAGCCCCACTGAATTTAAGTTTGGCTGCATCTTGCAGGTTAGAAATAATGCGGAACGCGTCTTTTAAGTGTGTGCGTTCAAAGCTACCAAATGATTGAGGGTCGATATTGCTGTTTGGTTCATCGCCATTTTTTAGTGCTTCAAATTGGTGTGTGAAACGTAGCTGACAAATAAAGCGATAAGTACCAATGATGTTTTTCAACGCATCTTCGCTGAGGACCTTCTTTTTATGAGCGAAGCGGAATCGCTCTTCTGTATTGGTTGAGGTGCAGCCTACGGAAATGCCGTAAATCCTCGCCAAATCCACCACCAAGGTAATGGCGTATTTCTTGATGTTGAGTGTGTTACTGTTCTCACCGCCTTTTTCCAACACCAAATTGTTGAAAATACCTAAAGGTGGAGACACAGACGTTGCATCGTTAATGAGAATGCTCAAGAAATTTTTGTTTTGACTAATGAGTTTATGAAGGTGTTGGTGAAGAGTCTCACAAAATGATGGTTCACCATAAATACTGCGAGTTTCCAGAAATACGCTGGCGTTCAATAAAGTGTTGTGGTCTGGCGTTGTAATCCATTCCTGATAGTATTTTTTCCAAACACTGAGCTTTTGCATCCATTTTGGATTAGATGCCATAAAGTTCCCAGAACACAGGGTAAAGCCGCATTTTGCGAGAGACTGACACACAAAATCTGCCATTTCTCTGAAGTACTCTAAGTCTTCTTCTGTAGCGGAGTCTTCGATAATCAAAGCGTTGTCTTGGTCGGACGAAATATGGATTTCATTTCGAGCATGGGAGCCTGCGACAATCCAAGAATATTTGCAGGGTGCTGGGCCAAATTTTTCTTCTGCAATTTGTAGAATGCGACGGTTGTAAGCGTCGTAAATCATCGCCATAACCTGACCGATAATTTCTGAACGTACTTTACCTTCGACCAAGGCTTCAAAAATAGCTTGGCGCTCAGACGTCAGTTCTGCCAGTTTCTCAATGGTTTTGGTGCGCTTCATTGTGTCGATAAGGAAGATCGCTTGAACGCGGTTTTTTTGCACCATATCAAAAGGTGTTATCAAACCGTGAACCTTGTGACCGCTGACAACCGGAAGACTACGAATGTTGTTTTGCATCATCAAAGACGCCGCCGTGAGCACTAAGTCATTTGGGCCAACAGTCAGCGGGGATTTTGTCATTACGTCGCTAATAGGGCGATCAATGCTGACGCCTTCGGCAATCACTCGTTTTGTTAAATCTCGGTCTGTGATAACACCGACAATTCGACCTTTATTCTTGATGACTGCTGTGGAGGTTCTCACTACGTTACGCATTTCATGGGCAACTTCCTGAATCGTCATGTCAGATGTCACAACGGCTGGAAACGTAGTGGAGATTTCAGAGACTTTTTTTACAAACAAGCCTTTGTCGTTGTCGGACCAGACAACGTTAAGCGCATTTTGAATCCGTATTTGTGCTTGTGATGCAAAGTGTTCTGCGTATTCTGGGTGTTCTTCCAATAGCTTTTGCAGTGCTTCATGGGGAATCAAGTAGAGCAGAGTCGATTCAGCGGCAATTGCGCTGTAGCTTTCTTCGCCGTCGGCATGATCATCTAAGAAGGTAAAACCGAATAAATCCTGTGGGCCAAGCTTTGCTCGTAATACGCCATTTGGTTTTCGCTGCTCCATAACGCCAGTACGAATAATGTATAAATAACGCTTTGGGTCACCTGGGTAGAAATCGATTTTTTCACCACGGCTCAAGTAGCTAATGCTTACAGAGCCTGCGATTTTCATTTGTAATTCAGGAGGTAATTTATCGAATGGATCTATGTTGTGTATGAATTCAAGGATATTAGGCAGTAGAGATTGAATCATAAAAGGCACCAGATGACGGCCATTTCGAGACCATAATGTTATTTGTATGATGATATATACTATACCTAAATGGCAGAATCATCATCTAAATGATTGTTACAGTTTGCGTTCATTTCCTCATCCTGTGTTTCCATTTTCCTGTTATTATATTGGGTTCTTTTTAGCGCCATTTTTATGCTCCTTTTAATCAAGAATGTGGAAGATGGTTGCTTGTATTATCCGAATTGAATAATAGGTAAAAATAGAATGATCTGCGGTTTCGATTATGGAACATCTAATTGTGCGTTGGGGTTATCTCAAGACGCGGCAATTAAACTCGTGCCTTTAGAAGGGCAACACACATTTTTACCTTCTACCTTGTATGCGCTAGACCGTGATTTGATCACGGAATTTGTAGGCCGAAATATGCAGGAACAAAGCGCTCGACAAGCCTTTGTTTCATCTCGCCAATCGGCTCTTGCTCGTGCCCAAAGAGCACGTCGTGAAGAAGACATCAGTGACAGTGATCAAACCTTGTTTTTTGGTCGAGCAGCGTTTGAAGAATATTTTGAATGGCCAGAAGACGGTTATTTCGTAAAGTCACCTAAGTCTTTTTTAGGTGCAACTGGATTGCGCACTGAACACATTAACTTCTTTGAAGATGTTGTTGCAGCCATGATGCAAAACATCAAACAAAGGGCAGAAAAGCATCTTGGCGATGAGGTGACTCACACTGTGATTGGCCGTCCGGTGAACTTCCAAGGCATCGACTCCGAAGCCAGTAACCGACAAGCATTAGAAATACTGACCGCCGCAGGAAAGCGAGCGGGCTTCAAGGAAATAGAGTTTCTGTATGAACCTATCGCCGCGGGTTTGGATTTTGAAACCAAGCTAGAAGAGAATAAAACGGTTTTGGTCGTGGATATTGGTGGTGGTACAACCGACTGTGCCATGGTCAGAATGGGGCCGGAATATCTTAATAAAGAAGACAGATATGCGGATTTCTTAGGACATACGGGTGAACGTGTGGGCGGTAATGACTTGGATATTCGTATCGCGGGTAAACACCTTATGCCTTTGTTTGGCATGGATTCTTTGCTGAAAAACGGTTTGCCAATGCCGACACAGCTTTATTGGAATGCGGTAACAACCAACGATGTATCCGCCATTGCTACATTCAACAGCATGGATACAAAGCATCAAATTGAGCAGCTGCGTTTAGATGCGGCACAGCCTAAGTTGATTGAGCGTTTTCTGCTGATGCGAGAAGAAAAACACAATTATCATATTGTGCGAAACGCCGAAGAAGCCAAGATTGCTTTGTCAGATACCATGAATCATAAGGTGTTGATGGACTACATTGAATCAGAATTAGCGCAAGAGATTAGTCGAGGCGGACTAGCAGCTTCGATTGAGCCACCGCTTGAAAAGATGTTGAAGTTAATGACATCGGCGATTGAGCAAGCGGGCGAACAACCTGATTTGATTTACATGACAGGTGGTTCGGCTAAGTCTCCTGTTATTCGTGATGCGATACAAAAACGCATTGGTGATGTGCCTGTTTTGGATGGCGATCACTTTGGCAGTGTTGCTGCTGGCTTAACGGTTTGGTCTGATAGAATTTTTAGGTAAATTGAAGATCTTTTTAGTTAGCGTCTTTTGAATCAGGGTTTTGGTTATCTTGCGGTGCTTTTTCTGGCTTTCCGTATAACCAACCCTGATGGTATTTGATGTCGATCAAGTCCAGTTTTTTCTTATCTGCGTCGTCTTCTACACCCTCTATGATGCAAGGCATTTTTAAGGTGTTGAAGACTCTTACTAAGGATAAGAAAAACTCTGTGTTTTCAAACTTCAATACGCTCTTGTCAATTTTGATGAAGTCAAACTCAAACTCGAAAATATAAGAGAAATTTGAAAAGCCCGCGCCAAAGTCATCGAGTGCAAAGCGATATTCTAGTTCTCTAAGCTTTCGCATGGCTTCTTTCACTTTAAGGCGATGTTTGAAAAGGTCTTCATCTTCGGTGATTTCAATGATGATTTCTCTTCTAGAAGCGGTCGCAATTTTAGATAAATAATTGATGATCTTTTTGTCTGTAAGGTGCTTGGCTGACAAGTTGACTTGGAAGTTTTGACAACCCAATTGTGCTTTTTCTTCTTCCAGTTTATCCAGTTGTCGTAACGTGTGCTCAACATAAAGGTTATAGTGCTTTATGCTTTTTATAATGCTGAGGGCATTATCATGGCCTTTTGCTCTGGTGAAAATTTCATAGGAAAAAATCTCACCGTTGCTGGCGTCTATGATGGGTTGATACACATTAAAGAAATCTCCTTGCATGATTCTTCTTTTGAGATTGGATTTATCAAAAGTAAATATCAAATAGGGGATAATCAGTAATTGAAAGAGCGCAAAGGAAAGAAGAAAGGTCGAAGCGTAAAATAAGCCAGAAGTATTCACTACCGCTTTGTATTGATAAACATAGGAAAGATTAGAAATGAAATTGGAAGGCGTTTCTTTCTCCATTGGCCCTAATGACAAGTTATTAGAAGCAGTTGAGAGTTTGACACTCTGTAACAGGTTTTTGGTCGATGGTTGTTTGATTAAAGCGTTGAACTCATAATCGTCCACCGTTTTTTTGATGACAAATATTTTCTCATCGTACATGTTTGAAGTGTGAGGGCCAGAAAACAAGAATCCATCATGGCTCTTTGGTTTTTTCATTTTAAAACTGTCATTTCCCCAAGAGTTGCACATCAACATACCTTGGCTACCTTCGCTCTGAATAATGCCCAGCTCTATGACACCATCAATATTGAAAATAGACTTTCTCATGAACATCTTTAAATTGTCTGAACAGGCTCCATTGTAGAGTGTTGCTGTTTTATTAAGGGTGAGAGTAATGGATTGGAAAAGGTTTTCTAGGAAGTCGATCTGCTTTTGATTCTTTGCCATTACCAAACTGGATTCGTTTGATGACAACCGTCTGCTTTCAGCTTCTCCGAGCAATAGCGACAGCATTAAAGCGCAAACTAGGCTTATGATGAGGATTTTCACTCTTTTCAAAGGCATTATCGCTTCCATAAGATAAATAGCTTATTGATTTGTCTTAATACAAAACAATATCGCTTTTGTCGTTCTAATGAAATGTAAATTTTTCGAGAGTTTCAATTTTTTACATCTTTTAACCGCTTAATTTTAAGCAATAGGACTCAATCGCAATTAGGTTCATAAGTGTGCAGATTGAATTGCTTAAATGCCGTTTAAAAAGTATTCTTCTTCGATTGACTGATGGGCTGCTTGCTTAAGGTCAACTCTTGTAAAGGTGTCAGTTTTTTACTGGTGAAACGGGAAATAGGTGCGTTTTTAACAAAGCCTATACTGCCCCCGCAACGGTATGTAAGTTGTGTGTTTGTAGCTTGGTTCCACTGTTTTTAATGGGAAGGAATGAAGTGTTTAAAGCACATATTAAATGCTTATGAGTCCGGAGACCGGCCTTTATTGATTAGGATATTTCACTTATTGAACTGAGTGAAATATCCGCTAATTTGATTTGTACGGGTGAGTATGAATCCTATTTGGGAAACACATTATGCATATTGAACCAGGCGTCGTTGACGGCGCAAAAATTGTTTTAAGCTACGCAACTGCTTTGGCTGCCCTTGGGCTTTCTGCGAAAGCATCGATCGAGATGATCAAAAAAGACGGTCTTATGTCTTTAATTGGACGCAGTGCTCTGACGACTTTACTTGTTTTTGTTTTCTTTGAAGTTTTACCTCACCATGCTGTTGGTGTATCAGAAGTTCACTTTATTTTAGGCTCGACGTTATTCTTGATGTTCGGCCCAGCCGCCGCTGCGATTGGCTTGAGTTTGGGCTTATTGGCGCAGGGCGTGCTTTTTGCCCCTTTCGATTTGCCTCAATACGGCATGAACTTAACAACCTTGTTATTGCCTTTGTTTGCTATGGGCGCGGTTGCGCGTCGTACGATTGCCGAAAACACCGCCTATGTAGACATCAGCTATAAGCAAGCTTTGCAATTATCCTTGACCTTCCAAGGTGGCATCATTGCTTGGGTAGCTTTCTGGGCTTTTTACGGACAAGGTTTTGGCGCAGAGAATATGAGTTCTGTTGCGACCTTTGGTTTGGCTTACTTGAGCGTGGTATTGCTTGAGCCTATTTTGGATCTTGCTGTCCTTGCAGGAGCAAAAAGTTTGAATCGCTTTAAGTCTTCGTCATTGCTTGAAGTGCGCTTGTTTAATTAAGTGATAAAACGCTTTTAAAACGGCCAAGTGATTTGATTGCTTGGCCGTTTTTTTATGGCGTTTATTCACTCTTTCCATGCTCACTCACGAACTCTAAAAAGGCTTGGTTTGCCTTAGAAAGGTAGCTGTCTTTGCGCCATGCGATACCTAGGTCTAGCCATATTGGTGGATCAAACGATCGAGTGATGAGTTGGTCGTCCTCGTCGATAACCATATTGAGCAGAGTAGACACACCAAAGCCTTGCTGAGTAATGGATTTGATTAAAGGGATAAGATTGGTTTCAAAGCCAATCTTGGGTGTCATATTACATTTTTTCGCCAATTTATCGACGATCCGACGGTGAAAGTAACCTTCCTTAAACATGACCAATTCTTCTTCGAAAAAAGCTTCTGGAGACACTTTTTCTAAATGACTGAAAGGGTGGTCTGTCGCCACGGTGACAAGCATTTCTTCTCGAATTAGGGCTTGCGTTTGCAAGCTGTCTGGTAAAGTTTCAGCAACAATGACACTCAAGTCTAACTCGCCGCTTTCTAACATTTGTTGCAGTTGCCATGTTCCGCCTTCAATCACTTTTAAGGTGATGGTTGGGTAACGGTGTCGAAAAGCCATGAGAATGGGCGGAAAGTAATAAGAGCCAAGCATGCTTGGAATACCAACACGGACTTCGCCTTGATTTAAGCCCTTTAACTCGCTCATTTCTAACAGTGCTTCATCCATAGATTGAATGATCTTTTCTGCATGAATGAGGAGCTTTTTGCCTTCGTCCGTTAGACCTATGTTTCTGTCTGCTCGATGAATTAGCGTTAGCCCTAAATCAGCTTCCAGCTTTTTAATTGCCATGCTAACGGCCGGCTGAGCGACATTGAGTTGTTGCGCTGCCTTTGTAAAGCTTTCGGTTTTCGCAATGGCAATGAGATAGCGGAGCGGTTTTATCTCCATCATTAATCCTTATGGATTTGATAAGTTAGATATATTTTATTGATAAAAAAGCTGGGCGTATAGTAGGCGGACAATATTGGTTTGTTTCGAGTTATCTCGATGGAGTTTGTCTTGATTGAAGTAGGTGGTGTGGCATTTTGGCGAGGGACTTTGGCTCTTGTTATTGGCTCTTTTATGGTGTTTGCGAATGTCTATGTGACTCAGCCTTTGTTGCCAATGATTGCAAATGAGTATGCGATTAGCCCGCTTCAAGCCAGCGCCAGTTTTACCATCACCACATTAACCTTGGGAATCTCTCTGCTTTTCTATGGGCCAATCTCCGACGCCATTGGCCGCAAAGGTATTATGGTGATGACCATGGTCGGAATCACCATCACGACTTTTTGCCTTTCTCTTGTACATAGTTATGAATATTTGCTGGCTTTACGCGGGCTACAAGGTTTCTTTCTCGCGGGGTTGCCGGCCATCGCGGTTGCGTATTTGGGCGATGAATACACACCAGAAGCCTTAATGGTCGCTGTAGGTTTGTACATTAGCGGTAACAGTTTAGGTGGAATTGGTGGTCGTTTGATCGGCGGATTTTTTGGAGAGTGGATAGGGCACTCAGCGACCTTTGCTGTAATGGGTGGCATCAGTTTGATTTGCCTTTTGGTGTTTTTCTTTTTGTTACCTGCATCTCAGCACTTCGAACCCAAGCCGTTACGGATCGGCCATATTGTGAACAATATGAAAGGTCATATGCAGAACCGTCGCTTATTAACCAGTTACCTAATTGGTGGCTTTAGTTTTTTCATCTTTGTGAATCAGTACAGTTACATCACCTTCGTGTTAGAAGCGGCGCCTTATAATTTATCCGCGAAATATGTGGGATTGATCTTTTTGACTTATTTATCTGGTACTTTGGGTTCCGCGATTTCAGGTAAGCTCGCTAAGCGTTGGGATCAACCTAATATGATGGTGTTAGGAACCTGTATCTTAATGTTGGGCTCATTGGTGACTCTTGGTGATTCCTTATTTTTCATTCTGGCAGGCTTGTTGATTAACAGCTTTGGGTTCTTCTTAGGTCATTCTACAGCTAGCAGCTTTGTGAGCCGAAATGCGAAACACGCCAAAGCCAGTGCATCCTCATTGTACTTGGTGTTCTATTATCTTGGTGCAAGCTTAGGTGGGTTTTATCTTGATCCATTTTGGCAAGCGGGTGGCTGGACAGGCGTTATCATTGGCTCTTGGTTGGTGTTGGCTTTGGTCGCGTTGGCAGGTATGAGTTTAATCAAAGATAAGAAACGAACGCTACAAGTAGAGGCTTTTAAATAAATATTGTAAAGTAACGCCTTGTATTTCGAACGATACTCCCTGGATCAGCAGACAGGGTATAACTGAGCTGGCTATTTGATTAAATCATCATTCAAAGGAGCCTGTTTATGTTTGATAACACTGCCGCCAAAAAAACACCTCAATTCTCCCTTTCAAACGCCAATAAAAGAATTTGGATAAAGCATCCTTTGGCCTGTTTTACGGGCAATGACTCAGACGCTCGCGGCGGCATAGTCGTTCAAGGCTCAGTGATTAAAGAAGTGCTTAGCTTGGGTCAATCGCCATTAGAGCCAGTCGATGAAGTGTTTGATGCTCGCGAGCTCGTGGTTTTACCTGGTTTGGTGAACACCCATCATCACTTTTATCAAACTCTGACACGAGCTTGGGCGCCTGTGGTTAATGTGCCGCTTTTTCCTTGGCTCAAAACCTTGTATCCAGTTTGGGCGAAATTAACCCCTGAAGCCCTTTCACTTGCCACTCAAGTTGCGATGGCGGAGTTACTTTTATCAGGTTGCACAACAGCGGCTGACCATCATTACCTTTTCCCAACAGGTATGGAAGACGCTATTGATGTGCAAGTGGAAGTAGTACGCAAACTTGGTATGAGAGCCATGCTGACACGTGGATCGATGAGTTTGGGTGAAGACGAAGGCGGTTTGCCTCCACAACACACAGTACAAAATGGCGACACCATTTTGGCAGACAGTCAGCGTTTGATTCGCCAATATCATGAGCGAGGAGAGGGCGCACAAGTACAAATTGCTTTGGCGCCTTGTTCACCTTTTTCTGTGACCCGTGAAATTATGATGGATAGTGCTGCGCTTGCTAAACAAGAAGACATTCGCTTACACACGCATCTGGCGGAAACATTGGATGAGGAAAACTTCTGCTTGAAGATGTTTGGGTTACGGACGGTTGATTATCTAGAAAGTGTCGGTTGGTTAAACGATCGAACTTGGCTAGCTCACGGGATTCACTTTAATGAGGAAGAGATCAAACGGTTAGGTGCCGCGGGAACAGGGATTTGCCATTGTCCGGTTTCTAATATGCGTTTGGCGTCTGGGATTTGCCCAACCTTAGATTTAAGTCAAGCGGGCGCTACCATTGGTTTGGGTGTTGATGGATCAGCGTCTAATGATGCTTCCAATATGATGTATGAAGCGAGGCAGGCGTTATATCTGCAACGACTAAAATACGGCGCTGAGAAAATCACCCCAGAGCTTGTATTAGGTTGGGCGACAAAAGGTTCGGCTCGTCTTCTTGGTCGTTCTGATATTGGTGAAATTGCCGTGAACAAACAAGCGGATATTGTGTTTTATAAAATGGACGAGCTGCGCTTTTCAGGTAGCCACGATCCTATTTCTGCTCTGTTATTGTGTGGCGCAGAAAAAGCAGAGCATGTGATGATCGGCGGGCAATGGCGAGTTCAAGAAGGGCATATTGTTGGCTTGGATATTGAGAGCTTGATTGAAAAGCATAAGGCGCTTGCGAAAGCTTTAGTCGCAAGCTAAAGCCTGAGCCTAAGTTGGACATGGTGTTCAACTTAGGCTTTTTGTTTTTGTCGTTATGACTTTGTGGGAACCTGCTGTGTAATGCAGTGAATATTGCCGCCGCCTAATAAGATGTTACGAGTTGGAACGCCAATAACATGATGATCTGGAAAGGCTTTTTGTAATATGGCTTTGGCCTCGTCATCCTGATTTGGATCAAGCAAGGGAAATATCACCCCTTGGTTACTGATTAAAAAGTTTGCGTATGATGCGGCTAATCGTTCACCAGCTTGGCGTTCCATTGAGTCGCTAGGCGCAAGACCTTGAGCTTCTTCAGGAGCTACGTAAAGAGGCCCTGGCATAGGCAATTTGATGACCTGCAAAGATCGTCCCTTTGCATCTTTTGCTTGGCTTAAAACTTTGTAAGCCGCTTGGCTAATGGCGTATTGAGGGTCTTCTGGGTCATCGCAATAGGTTAAAGCAACAACACCGGGGCGAACGACATGCAAAATATTGTCTATATGACCATTGGTTTCATCATTGTACAAACCTTGTTTCAGCCAAATAATGGTTTCGACATTAAGATAATCTTTTAGCAAGCTTTCGATTTCAGCTTTGCTTAGAGTTGGGTTCCTGCTTGGGTGAAGTAAGCATTCTTCCGTTGTATAAAGCGTGCCTTCGCCGTCTACGTGTATGGAACCGCCTTCCAAAATGAGCGGTGCATCATAGAAATCATCACCTGTGACTTCAGCCATTTTTTGGGCGACTTCATTGTCTAGTTCCCAGTTGTCATAGAGGCCGTCTAATTCTCCACCCCACGCATTAAACTGCCAATTTATCGCGCGACGTTCGCCGTTATTGTTAATGACGTAAGTGCCACCAATGTCACGCATCCAGCTGTCGTCTGATGGTATTTCTATCAAGTTGATGTTGTCAGGAATGGCTTGGCGGGCTTGCTCAAAGTCGTTAGGCCCAACAATAAAAGTCACTGGAGTAAACTTAGAGATAGCGGATGCCACATCGATAAATTCCTTTTGAGCATATAACCCCTTATATCGCCAATTGTCCCTTCGAACAGGCCAAGCCATCCATACTTGGTCTTGAGGCTCATGTTCACCTGGCATACGAAAAGCGTCAGTTTTAGGTGTTGTGTCTAATGTTTTGCTCATTATTTATCCAGTTTTAACGTGGCATTGGGTTTTGCCGAAAGTGTATCCATGAACATAGTTGAAGAAAAGTGAAATTCCTAATGATTTATTGGTGATCATACCCAATCGGCGTCAATGTACTTCATAATAAATAAGATTGTTTAAAGCATAAAAAATTAACTGATTTAGAGAGGCAAAATGAGCACTTTAAAAGAGCAAACAGAAGCGAAAGTAGCGGCTGGCCGCGCAGCCAATCCTGAATTTATGAAAGGCGTAGATGAAGCCATTGAACGCGCCAAACAATTCGAGCAAGGCGCTGATGCTCTTGCATTAGGGGCAACAGCACCTAATTTTGAATTGCCGAATCAAAGCGGAGAAGCAACATCTTTGGCTGCTTTATTGGAAAAAGGCCCTGTTGTGGTGACTTTTTACCGTGGTAGCTGGTGCCCATACTGCAACTTACAATTACGAGCACTGCAAGCGCGTTTAGGGGAATTCAATGACTTGGGAGCCGAGTTGGTAGCTATCAGCCCACAAGTGCCAGATGATTCATTGAGTAAAGACGAAATCAGCCAAATGGCATTTCAAGTCTTGTCTGATCAAAGTGCAAAAGTCGCTGTGGAATATGGTGTCGCTTGGGAAGTTCCAGAATATCTAGTAAACCACATGAAAGTTGACCGTGGACTGGATCTGGAGGCGATTAATAACGGCAATGGTAACGTATTACCTATTCCAGCTACTTTCGTTATTGACCGCGATGGGAAAGTCGCATGGCGCTTTGTAGATGTAGACTACAGAACTCGTTCTGAGCCTGCGGATATCATCGAAGCTTTAAAAAAATTGGCTTAAAGAAAACAGAGCATTTAAGGGCGTGATTCTCTTAAATGCTTTTTTAATGCAATGTTTCCCATGCTAACCAAGGCAGACCAAGGCGAATGCCATTCATCAATTGTTCTTTAGAGTTTGTGTGGTAGCCATAAACTCGTATTCCAAATATATGCATCATGACACTGGCTGCTTTGGCACTTGCTTCGGCTTCGCTGTTGTTTTTCAAGAATCCCTCGAAATAAAGAGACTCCACTTTGCGAAGTCGTTGGGAGACATGTTGTTTTAATTCTGCCTGTTCATCGCTGAGTTCTAGCTGGCTTTTGACTAAAAAACAGCTGCAATATTCTGATTGGCTGGATTCCTCAATAAGCGCTAAGAGAATATGCGGAAGCGCTTCTTCAATAGATTCGTATTGTGCGAGCATGGCTTCTAAGTTTGCCAATGACTGTTCGGCGTAATAATCAAGAGACTCTTTGAACAGGCCTTCTTTATTTCCAAAAGCGAGGTAAATGCTTCCCGGTTTCAACCCCGTTTGCGCTACAAGAGTTTGCATAGAAGTAGCGGTATATCCTAAGCGCCAAAAAGCGTGAGTCGCACTTTCTAATACTTTTGACTTATCAAACTGCACTCTAGCCATTGGGTTACCTATTCTTGATTAATACATTTTTGTGTCTGAATGATGACCAAGTATAACGAGTAAATTATGGCTTCTGCAAATTTTTGAGTGATCATTCAAAAATTGGTTGAATGATCACTCAAAAGCTGTTTGAATGACTATTCAAGTTAATTTTATTGGTTATGAGGTTTACTATGTCATTACAAGATCAAATTGCAGAATACAAAGCCGCGTTTGTTAAAAAAGCACCGTTAGAAGTACAAGAGCTGATGAAGCAGGTAACAAAAGACCTAGCGGAAACAGGCATTGTTGATAAAGCGCCAAAAGTATCTGAAAAACTACCTGCATTCTCATTACCAAACCAAAATGGTGAAACAGTAAATCTAGAAGATTTATTGGCGAAAGGTCCTGTTGTGATGACATTTTACCGTGGCGGTTGGTGCCCATACTGCAACCTAGAATTGAAAGCATACCAAGATCAGCTTGCTAATATTAAAGCAGCAAATGCTACTCTTGTTGCAATCACTCCAGAATTACCAGACATGTCATTGTCTACTGCAGAGAAAAACGCATTGGAATTTGAAGTTCTATCTGATGCTAACGCAGAGTATGCAAAAAGCCTTGGTTTGGTTTTCTCATTGGCTGAAGAATTACGTCCAATTTACAAGTCTTTTGGTATCGAGCTTGAAAAACATAATGGCGAAGGCCAATTCGATTTGCCATTAGCGGCCACTTTTGTGATTGCTCAAGACGGTACTGTTGCCAATGCGTTCGTAGATGCGGATTACACAACTCGCCAAGAACCAGCTGAAGTAGTTGCGGCTCTTAACGCGCTTTAATGCTTGTTGCGTTTCATAACGCGAAATCGAATTATCTAAAAAACCAGTGTGGAGTTTTATTCCATACTGGTTTTTTCATGGATTTGAAAAAGGTGAAAAGCTGTCATAAGTCGCTCATTAAAACTACCATAGAGACACCAAAATGCTGAAAGTCTTAATCTAGAGTCCATTATGAATACAAGAATATATAAACAGGTTCTTTCTTTAGCCAAAGAATTGATGAGTTGTGCCCATAAAAAAGATCAGAATCGTTTCGATACTTACTATGCCGAATTGAAAAAAGTATGTGACGAAAATGATGGCACTGATAAAGACCATCCTGTTCAGTGGGAAACTCTGGCAGATTTTACTGACGATCTAGAACAGGCGCTTTCCCTTTACGATAAAGCCTTATTAAAAGCCTCAGCGATTAATTCAAAAGATTATCTGTCTTCGATTGGCTTTTCTGCAGCACGTTTGCATGTGGATTTGGGTAATAAAGAGCGCGCCATTGAATATTTAGAACAGGCTAAAATTCACAGCAATAAAATTATTGATAAAGAACTCAAAGCAGATATTCATGATCTGCTGAAAAAGCTGACAACGGCTTAAATAGAGTGGTTAAACGGAATTTTATGGAACGTCCAACGAAAGAAGAAATCAATGCTTTGCCTTCATACGTTGGCCTTGCACTGAAAGACATTGTCATTGTCGAAAATGAATCAGATGCAAAGCAAGCGCTGGAAATATTAGAAAATGAACCTTGTGTAGGGTTTGATACGGAAAGCAAACCGGTTTTCCGTAAAGGGCAGGCCAGTCCTGGACCTTCCCTTATTCAACTTGCGACCGAGTCAAAGGCGTTTTTGTTTCCGGCAAGATTTCCTATCGCCGTTGCCGCGGCAGCAGAAATTTTGATGAACCCAGATATTCAGAAAGTTGGGTTCGGCATAAAAGGCGATAATAAAGAGCTTCGAAGTAAACTCGATATCGGCATAGTAAATACACAAGATCTGTCTTTTACTCTAAAGCGCATGATTGGCGATAAAAACGCCATTGGAGCCCGTGCAGCGGTTGCTATGGTATTAAAGTTTCGACTAGGAAAAGGAGCGCAAAAATCGAATTGGGGCGCTTACCCGTTAAGTAATTCACAAACCCTTTATGCCGCCAATGACGCTCATGCTGCTATTTGTGTTGAGAAAGCAATACTCGCTGCGCAATCGATCTGATGTCTTTTAAATAGTCATAGAGCACAAAAGGCTTTGATTAAAATAAAATACTTTCAAATTCAGTATCTTGGGCATGAAGTCTGCATGTGGACTTTAATTAAGAAGCTGTTTATTCTCACGTTAATTAAAATTACCCATTAGGAAAATGCTATGAAAAAAACCAGTTTTCGCCCTACAGCTATACTGTCCAGCATCTTGCTTTTATCCGCAACGGGCGCCAATGCAGACACTTTCCGTTGGGCCTCCAATACAGACCCACAAACTATGGATCCTCATGCGGTGAATTCCACACCAGTCTTGTCATTTTTGAACAATATTTACGAAGGACTGGTTAGACGTGGTGAAAATATGTCGATTGAACCGTCTTTGGCGACATCATGGGAGCCATTGGAAGGTAAAAACGGCTGGCGTTTTCATTTACGTGAAAATGTGACGTTTCAAAATGGCGCTGCCTTTACAGCGGAAGATGTGTATTTCTCTTATTTGCGAGCCTCTAATGAAGTAGCCGACGTTCGTTCATGGTTTTCTCCTGTTTCTGACGTGATTGTGGTTGATGACTATACAATTGATTTCGTGACCAATAATCCTAACCCGCTTTTTCCTGATTCCATTGCGAATTTCATGATTTTGGATAAAGACTGGGCTGAACAAAACAACGCTGCGCTACCAGCAAAGGATGCGCAAAACTACGCCACGATTCATACCAATGGCACCGGACCTTTTACCTTGTCTAGCCGCGATCCTGGTGTAAAAACTACTCTAAAGCCTTACCGCAACTGGTGGGACACGGCAACTCATAATGTGACGGAAGCGGTTTTTACTCCGATTGGTAACTCAGCGACGGGCATTGCTGCGTTGTTGTCTGGGGAAATTGATTTCATTCAACCGATTCCACTACAAGACGCTAAACAGGTTGAAAGCCGTAAAGGTTTCAAAGTTTTAGAAGGTGAAGAAACTCGTGTCATTATGTTTGGCTTTGGTCACGAACATGACAAATTGCTTTATTCATCCGACGTTAATGATGCCAATCCATTTAAAGATCCACGAGTTCGTTTAGCCGCCGCTCATGCGATTAACATGGCATCAATTGATCGAGTGTTATTCCGTGGGAAAATTGAAGCCGCATCACAATTAGTGCCAGCGGGTATTTCTGGCTACTCTGAGAAAAATGCAGCACGTCCTGAATACAACCCAAAACGTGCGAAAGAGTTGCTAGCGGAAGCTGGTTATCCAAACGGTTTCAGTTTTGGTTTGAAATGTACCAATGACCGTTACATTAATGATGAAGCCTTGTGTCGTGCGGCAGCCTCTATGTTCAGTGCCGTAGGATTAAAAGCACAACTGAGCACAGGCCCAGTTCGCGATTATTGGACGCAATTACGTGCTGATGATTTTGATATGTACTTACTTGGCTGGTCTCCAGGTACCTTCGATGTAGAGCATCCAATTCGCTTTTTATTGCACACGCAAGATAATGAGAAAAAACTTGGCTCTTGGAACTTTGGTAATTACTCAAATGCCCGTGTTGATGAATTGCTTCCATCTATATTGCAGGAGATTAATCCTGCTAAACGCCAAGCTATGGTGGATGAAGTTGTTGCTATAACGCAAAAAGAAGTGGCGTATATTCCGCTTTATACGCAACCATTAATTTGGGCCACAAAAGAAAACATCGACATAACTCAACGTGCGGATAATTTCTTTATGTTGCGCTGGGTTACGATTAAATAGAATTTAAATTTATCTAAACGAATGGAACATTGATGTTTTATTTCATTTCTAAGCGACTCATTCAATCCGTTTTCGTGATGCTTGCGGTCGCTTTTTTGGCGTTTTCACTATTTCGCTTTGTGGGTGACCCAATTACCCAAATGACAGGCGTCGAAACCTCTATTGCTGATCAAGAACGATTACGTGAAGAATTGGGTCTTAATGACCCATTCATCAGCCAATTTGGACGTTTTACTGCGGACATGCTACAAGGGGATTTTGGTTTTTCGTATCGTACTCGTCAACCTGTGGCGGATATGATCGCGAGTCGTATTCCTGCAACGCTCGAATTGGGCGTCGTTGCTCTGTTGATTTCGCTTATTATTGGTATTCCTGCTGGTGTTTATACCTCGCTTCGGCCACGAGGCGTTATTACTCAGACCATTTTAATGACCACATTGATTGGTATCTCAATCCCGACTTTTGTTATCGGTATCATGCTAATTTTCTTATTTGGTGTTCAGCTTGGTTGGTTGCCTACGTTTGGACGAGGAGAAACCGTTAGCATCGGTTTCTGGGAAAGCTCGTTATTTTCTATAGACGGTTGGCGAGCGCTTATTTTGCCAGCCATTACGCTTGGTGTTTATCAGCTTACATTGACGATGCGTTTGGTTCGAGCTCAGATGATGGATGTGATGCGAACCGACTATATTCGCTTTGCAACGGCTCGTGGTGTGCCAATGAAGCAGCTGTATTTTCGACATGCGTTGGCGAACACCATGGTGCCAGTTATTACTATTATTGGTTTGCAGTTTGGTGGCGTTATTGCATTTTCCATTGTGACGGAAAGTGTTTTCCAATGGCCCGGAATGGGGTTGTTGTTTTTGGAATCGATTCGTTTTGTTGATATTCCTGTGATGGGGGTTTATTTAGTCGTCATCGCTTTCTTCTTTGTCGTGGTGAATTTATTAGTCGATCTTTTGTATGTGGCCATTGATCCACGTCTTCGAGTGTAGGCAGGAGATAAATATGAAAGAGTTTATAAAACGCTCGGAAGGTCTTTGGCTGTTTACTCGTAGTCCTGCGGTTATGGTGGCTGCGGTTATTGCCATTATGATTTTTATTGGTGCGGCTTTTGCGCCTTGGATTGCATCTGTCAATCCTTACGACTTGAGTTCCTTTAGTTTGATGGACGGACTGCTTCCTCCGGTTTGGCAGGAAGGCGGAATCTCGCAGTTCATTTTGGGCACAGACGATCAAGGTCGAGACATGATTTCGTCGATTTTATACGGCGCCCGTTTGTCTTTATTGATTGGCTTGTCTGCAATGGTAATTGCTACTGTATTAGGTGTTGGACTTGGTCTTGCGGCGGGTTTTTATGGTGGTCGTTTTGATGCGATTATCATGCGCATTGCTGATGTTCAGCTTGCCTTACCCGCCATTCTAACGGCTTTATTAATTGATGGGATTGCTCGCGGAATTTTACCGCCAGAAGTACAACAGGACTTACGCGTTGTGGTATTGACGCTGGCGATTGCCCTGTCTCTGTGGGTGAATTTTGCTCGTACTGCTCGTGCTTCTACTTTCGTAGAGATGAATAAAGAATACGTGCAAGCGGCGATTATCATGGGGCAACGCCCAATTCGCATTATGTTTATCCATATCTTACCGAATATTCTGGGGCCGCTTTTGGTCATTATGACGGTGGATCTCGCTTCCGCTATTTTGTTGGAAGCCACTTTGTCGTTTCTAGGGATTGGCCTTGCGGCAGACAGCCCATCATTAGGCACACTGATTCGCATTGGCATGCAGTTTATGTTGTCTGGTGAATGGTGGATTTTATGGATACCGACTTTGTTCCTTGTGGCATTAGTTGTCTCTATTAATACGCTTGGTGATTTCATGCGTGATGTTTTTAATCCGGGGTTACGTTAATGCTCAGAGTGGAAAATTTAACCGTACGCTTCCCAACACGATTTGGTGATACGACGGCTATTGAAAACATCAATTTGCAGGTTCAAGCCGGTGAAATACATGGTCTCGTTGGAGAGAGTGGTGCAGGCAAGTCCACCGTTGGCGCGGTCGTGATCGGTTTATTGCAAACGCCGGGTTATATCGCGGATGGCAAGATTATGTTGGGCGATACAGACTTGCGGGCTTTGGACGTCAATCAAGCTCATGCTTTGCGCGGCAAGCGTATTTCGATGATCTTTCAAGATCCGCAAACCAGTCTAAATCCTCTGATGACGGTGGAAGATCAATTAATCGAAACCATTTTAGCCCATGAAGATATTACTGCAGAAGAGGCTCGCGCTCGTGCCATTCATTTACTAGAAGAGATTGGTATCAAGAATGCGGCAGAACGCATCAAATCTTGGCCACATCAATTTTCTGGTGGTATGCGCCAACGGGTTGTTATCGCTTTAGCTCTTTGTACCAATCCTGAACTCATTATTGCAGATGAACCTACAACGGCATTGGATGTGGCAGTACAAAGCCAAGTGTTGGAACTGATTCGCTCATTGGCCGATAAACGCAAAATTGGCTTCATCCTGATTACTCATGACATTGGTGTTATTGCACAAATTGCTGATTGCGTCACTGTCATGCGTAAAGGGCGAGTGGTTGAATCTGGTGAAACGCCTCAGGTGCTTGGGCGACCGAAACATGCTTATACACGAGCCTTGATGGACGCGGTTCCGCCGATGGATCATAAAATTGACCGATTCCGTGTGCCAACGGAAAAAGAGGTCGAAGCCAAAGGTGCAGCCACAGGCAACCTTGCTGAGCAGTGGTTGCTTGAAGAAAAAGCACTGCCAGAAGGTGAAAACAAAGAGCTTTCAATTGGGCTTTCTATTTCCGAATTAGATGTTCGTTTTGCTGGTACTCGTAAGTCGATTTGGCGTAAACCGAATGATTTTATTGCGCTCGATAAAATCAGCTTTAACGTCAAACCCGGTAGTATTATGGGGTTGGTTGGTGAGAGTGGTTCAGGGAAATCGACAGTCGCTAAAACCATTACAGGTTTGATTACGCCAAATGGCGGCACCATGAAACTTGGTGAGGAGCTATTGCCAGGAGGAAAGGCTCGTAATCGAAAACATCCTTCACGCCGACTGATTCAAATGGTGTTTCAAGACCCATATTCAAGCCTTAATTCACGTCACAAAATTGGCTCTATTTTAATGGAACCACTTTGGTTTTATGGTTTGGAAAAAGATCCCGTTAAACGACAAGAATTAGTGGCTTCTATGCTAGCGTTAGTTGGAATGGCCCCAGATGCCATTGATAAATACCCTCATCAATTTTCTGGTGGGCAGCGTCAGCGTATTGCTGTGGCTCGTGCCTTGTTAGCGCGACCAAGATTCTTGATATGCGATGAACCGACTTCGGCTTTAGATGTGTCGATTCAAGCCGAGATTCTCAACCTTTTAAAAGATCTGCAGTCAAAATTTGGGCTGACTATTTTGTTTATCAGTCACAACCTTTCAGTGGTGCGACAAATGGCGGATGAAATGGTGGTGCTTCGAAATGGCGTGATTGAAGAGGCGGGTAAAACGGAAGATTTATTTGAGCGCCCTCAAGCTGAGTACACCAAGAAACTGCTTTCTTTAACGCCCGTCATGCCAAAAGAATGGGGTTTTAATCCAGCAGGATTTTGATTTTTCTGGCGCTAATTTGAGTTGTATCTCGACAAATATATTCACGTAACCTTACAAGGAGAGTGCATTATTTATAATGCATTTTCTCCTGCGTAGGTTTCAATCAAGACATCCAACATAGCGGCCGCAGCGATAGATAAACTGGATCTTGGCTGACAAATGACACCAACGCGACGATGTATTTCTGGCTCTACGACAGGTCGACAAATTGCGCCTTGTTCTTTGGCTTGTTGACGACAAAGAGCAGGAACAACGGCAACGCCCATCCCATCACTGACCATTCGCCCAACGGTTGCAAGCTGATGGGCGTCAAAGGCGACATTCAATTCTATGTTGGCGTCATTGAGTGTTTTTTCTATCATGGTTCGCACGCTAGAAGGGCGCTGCAAGGTGATGAAATCGTACTCTAGCAAGGCTTCCCAAGTGATGCTTTCATGCACTTCTAAAGGATGATCTTTTGGTAGTATCGCAATAAATCGATCGTCGTATAATGGATAAAACGCCAATTCAAGCAAGCCTACAGGCTCAAATGAAATCCCCAGCTCTACTTGATTATTTCGCACCATTTCAACCACCACGTCTGATAACACATCATCAATAGCGACCTGAATATCTGGATACGAGGCATGATAATTGCGAATGGCTTTTGGCAGTAAGGACGCGGCAAACGAAGGCATAGAAGCGATGGTAATTTTACCAAGTTGCAAAGCAAAGCGTTGTTTCATCTCATCTTCAGCATTTTCCCATTGAGCCAGCAAGCGCCTAGCAATCGGCACTAATGCTTCACCTTCTGGAGTGAGGGCGATGCTGCGAGTGGTTCGAGTGAGTAATTTCCCACCTAGGCTATCTTCTAAGCTTTTGATCGACAAGCTCAATGCAGGCTGAGACAGGTGCAGTTGGTTGGCTGCGTTTGCGAAGCTCATGGATTGAGCCACAGCAAGAAAAGCACGAACTTGTTTAATATTCATTGTGAGTCACTTTGTTGGTTTTTATTTATTTGTAAAACTTATTAATAAATATATAAAACAAATTTAATTAATTTATCTTCTTGGGTCAAACTGAACTTCCTTCAAAATAATAATCAGGAGAAAGGGAATGGCAGGTTTTGACAAAGTGGTTACCTCATACGAAGAAGCCATGGCTGGTTTAGAAGACGATATGATTGTTCTAGCTGGTGGTTTTGGCTTGTGTGGCATTCCAGAGAACCTGATCGCAGAGATCCAACGCAAAGGTACAAAAGGTCTGACAGTGGTTTCGAATAACTGTGGCGTTGACGGCTTTGGGTTAGGCATCTTGCTAGAAGACAAACAAATTCGAAAAATGATTTCGTCTTATGTCGGCGAAAACGCTTTATTTGAAAAACAATTGCTCGATGGTGAATTAGAAGTTGAGCTCACCCCTCAAGGCACCTTAGCTGAAAAAATGCGCGCAGGCGGTGCTGGCATTCCTGCTTTTTATACTGCCACAGGTGTTGGTACTCCAGTTGCTGAAGGCAAAGAAACCAAATTATTTAATGGCAGAGAATACTTGCTTGAAGAAGCTATTACGGGGGATTTCGCCATTGTTAAAGGTTGGAAAGCAGACCGTTACGGCAATGTTGTATATCGCCATACCGCACAAAACTTCAATCCACTCGCTGCGACAGCAGGCAAAATCACAGTTGTTGAAGTAGAAGAGATTGTTGAAGTGGGAGAACTTGATCCAACGCAGATTCATACTCCTGGTATTTACGTGGATCGTGTTGTGTTGGGCTCATTTGAGAAACGTATCGAACAAAGAACCGTAAAAGCAGCAAAATAATAACGAGGTTTGACATGGCATTAACAAGAGAACAAATGGCACAACGTGTCGCTCAAGAATTACAAGATGGCTTTTACGTTAATCTGGGAATAGGTATTCCAACCTTGGTGGCGAATTACGTTCCAGAAAATATGGACGTCATGCTGCAATCTGAAAACGGTTTGCTTGGTATGGGCGAGTTTCCAACGGAAGACACCATAGATGCAGATATGATCAATGCGGGTAAGCAAACTGTCACCGCAGTCAAAGGCGCTTCTATTTTTTCGTCCGCAGAATCCTTTGCCATGATTCGTGGTGGTCACGTTGATTTAACCGTCTTGGGTGCATTTGAAGTAGATGTAAACGGCAATATTGCTTCGTGGATGATTCCTAATAAATTGGTGAAAGGTATGGGCGGAGCAATGGATTTGGTTGCTGGCGCAGACAACATCATTGTCACCATGACGCATGCTTCTAAATCGGGTGAGTCCAAGTTGCTAGAAAGCTGCTCTTTACCTTTGACTGGCAAGGGTTGTATCAAAAAAGTGCTGACAGATCTTGCTTGGTTAGAAATTGAAAATGGTGCCTTTGTTCTTAAAGAAAGAGCGCCAGGTGTTTCCACAGACGAAATCATTGAAAAGACGCAAGGTAAGCTTATTGTTCCAGACCATGTTCCCGAGATGGTCTTTGCTTAAGATAAAGCCTTATTATTCAAAATTAGAAGAATAAACAGAATTTTATTAAGGAGCAGATCATATGAAAGCGGTTATCGTTGCAGCGGCGAGAACGCCAATTGGTGCCTTTAATGGCGCCTTATCTTCGTTAAGTGCCGTGCAAATCGGTACTCAGCTCTTGTCTGGTATGTTGGCCAAACAACCTATTTTGAAAGATCACATTGATGACGTCATTTTGGGGCAGGTTTTGGCGGCAGGCTGTGGGCAAAATCCGGCACGCCAAACGGCTATTCACGCTGGATTGGCGAATCATGTTTCTGCCATGACAATAAACAAAGTATGTGGTTCTGGCTTAAAAGCCGTACAACTGGCAGCGCAAGCGGTTCTAAATGGCGATGCCAATATGGTGGTTGCTGGCGGGCAAGAAAGCATGAGTCAAGCGGCGCATGTTTTGCCTAACAGTCGTTCTGGTAAAAAAATGGGCAACTGGGAGCTGGTCGATTCCATGGTGAGCGATGGTCTATGGGATGCGTTTAATAATTACCACATGGGACAGACGGCAGAAAATATTGCTAACCGTTGGGGTATTAGCCGTGCCGAGCAAGACCAATTCGCAGAGCGATCACAACACAAAGCGGCACAAGCTCAGTCTTCGGGGCGTTTTGTCGAAGAAATTCTTCCTGTCTCAATTCCTCAACGCAAAGGCGATCCAGTGATTGTCGACGCTGACGAACAAATTCGTCCGAATACCAACGCAGAATCACTGGCGAAACTGCGTCCCGCTTTTGCCAAAGAAGGCAGTGTGACGGCAGGGAATGCATCCACATTAAATGATGGTGCGGCGATGGTGGTTGTGACAACGGATAAAGAAGCAAAACGTTTAGGTTTGCCAATTTTAGCGGTCATCGAAGCGGCGAGCTCTGCTGGTGTTGATCCTGACATTATGGGAACGGGACCAATTGCGGTAACCAACAAGGTGCTTAAAAAAGCCAATTGGCAAGTGGCTGATTTAGACCTTGTTGAAGCCAATGAAGCCTTTGCTGTGCAAGCTCTATGCGTCAACAAAGAACTTGGTTTGGATGCTAATAAAGTCAATGTTAATGGTGGCGCTGTTGCTCTAGGTCACCCAATCGGAGCATCAGGTTGTCGCATTTTGGTGACCTTGCTTCATGAAATGCAACGGCAAGATCTTGAAAAAGGGCTTGCTACTTTGTGTATCGGCGGTGGTATGGGAGTAGCCATGTTAGTGTCGCGTTAAAAAATGCATTGATCAAAAAGTGCATGATATAGAAGAGAGGATTCGTCGGTGCCATAAGTGTCTGATTCGAATACCTCTCTTACTATTTTTCTAATAAAAAATATAAAAATAGGAAAAGTCTCATGAATACAATTCAACAAAAACAAACAGGTCTACAAAAAGTCAGTCAGTTCTTTGTATTGCTGTTGCAGCGCTACCTTCCTGATCCTTTCATTTTTGCCATTATCCTCACATTTGTCGTGTTTTTATTAGTGATGCCGAGCACAGGGCAAGGCCCCATGCAGGTCGTCAATGCGTGGGCGGGTGGCTTTTGGAATTTATTAAGCTTCTCGATGCAGATGGCGATGGTTGTGGTAACGGGCCACGCTATGGCAAGTGCACCTGCTTTTAAACGCAAACTAGCCATGTTGGCTGGCGTCGCTAAAACACCGGGGCAAGCCATTATTCTAGTTACGGCGATTAGCGCCATGGCATGCTGGGTAAACTGGGGCTTTGGTTTGGTCGTAGGCGCTATTTTTGCCCGAGAAATCGCTTCACGAGTAAAGGGTGTAGATTACCGATTGTTAATCGCTTCCGCTTACAGTGGTTTCCTATTTTGGCATGCGGGTTTATCAGGCTCGATTCCGTTGTCGATTGCTGGTGGTAATAATACTGCTGTTACAAATGGTGCGGTAACCGGCGCTATTCCAACCTCAGAAACCATTTTCTCTCCAATGAACCTAACTATTCTAGCGGTTATGTTTGTCAGTATTCCTTTGTTAAATCGCCTGATGCACCCGGCGGCTCAAGATACCATTACTATTGATGCTGAGCTTTTGGAAGAAAATAAGGTTGAAGAAGTTAAGGATCGAAGTGAAATGAGCCCAGCTGAACGTCTTGAAAGTAGCCGTACTCTTTCTTTGCTTTTAGGCATTATGGGCTTTGTTTATGTGGTTTATTACTTCGTGACAAATGGTTTTGCATTGAATTTAAACATCGTTAACTTTACCTTTTTGTTTGCTGCTGTTTTGCTGCATGGTACTCCGAAAAGTTTGCTGACGTCGATTTCTCAGGGCGCTCGTAACTGTTCAGGGGTTCTATTACAGTTTCCTTTTTATGCAGGAATCATGGGCATGATGACGGCTTCAGGTGACTCAGGTGTTTCTCTCGCAGCAGTTATTTCACAGGGTTTTGTGTCTATCTCCAATGAAACAACCTTCCCTCTATTTACATTTTTAAGTGCTGGTATTGTGAACTTCTTTGTTCCCTCCGGTGGTGGGCAATGGGCTGTTCAGGCACCTGTTATGATGCCTGCTGGTGCAGCACTGGGCGTTGATGCAGCTAAAACTGCCATGGCAATTGCATGGGGAGATGCTTGGACTAATATGATTCAGCCGTTCTGGGCACTACCTGCGTTAGCGATTGCAGGGCTTGGCGCGAAAGATGTAATGGGTTATTGCTTGATGGCCTTAATTGGTTCTGGTGTGATCATTTCATTAGGCTTCTTGATTTTCTAAGAACGGCTTTTCATCCAGAAAGAAATACACAATTCAAAACACCATCTGGGCTTTCCTCAGGTGGTGTTTTTCTATGTAAAAAAAGAATGTTTCATCCTTGATAAGTCCATTATTATTCAATACTTTTTGGTCTATGTTCCGCTTTGTAAACTTTATAATAGCTGCTCCTTAGTTGTTTAATTTAAGAAAAAATAGTGAGTCGATACCAAGTGAACAAAATGAAAGTCAGAAAAAGTCACAATAATAGAAAAGCGGAAAGTTTCTTGAAAACCTTCGCGTCTATTTTGTTTCTCTTGTATGGCACGCAGGCTTATAGCGATGTTAGTTGGATGTCTGCCACGTTGGATAATGACTTTTTTGTTGGCGAAGACAATGGTTACACCAACGGAATTTATGTATCCAAATACAATGTTTATGATGGCTCCTATTCACAGCATGAAGCGGATATTTGGGTAAAACCTTTAATGTGGAGTATGCCAAATCGTTCGATTGATAGAGCTGTAAATGTGTACAGCTTTGGTCAAACACTAACGACCCCTTATGATATTTCGCAAGCTATTCCATCCGAGTCAGATTTGCCTTATTCGGCAGTTATTAGCTTTACCAATACCTACATATCTGCAGGTCCAAGTTATGCGGATAGAGTCAGTACAACCCTAGGTATTGTCGGACCACTTGCATTGGGAGAGGAAAGCCAGAAAGCCATCCATTCCATTATTTCTGCACAAGAACCGAAAGGTTGGGATACACAATTAAATAATGAATTGGTATTTGAATTTTCTCGTGGGCGAATATGGCGAGAGTGGATATCGGACAGCGGCCATGCGGATATCTTACTTGGAGGGAATATAGGTCTTGGTACATTAAGCAGTAGTGTTAGTACTGCCGCTGTTTTTCGATACGGTAAAAACTTAGAAAGTTCTTATGCTACCGCGTTATTTGCAGACTCAAGAACATCGAACCCTATTGCCGTAAATGGTGGATGGTTTGTGTATTCTGGACTGGCGTTAAAATACTACTTTAACCAAATTTACACCGACGGTAATACCTTCAGCGATAGCCGCTCCATCGACTATGACCATAATATTAATATTTTAGCATTAGGCGTGACTTACTCTTGGGGAAATTCCTCCCTCGCCTTTGCGATCAATACGCCTTTCTCATTGCAATATAACGGCAGCAGTGACCATAGATTAGACGACTTTAATAGCTATGGCACACTGACATTTGCGTGGCAGATATAGGCTACTTCATTTCTACAATCAATTAATAAGGAAAAGGGATTCCGAAGATGTCTTTGTCAGGTTAAACTGACAAAGACATAGTGTGATAAATAATGAAAGGATTTCGATACAAATGACGCAGTCTAATTTTGTTTTCTTAAAAGGAACGGATGACTTCTTATTTACCATTCTTCATACCGCTGAGAAAAATTACCCTGACGATGCCAATACAACACTTGTAAAGCTTCGCATTGCTGGCGAATACGTTGCCAAACACCTAGGCAAATTGCTCAATATAGAACCACAAGATACCCAATATGCACTCTTACAAGGAATTGAAAAACGCACACCAATAGACGAATCCATTTTAAGTATTTTTCATAAACTACGAAGCTTAGGTAATGATGCGGTTCACAAATACCACAACGACCTAAACGATGCGGAAATGTGTTTGCGTTTGTCTTTTCGATTGGCAGTTTGGTATTACCGACTGATGAGCAATGACAAGGATTTTGCCGCGCCGTTATTCAAATTGCCCATCGACAAAGCCTCTAGTCAAAAAGCAGAGCAAGAAATTGCTGAGCTAAAAAAGCAACTTTTAGAAGCCAATAACAACGCCACACAAAAAGAACACAAAAGCCAAGCGGAACTGGATGCACAGCAAGCAAAAGTGATTCAACTTGAAGGGTTATTAGCGGTTCTCGAAAGCAAAGAGAAGGAAACCCTTGCTCAAAATGAAGCGCGAATTTTAGCGCTAGAATCCCAACTCAAACAAAAAGACGTCGAATTGGCAAAGCTGAGTGAATCAGAACGAAAAAGCTTTCACCAAAAAACTATCAAACAAGCGAATCAAACGCCGCTCAATCTAAACGAACAAGAAACTCGCTACTTGATCGATGAACAGCTACGACTTTCTGGCTGGGAAACAGACACTGAAAATCTAAAATACAGCAATGGCACACGGCCTCAAATAGGGCGAAACATGGCCATTGCGGAATGGCCAACAGGTGTCGATGAAACCGGCAAGAAAGGCTTTGCCGATTATGTGTTGTTTGTCGGCTTAACGCCTGTTGGCGTTATCGAAGCTAAGCGTTATAACCAAGACGTTGCCGATAAACTCAACGAAGCCTACCGTTACAGTCGTACTTTTGACATGCTGGCGTACCAAAACGAATTAGCGCAATTGGCCGCCAATGACGAGCACAATCAAGATGGCATTCTTAAACACGTTAGCGAGATGAAAACCAATCAATACAATGCGTCAGGCTTTCATATTCCATTTTGTTTTTCCGCCAATGGACGAGGTCACAGTGCAGCGGTAAAAACCAAAAGCGGTATTTGGTATCGAGATGTTCGCTTAGATACCAACCAACCAGACTCTTTAAATCAATGGTTCACACCAGCAGAATTACAAAGCAAGCTGGCGCAGCAAATAGGCAAATTAAACAGCTGGTTCAAAACCAATCCTGACATGAGCGATTTGGGGCTACGTTACTTCCAAGAAGACGCAGTGCGTGCCGTAGAGCAGGCAGTTATCGAAGGTAAACGCAGTGCATTGCTAGCAATGGCAACAGGCACAGGCAAAACCCGCACTGCCATTGCAATCATGTATCGTATGATCCAATCCCAGCGTTTTAAGCGTGTGTTGTTTTTGGTCGATCGTCGTTCACTGGGTAACCAAGCGCTGGACTCTTTTGAAAGCACACGCATTCAAAGTTACACCTTCAATGAAATATTCAATATTCAAGGACTGACAGAGCGCTTCCCAGAAGACAGCACTAAGGTTCACATAGCCACCGTGCAATCGTTAGTAAAGCGCGTATTACAGGGTGATAATTTTGTTGGCGTTGGCACTTATGACGCCATCATCATAGACGAAGCGCACCGCGGTTATATATTGGATAAAGAACAAACTGAAGGTGAGCTGGTGTTTCGTGATCAAAGAGATTACATCTCCGCCTATCGTCGAGTCATCGACCACTTCGATGCCTTCAAACTGGCGCTAACCGCCACGCCCGCTTCGCACACGTCAGAAATATTTGGTCGTCCGATTTATACCTATTCCTATCGTACCGCCGTTATTGACGGTTACTTGAACGATTACGAACCGCCAATCAAAATCAACACCAAGCTCAATACTCAAGGCGTCTGCATTGCCGAAGGCGAACAAGTTGAGCGTTTAAATGTGACAGGCGATATAGAATTAGACACAGTAGAAGACGAGCAGAATTTTGAAGTCGATCACTTCAACCGACAAATCATCTTGCCTAATTTCACCAAAGCCATCTGTGGTGAATTAACCAAATACCTAGACCCAACCAGCGAACAGAAAACCCTTATATTCTGTGTGAATAATGAACACGCAGACACGGTTGTGGCAGAATTACACGCCGCGTTCAAAGGCCAATATCCTGATCTTCCCCACGACGCCATCATGAAGATTACTGGCAATTCAGACAAAGACGCCAGCAAGGTGCAAGAACTGATCGTCAAGTTTGAAAAAGAGCCTCGCATTCCCAACATTGTTGTAACCGTAGACCTTTTAACCACAGGCATTGATGTCCCCAGCATTTGTAATCTGGTGTTTTTACGCAAAGTACGCAGCCGTATTCTGTACGAGCAAATGAAAGGTCGCGCCACACGCCTTTGTCCAAAAGTCGGCAAAACCAGCTTCCGTATTTTTGATGCTGTGGATTTATATTCCACCTTACAACCTGTCGACACCATGCAATCTGTGATCGTTCGTCCGAATGTGAGCCTAAGCACATTAGTGAAAGAAATCAGCGAAGAAGAGACCTATCAAGTCATAGAAGCCAACGACAAATCCTTTGCAGAAAACAGCCATGAACAGCTGATTTCCAAGTTACAGCGAGTCATTGTACAAGCCGAATATCAGCAAGTTCGTAGCCCAGAGGTTGAAAAAGCCGTTAAGTCCATTGATGAACGCTTAAAAAATGTCGTCCCTTGTGGTTTCTTGGAACTCGCCAAAACGTTACGAAATGAAGGGCCAAAAGTCTCAGCCCAATATTTTGAAAAGCTGCCCACCTTGGTGGAGCAGGTCGAAGACTTAAAACGCACCATCAACAGTTTGCGTGATCGCCCAATTTTTTCTGATATGCCAGACGAAGTGATCGGCGTAGAAACCCTATTTGGTGATTACAACAAAGCAGAAGACTTCCTAGAAGCCTTTGATCGGTTGGTAAACGACAACAGCAACAAGCTCACCGCATTGGACGCTGTGATCAATCGCCCACGAGATTTAACCCGCAAAGGTTTGGTAGAACTGCAAGAATGGTTCGACGCCAAACATTTTGATGAATCGGCGTTACAAGTAGCATGGAAGCAAAAAACCACCCAAGAAATAGCCGCCAAACTGGTTGGTCATATTCGTCGCGCCAGTATGAAAAACCCTGTTTTACAACCTTTCGATACGCGTGTTGATTACGCCTTAGCAAAGATCAAAAGCGAGAACGACTGGAACAGCGTACAAATCCAATGGTTAGATCGCCTTGCTAGCTCCATAAAAGACAAAGTCGTGCTTGACGACGACGTCTACAAAATAGGCAACTACGCCCGCTTCGGTGGCAAACGCAAACTGCAAGAAGCGTTGAATAACGAACTGGACGACATTCTTCATAAATTCAGCGAGTACATCTGGGATGAAAGAGCATAGCTCGGTATCATAGCGCCCACATTCAATTTACAAGCAGCAATTTACAAGTAGCCATTTATAAGCAGCAAATCACAGACAGTGATGCGCACCTTAACTTGCACCATCGCTCGCTTATAAAAAACCAAACAAAAGAAACACTAAAAAGAGACACTGTATGAACAACAACGAACTGGTCGCCAAACTCTGGAAACTGTGTGACAACCTACGCGATGGCGGCGTGTCTTACCAAAACTACGTCAACGAATTAGCCTCTTTACTCTTCTTGAAAATGTGTGAACAAACAGGCTCAGAAGAAGCCTTACTTCCAGAAGGCTATCGCTGGAAAGATCTAACCATCAAAAGCGGGATTGAGCAGCACAGCTTTTATAAGAACCTATTAAACAAACTCGATGGCGATCATCACGCGATCGTACAAGCCATCTTTTTAAACGCCACCACAACCATTACCCAGCCAGCTCAATTAACCGAGCTGATCACGGAAATGGACAAGCTAGACTGGTACGAAAAAGGCCGTGACGACTTCGGCGACATGTACGAAGGCTTGCTACAAAAGAACGCCAACGAAACCAAATCCGGCGCGGGGCAATATTTCACACCGCGACCGCTGATTAGCGCCATTGTCGAACTGATGAAGCCACAGCCACGAGAAATCATCCAAGACCCAGCGGCAGGCACAGCGGGCTTCTTGATCGAAGCGGACAAATACATCAAAGCCCAAACAAACGATTTAGCCGTATTATCAGACGATGACGCCGACTTCCAAAGGAAGCACGCGTTTGTTGGCTTAGAATTAGTGCCAGAAACTCGCCGCTTAGCATTGATGAACTGCTTATTACACGACATTGTAGGAGACGATGACGACGGAGCGATTCGTCTTGGTAACACCTTAAGCAGCGATGGTGAAAACCTTTCTGCCCATCTTGTGTTATCCAATCCGCCCTTTGGTAGCGCTGCCAGCACCAACATTACCCGTACCTTTTTGTATGCCACGGGCAACAAACAACTGTGCTTTATCCAACACATAATCGAAACCTTAGAACCCGGTGGCCGCGCTGCCGTGGTGATTCCAGATAACGTGTTATTTGAAGGCGGTAAAGGCACAGATATTCGCCGCGACCTCATGCACAAGTGTAACTTACACACGATTCTGCGTTTGCCAACGGGCATTTTTTACGCCGCTGGAGTAAAAACCAACGTGCTGTTTTTCCAAAAAGGCACGCCAAGCAACCCACACCAAGACAGAGACTGCACAGAGAACACTTGGGTGTACGACATGCGAACCAACATGCAAACCTTCGGCAAACGTCGCACGTTAACTGACAAGCATTTTGAAGCATTTATCACTGCTTATGGCGACAATCCCAACGGCCAATCGCCACGCACGCAAGGGGTTTACCAGCAAATTGGCGAAATCGACGGGCTTTCTACCGATGAAGGTGACGACACCGCCCGCTGGCGTAAATTCAGTCGCGATTACATTCGTGAGCAAAAAGGCGACTCATTAGACATCAGTTGGCTCAAAGACCTAGAAGCCACCGACTCCGAAAACCTGCCAGAGCCAGATGTGCTAGCAGGCGAAGCCATGGCGGAACTCACGGAAGCCATGGGCGAGCTGTACCAACTGATGCAAGCCCTCGGCGCAGACGACGAAGCCGAAGCGCAAAAACAACTCCTAGAACAAGCCTTTGGTTTGGAAGAGAAGGCTACCACCACAGAGCAAAATGAGCGTTTGGGAGGCCAAGCGTGAGTGAATTACCGAAAGGTTGGGTTGAGGACAAAGTAGGTAAATATATTCATCTTAGAAATGGTTATGCATTCAAAAGTCATGATTATGTGGAACCTAGTAAAAATACCGTTCCTGTAATACGTATTTCAGATATAGATGGTGAGTGGGCTTCTGATAAAAAAGCAAATCATGTTGCTGTAGATAAAGCTATATCAGGGTTTGAAGTAGTAAAGAACGACCTTTTAGTCGCGATGTCTGGCGCAACCACAGGAAAAATAGGAATTTATAATGGCAATGAACCAGCACTTCAAAATCAACGAGTTGGTAATTTCAAATTAAACGCACCAGAAATATGCAATTCTAGTTTTAGAAATTATTTAGTGAAATATATATCCCCAACACTCTTAGAAATTGCGTATGGCGGAGCTCAACCTAATATTTCAGCTTCAGCAATAGAAGAATTAGTTGTAAGTTTCCCCCCTCTAGCCGAGCAGAAACGCATCGTCGAGAAGTTGGATGAAGTCTTGGCGCATGTAGACAGCATCAAAGCTCGCCTCGACAGCATCCCCAACACCCTCAAACGCTTCCGCCAATCCGTCCTCGCTTCCGCTGTTAGTGGGAAATTGACTGAGGAGTGGAGAGAGAAACACGCTTTCTCTTGGAAAGAGTCTTGTATAGGAAGTATCGCCTTGGTAGCCACAGGCAAAACACCTAAGCGAACTGAACCCAGTTATTGGGATACTCCTGACGTTCCCTGGTTAACCAGTAGTGCAACAGGCATTTTATTTTGTAATGAAGCAGAACAATATGTTTCTCAATTCGCTGTTGATGACTGCAAACTTAAAATGTTTGGTAAAGGCACCTTACTTTTAGCTATGTACGGTGAAGGAAAAACAAGAGGTCAAGTAACAGAGTTAACTTTTGAGGCAACTTGCAATCAAGCGTGTGCAGCAATAACAGTAAACCAAGAGTTGGCATTGATCAGCTTTGTAAAACTTCGGCTTTTAGAAAATTATGAAGAGACTCGAAAATCTGCTGCTGGAGGAAATCAACCTAATCTAAACTTAAATAAAGTTCGAGAGATACCTGTAAACCTCCCTTCACTCGAAGAACAAACCGAAATCGTCCGCCTTGTTGACCAGTATTTCGCCTTTGCCGATGCTATCGAAAAGCAGGTGAACAACGCCCAGCAGCGCGTCGACAAACTCACCCAATCTATTTTGGCCAAAGCCTTCCGTGGTGAGCTCGTGCCACAAGATCCAAACGATGAACCCGCCGACAAACTGCTAGAGCGCATCGCCAAAGCCAAGCAAGACGCCGACGCACTCGTCAAAGCTGCTAAGAAATCCGTTAAAAAAGGTGGTTTATAAAACAATTAAAGAAGAATCGAAAAATTCGTAAAAAACTAGAATCAATTAAATAAAAAATATCTACAAGGATAAGAGATGTGTAAAGAATCTATTGAAAATGCTAACCCACATGAGTCTATTAAAGGAAATGTCATCATATCAAAAGGAGAAGACGGGTCGTTAAAAGGCGAAGTGGAAATAACTAGAAATGCAGAGGCTCCAGTACACCTAAATTCAGATAATAAGTACGACCCTGATGAAAAAAATAGAACAGAATCATCTTCTAATGATTATGAAAAGATAGAAAATGAAAGTAAGCCCTTAAAAAAGAATGAAGATTGGCTTTTGAAAATATTTAAAATATTTAAAATATCTAATCTTATTCAATATACGATTTTTATTGGTGTATTATCGGGGATTTATGGTTTTGCCTTCCAAAAAGGAATGATCAGTGAAATGGGGTTAGGTGGTTTTTCTGTAAGCTATAATATTGAAGATATGTATTATATTGCTTTTTCAGTTGCACTGAATAAGATTGAAGGACTTAAAGAAAATTTATTTTTCTCTTTAGGTTTTGCTTTTTTTATATTTATTATTTTATCTTTTTTATTGGTTTCTATAATTCTATCTAAACATAAAGGCAAAAAAGAAAAACCTAAAGATAAAAATAATATCGGAAATAAATGTAAAATCTTTATCGGGCTAATCGGTGCATTCTCAATCTCTGTGATAATGTTTTTAATACAATTAAATTTTAAAATTTTATTGTTTATTTTTGGGCTTTTAATATTTGCTCCAGGTCTTTTTGGCTATCAAAGTGGCCAAGATTATATGAAAGAGATCAAATCAAAAGAACTTTGTGGTACTGATGAAAAATCAAAAGAATGTGTTCAAATTACTAAAAATGGGTTGCTTCTCACGGGGGAGATTATTTTAGAAACAAACGATGCATTCTTTATAAGAAAGAAAGATTACTTTCTTCATATCTCTAAAATCGGTGCGAACTGTGCTTTTTCTCATTACGAAAACCCTAAAGCTGAAAAGCAAGAAAAGGAAAAACAACCGAACCTTGACCCAGAGATCGAAGCTATTTGTTTTAACCAACAGGTCTCTCAGAAAGTAAACGATTCACAAGGATAGTAGAAAATCCCGCCTTCATACTTGTTCTGACATAGAGCTGAGTGAATGGCGCGAGTTTATAGGAAAAGGGGTGAAAAGAGAGCCAAGCTCTCTTTTTTGCATTAACTAAGGAAAGAACGAATTTAACTGGATAAAGTTACCATTATGGTAAATAATGCAATCAATCTTAGCGCTTAAGAAGGGCAACCGCCTACTGAGGTAGGTAAGGAAAGAGTTCATATACGAAATGGCCCTTTATACGATAAAGCCGATGTTCTCCTTCTGTTGGGGAAAGGTGATAACAGTACCACGTTGTGGACACGAAACTGCGTACAAGATGTCCAAGCGTTGGCGTTTGACATAGCGGATGTGCGCGAATTATTGACACAAGCTTTGACCACAGGTCATTACATTAATTCTCAATGGTGTGTTCAAAAACCAACAGGGCCTTGGGCCGCCTGTGACAGTTATCGTTTGTCTCGGCAGGAATGGAATGATGCTGCCTATAAAAACTTGCCGTGTGAATATTATGTGAAATTTGCGATAGGTAAGACTGGCAAGTTGTTATTGCTGGTTTCTTGCCATTTATCGCTGTAGGAGAATGTGATGAAAAAAGGAGTGTGCCCCATTTGTGAAGCAGGCCAACTGCACACAAAAAGCGAATGGATTGATGTTGAACATCTCGGACAACAGGGTCAAATCGAAAGTGTTTATGCTGAATGTAATGCTTGTGGTAGTGAGCAAGCAGGTACAGCCGAAGCCCGTTCTAATAAGCGCGCTATGATAGCGTTCAAAAAACAAGTACAAGGTTTGTTAACTGGCAAACAAGTGCGTGAGTTGCGTAAAAAATGGGGCTTGAATCAAGACGAAGCGGCTAAAGTATTTGGCGGCGGTCCAGTGGCTTTCTCTAAATATGAAGCCGATGACGTGATGCAATCTGATGCGATGGACAAATTATTACGAATGGCTGATGAAGTTCCTGTTGCATTAGATAGGTTGTTGGCCAAAGCTGGAATTCAGTCTAAACAAACGGTTCATTGGGATGATGTGGCGATTATTAACCTTTCAGATTATAAGAAGCCAACACAACCCGTAGTTATTATGACCAACACCGTTGAAAATGAGGCTTTCTATGGCCACTAAAATTAGTAAGAACCTGCAGCGGGCCATTGATAACTTAACCATTCAAGACGTTTACTTAAAGTCGACACAATCAGAGTGCAAAGAAGATTTCGACCCAAAAACAACAGAGTTAGATGAGCTGCTTGTTCAGCAGATGCACTCAGTAAAAAAATGTGAAGTATTACAAGCAAACGAAAGCGACTTACTTGTTAGAATGTATGTTCGCTTAGGTACTCGTTGGATTACTCCAAATGATAATGAAGAGCCTGATATAAAAGCCTTTATTGAAGCGGACTTTATTGCTGAATACCAAATGGCTAAAGACCTAGAGCAAGAATGTATTGATGAGTTCGCCCAGCACAATGCCAGCTTTCATGTTTGGCCTTATTGGCGTGAATTTTTAAGCTCCCAATGTGAGCGTCTTCGTTTACCCCGCGTTATCTTACCTACCGTACAATTTAATAAATAGTTGATAAGTTTTTAAGGACGGGACACAAGCCGCGATACTAGAACTAATGGACAGTATTTTAATGAAATATTTAGATGGTGACTGGCTGGAAGCGAAGGTGTTAATCGATAAATTAGATACAAATTCATTTGGCGTGGCCGAGTTGAAAGTGGAAATTGAAAAGAAGATTACGGAAGCGGAAGAAGTAGACGACCTTTTAGATTATTTCATGCCGACGCCTTAAGCGTCTGAAAAGAGAAACCGAAAAAGCAAAATTAATTTTAAAAAGCACGTTATTGTGCAGCAGTGTACACGTTGAATCTAGGTTGAGTTGTTCTCAACTCTTTTTATACACAAGCCGCTATTTTTTTACTATGTGTGGCTGTTTCTATAGCTTCAAAAGAGAATCGTTTCTTATATATGTTTATTTATATGTTTTAACTGAACTGTCATAAAGCAGGGGTAGAGTTTCGTGATTACTTAATCAGGAGCGACACTATGAAACTGTTATACCCAGTACTTTTGGCGTCAATGTTTGCAGCAGGCGCAGCCAATGCAGAGTTTTCTTTGGACAGCCGTTACACGGATAAAGACAAAGATTTAATCGCTGATATCCCAACAGATAAGTCTAAGTTAATCGACCCTAGTACTTTGATTTTTGCTTATACACCAGTCGAAGATCCTGCCGTTTATGCGGATGTTTGGTCTGAGTTCCTAGAGCACATGGAAGACGTAACAGGAAAGAAAGTGCGTTTCTTCCCAGTGCAATCTAACGCAGCGCAAATCGAAGCAATGCGTGCTGGTCGTCTTCACATTGCCGGTTTCAACACAGGTTCTAACCCATTAGCTGTTGCTTGTGCGGGTTATCGTCCATTTACTATGATGGCAGCAGAAGACGGTTCTTTTGGTTATGAGATGGAAATCATCACTTACCCAAATTCTGGTATCAATTCTCCTAAAGACATTAAAGGCAGCAAGTTAGCCTTTACGTCTCAAACATCTAACTCTGGTTTTAAAGCGCCTTCTGCGATTCTAAAAGCGGATTTTGATTTGATTCCTGAGCGTGACTTCGAGCCTCAGTTCTCTGGTAAGCATGACAACTCTATTTTGGGTGTGGCAAACAAAGATTACCCAGCAGCGGCCGTTGCAAACTCTGTATTAAATCGAATGATTGATCGTGACGTTGTGAAAGCCAGCCAAATAAAATCCATTTATAAATCTGAAACTTTCCCAACAACAAGCTATGGCGTGGCTTACAACCTTAAGCCTGAGCTTCAAGAAAAAATCAAAGAAGCGTTTTTCTCTTACAAATGGGAAGGCAGTAAGCTGAAAGAAGAGTTCTCGAAAGAAGGTCAGTTCTTGCCGATTACCTTTAAGCAACACTGGAATGTGATTCGTAAAATTGATGACGCAAACGGCGTGTCATACAACTGCCGATAGGATCTTTCAGTGCTTAAAATTGAACACTTAAAAAAGCGTTATAAGTCTGGTCCTTGGGTTTTAAAAGACATTAGTTTTGAGGTTCCTGACGGTGAAATTGTTGGACTTATCGGCCCGAGTGGGGCCGGTAAATCCACTATGATTCGTTGTGTAAACCGCCTAATCGATCCAAGTGAAGGCAATATCCAGTTGGACGATGTGAGCTTGAGCAGTTTGTCTTCCAGCAAAATTCGCGAGCAACGTCGTCACATTGGGATGATTTTCCAAGAATACGCCTTGGTTGAAAGACTGAGCGTGATGGAAAACGTCTTGTCTGGTCGATTGGGGTATTTGTCTTTTTGGCGTTCTTTCTTACGTCGCTATCCACAAGAAGACATTGATAATGCTTTTGAGTATTTGGATCGTGTTGGCTTGATTGATCATGCCAATAAACGTGCTGATGAATTGTCTGGTGGTCAACGCCAACGCGTGGGGATTGCCAGAGCCTTGGCGCAAGATCCTCGTTTGTTGCTGGTGGATGAACCAACGGCAAGTTTAGACCCAAAAACGTCTCGTCAAATCATGCGTTTGATTCAGTCTATTTGCCGTGAAAAAGCCTTGTCGGCGATTATCAACATTCACGATGTGCCGCTGGCGATGCAGTTTGTGGATCGCATTATTGGTCTTCAAGGTGGCGAAGTGGTGTTTGACGGCAAGCCTGATGAATTAACAGAAGACGTGCTGACGCGCATTTATGGCGACGAAGATTGGACGGACGTTAAGCCAGACGACGAAGACGATGAACAGGAAAGTGAGGAGGCCGCTTAATGCGAACTTGGCAAAGGCCTCATTATCTTGTGCCAGATAAACGCTGGCGTATCGCACTTTGGATCGCCTTTTTTCTGTATTTGATTGTCGGTATTGGCAGCATTGAAGTGAATTGGCAACGCGTTTACGAAGGTTTGGAGCGCGGTGGTCGCTTTATCGAAGGCTTTTTGAACCCTAATTTTACTCGTCGAGCGGCGGATATTTATTCTGGGATTTATGAAAGCTTAACCATGACGGTGACCTCAACTGTGGTTGGAATTCTGTTGTCTATTCCATTTGGAATGGGCGCGGCGCGTAACATTTCTCCAAAACCTATCTATTTGTTTTGTCGATCTTTTATTGCGGTTTCTCGCTCTATGCAAGAAGTCATTGTGGCCATCTTTTTAGTGGCGCTTTTTGGCTTCGGGGCCTTTGCGGGTTTCTTAACGCTGACCTACGCGACAATTGGTTTTCTAGGAAAACTGCTCGCAGAAGAAATCGAAGAGATCGATAAAAAGCAATTGGAAGCCATCGCCTCAACAGGTGCGTCTTGGTTGCAACGCATGCACATCGCGATTTGGCCACAAGTGATGCCACGTATGATTGGTTTGTCGTTTTATCGTTTCGATATTAACTTCCGTGAATCGGCGGTCATTGGCATTGTTGGCGCAGGCGGTATTGGTGCGACCTTGAATACTTCGATTGATCGTTACGAATACGATTCTGCTGGTGCCATTCTCATTTTAATTATTCTTATTGTGTTGGCGTGTGAATACCTTTCTGGATGGATAAGAAAATGGGTGAGTTAGAACAAAAATTAGTATGGGAAAGTCATACTAGGCGCAAAGCATGGACCGTTTGGGGATTTTGGTTTTCCATTGTGTTACTGACCGTTTTTTGCTGGTTAGAAATGACGGAAGACACAATTTGGTTTTTTGTTTATGACGCACCTGTGCAAGCGGCGGATTTAATCGATCGCATGTTTCCACCAGAATGGTTGTACATCAATAAACTGTATAAAGCCCTTTGGGACACCTTGAATATTGCGACTTTAGGCACGCTGCTTGGTGTGATTCTGGCGTTTCCTGTTGCTTTCTTGGCGGCACGAAATACCACGCCATCCACAAAGTTTGTGCGCCCGATTGCGTTGTTTATCATTGCCTCATCGCGTTCTATCAATTCGTTGATTTGGGCTTTGTTATTGGTGACGATTTTAGGGCCGGGGATTTTGGCAGGTATTATCGCGATTGGTTTAAGGTCGATCGGGTTTGTGGCTAAGTTGCTGTATGAGAGCATTGAAGAGATCAACAGCACCAGCGTAGAAGCGATTGAGTCGACGGGCGCGTCGCGTTTTCAAACCATTGCTTACGCGATTATTCCGCAAATTTTGCCTGCTTTTTTAAGCATCACGATTTTCCGATGGGACATTAACATTCGAGAATCCACCATATTAGGCTTGGTTGGCGCGGGCGGCATTGGCTTGTTCTTGTCATCGTCGTTGAATGTGTTGGCGTGGCCTCAAGTGACACTGATTATTCTGGTGATTTTGGCGACGGTTGTGGTGTCTGAATACATTTCGGCCAAGGTGAGAAGCTTGTTGATTTAACGTCAGTGAAGGCTGGTTAGATAAGATAAAAAGAGCCGCCAATGAATACTCAGTGTATTCGTTGGCGGCTCTTTTTTTAGCAGGTGTTTATGCTAGTTTGTGATTAGCAGCAAGTAACCGTTCGCTCTGGGCGATCGCCCATATCGTTAAGTCGTTGTTGATTAATGCTCATGAATTTGGTGTTGTTTGTTGCTGTTTCTGCAAGCGTTGTGAGTGCCCATTTTGGTAGCGCAGCATTGATTTTGTAGTACACCCATTGTCCTTGACGACGGTCTGTCAGGAGGCCACAGTTTCTTAATAAGGCAAGATGGCGCGATACTTTTGGCTGACTTTCATCTAATGCCATCATTAATTCACATACGCATAATTCATTCTCTAAATAAATTAGTAACATGCTGCGTAGACGAGTTTCGTCGGATAAGCATTTATAAAATTGAATCGGATCCATTGTTTTCCTTAGGTTTGTTTGGGGAAACCAACCGTGTTTATTCTCTGTAGTTTATTGATCAATATTGGCTAGTTTAACAGATAGTTGGGAAAGGGTGCTGATCGGTTTTAAAGGAAAATATGAGACTTTTCAGCAGCTTTAATATACGAAATAAAATATATACGAAAAAATATATATTTCACTGTTTTCTGTAATCTTTCTGACATAAAAGTATCGCAAGATAGCCTCATCAATTTTATCAATCCAAGTAAATGAGGTGTGTTATGAATAAATCTAAAGTGATTATGTCTGCATTGTTGGGCGCGTCTTTAAGCATGGGAGCTTTCGCATCAGAGTTTGATTTAGATGGCTTTACAACAAAGATCGAAGATGGTCGTTTATGGGTTTTTGAAGCCGGTTCTGAGAACTTAGCATTCTTTGAAAAACACGGTGAGCCAGCGAAGCAATTTAGCAATATTGGTGCGGGTCCAAACGGCATGACATTAAAAGCAGCAAGCCAAGAAACGCTGGATTCTTACATTAAAGCGATGAAAAAATAATCTCCTAGAAATAGGTTTAGAACTAAAAAAAACCGTTACTTTGGTTGCGCCAGAGTAACGGTTTTTTTTGTTATTAGATTAGGATTATTACTTTATTTTCTGAAGTGTTCTGCGATGGCTTGCCATTGTGCTTCAGATTGAGCGGCAAGCAGTTCGCCTTCTAACATGGCTGGGTTGTATTCGGTGCCATTCAACAATCGGCAAACACCACCAGCTTCTGTGTAAATAAGTACGCCTGCTGCATGATCCCAAGGAAGCATTTTGTAGGTAAGGCTGAAGTGAAAATGCCCAAGAGACAATTGGCGATAGGCAGGACAAGAAGGCAGATTGTTGATTCGAGCAAAGCGGGTTGCCTTGATGGCGAAGTCTTTTTGTTTCTCGCCAGTGTAAGAGTGTATCGACATAATGCCTGCAAGTCTTTCCAGTTCTGCTTCGGCTGCTATCTTTAATGCCAATGGTGCTTGGCTTGGAATTTGCCCTGTGCCTCTTTCTTTCAAAGAAGTACGTTGGAAGAAAGCGCCTTCGCCTTTGTTGGCATAGATCCAGTCGTCATTCACTGGGTCATAAAGTAAACCGAAGCGTGTTTCCCCTTGTACTAAAACCGCGAGAATAATGCCGAAGTCAGCAATGCCGTGGGCGTAATTCCAAGTGCCATCGATTGGGTCGATAATCACGCAAATGTCTGACTGGCTGATCTTATCCGTTGTAGACGTGTCTTCAGCGGTGGCTTCTTCGCCTACAATCGCCCAATCAGGGAAGTGTTGCTGGATTTTCTGAGTAATGAAATCTTCACAAGCTTTGTCTGCAATAGTCACCAGATCGCTAAAGCTGCTTTTGGTTTCAACATCAGCAGAACTCAACTGGCGAAAGTTAGTCATGACAATTTCTTGTCCTGCGCGACGAACAATTTCTATAAGTTGGTTTTGAGTGCTTTCGTTGAAATTCATTATCTTGCCATCCTTTTTTATTCAAACTGTTATGAATTATACGTGATCAAGGTGACAGTTTGTTGGCACTTTTAGTAAATCATTTCAATTAAGTGATGAGCTTGGGTCTATCGCTGAGGAAGAGAGTTGGCATCTAAATACTTAAATGCCAATTTTTGACTAAGCCAGTTGGCGTTGATGACTTTCTTCATTTTGATCATGCAGTAGGTTATCAACGGTTGTTTCTGCTATATGGCTTAACGCTTCGTCAGTGAAATAACCTTGGTGGCCAGTGACCACAACATTTGGGAATGTCAGCATGAGTTGGAAAACACTGTCCTGAATGATGTGAGAAGACATGTCTTCAAAAAACATTTCGTTTTCTTGCTCATAAACATCAAGGCCTAAATAACCAATTTTTTTGCTGTAAAGAGCGTCAATGGCTTCTTGAGCATGAACAAGTGCGCCACGGCTTGTGTTAATAATCATCACGCCATCTTTCATTTTACTCAAACTCTGATTGTCGATCAGGTGATGTGTTGATTCATTTAATGGGCAGTGCAAACTGATGATGTCACTTTGGCTGTATAGTTCGTCGAGAGACACGTATTTGCAACCTATACTGATTAGCTCATCTGAAGGATATAAGTCGTAACATAAAACATCGCAACCAAACCCTTTCATGATGCGACAAAAAGCCGCGCCAATTCGACCTGTTCCAACGCAGCCGACGGTTCTGCCTTCTAGGTTGAACCCCATTAAGCCTTCTAGCGCAAAGTTGCCTTCTTTGACTCTATGATAAGCTCTGTGGGTTTTTCTGTTCAGCGTCATGATCAGAGCAACAGCATGTTCCGCCACAGATGTTGGGCTGTAATCTGGCACATGAAACACCTTGATGCCTTCTTGTTTTGCCGCTTCTAAATCTACATTGTTAAAGCCAGCACAACGTAATGCGATGGTGTTCACGCCTTGTTGTTTCAGGCGCTTAATGACATCTTCGTTCACATCGTCGTTGACGAAGCAAGACACAGCATCAAAACCTTTTACTAAGTCGATGGTTTCCATGCTTAAGCGACTTTCAAAATAGCTCATAGATAAATCTGTATTTTGTGTATAAGTAGAAAGTGTGCGCTTGTCATAAGGCTTGCAAGAGAAAACGGCGATTTTCATAAACGTAATCCTGTCGTTTTGGAAAAGAGAAGGTTTATTTATAGCGCAAAACCCTTGTCGTTGCTTTGCTTTTAGTGAGTCGTTTGATGTAGAGCAATAAAAGAATGGTAAGGCCTACTTTTTTATTTATATTACTGCGCGTGTAAATGGTTTTTTGAATATTGTAAAGAAGTGTTCCTTTGTAATGATTTTATTTGGCTTTGTGAGAAAATATTTAATCTGAATTTTATATTAAAACCGAAAAAAAATTGGTCTGAGCTATACTGTTCTCATTACTGTTTGGTTATCGCCTATATTTTATATCGAATCGCTTTGGAGACTAGGATGTTTAATGGAAATTTGAAGAATGAGCTCGAGTTAGTTAAGGAACAGCTGCATTCACTTAAGCAAGTGAAAGAAAGCTTAGAACTGGAGATGCTGGTTATAAAGCTAACCGAAGATGGGGTTATCTCCTTTGTTAACCAAAAAGTGACCAATGATCTGGGATTTTCGGAAAAAGACTTGATCGGAAAAAAGTTAACTGACTTCACTCCTGCTTATTCTAGAAACACTGGACATTATAACGCTTTTGTAGATGCCATAAAAAATAAGAAGCATTGGGTCGGTGCCATAGAGGTTGAAAAAAGTGCCGACAATGTGCTTTGGTTAAGAGGGATTTTTCAGCCTATTTTTTATAGTAAAACAGGTCAAGTTAAAGAGCTCACTTTATATTGTGCAGACTTAACGAGAACCATTACTAACTCACGAGAAGATGAAAATATCATCGCTGCATTGCAAAGGTCTACCGCTGTTATCGAGTTTGATATGACAGGTCACATCTTGACGGCGAATGACCTTTTCCTACAAGGAATGGGGTACAGTTTAGAGCAGATTAAAGGTGAGCATCATAGAATCTTTTGTACACCTGAGGAGTCTTCGTCTGAAGCCTACAAGCAGTTTTGGGAACGCTTGAACAAAGGTGAATTTGCAGCTGAACGCTTTAAGCGAGTTGATAGCCGAGGCAATACAGTATGGTTAGAGGCGTCATACAATCCTATTTCAAATGTTCATGGTCATTTCTATAAAGTTGTGAAGTTTGCCACCATTATCACAGATCAGGTTATGCGAGAAATAGCGGTTTCTGAAGCGGCTGATATTGCTTTTACTACGTCTAAACAAACAGATAGCAGTGCCCAAAAAGGCAGTGAAGTAGTGAAAGAAACAGTGAAGGTTATGCATCAATTATCTGACCAGATGGCGCAAGCAGCGGAAGGTATTTCCGAGCTAGATAAACAGTCTCAATTAGTTGGTAGTATCATTCAAAGTATTCAAGGAATTGCAGACCAAACTAACTTGTTGGCTTTGAATGCTGCGATTGAAGCCGCACGGGCGGGTGAACAAGGTCGAGGTTTTGCTGTCGTTGCTGATGAGGTAAGGCAGTTGGCTTCACGCACCAGTGAAGCGACGGAAGAGATTGTCGCAGTGGTTATGCAGAACCAAGAGCTGGCAGAAAAAGCGGTTGCCTTAATTAATGAAGGCAAGCAGCAGGCCGAACAAGGTTTGGCGTTATCTAATGAAGCAGGTCATGTAATCATAGAAATTCAAGATGGTGCACAGCGCGTTGTGGATGCGGTTAGTCAGTTCTCTAATCAGTTCTCCGAATAAAGAAATAAAGCATAAAAAAACCGAGCTTAAGCTCGGTTTTTTTATATGTGCTTTTTATGTTGTTTGTAAATTGATTTCACTGTTTGCTTCGTAGACTTCTAGTTCAATAGCGATGCTTTTTGACGTAGGAGTATTGCTGAATTCTCCAAGGCTATCGAGTGGCACCAATGGATTGGTTTCTGGGTAGTAAGCTGCGATGTTACCAGCAGGAATACTGTAGGGAACCAGTTTAAAATTACTCACTTTGCGCTCTGTTTCATCATCCCAAATTGACCGTAATGTTACACTTTGGCCTTCTTTAAAGCCTAGGCGTTGTATATCCGCAGGGTTAATAAAGACAACATTACGCTCGCCTTTTATGCCTCGGTATCTGTCATTCATGCCATAAATAGTTGTGTTGTATTGATCGTGTGATCGTAAAGTCTGCAAGACAAGCGTTTTCTCGGAAGACAAGTCTTGCGCACGTTTTGGCAGAATGGATTCTGGTAATGGATGACTGTGAATAATGGCTTTTCCAGATGGCGTTTTCCAGTTTCTCTCTCTTGCGCTGTTGCCAAGATAAAAACCGCCATCTTCCAATATACGTTGATTAAAACCATGGAAGCCTGGAACGACCGCTGCAATATGTTCGCGAATAATATCGTAATTACCGATTGCTTCAGCCCAGTTAATTGGGAAGTTACCTAAAGTAGCTTCTGCCATGCCTGCAATGATGGCTGGTTCAGATTTTTGCTGCTTGCTTAGCGGTTCTAGTACGCCACCAGAAGCATGGATCATGCTAAAGGAGTCTTCTACTGTTACCTTCTGTTGACCTTTTTCTTGATGATCAATATCGGTACGACCAAGACAAGGTAAAATGATGGCGTCTTTACCTGTAATCAGGTGGGAGCGATTGAGCTTGGTGCTGATTTGAACTGTCAGCTCACATTGCTTAAGAGCATGTTCTGTTGCTTGTGTATCAGGCGTTGCCGCCGCAAAGTTACCTCCGAGAGCAATAAAAACGCCGACTTTCCCATCTCGCATGGCACGAATCGTGTCGACGACGGCTAAGCCGTGTTCTTTTGGTGGTGTAAATTGAAAGCGTTTTTCCAATGCATTTAAGAAGGCAGGAGAAGGGCACTCATTAATGCCCATGGTTCTGTCACCTTGTACGTTACTGTGCCCTCGCACAGGGCAGGCGCCCGCTCCCGGTTTGCCTAGATTTCCTCGTAAAGCAAGCAAGTTTACTATTTCATGAATGGTTGCCACAGAATGGTGGTGTTGAGTGATGCCCATCGCCCATGTGATGATGACACTTTCTGCTTTGGCGTAGACATTGGCAGTATGAACAATGTCTTCTTTGGTTAAACCAGATTGTTGCAGGATGTCAGACCAAGAGGTTTGTTTCACCTGTTCTAGGTAGTCTTCTAGACCTTGAGTGTGTTGATTAATGAAGTCATGATCAAAAATGGCTTTGCCTTCTTTTTGAGCGGCTTCTTCCATTTCGATTAATACTTTCACAACGCCTCGAACCACTGCCATGTCACCGCCAATCTTAGGGCAGAAGTAATTTGTGCTGGTTGGCTTTGAGCCATTGGTGAGCATTTCAATTGGGTTTTGTGGGTTCTGGAAGCGCTCTAACCCTCTTTCGTGCAAGGTATTAAAGCTTATCAACTGGCCGCCACGCTGCACGACTTCTTTGAGTGTTTCTAGCATGCGAGGGTGGTTGGTGCCGGGGTTTTGTCCAAAAACAAAGACGGCATCAGCCTTCTCAAAATCGTCTATTTCTACCGTGCCTTTACCTATGCCGATACTGCTTGTTAGCCCATAACCGCTCGCTTCATGGCACATGTTTGAGCAATCTGGAAAGTTGTTGGTTCCGTAGGCGCGAGCAAAAAGTTGATAGAGGAACGCGGCTTCATTACTCGCGCGGCCAGAGGTGTAAAAAGCGACCTTGTTTGGGTTTGATTGAGCTTTCAGTGTCTCGCCTATTTTTTGAAAGGCTTGTTCCCAAGAAATTGGCTCGTAATGGTCTGTTTCTCGGTTGTAGCTAAGTGGTTCTGTGAGGCGACCTTGATATTCAAGAAAGTAATCGCTTTGTGTGTTTAACCAAGAAACACTGTGTTTTGCCATAAAAGCAGCGTCTACTTTGCGGGATGTTGCTTCCCAGTTGACGGCTTTAGCACCATTTTCGCAAAAACGTATTTTGGCAGGATCGTGCTTTTCGCCCCAAGCACAACCTGGACAGTCAAAGCCATGAGGTTGGTTGGTTTTTAAAAGCGTGTGGATATTTCGCACCGCGTTTTCACTTTTAAACCAATGCTCTGTGGTGCTTTTCAATGCGCCCCAACCACCTGCTGGCCCTTTATAAGGTTTGTAAAAATTCTTTGTTTCATTGGTCGCGTTTTTACTCATTGACTGTGTCCTCTGACTGCATACAAGGTGCGAATATACGAGGTGCATCTTGTTTAGGTAAATGAATCAATGTAAGCCCATAATGCTTAGCAAGTTTTACGGCAAGGGTGCTAGGTGATGCTAAATGTATGAGTTGAGACAGACCAACACGGACTGCCTTTTGCACCAATTCTGTACTGCATCGGCTTGACATTAGCACATTATGATTATGTAAGCTTATGGCGTTTTTTTTAGCAAAACCAATTATCTTGTCTAGAGCATTATGGCGTCCAATATCTTCCATGCAACAGATTGGCTCGTTGTCAGGAGAAAGAAGTAAAGCCGCGTGAATTGCTCCTGTGAGTTGACCAAGCTTTTGATGTTCTTTTAATTGCTGTCTTAGTGCAATGAGTGTGTCGGGTTCAATAGGGTTGCTTGGTACTAACTTGGACAACTCTGGAATGGCTTGAGCTAAGGATTCGACACCACATAAACCGCACCCTGTTGCTCCAAGATGTGTTTTTTGTTTTTGCTTAAAATGATTAAACCTGCGCGGACTGATGTCTAAATTGATCGAAATACTATCAATGTCCAATTGAGCTTTAACGGCTTCAATATGGATATCACGGAGGTCGGACAAGTCTTCAATAATACCTTCACTTAAAGCAAAGCCAATGACAAATTCTTCCAAATGAATAGGGGTTACCATCATGACGGCGTAGGCAATGCCACCAACACTAATGGCGAGAGGGGTTTCCTCCACCAAAATGGCTGATTCTAGGCTTGTTGATTCTGTTCCATAATGAAATGAACGTATCTGGTAACCGGAAAAATCTGACATAAGTAAGTGTGTTACTGATAGGGAACTTAAACTTTATACTACTCAGCAGGAAAGAGGCCGTCCAATATTTTTCGAGTGTATAAGTAGCATTTATGAACTCCTCAATAAGGAGTTAATGGGCAAGTGTGGCTTTCTCGTTAGAGTGGGTATTTCCTTAAAAGGGGAAATGCCGTATTCTACCCCGATTATTAATGTCAATAATGTTTTGTACGGGTTTTGTAAAACTCTATAGGAATCAAGCATAGAGTGGGATTATTTACCTCCCAACGGTAGTAAGGCGAATGCCAATACTACAAAGTGTGGTTCTACTTTTTATTATTTATTGGAATAAGTGTGGTCGATGGTATCGACATGGAGCTTATTTCCTCTTGAGCCACTTTTTGTTTAACGAGCTAGTTTATGCAATTTATAAGACGCCTTACCCATTGGAGCTTTTCTGCACCTAAAGTTTGGTTAACCATCAATATCAGCCTCTTCTTCATTTTTTTTCTGGTTTATAAAGCCCTAGTTGTGCCCGCTGATAATCTTGACGAATACGTTTTGCCTAATGGAAACAATCAGCAATCAAACGTAAGTGAACACAAGGATGATTCGGCTTTTATCGATCCATTGCAGGAAATAATTGACTCGACATTACAAAGTATACTGACTCCTCCGTTACAAACAGCTGTTGAAGAAACGCCTGCTTCTAACTATACCTCCATTGATTATGTGATTAAATCTGGTGACTCATTGGCTCGTATTTTTTCTCGTCTTGGTTTGTCGAGAAAATCCATGTACGCCATTTTAGATGCGGATCAAGAATATCTGGTGCTTGAACCTTTATTACCCAAAGAAAAATACACCTTCACATTGGATGAAGCTGGCGGTTTGGTTTCTTTAACTCGCCGTATTGATATCAGCAAAAGTGTGTCTTATGTACGTCACGAGAGCGGTGGTTATTCGTACGAGGAACAGATCACACCTGTGAATTACTCTCAACAGGTGGTACACAGCCAAATTGAAGACAGCTTCTATGAGTCCGCTAAGAAAATAGGTTTGTCGGACAGTAACATACTCATTATTCATGATGTGTTAGAAGGTCGTGTGGATTTTCGCAAAGACTTAAGAGCAAATGATGCATTCGATCTGGTTCTGAAAACGGGAAGTATTGATGGTATTCAGGTCGGCACCACTCAGCTAGAAGCATTGCAGATGACGGTGAAAGGCGAAACCTATCGAGCTTTTCTGCACTCGGATGGTCGATTTTATGATGAGGAAGGCAACAGCCTGACGCCATCCTTAAGACGTTGGCCTACAGAAAAAGAATACAGAATCAGTTCCTCTTTTAATGCTAACCGATTGCATCCAATTACAGGGCACCCTGCGCCACATAATGGTGTGGATTTAGCCACACCAACAGGCACAAAAGTACTAGCAACAGGGGATGGCATAGTGACTCGTGTTGCGACTCACAAATACGCTGGTAAATACCTAGTGCTTGATTATAACGGGCCTTATGGCGCTCGGTTCTTGCATTTAAGTAAAGTGTTGGTGAAAAAAGGCCAGAAAGTAAAACGGGGCCAAGTCATTGCTTTATCTGGCAATACGGGTCGAACAACGGGTGCTCATTTGCATTATGAATTGCATGTGAAAGGTCATCCAGTGAACCCAATGACGACTAAGATTCCAACGACTCAATCTATTCCATCTGAGGCGAAAGCGGAATATGAACAGCATGTTGCGAGTTGGGTGAAGATGATGGCTAGGGAAAGTTAAGCTCAACACTTCTTTGTCACAGTTAAAGACACAAGCGCGCTTATCCTGCACGCTTGTTTTGTTTTATTAAGGCGATTTCATTTTCTTCAAAAGTGAGCTTACGCCTTTTTCTTATAGGTAATATTTCCCAGTACGAAAACAACCAGAAATAGAGCCAAGCCAATCCCTTGAATCCATAAGTCTAAATTTGGCCATAGCATCATAAATGACGCTGCTAACATTAGCGCTCTTGTGACGATAGAAAGCTTATCTTCCAAATACCCTTCCATTGCCGACACTAAGGCATACATTCCAAAAATAGCAAAGAAAGTAAGTCGCAATAACTCATCACCATCGCCGCCAATTAATGGAGTGTAAGCCATTAATAAAGGGACGATATACAGACCTTTAGCCAATTTCCAAGCGGTCATGCCTGTTAACATAGGCGGCGTTTTGGCGATGGCAGCGGCAGCAAAAGCGGTTAAGCAAACAGGCGGCGTGACATTACTATCTTGAGAGAGCCAAAAGATAATCATGTGCGCTGTCACCAAGATCATAGCGACTGTCTGAGCACCTAACGCTTGATCCATTAACATGCCTTTGAAATCACTTGGTACCTGAGCCAATAGTGCTTCCGCTTGTTCGATTGGCATGCCTTGTGCCAATGTCGCAAGAGCTGCAGGATCAACCAGCATGAAAATCGCATTTGCTGCTTCAGGAAGAGTGCCTGATGCCATCATCTCAATAAGCTGACTTTCTGCAATTAAGTTATATAAAGCAGGTGCAGATAGCGTTCCCAAAACAATATAAGACGCTGTAACAGGCAATCCCATTCCAAGAATCAAGGAAGCAATAGCGATTAAGATAATGGTGAAGAAAAGGCTTCCACCGGCCCAATCAGTAATCAATAACGAGAAGGTGTTTCCTACGCCAGTGGTACTGATAACATTGACAACCAATCCAATTCCAACAAGCAAAACCGCCGTTGTAGACATGTTTTTAGCGCCTTGAGCCATGGCATCTAAAATTTCGATAGGCCCCATACGATGCTTTTTAGACAAAAATGAAGCTGCAATGACGGCAAGAATACTAATGCCAGCAGCATAAGTAGGCGTAAACCCTTGAACAAGTAGCGTGACAAGAACACCAAGGGGAAGAATATGGTGCCATCCGCCTTTTAAGACTTCTGAAACCACAATCTCATCATCACCTTGGGTGGAGATTACCTTACTTCGTTTCGCTTCCACACGTACAAAGAAACCAACGGATAGGAAATAAAGTAAGGCAGGAATCGCCGCGACACTGATGATGGTGACATAAGAAACTTGCGTATAAGACGCCATGATAAATGCGCCTGCCCCCATAACGGGAGGCATTAATTGACCACCGGTTGATGCGGCCGCTTCTATGCCTGCAGCAAATCGAGCGGGAAAACCTGCTTTACGCATCAAAGGGATAGTGATGACACCAGTGGAAACTGTGTTGGCAACAGAAGAACCAGAAACAGAACCCATCAAGCCTGATCCTAATACCGCCACAAAACCTGGGCCGCCAATCATTTTACTGGCTAGGGAGCGGGACAAATCTATGATGAAATCCCCCGCGCCAGATTTCACCAGAAACGCACCGAAAAGAATGAACATGAAGACGAAGCTCCATGAGATTCGGGAAATAGAACCGAACATGCCATCGGTGCTGAAAAAGCTGCGATACATGAGCGTTTCTAGGCTTAAACCGGGAAAGGTGAACATGCCTCCAAGCCATTGCCCCCAAATCACCACATAGGTTAAGGCAACCAGAATCAAAAAGGGGATAAACCAACCACTGGTACGACGAATAAGCTCAAGCGCCAGAGCCACACTGACGAAGGAAACAATCCAGTCTCCAGTGTTAAAGGTTACGCCTCGGTTATACAAAGCGTCTTCAAATAGGATGATATAGAACACCATTGCAACCAGTGCCAATACAATGGCGCTGTCAAATATCATGGCAATTTTGCTGTTTCGCCATTTTGGATTTGCGGGTATTAATAAGGCGCATAAGGCACCAAATCCGGCAAAGTGAAAAGCGGACACCCATAACTCCGGCAATGTTCCCAGAGTATTGATATAAATATGGGCAACCGCTAATAAAACAGAAAGGGTAAAAACAAAACGATTCAACCAAGGTCCTGAACGGTGTGTTGTTTCAAAATCACTTAAATTGATTTCTTGAGACTCATTGGGTTGCGATGAAGCAGTCATAGACAAGCGACCTTATTATGTACAAAAAACGATTAGCACAAAAACAACACCGTAATCGCTACGGTGTTGTTTTATGGGGAGGACTTATTCTGCGATTAGACGAGCAGGAATATTAATACCGCGTTCTCGGTAGTAACGTGCTGCGCCAGGGTGCAATGGCACAGGGAGTCCGGCAATGGCTTTTTCAATGGACATAACGGAGGTCGCTTTATGGATTGCGCTTAAGTACGCTAGGTTTTCATAAAGAGATTTTGTTAGCTCATAAACATCTTCTTCTGACATGTTTTTATGAGTCGCTAGGAAGTTCGGTTGAGCAACGGTATTGATCGCTTTTGTTTGGCCTGGGTAAGTATCAGCAGGAATAACGTAGCGCGTCCATAAATCATAATTTCCGTTGGCCGCTTTCATTTGCTCGTCTGTGTAATCCAGTACTTTTACTTTGCCATTCATAGAAGCATAAAGGCGAGTAACGGCGCTAACCGGTACACCCGCTGGAGTGTTCATGCCTTCAATATTGCCATTTTGCATCGCATCAGCACTGGCACCATAGCCCATGTAAGCGAGGTTGAATTTATCTGGGTCAATGTCTAAGCCTTTAAGCTGTTGGCGACCAGAACCTTCTGTACCTGAGTTTTTACTGCCTATCGAGAATTTATTGTTGGTTCCTTCAAGGGCTTTTAGATCGGAAACTGTGCCTGTTTTTACTAGGTCTGTGTGTAAAACAAGATGTTCTACGTTTTGCCAAAGCATGGAAACAGAACGTAGGTCTGTCTGCTTGCCGGAACTTTCAAATGGGCCTTCGCCATTCCACGCCCATGCGCCATAAAGACCTTGTAAAATAGCAAATTGCGCTTGGTTTTCTCGGATCAGTTTGATGTTTTCACCTGAGCCTGCAGAACTGATTGCAGAAACAGAGAAACCAAATTTAGGGGTAAGTTTTACTTTACTCAAAGTTGCAATCGCAACACCCACGGGGTAATAGGTTCCACCTGTTGAAGCGGTCGCTAGAATGTAGTCTCGATTGTCAGCAGCGAATGAGCTGCTTGCAGACAGAGTAAGGGCAACGGCGGTTGCACTGGACAGTATTGCTTTAGACACAAATCCCAATTTCATATTATTTTTCTCCTATAGTTGGGGTTGCTCAGGTAAAGGTATAGCTGAATTCGTTCTGTTGTGCTTCTATTTTTATGCTTTTCCTGTGTTTTTAGTACAAGCCTATAGTATGCATTGGTGTGCTCTCTTCCTAGATAGACCATGGTCTATGTTTATTTTTGACAGGTTTGTTTTCTAAAAGGTGATCAATGGTTTAAGGTTAAGGCCGAAATTTGGTAGGAAGGGCGTATGGAACAGAATCGTAATATTCGTGTTGTATTGTTTGATTTAGGGAATGTGTTGGTCGATTTGGGTGATGTTTCGGAAATGCATGCCATGCTGAATACCCAAGGTGAAGAAGCGGAAGTGTGGTTAAAATGGCTTAAATCACCAGCGGTTGCCGCATTTGATTCCGGTAGAGTGTCGTTTGATCATTTTGCTGAAGCCTTACTGAAAGAAGTCGGCAGTAACACTGATAAAGAAATATTTAAAACGGCGTTTAAGGCATGGCCAAGAGGCTTGTTTGATGGTGCTTTGTCGCTGGTGGATTCAGTTAAGCCTGAATACCATAGAGCGATTTTGTCCAATACGAATGCCGCACATTGGCCACGTTTAATGGATGAAATGGGCTTAGCGGGTAAATTTCATAGCTATTATGCGTCCCATTTAGTGGGAGCAACGAAACCAGATAAAACCATTTATCAGCACGTCTTAGATCAATTACAAGTCGCACCAAAAGAGATACTCTTTATAGACGATAATCAGGTCAATATTGATACAGCAAATGACATGGGAATGCAGGCGTATCGAGTAAAAGGAGTTGAGGAAGCTCGTTCCGTACTCAATCAATATGGGGTGTTATCCCAATAAAAGAGATCGTTTTAATAGGGAGTAACGCCCTTTAATTTTGAGGTTTTTATGCGCACGTTTGATGGACAGTCTTCTAATATTTACTCAAAAACTCGCCCTATGTATCCGGCTGAGCTTTACTATTGGTTATCTCAACAAGCGCCTTCAAACAGTGTCGTGTGGGATTGTGCTTGTGGAACAGGTCAAGCCTCTTTAGATCTTGCAGCGTATTTTGAAAGGGTCGAAGCCTCTGATATTAGTGCTTCCCAAGTCAATGCGGCAACGCCTCATCGTAAAGTAAATTATCAAATTGGCTCGGCTGAAAGCACTGCTTATCCTGATCATTCTTTTGATCTTGTCTGTGTTGCTCATGCGCTACATTGGTTTGATTTGGATAAATTTTGGCAAGAGCTGCGCCGAGTGCTTAAGCCCGGTGGCTTGTTTGTGTGTTGGGGATATAACTGGTTGCAAATAGGGGAAGCGGAAGACAAGGTGATTTCAGAGAATATCTTGCCGCATCTTAGCAATTATTGGCCTTCCCAGAGCCGAGTGTTATGGAATCAATACAATGATATTCAGTTTCCTTTCGAACTCATGAATGTGCCGAATTTTGAGTTAAATTGCCATTGGTCGGTTTCTCAAACACTGGATTTTATCCGTACTTGGTCGGCCTCTCAGTCATATATTCAAGAGCATGGGGATGAGTTTTTGCTCAATGCAGAACCTATTATTCGCGATGCTTGGTCGGACCCACATCATAAGCAAGACGTGCGTTTGCCCTTTTTTGTTAAGGCAGGAAGAGTTTGGTGAGTTTTGAGGTGTAGAAAGAGCTAATAAGACTAAAGTGGAATAGATTCGCAAATAGAGCGAGTTATAGTGGTCTCGCATCCGAATAACAAATTTAACAATGGAGCGGGTTATGAAGTCATTATATAGCGCAACCTCAAGTGAGGCGGCAAAAAACGCCAATGTAAGTCAGGCAGAGTTTGAAAAACGCTATCAAGAATCGATTGAAAACCCAAACGAATTTTGGGGTGAAGAAGGGAAGCGTTTAGATTGGATTACACCTTACACTAAGGTGAAAAATACCTCATTCCAACGTGGTAACGTCAATATTAAGTGGTTTGAAGATGGCGAACTGAACGTCGCTTACAACTGTATTGACCGCCATTTAGCGAAACATGCAGACAAAGTGGCTTATTATTGTGAAGGCGATGCCGAAACCGATGATAAAGTGGCCGTTACCTACCAAAACCTACACGACGAAGTAGGTCGTTTAACAAATCTTCTCAAGCGACAAGGCGTTAAAAAAGGCGACCGTGTCGCTATCTACATGCCCATGATTCCACAAGCGGTTTACAGCATGCTGGCTTGTGCTCGAATTGGTGCGATTCATTCCGTTATATTTGGTGGCTTTTCTGCCCACGCTATCGCAGATCGTCTAAATGACTGTGAAGTGAAACTGGTGATTACAGCAGATGAAGGTCGTCGCGCAGGCAATACTATTCCACTGAAACACAACGTTGATATGGCATTGGATAACAATGCGTGTCCTTCTGTTGAGAAAGTTTTGGTTTATCGATACACGCAGAAAGATGTGCCTTGGTTTGATGGTCGAGATTTAGATTGGGCTGTTGAAGCGAAAGATGAAAGTACAGAATGCCCAGTTGAACCGATGAACGCCGAAGACCCTTTGTTTATTTTGTACACTTCAGGTTCCACAGGTAAGCCAAAAGGGGTTGTTCATACTACTGGCGGTTATTTGGTGTATGCCTCTTTAACTCATGAATTGGTGTTTGACCTAAAACCAGATGATATTTATTGGTGTGCTGCTGATGTGGGCTGGATCACTGGACACAGTTATATGGTGTACGGGCCGCTAGCCAATGCAACAACAAGCATCTTGTTTGAAGGCGTGCCGACTTACCCTGATTCTGGCCGAATTGGTCGTGTTGTTGATAAATACAATGTGTCTCTTTTGTACACAGCACCGACTGCGATCCGAGCTTTGATGTCAAAAGGCGATGAAGCGACTCGCTCTAGCAAGCGTGATTCATTGCGTGTCTTGGGAAGTGTTGGCGAGCCAATTAACCCAGAGGCTTGGTCTTGGTATTACTCTGAAATTGGTAACGCTTCATGCCCAATTGTTGATACTTGGTGGCAAACAGAAACCGGTGGCATCATGATGACACCGCGTGTTGTACAAGGTGACGCTAAACCAGGTTCTTGTACTGGGCCTTTATTTGGCGTGCAGCCTGCATTGGTCGATGCGCAAGGCGTTGAGCTTGATGAACAAGGCGTGCAAGTTGACGGTGGTTTAGTCATTACCGATTCTTGGCCAGGTCAAGCGCGTACGGTTTATGGAGATCACGAACGCTTTGAGCAAACTTACTTCAGTACTTTTGACGGTATGTACTTTACTGGTGATGGTGCATCAAGAGATGCCGGCGGCCATTATTGGATAACTGGTCGTATGGATGACGTGCTGAATGTATCGGGTCACCGTCTTGGTACGGCTGAAATTGAAAGCGCCTTGGTTGCTCACCCAGCCGTTGCTGAAGCGGCGATCGTTGGTTACCCTCATGATATTAAAGGGCAGGGTATTTATGTGTATGTCAGTGCTGTAGCTGGCGTTACGCCAGACGAAGAGCTGACTAAATCTCTGAAGCAGTTTGTGCGTCAAGAGATTGGCCCAATTGCCACACCTGATTTGATTCAGTGGGCGAGTAAAGGGTTGCCAAAAACACGCTCTGGAAAAATTATGCGCCGTATTTTGAGAAAAATTGCAGCAAGTGAACATGACCAATTGGGCGATACAAGTACACTAGCCGATCCAAGTGTGGTTGATGATTTGATCGAAAACCGTTTAAATGTGTAACACTTTATACATTTAAAAGGGTAGGCAGTGATATCACTTATTATCGCGGATGATCATCCTCTGTTCCGTAGCGCACTAAGCAGTGCGCTACGGGCAGAAATACAGGGCGTTGAGATAGCGGAATCCCAAGATTTAGACTCCACACTTCAATGTTTAGAGAAGACAGATGATTTAGATTTACTCTTGCTGGATTTAAACATGCCAGGCAGTGGTGAATTATATGGGTTGATTAGAATCCGAAAAGACTTTCCTGATGTGCCTGTCGCCATTATTTCTGGTAGTGAAGACAGTGCCATGGTTGCAAAAGTGATCGATGCTGGCGCTTTGGGGTTTATCCCTAAAACCAGTGAGCCTGCCACTTACGTACAAGCAATTAATGCGATTTTAGCCGGTGATATTTGGTTACCTGAGAATTTAAAACAAGCCGTTGAAAGCCAACCTAAGCCCGACTTATCTATGCAGAATAAAGTCGCAGAACTCACCCCTCAACAATATAAAGTGTTGTGTTACCTTCACGAAGGCCTATTGAACAAGCAAATTGCTTTTGAATTATCCATTTCTGAGGCGACGGTAAAGGCTCATATCACAGCGATTTTTCGTAAACTTGAGATTAACAATCGAACACAAGCTGTGTTGATTGCCAGTGATTTAAAGCTGCAGATTGGATCAATCGCCAGCTAACTCTCTTTGTTTTGCTTTTCGTTATCACATTTGCAGGGTGGAACTGGGTCTAGGCCGCTTTCACCCCAAGGATGGCATTTTGATAAGCGCTTCACGCCAAGGTACACACCTTTAATGACGCCTTTTTTTTCGATTGCTTCAATCATGTAATGGGAGCAACTTGGGTAAAAACGACAGTTACTTCCTATATATGGGCTAATGGCAACTTGGTAAGCTTTCACCAATAATATAAATATGCTTTTCATCACAGGGTACGTTTGTTTAATTAGCCACTTTTAAGACAAGATACTTACAATATAATGACAAAATCTTCGCATTTTTATGTATCTCGCCACGCCTATTTGTTACTGTAAAAGAAATATATCACAGAATTCTTTTTAATATGCCAGAGCAACATCTTACTCTTGATGCAACTAAAATCGTTGCTTATCAAGGCGAGCCAGGTGCTTATTCGCATCTTGCTTGCAAACACACCTTTCCTGACTGGACCAGTGTCCATTGCGCAACTTTTGCTGATGCCTTAAAAATGGTTGAACGAGGTGACGCGTATTACGCCATGATCCCTGTTGAGAACTCCACAGCAGGGCGAGTTGAAGAGATTTACCGAGAACTCAAACGAACTCAGCTTTATGTCGTAAAAGAGCACTTTGAGCCAGTGAATCATTGTCTAATGGCTCGTCATGGTATGACGCTTGAGCAAATAAATCGCATAGGCAGTCACCCTCAAGCCTTGGCGCAATGTGATGCGAATATTAAGGCGCTAAACGCAAAAAATCAGGCGATGTATGACACGGCTGGTGCTGCAAAACACATTGCTGAGAATGAAGAGCCTGGGCTCGCTGTAATTTCGTCTGAGTTGGCGGCTGAATTGTACGGCTTGAACATCCTGAAAACCCATTTCAATGACACGGTTGGAAATACGACTCGCTTCTTAGTTTTTTCCCGTCAACAAAAAATGCCTGTGTTTGAAGAAGGCCAAACTTACATTACTTCCTTTATGTTTCGAGTTCGTAATATTCCTGCTGCGCTTTATAAGGCAATGGGCGGTTTTGCGACGCAAGGAATTAATATGTTGAAGCTAGAAAGCTATATGGTGAACGGGAACTTTACCGCAACTCAGTTTTATGTAGATGTTGAGGCGCACTTTCAATCATCTGCTATGCAAGCCGCCTTAGAAGAGCTTGGTTTCTTCTCAGAGGAAGTTCGCATCTTGGGGACCTATCTTGCGGATGATTATAGGCTGAAGTAAATATGATGAGACAAAGATTGTGGCGAAAGTATTTCAGCCTTATATGGGGTTTATTCGTAAGCGTATCAGCTCAAGCAGACATGTTCAGCTTAGATGAATATGACACCTTTTCAGACACCATTCCTGTTGTAGTGACGCCGTCTAAAATATCGCAGCCGAGAGCCGATGTGTCATCCAGCTTGTCTGTTTTAGATGGTGATTTTATTAGACGAATTAATATTCAGTATGTGGAAGACTTACTGCAATTTGTGCCTGGTTTTACTGTTGTTTCCTATACTTCTTCTAGTCAGAAGTCTGCGTCATATCATGGTACCGAATATACTGGTTATCGTCGCATTCAAGTATTGATAAATGGACGCTCTGTTTACAGTGCTGGTCTGGCTCGTGTGGAATGGGCTATGCTGCCATTGAATATTGAAGACATAGCACGAGTAGAAGTGAACCGTGGGCCAAATGCTGCAAGCTATGGGCTGAATTCCTTTTTTGCTGTAGTGAACATCATTACTCGTTCTCCTTTAGAGACTTTAGGCAACAGTATTAGTGCCTACGCTGGGACTCAGGGAGACTACCGTATATATGGTCAACATAGTGGCTTGAATGGAAATTGGAGTTATCGAGCTTCCGCTTCGACCAATTCTGTAGAAGGGTACGACACAGATTTTTATGGGGATGAGCGCAACGATGGTCATCGCTCAGAAATGGGAAATGTCTTCATTCAGCATGAAACTTCCACGAGCTTCTTTGATTTGGACGTTGGCGCGAGTTATGTCAACGGGAATGTGGATAAAGTGGATTACGCGGTTGATGTAGATTATGGCGGTCAGACAATAAATTATGTTGGAGGTTATGATTCAACGAATCCAATGAATGAAGTTGAAAGAGAGCACATCAAATTTGGTTTTGCCAAACAAGTGGCTTCAAATCATGAATTGAAGCTTCAATATTACTATGATCAATCAGATGCTAACGAGCAGCATGATGTCGTGCTTTATGACCTTTTCTACGATGTAATATTTAATGGTGTAGCTGCTGAGGACTCAATTTATTTTCCAAATGTAGTGTCTGGCGATACTGAAGATTCAGTTAATAAGTCTTTTATTATTGATCTACGCGAAACTCGTCACGATATTGAATTACAAAGTACTTTTACTTCTTCTGAGAGATTGCGTGTTATCTCTGCTTTGGGGTATCGATATGATGAAGCAAAGTCAGAACATTACTTTGGTGGGACAGTGAATGATGAAATTACCCGCTTGTCTTCTAATATGGAATATCGCGCTAATGAAAGTTGGGTTATTAACGCAGGTGCTATGTTAGAGCACAGTAAAATGGCTGGGACTTTCTTATCACCAAAATTTGGTGCAACGTACAAACTATCTGAACACGAATCCATTCGCATGAATGCATCCCGAGCGGTACGAACGCCTGACCTATCAGACCAATATTTTAATTGGCGTTATGTGCTCACCACAGGTGAAAGTTCACCTGTTACTTATGCGGATGAGGGGGAAGAGGAAGAAATTGTCACTTCTTATGAAATTGGCTACTTTCATTATTGGCCTTCTCTAGATTTATCTTTCGATGTGCGTTTGTACCATGATGAAGTCGAAGGACTTGTACTCAGTAGAAAACACTTTACCGGCTTTTTAGAGGATACCCCGGTCGAGGAAGGAGTAACAGAGGACATAGATATAAACGGTGTTGAAGTGGAATTGGATTGGCGATTTGATTCAGGAGCCATGACTCGTTTCACCTATGCTTATCAGGATACGCAAACGGAGTTGGAGCGTTTGCTCGAAACGACACCACCAATACTCATGTCCTTCTTTTATAGTCTACCTTTAAGTGAAAAATGGTCATATCAAGGCTACTATTGGTATGGTAAAGAGTTAGCGGATAAGGACTATGAGTTTTTTAATACTTGGTTATCTTATCAGACCTCTTTAGGTGGGTATTCAAAGGCGACAGTTGGAATAGGATTAGAAACACGTTTAGATAATAACTCTCTTATTTCAAGACATAATAATTACGACGAAGACAGCTATGCCTATGTCTTCACCAATATTACTTTTTAATCTGGATTATTAGTAAGTTGAAAAGGATTTTTGTAACTTTCATCGGAATGCTGCTGTCCGTTAAGGTCTTTGCTTCCGTGTATGTCATACATGATGCTGAAGAAAGTTCAGTACGTTCTTTGACGTTTCAACTATCTGCTCTTTTACCTTCCTCTCTTCAGGCGAAACCTGTTCGAAGTTCTGCTTTCTATCAGAATATAGCTGCGCTTAAAAACGACGATATTCTGGTGACTATAGGCAGAGACAGTTATTCCCAAATTTGCTCGACCGTTAATACAGGTATTGTGATTGCCACTTTCATTGGGCAAGAAGAGTATTTGAATATTCAGAAAGACTGCTTAATACCAAGTAGTGGTGTGTTTTCTGGTGCGCCTTTGGATAAGCGTTTTGCGTTGCTTAATGCTGTTTGGTTTGACCGAAAGCCATTGGCTGTACTTTATAGTGATACACTTTTTATTGATCAGCAAAAAATGGAAAAAGAAGCCGCAGAGTACGGTTTTGAATTACGCTTTCTGAAAACAGACACAGATCGTTTGTCTGTCTTGAAGTCGGTCAACTTTTTATTGGAAGAGTCTGAAGTGATTCTATCTTTGGTGGACACACAGCTTTATCAAGATGGGGTCGCGCAAGATATTCTAAAGCTCTTATTCCATAAACAACGCATAATGATTGGCTCTTCATTTGCTTTTGTTAGAGCAGGTTCGCTTTTTGCTATTCATTCCGATAGCCGTTCCAAACTGACAGCTTTGGTGGAAAGGATTCGAGCGTGGGAAGACAGCAAACTTTTGATAGAAGCTGATTATCCAGGCACATTGCGAGTGACGTTTAACCCGTATTTAATTCGATCTCATGGGGTTGTTTTACCGTCCGCATCTTACTTAAAAGACAAATACGGACTGTGTGCCGACACGCAATGTTAATCTTGCTGTAAAAAGCGCTTCACTAAGCTGCTAAATGGCAGCGGTTTTTCTGCATGAAGCCAATGCCCAGTTCCGGACAGTATTTTAAACGAAGCGTTTGGAAAGGCGGTCATAATGTCTTGTTGATAATCCGAAATGATATAGTCTGAATGCTCACCTTTGATGAATAGCGTGGGGGTATTAACCGCTTGGCTTATTTCAGGCTTTTTCAATATCGTACTGTAGCTGTCGGCAATGTTGTTGACGGACAAGGCGAGTTGATACAGTTTGTCTTCTGTTCTAACCAAGTTTTTCAATAAAAACTGTCGAATCGGCAGACTAGGCTCATACTGACTTAAAATATCATCTGCGGCTTTACGGGAGCTTACATCACTTGATTGAACCGCTTTTAAACCTTTCAAAATGTCGGTATGGCTTGGTTTGTAGTCGACAGGAGCAATATCGGCGACAATGAGCTTTTCTATTTTAATATTGCTTGATTGCTCCGCCAGCGAAGCCATTTGCATAGCCACTTTTCCGCCCATGGAATGGCCGAGCAAGTGGAAAGATTTGATGTTTTGAGACTCTGCCCAATCTAAAACAGCCTGAGCCATTTTTGGGTAAGTCGCGTCTGGCATAGAAGATGATTGACCGTGGTTGGGTAAATCAATGCAAAACAAATTAAAGTGTTCAGATAAGCCTTGTGCAATGGAATGCCAGTTATCTGCGTTACCGAATAAACCGTGAATAATAATAAGGTTTGGTCCAGAGGAACTATATTGCTTTGCGTGTATCATAAGAGCCTTACATTCGATAAGTTTTAAGCCATTGTACCAAGTCTATAGCGGCTGAGTCATTCTTGATAAGTGAGAGTTGTTCTATTTATGTTAGATCCATTTTTTATTAAACAATTGAAAGCACCTTTGCGGAAGATCGCGTTAAAGCTCGATGCAATGGGAATTAAAGCAAACCACATCACTGTATTTGGCTTTGTGATGGGGATCTTGTCTGTGCCATCCTTGAGTCAAGAATATTACTGGCTCGCTTTGATTTTTATCATCCTTAATCGCTTGATGGATGGATTAGATGGTGCCGTAGCGCGAGTGCAAGAGCCTACAGATCTAGGTGGTTATCTTGATATTACATTGGACTTTATTTTTTACTCTGCGGTTATTTTTGGCTTTGCATTGGCAAATCCGGCAGAGAATGCACTAGCGGCTAGCTTTGTTATTTTCTCTTTTATGGGGACGGGTAGCAGCTTTTTGGCTTTTGCCATCATGGCGGAAAAGCGCCATATTGAAAATCTGGATTATGGCGGCAAGTCGTTACACTTTATTGGCGGTTTAGCGGAAGGCGCAGAGACCATCGCTTTTCTCGTATTGATTTGTTTGTTGCCGTCGCACTTTGTTGTGTTGGCTTATGTCTTCGGAACGATTTGTTGGATTACAACAGCCACACGAATTTATGCAGGTTATCGCACTTTGAGATAGAAAAGAGTGTGGATTGTTTAAGAAATTAAGTGGAAATGCCTTCTTTATAAAAGAAGGCATTTTTTTAGCTCTAAATTACTTAATTAAAAGTATAATCAATTTAATCGAGTCAATTAGTATAGACCAATACATCTGAAACTTTTGCATTGAGATCTCCTTTTTATCTGTAGAGATTCATTGACACACACCAAAGAAAAAGTCATTATTTGATCTCGGAATTTCTTCTAAGGACAGGTTCTCTAAGCGTGACTTCTCCAGATAATCTCTTAAGCTCCTGAAGAAGATTTTCAAGGCCCTTATGCCCGCCAGCATTAGGGCCTTAAATTTTTATAAAAACTGAATTTCTATATCGCTTTTCACGATGGCACAGCAAGCCAGTAAATAACCACTTTGAACCCAAGCTAGGGGTTCAAAAGGGTAAATAACATTTCCCCATAAAAGCTTCACTGAACAAGAAGAGCAGTAGCCTTCGCGACATTGGTATTCCACATGTATTCCAGCCCGTTCAAGTTGAACCATTAAAGGCTCTTCTTCTGTTACCAGAATCTGTTTTTTACCTATTAGTACACGATGTACTACTTGCTCTTTCTTTGTTGCTGATTCTTGCTTAGAGATCGAAGTCATCGAAGTCTGAATCATCCAAGTTGTTATCTGTTTGACCAACCAAGTAAGAGCTGATTTCAGCTTCTTGTGGTGCGACTTGAACGTTGTCACTAACCAACCAAGCATTAATCCAAGGGATTGGGTTATGCTTCGTCTCAAAGTGCGCATCAAGGCCAACGGCTTGCATACGAACGTTAGTGATGTATTCCACGTATTGACCCAAAATTTGCGCGTTAAGGCCAATCATAGAACCGCTTTGGAATAGGTAAGTCGCCCACTCTTTTTCTTGTTCCGCGGCTTCGATGAAGATATCGCGCATTTCGTCTTTGCACTCTTCGGCAATAATGGCCATCTCTGGGTCATCTTTACCGGACGCCATTAAGTTAAGCATGTGTTGTGTGCCGGTCAGGTGCAAGGCTTCATCACGAGCAATTAGCTTGATGATTTTTGCGTTACCTTCCATCAAGGTGCGTTCAGCAAAGGCAAAACTACAAGCAAAGCTGACGTAGAAGCGAATGGCTTCTAATACATTCACGGAAGCAATAGTAAGATAAAGCGCCTTTTTTAGCTTCGGCGTAGTGATTTCAACATCGCCTTTGCCGGGTACGTTAAAAGTACCAAATCCCATGGTGTTATATAGATTCACCATTTCGATCAAGTTGTCATAGTATTTCGACACACTGTCTGCGCGCTTGGTGATTTCTTCATTGGTGACTATGTCATCAAAAATCAGCGTTGGATCATTCACGATATTACGAATGATGTGTGTGTAAGAGCGACTGTGAATGGTTTCACTGAATGACCAAGTTTCGATCCAGGTTTCTAGCTCAGGAAGAGAAACGATAGGCAATAGGGCAACGTTTGGAGAACGACCTTGTACGCTGTCTAGCAGAGTTTGATATTTTAAGTTGCTTAAGAAAATATGCTTCTCATGCTCTTCCAATTTTTGAAAGTCTTTACGGTCATTAGAAAGGTCAACTTCTTCTGGACGCCAAAAGAAAGACAGTTGCTTTTCAATTAGCTTTTCAAAAATAGGGTGTTTTTGTTGGTCGTAACGAGCCACGTTGACATTTTCACCAAAGAACATAGGTTCTTTCATACTATCGAAGTGCTTGCGGTTGAACGTCGAGTAACTCATTGCTTGGGTATATCCTCTAATGCGTAAGGCGAGTGATAAAGTACATCGGCCTTAGTTATTAATACTGTGAATCAATTAAATAAAAATGAACATTTAGAATGCCAGAAACCTAATAAGCTTCGCAGTGTAATACGAAGCTTATTAGTTTTTAGTTTGACTAGATTTTACAAGCGCCGCCTGCGCAATCATCGATGTCTTCTTGCTTGTCTTCCGCACCATCCCTTGTGTTGTGGTAGTAAAGCGTTTTCACACCGAGTTTATAGGCGGTGAGAAGGTCTTTTAAGATCACCTTCATTGGGACTTTTTGTGATTCAAACTTCTGTGGATCGTAGTTTGTGTTCGCAGAAATTGCTTGGTCGACAAATTTTTGCATGATGCCAACAAGTTGCAAGTAGCCGTCGTTTGATGGAATCGTCCACAACAACTCGTAGCTGTCTTTCAGTCTTTCGAATTCTGGTACAACTTGCTTCAAAATGCCGTCTTTACTGGCTTTAACAGAAACGAATCCGCGTGGTGGTTCAATACCATTTGTCGCATTACTGATTTGCGAAGATGTTTCTGATGGCATTAGAGCGGTCAAGGTTGAGTTACGTAGACCGTGTTCAACGATCTCGCTACGCAAGGCTTCCCAGTCGTAATAAAGCTCAGAAGGACAAATATTGTCGATTTCTTTTTTGTAGCTATCGATCGGCAAAATGCCTTTCGCATAGGTTGTTTCATTAAACGCTAAGCAAGGGCCAAATTCTTTTGATAGCTTGTTAGACGCTTTCAACAAGAAGTATTGAATGGCTTCGAACGTTTTGTGAGTTAACTCGTTTGCGCTGCCGTCTGAATATTTAACGCCATTTTTCGCAAGGTAGTAAGCGTAGTTGATAACACCAACACCTAAGGTGCGGCGCAATTCAGTGGCACGTTGTGCCGCAGGAATTGGGTAGTTTTGATAATCCAATAGGCTGTCTAGCGCGCGAACGATTAGCTCAGCTAATTCTTCTAACTCGTCTAGGTTTTCCAATGCGCCTAAGTTGAAAGCAGAAAGAGTACAAAGTGCAATCTCGCCTTCAGGGTCATTGATACTGTCTAGAGGTTTTGTCGGCAATGCAATTTCTAAACATAGGTTACTTTGCTTAACTGGAGCGACAGCCGGATCAAATGGGCTGTGAGTATTACAGTGGTCGACGTTTTGAAGATAAATACGACCTGTACTAGCACGCTCAGAAGCAAACAAAGTAAATAGCTCAGTGGCTTTGATGGTTTGTTTGCGAATAGAGTCATCTTGTTCATACATGGTGTATAGACGATCAAACTCTTCTTGGTCTGCAAAGAAGGCATCGTAAAGACCAGGTACGTCAGAAGGGCTGAACAAGGTAATGTTGCCGCCCTTGATCAAGCGCTGATACATCAAACGGTTGAACTGAACGCCGTAATCAAGGTGACGAACACGGTTCTCTTCAACACCACGGTTGTTCTTAAGCACTAATAAGCTTTCCACTTCCAAGTGCCAGATTGGGTAGAAGACAGTCGCCGCACCACCACGAACACCACCTTGAGAACAGCTCTTAACCGCTGTTTGGAAGTGTTTGTAGAATGGGATACAACCTGTGTGGAAAGCTTCACCACCGCGAATGGTACTGCCAAGAGCTCGAATTGCACCGGCGTTTACACCGATACCAGCACGCTGACTCACATATTTAACGATGGCACTGGAGGTTGCGTTGATTGAATCTAGAGAGTCGCCACATTCAATCAATACACAACTACTGAATTGACGAGTTGGTGTGCGAATGCCGGACATAATTGGTGTCGGCAAAGAAATCTTAAATTGAGAAACCGCATCATAAAAGCGGCGAATCAAATCCAAACGCTGTGCTTTGTCGTATTTTGCAAATAGACAAGCAGCAACAAGGATATAAATAAACTGTGGGCTTTCGTAAATTTCGCCAGTCACACGGTTTTGTACTAGATATTTACCTTCTAATTGCTTAACCGCAGCGTAAGAGAAGTTCATATCACGAGAGTGATCAATGATGTCGTTTAACTGGTTGAAGTCTTCTTCAGTGTAATCTTCAAGCAAATGAGCGTCGTAGCGGTTTTGTTTCACTAAGTTTGTGACATGCTCATAAAGGTGTGGTGGTTCAAAATCACCGAATGCTTTTTTGCGTAAATGGAAGATGGCTAAGCGAGCTGCAAGGTACTGATAATCTGGTGTATTTTCAGAGATTAAGTCGGCAGCGGATTTGATTAAAGTTTCATGGATATCTGTGGTTCGAATGCCTTCGAAGAATTGGATTTGTGCTTTTAATTCTACTTGAGAAACAGAGACATTATCTAAACCTTCAGCGGCCCACATGATGACTTTATGAATCTTTTCCAGATTGATACTTTCGGTCTTTCCGTTACGCTTAGTAACTGTGAGAGTGCTCATGCCTTAACTTCCCATTAGTGCATTGTTGAAAAAAGAGGTGCTTTACTCTATCTAGTGTATCTTTTTAAGATAAAGCACTATATGTAGTGTTTTACCTCAAATCTGTGATGAACAATAGTGTGCAATGGATGTAAAATCAAGACTTGAAAACTCTGTAAAAATGAGAATTAAATAAAGGCTAAGTGCTCACTTACTTGCCCTGCCACAAAAAGTATAAAGTTGGCGATTGGCAAGATCATAAAAGAGTTTTTATCTATTTTTTTCTGTATTTTTTGGCTTAATAAATGAACCCTTGATACGCACAAAAAACGATCAAGAAAACTGCAAAAGCACCATTTTGAACCCAGCAACTAAGGCAAATAAAAACACCTGATGGACAAGGTAAATTGGTAATGCATAGCGACCTAAAAGTGCCAATATTCTAGTGAGTATTATTTTAGGTGTTTGGCACTTATGAAGATTTAAATAGCCGAATAAAGGGCCAAGAAGGACAACCCCAATCCATGGAAAGGGAAAGACAATATCAAGTGTTCTTTGTGGAAGAGCGAGAAAACTCGTTATAGTGCCGAAAACATTTGGAAAGGTTAAATAATGTGTGGTGTGATAAATCAGCAGAATGATGATGCCAATCGCTGCTGATGCAATAGGCCACTTCGCCAATGGCCGAGTCAATAATGAGGCAATGAAAATAAAATGCAGTATGCCAAAGTAGATCCATTGATCCGGCGCTGCAAGATAGGTTACTAGGGAAATAGCAGAAGCCGCAATAAACAGCTTGATATCTCGTTTCCAGAATGACCAATAATTGTCTTTTTTAAAGGTTAAGTAGCTTGACCAGCCAACAGCGGTCAGGAAGAGGGTAAGAATTAGACTTCTAAAATACACCCAGAAAGGGTCATAAATAGAATATTCTAGGAAGCCAAAATGCCGTAAATCCCAACAAAAGTGAAATACCATCATTAATAGAACGGCTAAACCACGATAAGCATCTAAAAAATCACTGCGTTTTACTAACGCATTCGCTGGGGAAGGTTGCATTGAAATCCAAGGTAATTAGTTAAATGGAAGCAAAGCCATCATACCGATACTCATTTTCTAGCTCAAGCTTACCGAGCTTGATGTCTGAGCTTAAATTGCACCTGCCTTGGCAAAAGGAAGTTTTGTCTATGTTTGGGCGAGATGTGCCTGTCCCAAGGCTGGTGGCTTTTGTTGCGGATGAAGGTGTTTGTTATCGTTACTCTGGAAAAGATCATCACGGAGCCGGTTGGCCTGCATGGTTATTGCCCATAAAAGCAGAAGCCGAGGCTTTGTCACAGCAATCTTTTAACTCCGCATTGCTGAACTGGTATCGAGACGGCGAGGAATATATGGGGTGGCATTCTGATAATGAAAAGGTATTAGGGCCAGCACCTATTGTTGCTATGTTGAGTCTTGGAGCGACGCGAGACTTTTTGTTTCGACTGAAAGCTGATCATAAAACCAAACATAGTATGGCGTTAGAGCACGGCAGTTGGCTGATTATGGGGACGTCAACGCAAGTATTGTGGCAACACTCATTGCCTGTTAGAAAAAGAATCAAAGAAGAGCGGATAAGTTTAACTTTCCGACTCTTGCTTTGATTGTTGTGGCGTTAGAAGGGAATACGACCTTAATGAAAGGGCTTTGATTAAGGGGCTTTACGTGTTTGTACCCAGCTATCGTCTTTAGATGTATAGCAAATCCGGTCATGTAAACGGCTCGGACGACCTTGCCAGAATTCAATGAACCTTGGCTTTAAAACATAACCTCCCCAATTATCAGGACAAGGCACTTCTTGACCATCAAAGGCTTGTTCCTCTTCATTGAAAGCATTTTGCAGAGCCCCTCGGTTAGGGATGACAGCACTTTGTTGTGAGGTTCGTGCAGCGAGCTGGCTGCCGCGAGGGCGACTTGCGAAGTAGGTTTCAGAGACATCACGAGCTACTTTTTCAATTGTCCCTTCAATACGTATTTGGCGAGACAGTGCAGGCCAGAAAAAAGTCATGCTGGCTTTGTTGTTCTGAACAAGCTGTTGACCTTTCTCACTGCTGTAGTTAGTAAAGAAGGAAAAGCCTGATTCATTACGTTGTTTTAACAAAACAATGCGTGAGTGTGGCCAACCATCTTTGTCTACTGTACTTAATGTCATGGCGGTTGGATCATCAGGACAAGCTTCAATGGCTTTTTCTAGCCAAGTATCAAAAAGAGTTAAAGGATCATTGCCTGCTTGATCTTCTAAGAGGTCTTCGAATTGATAGTCTCGTCGAATAGAGTGGAGATCTCTGTTCATAATTAAATCCGGTAAGTAGTGGTTGTCATGACTTTGGATACTTGCGTCATAATGGCCATAACAGGTTGTGGAAATTCATAACCGCCAGCGTCTAATGCTGCTTCTTTGTGTTTGGCTTCATCTATGTGCATTTGTGTTAAAACTGCTTTGCTTTTTTCATCTTGCGCAGGCAATGCTTGCATGTGTTTTTGCAGATGCACGCATACTTGATCTTCCGTTGCAGCGACAAACCCTAAACTCAATTTATCACTGATCAGTCCTGCGCCTGCGCCAATCATAAAGGACGCACTGTAGAATAAAGGGTTTAACAAACTCGGTCTGCTCTGTAAGTCATAAAGGCGTTGTTCGCACCACACGAGATGATCAATCTCTTCATCCGCTGCGTGTTCCATTTCTTTACGAACGGCCTCTAGCTTGGCTGTGGTTGCTTGCCCAGCGTAGAGCGCTTGAGCACATACTTCGCCAGTATGGTTTATACGCATTAACCCTGAAGCATGTTTACGTTCGTCAGACGTTAATTCTGCTTCGGCAATCTGGCTAGCAGGAGAAACACGAGAAGCTTTTGCTGCATGGGGAACCAGTGTTTGTAGTGCTCGATCAAATTGTAATACGGCTTTGTCTAGAAAAGAGATCACTCGGATTTCCTCTTAATTAGCCTGGAGGCCATGTCATTTGACGACCGCCCAGTACATGCATGTGTATATGGTAAACAGTTTGTCCGCCCATCTCGTTGCAGTTCATGGCAACACGATAACCTTCTTCACTGATACCTTTTTGTTTTGCTACTTTGGCTGCGGTTATTTGCAGCTTACCTACAACGGCGGCATCGTCATCTGTTAAGTCATTTAGGGTGCTGATGTGGCGTTTAGGTATAACAAGAAAATGAGTAGGCGCCTGCGGCATAATGTCTTCAAACGCAATGACGTCATCGTCTTCATACAATACGGTTGCTGGAATCTCTCCGTTCACTATTTTACAAAATAAACAATCCATACCATTTCCTTTCATCTGTATTATTCAGAGTTCATTTACTGGCATCAAGGCGTTTTGTTCAAAGGCTTGATGCGTGACAAAGAGGTGTTCTTTAATCTGTCGCCTTTTTGAATTAAACGAGAGAGCATTGTTTTAAATTGGCTGTCTAATTCCGAGCAAGGGAGTATCTCATCAAAGCCAAGCTTTTTGGCATAATCCGGTGACATTTTAACATTGTTGCTGATGAGTAGGCATTGATCTTCTACGTTCATCAAAGGTAATAATCTTTGCTGAGTGATGTGAGGAATGTGCCCACCGTTATCAAACACGAGAATAATCAGACCAGATGTTCTTTGCTTTGACTGGTTTAGGTGATCCAGCAAGGATTCTAACGTGGCAAAATGCTCGATTTTGTTTTGATAGTTTTGCAATAGAGTGAGTGTTTTTTGTAGGTCATCGTCTTCTTGCCCAAGCAAAATAATATCAAAATGACCTTGTTGTTCGCTTCTGTGAGCCAAGCTTCGGATATGAGATTGAATCGGAATTTGGATATTAAGGCGGCTGGTTTGGTCGTTGTCAGATAAATGGCACTCACCATTTAAATATTGCACTAATAACTCGATATAGCCTGAGCCAAAATCGAAACTTGAGGTTTGAGTGCTGGCTCTAGTCGGTAATGGAGAACACTCAATTTCCAACAAAGTTATGCCTTCTCGGTTTACATCATGATGAGTGATGTTAATGGTCAGCGTTTGATTGGTGAAATGCTTAAACTCTTCGGCCAACACTTCAATAAGATGTTGCAGTATTTGCGCATTGTTTAAGATTTCAACCTTGTCTGTTTTGTTGGTGTTTATCTCAATGAGCGCACTGTCTTGATCAATGCGTTGGAAGTTGTGATGGGCATTATCAATAAGCTGGTTGAGTGATACAGGCGTCGTTTGTTCAAAGGCGGTCTTGTCTTCAAGGTCGCTTAGGTAGTCGATACGGGTAATCAAATTTTTCAAATTGTTGTTTGCTGTCTGGGTACTTGCGATGAGCAATTTTGTGTCTGGAGAGACAGCAGCTTGTTCTAGATGTGTAATTCCGCCACCAATGATGTTGATTTGACGACGTAAACGGCTAGACAGGTCTGATAAAAGATCAAATATCTCATCTTGAGAGTGTTTGGCTTTATATATGTGAGGTTGGAGCAAGGGGGATTTCTGAGAAATCATTCCTGTAAAATGGATTAATGTCTCGATGATAATAGTGACGGATAATCCCCACTCTAATAATGTGGCGCTTGGAATAAGGCCATAAACTGACGTGATCCAAGCTAAATGGCCGATTAATAGAATGGAACGAGCAGCAAGGTAATAGCCAGAAAAGGGAATTTTCTTGATGCAAGAGATAATGGCGTGAAATGTTAATGTTGAGATGGTCACGACAGCCATAATCGACAGAATGACAATGTTCATCGACTCTGGTGCCGTAGAGAAAATAATAGCGAAGAAAGCGTTTAACGAACCTATTACGAGTAAGACTTTGTCTAACATCGGAAGATGTTGTTTGGTATCGAGATAAAGTCGAGAAAAGAACACAATCGTACTAAGGCAGAGGAAAGAAGATAGGTTGTATATCCGTTCTTGCATCCCTGTTTTATTAGGGAAAAACTGAGATATTTGGTCGTGGAGAGCTAGGTGTAAAATGATGATAGAGACAAGTAACCCTGCATAAATTAAATACATCAGGTTGCGAGATCGGATGTAGAAAAAGATATTGCAGGTAAACAACGCTAATAAAACACCAATCAGTACACCTGTGAATATAAAGTCCTTTTGAGAGTCTGAACTTAATTTCGATAAGGTTTTAAGCTCTATTTGGGCATTCACAGGAAGGTGAGAAGACAATTTGAAATAGACGGTAAAAACCGCTGGTGTGTTGGTTGGTAAGGTAAATAAGTACTTTGCTGATTTGATTGCTTTGCTGTTGTAGGTGTGAGCGCTGCCGAACTCTGCCTGTATCTGATTGTCGTATAGTGTCGGTAAGAAGATTTCTAAATTTTGGATTCTTGGGGAATTCACTTCTAAAACAACGGGAATGTTGGTTGTTGTACGAATAGCTATATCGGAGCGAACCCAAATATTACCTTCAACTATGCCAAGCTGAAGAAAGCTGCGATTGATGGGGCGGAATTGTTTGGCGTATTCGCTTGATTGTATTTCATCAAAGGAAAGCGTTTTGTTTTTGTCGATGAAGAAGAAACCGCTTTCCGCGATATTGAATGTGTTGTTGTCATCATCAATGATGGCAACGTCACTTGCTCCCCAAGTAAAGTTGGAGACGACAATTAAAAAGAGTAAAATTAATCGAGAAAACAAAACGATAGCCTATGCCCGTCAAAAGAAGGTGTAAGCTATCATTATTAACTAGATAGGGGATCGAATGCTATATCCAATTTTGGTGGAATATTACGTTTGGTTTAGTTTGCTGTTGTTAGCGGTCACTTGGTTTGCACGACAATCAAAACCTAAAACCCGAACGAACCTCATATATGGTTATGGAATGATCGCAGTGCTTGGCTTTGTGTTAGCGTTTGATTGGGTAGCCGGAATTATTTTTGGTCTGATTGTGCTGGAGCTTGGTCGTCTACTTCGAGCTTGGCTGAATAAGAAAGAAGCGCAATTAAAAAAGTAATAAAAGAAAGGTATAGAGGTAGTCATTTTTGTTAAATGGTAGTGTGTCGTATATAGAAGTTTAATAGTCTAATTTTATTAGCACTATAAAAGCTATAACTTTTACTGATTTTGTGGCGTTGATTAGTATTCTGACTACAAACTTACTAGGAGTAATGAAATGCGAGACTTAATCACTATCATGGGGCAACGATTTTCAGGTTTGCTGCGTGGACATCGTACCTCTCAAGAGGTTAGCTGTAATTATGGAGATAATTACTATGGTGATAAAAAGTGCTGTTCAGGTAGAAAATAAAACTCAATGGTTTTTTATTTGTCTTGCGTTGATAGCGTAAGGAAATAGCACTGTACAGTATCAAGTTTTAAAAAATTGATACTGTACAGTGTGTGATGAGTAGAGTTTAGAAGTTAAGTTCTACGCGAGGTTGGCTGCTTCTCGATAGATCAACTTCTGGGGAGCAAATTAAGATACGAGAAGAATCAATGCCTTGCTCCACCAAAAACTCTTTTAAATTATCCGCACGTTCCTGAGCTAAACGAAGTGCTTGTTCTTTCATTTCATCGTTCAATTCTGCTGGTGGTTGCTCAAACCCTAAATCAACATAACTTGTGACGCCACAGGCCTTTAATTGGCTCTCTTCTTTGTCTTTCATTAATGCAACTAGCTGCTCTAAAAATGTATCTTGCGAGCTATTTAGTTGAGCCTCTTCTGGTGTGAACATAAGGGGCTCTACACGCACTTTAAGCAATTGTTCTCCGGCAAACTGTGCAATAGTAATGACGTTTGCATAAGGAATGAAGGTTTGCATTAGGTAGTTACTTGATACTTTATAAAGAGCGGTGCGCACTGGTTGAACAAGAAAGCTCTTCCAGCCGAATTCTGGATTATTAACATTACCGGAAAGCGGTATATCTAAGTCAATATTGTCATCGCTGTCTTTTAATATTCCCACTGCGATATTGAGAGGTACTGCGCCTGCTTTGATAACGGAACTGCTTTCTTGGCGTCCACCAAGGTTAAACTGTCTGAGTAAGACATGAGAGTTGCCATCTAATTCGCCGTTATCTGCATCTAGTTTTAAATCTAAATTTAACTGCCCTGAGTCAATTTGATAGCCAAGTGCATTGGCAATATAGGATGAGTAAGGTGGTAATTCGGCTTCTTTAATCACCAATGTACTTTGCATCGTAAGTTCATCTGCTAGTGGCCAAATTGTAATGTCGCTGTCGAGCGTTGAGTACTTCCCATTTCGTGCTTTTAAAGATAATACTGTTGCTTGTTCTTTATCTTGTGTATTTAGATCACGCAAAGAGAGAGTGTCTATATTCAGAGTTCGTTGTAGTGCTGGTTTAATGCTTTGATCTTGTACATAAACCGCTGATTCTCCAGTGATGTCAAATGACTTCAGAGCGACATAATAAGGTGCCTTGAATGCCGGTTCTTGTTCGGCGTTTGGTGTATTTTCGATAGCGTGTTGAGCGTCTGAGGCTTTTGGTGATCCAGAACCCTGCAAAGACGCTGGAGGTAGGGCGTTTGATGTTGACTCTGAGTCTTGTTCCTCTTGGAAAACGAGGTTTGCCAATGTTTTATTTGGGCTGATAATCGTATTTACTTTCACGGCGTCTGAGACGATAGAATCGATGCTCGCACCTTTGGAATCTGCTTTGATATTTTGTACTTGAATTTTGCTCACATGTGTTAAAGCTGGCAGCGTTTTTTGACTTTCCCCTGATGCGGTTAGTGCCTCAGAAAATGTTAAATTATCTACAGCTAATAAATCTAATGCGACGTCAAATGCTTCACCCTGTTGAGTGAAAGACAACCCATTGAAGCCTGCTTTGTCGAATGAAGCGATACGCTTATCATCTGTTAAGAAACTATCGAAAAATGTGCTTTCAAACTGCAGGTTGGTACCAATGATAGAAGGCGCTTGTTGGTTGTCTATATCGGCATTGATTTCTTCTGCGGTTAAAGAAATCGCCTCAATGGAGACCTTCTTTTCTTCCTCAAGAGTGCCTTTTAATCCTTGAATATTAATACTGAGTTGATTGTTTTGAGCAGTGAGTAAACCTTCATTTATTTCGACAGACACAGCGTTTTCAAAATCAAATGACTCATAACTGGCGATGATATCCTCTTGATTAAAAGAAAGATCTTGTGACTTAAGGGTAACATTCGCTGTGGCTTTTAATTGCTCAGCAGACGTAAATTGAATATCGGATTGGCTGATAGATAGGGCGGTCGATTTTGTTTGAATCCTTTCTTCAGTGTTTAGGCTGAGGTCTAGGTCTTCTATAACGGAATTCAATACAAGCTGCTTTATTTCAATGAAGGGTTCATTGTTTACTTGGGTTTGCTCTAACTGGAATTGCCCATCTAGCCCCAGCTTTCCTATGGTTTTATTGTAAGGCTCTGGAATAAAGTGCTGGAAGCTGTTGATAGGTAAAATGGTGTCTTCAATTTTTACATCTAGGCTTGTTTTGTCAGGAGAATAATCAAATAAGCTGCTTACTGAAAAACGAGCTTGATTAACTAATGCAGACAGGTTGATTTCTCCATTCCAGCTTTCTCCTTGTCCAGAAAGGTCTTTTACAACCAGTTCCTTCAAAGTGAGGGAATCTAATTGAGCTGGCGTATTTGAGTCTGGTTGACGTGATAAATGAAATTGACTGTCAGTGAAAGAGAAAACAGGCAAGTTAATAGACCATGGAGCGCTGTTCTCGGAAGGCGTTTCTTCAACAGTGGGGTCTTTTTCTTCCGTTTCCTCAGCAAGGAATTGAGATGTGTTGATGCCCGCTACGATCCAGTCTTTTTCTTGCTGAGCCAATGCAATCTCGAAGCCATCAATGTTGGCTTCTGATATGCGAACTGTACGAGTGAGTAGAGGCCAAATTTCCACTTCAAATGTTGCGCGTTTTAAAGATAAGGTTTCCTGCTGTTGCTTTGTCACAACAAGATTTTTCACATCAATTTTTGGAGGGAAAAAATTGACAGAGATAGAATCGACAGACGCTTCTTCACCTTGCTCTTGGAAGAAGGTTGTCAGGTAGTGTTTGGCGATAAAAGGGGTGGCAATCCAGATTAGGATGACGATGATAACTAAGGCTGAAAAGGGAAAAAAGATAAAGTTCCGAAAGTGTCGGCGAGTCATTATTACGTGGCCTTTAGATAAAAAAGTATGGTTCAGTATAGGCGTATTTTCTAGCCACTGAAGATAAAAAAACAGCTTAATAGACTAAAGGTTTTCTTCTTTATCTTCTACCGAATTAGGTGGTAAAGATTCTGTACGTAAAGGCATTCTTAGCAAATAAATACTGACACAGATGCCGATAAAGATAAGACCCACCGTAGCCCAAAAGCGCCAAACAAGCGTGATGGAAATCGCCATGCCTGCCCACATGAAAATAATCGCACGGTTTCTGGAGCGTTTCGGAATGCCATCAGAGGATTGCCAGTCTTTTACGATTGGGCCAAAAAACTTATGGTTGAGTAGCCAAGCATGGAATCGGTCGGAGGATTTTGAAAAACACCAAGCGGCGAGTAACACCAAAGGGGTTGTTGGTAGTAGAGGCAGGAAAATACCAATAATGCCTGTGATTAAGGAAAGCCACCCTAAAATCAAATATAAAATTCGCTTTCCTGTCATATTGTTAACTCATCATCTGAATAAAAAACGAACCCTAGCTTGGTGAAAGAAATAAGGTTCGTTTTCAGTGTATCTTACTTCCCAGAGTGGAAAATAGACGCCATATCATCTTCTGTTTCATTGGCAATCAGTGGCCATCCACCGAGTTGCTTCCAGCGGTTAACCATTTCACAAAATAATTCAGCTGTTTTCTCTGTATCGTATTTAGCTGAGTGTGCTTCGGAGTTGCTAAATGGAATCGAGGCAACTTCACAGGCTTTTGCTAAGACGGTTTGTCCAAATACTAAGCCTGCCAAGCTGGCTGTGTCAAAGCTAGAAAATGGATGAAAAGGGTTGCGCTTTATTTCTGCACGCTCAATGGCGGCATTTAAAAAGCCGTGGTCAAAAGCAGCGTTATGACCTACTAAAATGGCGCGTTTACAACCTGAGGATTTGAGCTCTTTACGAACTTTAGAAAACATTTGTGATAATGCTTCTTGCTCGGTAATGTCTTCTCTTCCAGGTGCAAAAGGGTCAATGCCCGTAAAGTCTAAGGCTGACTTTTCTAAGTTGGCACCTTCAAAAGGCTTAATAATATACTCTAAGGTTTCATGGATATAAAAATCGCCATTTTCATCCATTCTTAGGATACTGGCAGCCATTTCTAATAAAGCATCAGTTTTTTGATTAAAGCCTGCGGTTTCTACGTCGATAACAATAGGTAGATAACCTCGGAATCGATCTTTAATTTCGTGGTTTGACAAAAGAAGGTCCTTAATTCTGCCGCTTGATGAACAATGACGGTATATAATAGGATCGAATCATAACACATTTGATAATGCTTGAACGAGACGTCTCAATGGGAATTACCCAACAACTTCTAATTCGTACTGTATTTACGCTAACAGCTTGTTTGCCGTTTGGGCAAGTGAGCGCATTAACACATTATCAATCTGGCATTACGGATTCTGAGTGGCTGTTATCAGGCGATATATTTTCTTGTAGCTTAACGCATCCCGTTCCTCATTATGGCGAAGGGCACTTTATAAAAGAAGCCGGAGAGCCAATGAAATTTATTCTGCAGCCGCAAAATGAGAAGTTAGGTCCAGGCCAAGTGTACATTATCTCTCAAGCGCCGAGTTGGTCACCTGGCGTGAAGCCTGAAACCTTAGAAATTCTACCTTATCCAGGTTATGGCCTAACGGTTGAAGTGGGTGGCAAAGTAGCAGAAAGAATGCTGACCAGTTTGGAACGAGGTCGTCATCCTGTTGTGGCTGGCACCGCATGGGAAAATAACCGAGAAACCGTTGAAGTGGGTTTGTCGAACATCAACTTTGCTCCAGCTTACAATGAATTTCGTCGTTGTTTGTCTGGTTTGCTGCCTGTTAACTATGACCAAATCGCAAGAACAGCGGCATTGTTTCCGGTTAATGGCGTAGATCTAACGGAACGAATAAAAGCTCGTTTAGATTTAGTCGCTTTGTATGTGTCTTCTGATCCTAGTGTGGAATACATCTATATTGATGGTCATACGGATTTAATTGGTTCTCGCCGAGATAACCGTGAGTTATCTAAATTAAGAGCGGAAAAAGTAACAGCTTATTTGCTCGACAAAGGCGTTCCAGCGGCAAAAATAGTCTCTCGTTATCATGGTGAACGTTACCCATCTGCTTCGAATAATACGGCTCAAGGCAGAGAGCGAAATCGACGAGTAACGATTCGTTTGGAAAAATCTGAAAGTAACTGATTCCGTTATATCAATGAATAATCAAAAGGCCTTGTTTGTCTCAATTTTATGAGGGAAACAGGGCTTTTTACTTGCTAAGCAAGAACCGAAATCTTACACTTACAGCCCATTTTATAAATCATTTGCGCCGCCATGTATTGGTTTTAAAACATTGGTGTCGGAGCGCAAGCCCGTTGAGGAGAATAGAAATAATGTCTGACGTGAAGAAGGTAGTGCTTGCCTATTCTGGCGGCCTGGATACTTCCGTAATCGTGAAGTGGCTTCAAGAAGAGTATAACTGTGAAGTGGTTACCTTTACCGCTGATTTGGGTCAGGGTGAAGAAGTTGAACCAGCTCGCGCTAAAGCTCAAGCGTTGGGTATTAAGGAAATCTACATCGAAGATTTGCGTGAAGAGTTTGTCCGCGATTTCGTTTTCCCAATGTTCCGTGCTAACACAATTTACGAAGGCGAGTACTTATTAGGTACTTCCATCGCACGTCCATTGATTGCGAAACGCTTGATCGAAATTGCCAACGAAACCGGTGCTGATGCCATTTCTCACGGCGCGACTGGTAAAGGTAACGACCAAGTGCGTTTCGAACTTGGTGCTTACGCTTTGAAACCAGGCGTTAAAGTGATTGCGCCTTGGCGTGAATGGGATCTGACTTCTCGTGAAACTCTAATGGCTTACTGTGAAGAGCATAAAATTCCGGTTGATTTCTCGACTAAGAAGAAGAAATCGCCTTACTCCATGGACGCTAACTTATTGCACATCTCTTATGAAGGTGACCAGTTAGAAGACCCTTGGACAGAAGCAGAAGAAGACATGTGGCGTTGGTCTGTGTCTCCTGAAGATGCGCCAAACGAAGCCACTTACATTGAAATCGGTTACGAAAATGGTGACCCAGTTTCTTTGAATGGTGAAGCTTTATCGCCAGCGACCATGCTAGAAACATTGAACAAAATCGGTGGCGCAAACGGCATTGGCCGTGTAGACATCGTAGAAAACCGTTTTGTTGGTATGAAAGCTCGCGGTTGTTACGAAACACCTGGTGGCACTATCATGATGAAAGCGCACCGTGCCATGGAGTCTATTACGCTAGACCGTGAAGCGATGCACCTAAAAGATGAAATGATGCCTCGTTACGCAAAAATCATTTACAACGGCTTCTGGTGGTCAGAAGAGCGTCGTATGATGCAAGCATTGATCGACGCATCACAAAAATACGTGAACGGTACTGTTCGCCTTAAATTGTACAAAGGCAACGTTAGCGTTGTTGGCCGTCAGTCGCCAAACAGCTTGTTTGATAGCTCTATTGCGACGTTTGAAGACGATGCGGGTGCATACGATCAGAAAGATGCAGCAGGCTTCATTAAGCTAAACGCATTGCGTATGCGTATTGCTGCTCAAAAAGGCCGTGGCTTTTTAGACGGCGATAAATAAGCTAGTAGGCTTCTTTATTAAAACGCTCCATTCTTCAGGATGGGGCGTTTTTTTATTGGTGTTGTTTCATTGGTTTTTGAAGATAAATAAATATTTGTTCAATCGGTCAGAAATTTATACAATCGAAGCAAGATGTTAATTCTTGCGCTATGTTGATGACATGCTATTTAGCACAGTAAACGATAGGTTCACTCTTAAGTAAGCCCTGAGGAAAATATGACAATTTATAACTTTGGGTCTATTAATTTAGATCACCTTTACCAACTGGACCATTTTGTGCGCCCAGGTGAAACCATGGCGTCAGACAGTTACCAGTGTCTGTTGGGTGGAAAGGGAGCGAACCAATCCGTCGCATTGGCGAAAGCCGGCGCAGAGGTGAAACACGTTGGTGCTATTCACTCTGTTGACCGATTAATTTTGAGGCAATTGCAAGAATACGGTGTGAATGTTGAGTTGGTTGAGTCTATTGATACGCCAACGGGCCACGCGATTATTCAGTTAACCAAAGAAGCTGAAAACTCGATTATTTTGTACCAAGGTGCGAATCATTGTTTTGAAAAAGCGAATATTGACCGTATTTTAGATCAAGCTTCGCAAGACGATTGGGTGCTATTGCAGAACGAGACCAACCTTGTTGATTACATTATTCAGCAGGCGCACAGTAAAGGCTTAAAAGTCGCTTTCAATCCAGCGCCAATGGACGCCGAATTAACCAAAGCCGCCCTACCTTATGTAACTTTATTGATTGTAAACGAAGTAGAAGCCATGGATTTAGCTGGCGTAGATTCAATCGACGCCGCGACGAAAGCGTTGCCAGAACAATACCCAGAATTAGCCGTTCTGATGACGTTAGGCAGTGATGGTGTGCGCTATTTTGATCGTGGTGAAAACCTATACGTTCCGGCGTTTAAAGTGGACGCGCAGGATACAACAGCGGCGGGCGATACCTTTATTGGTTTTACAATGTCAGCCATTTTATCTGGTGCTGATACAGAAAAAGCCATGCAAAGAGGTTGTGCGGCTTCAGCCCTGTGTGTGACTCGAATTGGCGCCATGGTCGCTATCCCAGATTCCAGTGAAGTAGATGCCTTTCTTTCTACTCATAACTAATACAGACTCAAACGACTCAGTCGTTTATGACAGACAATGATTAAGGACTTTTAAAATGGCTCGTAAAATTATTATTGATACAGATCCGGGCATCGATGATGCAATGGCAATCTTTTTTGCCTTCCAAGCACCGCAACTTGAAGTATTAGGTTTAACAACGACGTTCGGAAATGTGCCAGTAAATTTGGCGACACAAAATGCCATTACACTGACAGAAATTGCAAAAGTAGATGTACCTGTTGCGCAAGGTGTATCCGTTCCTAGTGTGATCGATCCTCGTCCACATCCAGACTTTGTACATGGAAAAGACGGCTTTGGTAATATTGATTGGCCAGCACCAAAAGGCAAAGCAGTTGATAAAAGTGCCGCGCAATTTATTGTCGATACTGTACGTAAATACCCGGGTGAAGTGACTATTATTGCGTTAGGACCTTTGGGTAACTTGGCAGAAGCATTAGAACTTGACCCAGAAGTGGCAAGTCTAGTTGACGAAGTCGTATTAATGGGTGGTACAGCGATTGAATACGGTAATGTTTCACCTGTCGCTGAAGCGAACATTATGAATGACCCACATGCGGCTGATAAAGTTTTCACAGCAGCTTGGCAGGTTACTATGATTGGCCTAGATGTTACTCATCAGGTTCTATTAGACAACCCAATTCTAGAACGTATTCGAGAAGCAAATCCAACCGAAGGTGGTTTCTTATACGACTGTGCACAGCATTATATTAACTTCTACAGCAGCCGTTTTGATATGGATGGCTGCTACTTCCATGATGCATCAACGATTGCTTATGTGATTGACCCAAGCATCTTTGGTGTTGAATTAGGCGCGGTTCGTGTTGCTTGCGAAGGTATTGGTATCGGCCAAACCATTTTTGCACCAGAAGGCATGGATTTCCCAACACCACATTGGAATGATATTCCTATGACGCAAGTGTGTATGGAAGTGGACAGTGAGCGATTGCTGAAACTGTTCGAGACAACCTTGTCTTAAACCATTAGAATTGCGTTATCAAAAGGCATGGAACCCTGGTTTCATGCCTTTTTTATTGAAGCCTTTGCACGACATTGTGTTTTGTAATTATGAATGAAGAGGCTGCTTAGCAGTCATTCAAAAAAGAGTGATATGAATGAAATTATTAGTAAGAAACCTTGCCCGAAACACGACGGAAGATGAATTAAAAAGCCTATTCGCTGTGCATGGTACTTTGCAATCTTGCAACTTGGTAATGGATAAAGAGACAGGCGAGTCAAAAGGTTTTGCTTTCGTTGAAATGCCAAAAGTCGGCGAAGCAAAAGCCGCTATTAAAACGCTAAATGGTAAAGAAGTAGATGGCGCTAAGATCCGTGTGAAAAAAGCGGAAGATGCCTCTGCAGCGAAAAGCGATACCGAAGAATAAAGCGAAGTTTATAGAAATAAAGGGCTATTCATATAGCCCTTTTTCATTTCTTTCGCCGGTCGTTTTATCGTTAGCTTTTTCTAAGAGTGTGCATCAGCAAACTCTTTAATAAAGCTCACATCCTTGTCTGAAATCGTGTGAAATGCCAATTTAATATAGTGCTTGTCGTGCTCATTAAATATGTCAGCCAGTGGATCACACAATATTTTAATTTTTGCCACCTTTCCTTCATGAATAGCGTTTAACTCCAACTTCACCATTTTAGAACCTTGTAACCCATTTGGTGCTTCTATCTCTATTTTCTTTGTCGAAATATGAGTGCAATGAATTGGCATGACAATGCCATTCGTTAAATAGAGAGAGCCAGTCCAGAAGCAACGAACGTAAGGAGAGTGAGTTATCGACACTGATTATTTATCCTTTCCTAGATGAAGATCCAACACCGTGTGGCGTATTCCTGAGGATTATTATAGAGCAAAAAATATTGAGTGTAATGAAGTTAAATCCAATTTAAATAAAGGAAATGAAGGTGCTTTGAATTGATATAAGGCTTTGTTATAGATAGGGAAAGTGCTCTTATTTAAAAGTAAGCCCATGGATAAATGGGCTTACTTTTTTAGTCTGAATGTCTAACCTAACTTTTGAATGGAATCTCCAAGAGCATTCATCATGCTGTCTATTTCTGATTGCTCCGTTGTGAAAGGCGGTGCTAATTGAATCGTGTCAGCACCATAGCGAACGTAATAACCTTTGTCCCACATGTCCATGGCAATTTGGAAAGGGCGTTTACCAGGCTCATTATCCACTGGCGCAATGGTAATGCCTGCTGCGAAGCCATAGTTACGAATGTCGGTGATAATAGGGCTTGTGTCCTTTAGTTGATGAACGCTGTCTTCCCAAAATCCACTCATGTTTTTTACACGTTCTATTAGCCCCTGTTTTTTGATTTCCTCTAAAGACGCGAGACCTGCAGCGCAAGCAATTGGATGAGCGGCATAAGTGTAGCCGTGAGGGATTTCGAGCATGTAATCTGGGCCGCCAGTGTCCATGAAGGTGTCGTAAATTTCTTGTTTAAAGGCAACAGCTCCCATTGGAATAACGCCATTTGTTACCTGTTTCGCCATGGTGATAACATCTGGCGTGACACCAAATGCTTCAGAGCCTGTTTTCGCCCCCATTCGCCCAAAAGCTGTGATGACTTCATCGAATATCAACAGGATATTGTGTTGGTCACAGATTTCTCGTAAGCGCTTTAAATAACCTTGTGGCGGGATAATAACACCGCCAGAACCGGACATAGGCTCAACAATGACTGCTGCAATGTTGGAAGCGTCATGCAGAGTAATAAGGTTCAGCAAATCTTCAGCACGCTCTTTGCCAAACTCAGACATGCCTTTTGTGAATTCTGTACCTGGAACTTGAGTGTGAGGCAGGTGATAAGATTCTAATCCTTGGCCGTATAAAGTACGGTTTGCTGGAATACCACCCACACTGAAGCCTGAAATGCCGGCACCGTGATAGCCCTTTGCACGGCCGATGAACTTGGTTTTCGTGCCCATGCCTTTCTTGCGCCAATAAGCTCGAGCGACTTTTAAAGCAGTATCGACAGATTCAGAGCCAGACCCTGTGAAGAAGATACGGTTCAGACCGTCCGGCATAAATTGTGTGATTTGCTCCGCCAACAGAAATGACTTCTCATGGCCGAATTGAAATGCAGGAGAGTAATCCAATGTTTTTACTTGCTCGGCAACCGCTTCATTGATGGCAGGAACACTGTGGCCTAAGCCGCAAGTCCAAAGACCGGACAAGCCATCAAAAATCTTTCGACCTTCAATGTCTGTGTAGTAATGACCGGCCGCAGACGAAATAATACGCGGGTCTTTTTTGAACTGACGGTTGCCTGTGTAAGACATCCAATGGGCATCAAGCTGAGCTTGAGTTAAGCGGGATTTAGCAATATGGCTCATAAGGACATTCTCTAAAAGTAAGGTCTCAGAAATAAAATCGATAAATAGAGAATGCCGAGCTAGAAAGGTTTATTAAATTCGAGCTTATTTAATTTTAGATTAGGATTAAGTTAACTAAGTGGGCGTTATTTAACCTAGAAGTAAAGAGATATTCTGAGGAGAATAGATAAAGAACTAGGTTGATGTCTTCTCTTTGAACTCGCAAAGATCTTCAATAATGCAGGCGTCACATTTGGGTTTACGCGCTACACAAATGTAACGACCGTGCAAAATCATCCAGTGATGCGCATCTAAAAGAAACTCTTTAGGGACGAATTTCAGCAGCTTCATTTCTACTTCTAAGACGTTTTTACCTGGAGCAACTTTGGTGCGATTACCAAAGCGAAAGATGTGAGTATCCACCGCCATAGCTACTTGTCGAAACGCGGTATTCAATACCACATTAGCGGTTTTACGGCCAACACCAGGTAAGGCCTCTAGCTCTTCACGGGTTTCAGGAACAACACTGTTATGCTTTTCAATGAGAATTTTGCAGGTTTTGATGGCGTTTTCTGCTTTGGCATTAAAAAGCCCGATGGTTTTAATGTAGCTTTTTAAACCATCTACGCCTAATGCGAGCATTTTTTCTGGGGTATTTGCGACAGGAAAAAGTTTTCTGGTCGCTTTATTAACACTTACGTCTGTGGCTTGGGCAGAAAACAAGACGGCAATTAAAAGCTCAAAAGGCGAGCTGTATTCTAGCTCGGTCACAGGATTTGGATTTTCTGCTCGTAAGCGGGAAAAAATCTCGTAGCGCTTTTCTTTATTCACCTGAAATTGCCTTTCGTTCTGTTCAGATTTTAGCTAACTTGCCCAGTCACACGAACACGTTTGGATTCACTTGGGCCGTCTTTGGCTTTTTGTGCGGCAAGGCGTTGCTTTTCGCGCTCATCAAGGTAATTCTTAAAGGCGATAAGCAAGCCTAAACCAATGAAGGCACCTGGCGGTAAAACCACAAATAAAACATTTGGGTAATCATCAAAAACCACCCATTTCCAGTTGATGGCGATATCACCAAATAGCAATTGCATGTCAGCGAATAACGTACCTTGTCCGATCAGCTCACGCATTGCGCCAAGTGCAACAAGAATCACTCCGAAACCTAATCCCATCATTAAACCATCTAATGCTGACGGTATAATTGGGTTGCGGCTTGCAAAGGCGTCCGCGCGGCCAAGAATTGCACAGTTTGTCACGATCAAAGGGATGAAAATCCCCAGAATCTGATACAGCTCATAAGTGTAAGCCTGCATGATCAATTCGATGCAGGTTGTGAAAGAAGCAATAATCATCACAAAGGCAGGTAAGCGAACTGCATCGGCAACGTAGTTTCGAATCAAAGAAACCGCAACGTTAGAGCCAACCAATACCACTAAAGTCGCCAATCCTAAGCCTAAAGCGTTAACCACTGTGCTGGTTACAGCAAGCATTGGACACAATCCCAATAGCTGCACTAAGGCTGGGTTATTTTTCCAGATGCCGTTGTAAACGATTTCAGCGTAGTTTGTGCTTGGTTTGCTGTTATCAACCGCGTCACTTGTGTCTGTTTCAGCGCTCATTTTTTTATCCTAACGCGCTAACAGCGCATCTTTATGTTGTTCAAAATATACGAGAGTATTCTTCACGGCACGAACGACAGCGCGAGGAGTGATTGTCGCACCTGTAAATTGATCGAAGTCACCGCCATCTTTTTTCACTGCCCAACCTTCAATTGTTGGATTGGACAAGGAAGTGTTTGCAAAGCTTAAGATCCAATTGGATTTTTTTAAATCAACCTTGTCACCTAAACCTGGTGTTTCTTTATGACTAATCACGCGGCTGCCAGTTACTACGCCGTTTTTATCGATGGCAACGAGCAAATCCAAATTGCCGTTGTAACCACTTGGAGCAATGGTTTCAAAGATGATTCCAGTGACATCGCCATCTTTACGGGCGATATGGATTTTGATCCCTTCTGGGCTGCCGAGTAATGGATCTGAAGGTAAGGTCGCAACGTCTGTTGTTAAGTCGTTATCGTATAATTCAGCAGGCAAAATTTCGTTGAAGGCTGAGATTTGCGCATTCAATATATTGTCTTTAATGGTGCCTTTAGTGAACTGATGAGTCAGAGCAATAAGTCCAGCAGTTAACACCGCAAAGATGCCCAGGCCAAGACTATTACGACGGATAGAGGCTAATAATTCCATTAGTTATCTTCTCCTATCTTCAAGCCTTTTTTGGCCTTTTTGTGACCATAAGTACGAGGTTGAGTGTAGTAGTCAATCAGCGGCGCAGAGAAGTTCATTAGCAGTACCGCAAAGGCCACACCATCTGGGTAACCGCCCCAAGTACGGATAATGTAAATTAAGATGCCAATGCCAGCGCCATAAATCAATTTACCACGATTACTGGTGCAAGAAGAGACAGGGTCTGTGGCGATAAAAAAGGCACCAAACATAGCAGCACCTGTTGTCAGGTGAAACAGTGGTGTTGCTGTGTTGCTCATGTCAAACAAGTGGAAGATGCCAGCCATGACAAGCAAAGCACCTAAAACGGCAACAGGCGTGTGCCAAGTAATAATGCGCAACCAAAGCAAGCCAAGTCCGCCAACTAGGTAAGCCATATTGACCCACAACCAGCTATTAAGGTTAGCGCTCTGCAGCGCTTCAATGGTTTGGAATGCTGTTGCGCTATCAAGCAAATCTTTATTCTTGAAGCCATCTAACGGCGTCGCCATTGTGTAACCATCTACATTGGGTAAGTGATGGAAAATAGCTTGTAAGCTTTGTAAGAAAGACAGGCTTTCACCAGATGCGACAATGGATTGAACGCCCAGCCATTGGCTCATCGGTACAGGAAACGACACAAGTACGATGGCATAACCCACCATCGCTGGATTAAAAGGATTGTTGCCCAAGCCGCCATAAAGCTGTTTCGCAAAAATAATCGCGAAGCCGACAGCGGTTACTGTTACCCACCAAGGCACAGTTGGCGGCAAAGCGACACCCAGTAAAACTGCAGTGAGTAGGGCGCTGTAATCTTTTAGAAAGAAAGCAACAGAACGGCGACGGATCGACAAAATAGCCGCTTCACAAGCTAATGCGGCGATACTCGCAATCATTAGGTTGATTAACGTTCCCCAACCGAATAGCCAAGTTTGTACTGCGATACCAGGAATGGTCGCTAAGATCACCATCTGCATAACCCAAGAAGTGCGATGTCCTGCACGTTGAGTGTGGGGTGATGAAATCCTCAATAATGCCATTTAGAGACTCTCTTGCGAATGAGTAAGTTTTGCTAATAAAGCTTCCGCGTCTTGTTGCTTTTGACGTGTGGCCGCGATTTCTTGCTGAATACTGTCAGCGGCTTCTGGCTCATTGTCTAGACGCTTAGTTAGCTTATTGATTTGTGCTTTTGCTAATGCAGCCGCAATTTTTTGCTGTTTTATTTGACCAGCCAAATCAGCAGGGCTTTGGGCTATTTTGGGCTCTGGAGATTTCTCAGCGTTTTTCTCTGTCGACAAGTTATCATCGTTCGATTCCAGTGCAGTAAGCTTTTCTTGTGCTTCCGCTAGCTTTTTCGGCCATTCCGATGCGTCTATTTCAGTGTCGTCTTTACCTTGTTCTTTCAAGAGAGCGATGTTCTTTTCAGCTTTCTTGATGCTCGCTTTGGCGATGGCTAAGTCGATCTTGCGTTTCTTGTCGGCATCCGCGTTTGTAGGTGCCGCGACTTCTGCTTTCGCTTCCACAGCTGGCGCTGGTGCAGATTCATTCTCAAGCGCTGCTAGTTTTTCTTGTGCTTCCGCTAGCTTCTTCGGCCATTCCGATGCGTCTATTTCAGCGTCGTCTTTGCCTTGTTCTTTCAAGAGCGCGATATTCTTTTCGGCTTTCTTGATACCCGCTTTGGCAATGGCTAAGTCGATCTTGCGTTTCTTCTCTGCATCCGCATTTGCAGGTGCGGTGACTTCTGCTTTCGCTTCCACAACTGCCGCTGGTGCAGATTCGTTCTCAAGCGCTGCCAGTTTTTCTTGTGCTTCCGCTAGCTTCTTCGGCCATTCTGATGCGTCTATTTCTGCGTCATCTTTGCCTTGCTCTTTCAAGAGAGCGATGTTCTTTTCGGCTTTCTTGATACCTGCTTTGGCGATGGCTAAATCAATCTTACGTTTCTTTTCTACGTCAGCATTTGGGCTGCTTGGCGCTGGTGCAGAGTTAGTGTTGGTCGCTTGTGGATTTGCTAACGCTTTTTCTAATTCATCTGCTCTTTGTTGAGCTTCTTTCAGCTGTTGACGAATCGCATCCACTTCTGGCGCCTGAATTTCTTCCGCTTTCTTCAGTGCCTTTTCGACTTTCTTGACTGCGGCTTTGGCGATAGCGGCATCGATTTTTAACTTTTTCAGCTCGTCATTGATGGCTGCTTTTGGTGCGGCCGCAGGAGAAGGTGATGCTGCTGAGTCAGTGCTTAGTTTTTCAACTGTCGCTTGTGCGGTTTTTAGATCCGCTTCCAAGCCAGCTGCTTTCTCTTTTAGCTCTTGGTCATCAGGCGTTTCTTCTAATTGCTTATTCAGCTTTTTCAGCTTTACACCAATGAGAGCAACATCTACTTTTGCCTTTTTCAACTCATCACTAACAGCTGGTTTTGCCTCGGCTTTCGCTGGAGCAGCCGCAGGTGTCAGTTTGCTCAGCTGATCTTCTAATGACGCAAGCTGTGTTTCTTGCTCTGTCACCTTCAGTTGTAGTGACTTGATGTCTTCTAGGTGCTCATTTTCTTGAGCTTCAAGCAGTAGCTTCTGAGCTTTCTTCAGTTTTGTTTTGCCAATAGCAATGTCTACTTTTAACTTTTTAGCTTCGTCACTGATGCCTGGTGTTGCAGAAGGCGCACTTGGAGCAGCCTTAGGCGCAGCGGTTTTCACCGCAGGTTTCGCTGACGATGCTTTTTGACGAGCAAGGCGCTTCGCTTCTTTTTCAGCGGCTTCAGCTTCTTGGCGAGCTTTACGAGCTTCAAAGCGCTGTTTCGCTAAATCAGATTTCACATTGGCTTCGCGGGCTTCTCGAATGGCACTTTTCGTGTGGCGGTAGTACTGAACCAAAGGAATGCTACTTGGACAAACGTAAGAACAAGCGCCACATTCGATGCAATCAAACAGATTGTAGTGTTCGGCTTTTTCATGCTCTTGGCTTTTGCTGAACCAAAGCAATTGCTGTGGTAACAAGCTCGCTGGGCAAGCCTGTTCACACATACCACAACGAATACAAGCTTGTTCTGGCGCTGGTGGCGGCAGTTCTTCTTTTGTCGCAGCCAAAATACAGTTGCTGGTTTTCACGATAGGAACAGCAGCAGAGTCCAGCGTGTAACCCATCATTGGGCCACCCATCACAAGTCTGTGAAGGTTATTTGGTTGGGATTCTGCGTACTCTAATAAATGAGTCACAGGTGTTCCCAATAACACTTCAACGTTCTGAGGTGCTTTTAGCGCGTCACCTGTTAGTGTGGTGAATCGTGAAATCAAGGGTTGGCCGTGGAAAATAGCGTCGTGAACCGCGACACATGTACCGACATTTTGACATAAAACACCAATATCAGCAGGGTATTGTCCACTTGGAACTTCTTGGCCTGTTAATAGTTGGATAAGCTGTTTTTCGCCGCCAGAAGGGTATTTTGTTGGCACAACAGCTACTTGGATGCTGCTGTTTTGTTCACTCAATAAAGCATTAAGTGCAGCAATGGCGGTTGGCTTGTTGTCTTCAATACCGATAATAACTTGTTCTGCGTTCACAATATGCTGCAAAACTTCGATGCCAGAAATAAGCTCTTGAGTCTTTTCTCTGATCAGCATGTCATCGGCTGTGATGTAAGGTTCGCACTCTGCCGCATTAATGATGAAATACTTTAGCGCGTTTTTATGTGCACCTTGTAGCTTCACTTGGGTTGGGAAACCAGCGCCGCCCATCCCTACAATGCCCATATTGGCTAGGTATTCAAGGATTTCTGTCGCAGGTTTTGCTTGCCAATCTTCCAATGGCGTGCGTTCTATCCATTGATCTTTATGATCTGGAAAAATCACCATGCACAGATCGCTTAAGCCAGAAGGGTGAGCGATTGCACGTTCTTCAATGTCCGCAATGGTGCCAGAAGTTGGCGCGTGTAGATGGCTGCTTAAAAAACCATTATTAACGGCAATCGTCTGGCCTTTTAAAACATAATCCCCAACCGCCACAACAGGACGTGATGCCTGACCAATATGCTGACCTAAAGGTAAAATCAGCTCATTTGGTAGGCTTGGACGACCCAAAGGAAGTTGCAAAGATTGCACTTTGTTTTCGGCTGGGTGAATGCCGCCGTGAAACGAAAAAATGTTTGCAGATGTTGTGCTTGCTGTCGCCATTAGTGAACAACCTCCGACTGACGGTCAGTTGCAATAATGCTCAATGAGCTTGCTGCAATACCCTGAGGTTTATCCCAAGACCATGTTTTTGCTGTCACGCCAACTTCTACCATATCAATACAATCTACTGGACAAGGTTCAACACAAAGGTCACAACCCGTACATTCGTCCGAAATGACGGTGTGCATTTGCTTTGCTGCGCCCAAAATAGCGTCTACTGGGCAAGCTTGAATACATTTAGTACAGCCAATACATTCGTCTTCACGAATCACGGCGACTTTGGTTGCTGTTTCTTCTCCGTGGTCGCCGTCCAAAGGAATGGCTTCTACGTCTAAAAGATCCGCCAAGGCTTGAATCGTGGCTTGTCCACCAGGAGGGCAATGGTTAATGGCTTCACCATTGGCAATGGCTTCGGCATAAGGGCGGCAACCAGGATGGCCACATTGACCACATTGGGTTTGTGGCAAAAGCGCATCGATCTGATCAACAATTGGGTCGCCTTCCACATGGAAGCGGACGTTGGCATAACCTAGAATTGCACCGAAAATAAGCGATAAAAGAACCAACACACCAATGGCAAGTAAAACAGTTAACATGATGGCTCCTAAATCTGTACAAGGGCGGTGAAGCCCATGAAAGCAAGCGCCATAAGTCCTGCCGTGATCATGCCGATCGCAGAGCCTTTAAAAGCAACAGGTACATCAGCCACGTTGATACGTTCGCGCATGGCAGAGAATAGAATCAAGACAAAAGAGAAGCCGACCGCTGCCCCGAAACCATAAAGAATGGATTCGACGAAGCCGTTTTGTTTGCTGATGTTTTGCAATGCCACACCCAATACTGCGCAGTTTGTTGTAATAAGAGGCAAGAAGATCCCCAAAACGCGATAAAGCAAAGGACTGGTTTTTCGCACCACCATTTCAGTGAACTGAACCACAACGGCAATCACCAAAATAAAGGAGATGGTTTGCAAGTATTCAAGGCCAAATGGCTGGAGAATATAAGTGAAAGTGAGATAGCTACATAGGCTCGACAGAGTCAATACAAAGGTTGTGGCCATTGCCATGCCAATAGAGGTCTCCAGTTTGCCAGACACGCCCATAAAAGGGCAAAGTCCTAAAAACTGTACTAAGACAAAATTGTTAACCAGTATGGTACTGACTAGTATCAAGAGATATTCAGTCATCTCACGTCCAAAAAAATATATGGTGAATTGAATAGTATAGATACGAGTTTATAGATGTATCTTTAATGGCGTAACTATACCAATCTGCTTATAACTAACAAAGCTAAAAGTGCTGCATTTTTAGTCTGATTAAGTATATAGATAATAAGCTAGACTTATATAAATAGAGTTTATATTGAATTGAAAATTCTATTGCTTAGCTTATTAAGAACTCTTCTTATTTAGAGTGTTAATTTCCAATAAGCCAAGCAATAGAGAGCAGATCAGCGCTGATCTTACATGACACGCTGGCCAGGCTTGGCACCGCTGTGAGGCTCAAGCAGGTAAATTTCTTCACCACCAGGGCCTGCTGCTAATACCATGCCTTCAGACAAACCAAACTTCATTTTACGAGGCGCTAGGTTAGCAACCATCACGGTTAATTTGCCTTCTAAATCTTCTGGCTTATAAGCTGACTTAATACCAGAAAATACAGTGCGTGTTTCACCACCAATATCCAAAGTCAGTTTTAATAGCTTATTGGCTTTTTCAACGTGCTCTGCTTTTGCAATCAATGCAATACGAAGATCTACTTTCGCGAAATCATCAAAATTGATTTCTGCTTCAATAGGTTCTTTGCTGAGTTCTGTTTCTACTTGGCTCGCCTGAGCGGTTGCTTGTGCAGCGGCTTCCGCTTCAACTTTGCCTTCTTCGATCATGGCGTCGATTTGTTTTTGATCGATGCGACCGATAAGAGGCTTGAAGGTGTTTACCTTGTTGCCAAACAAAAGCTCGCTTCGGTTGTCCCATGTAAGTTCTTTGTTCAAGAAGGCTTCTGCATCGGCAACCAAGCTTGGCATTACTGGTTTTAAGTAAGTTGCCAAAATACTAAATAGGTTTAAGGCAACAGTACAAACTTCTTGAACCTTAGGTAAAGTCGATTCATCTTTCGCTAATACCCATGGCGCTTGTTCAGCAATATAGGTATTGGCAATATCTGCAAGACGCATAATTTCACGAACTGCTTTACCGTATTCACGGCTTTCAAAGTGCTCAGCAATCAGGTCGCCCGCATCAATGAAAGATTGAATCATGGCTTCTTCGCTTACTTGCGCTGCTAATTGTCCGTCAAACTTTTTCGTGATGAAGCTGGCTGTGCGGCTAGCGATGTTAACAACTTTACCTACTACGTCTGAATTCACTCGTTGGATGAAGTCTTCTAAATTTAAATCGATGTCATCCACGCTTGAGTTTAATTTTGCTGCAAAGTAGTAGCGTAAGTATTGTGGATCAAGGTGGTTCAAATAAGTGCGAGCCTTAATGAAAGTGCCGCGAGATTTGGACATTTTCTTGCCATCAACGGTCACAAATCCATGGGCATTCACCTTAGTTGGTGTACGGTAACCAGCGCAATCTAACATCGCAGGCCAGAATAAAGCATGGAAGTTAATGATGTCTTTACCGATGAAGTGGTACAGCTCAGCATCAGAATCTTTCGCCCAGTAATCGTCGAAGTTTAGGCCTTCTGTACGGTCACATAAGTTTTGGAAGCTGGCCATATAGCCGATAGGAGCATCCAGCCAAACGTAGAAGTATTTGCCTGGCGCATCTGGGATTTCAAAACCAAAGTAAGGAGCATCACGGCTGATGTCCCATTCTTGTAGGCCAGAATCTAACCACTCTGAAAGTTTGTTGGCGACTTGATCTTGCAAGGTGCCACTGCGTGTCCATTTCGCTAAGAAGTCTTGGAAGTCTGGCAGTTTGAAAAAGTAATGTTCTGATTCTTTTTCAATTGGTGTAGCGCCAGAATACACAGAGCGTGGGTTGATCATTTCCATCGGGCTATAAGTGGCAGAACACACTTCACAGTTATCGCCGTATTGATCTTCTGCTTTACACTTAGGGCAAGTTCCTTTTACGAAACGATCGGCAAGGAACATTTCTTTTTCAGGGTCGTAAGCTTGCTTAATGGAACGAACAGAAATCTTACCGTTTTCTCTCAAGGCTTTATAAATGCTTGAAGATATCTCACGGTTTTCTTCCGAGTGTGTGGAGTGGTAGTTATCGTAACCAATTAAGAAGTCGTTAAAATCCGCCATGTGTTCTTGGCGAACACCGTCGATTAGCTCTTCTGGCGTGATGCCGTTTTGGTCAGCTTTGATCATGATGGCGGTACCATGAGCATCATCGGCACAAACAGCTGTACACATGTGACCGCGCATTTTTTGAAAGCGTACCCAAATATCCGTTTGGATGTGTTCAATCATATGGCCAAGGTGGATAGGGCCATTTGCATAAGGAAGCGCGCTGGTAACTAATATTTTGCGTTGCGTTTGTGCCATTTTTGATAAGCCTGCTGGATTAAAAAAGGTCGATTATTCTATCGGTAATTAAACTAAGATAATGGTTCAATAAATAGCCAAAAATACGGATAGCATTTAGAAGGCGTAATTATAAGTCTCAGCCTCTCGTGTGCAAGGGCTAGACTTGCTTTTCCGCAATTTGCCCCCACATTTGCCACATGATTTTAATTTACTTTTGCAAAGAGTGCTGAGAACGAAGTTGGAATGAAGGCAAGGAAAAGTGTTGTACTTCTTATTCTTGTCCGTTTTACAAGTTTTCTTCTCACCACTAGGAGCGCTAAATGACAACAAACACGCAACAAACAGAATTGCTCGCCAAGCTAGAAAGCCTGATTGATGAAAACAGCGGTCAGCCCTATGGCGCAGTTTGGGAAGTCACTGGTGATGAAAGTCGCCTGCATATCGTATTAAATTTGGGTTATCCAGCAGAGACGGAACAGGCTTCATTGGAAGCGCGTATTAAAACGGCATTGGGCGATAGCCGAGAGATCATTTTAGAAATAACGCACGAGATAAAAAGTCAGCCGACTCAAGGTAACATCCCAGGCTTAAAAGGTGTGAAAAATATTATTGCAGTTGCTTCTGGTAAAGGCGGTGTTGGTAAATCTACAACCACAGTGAACCTTGCATTAGCGATGGCGAAAGAGGGCGCGCGCGTTGGTATTTTAGATGCGGATATTTACGGCCCAAGCCAAGGCATGATGATGGGTTTTGCTGATGGTACTCGACCAGAAGTACGTGAAGAAAAGTTCTTCATTCCACCAACCGCTTATGGCGTGCAAGTGATGTCGATGGCGTTTTTGACGACCAAAGATACACCCGTTGCGTGGCGTGGCCCAATGGTAACAGGTGCGCTAATGCAGATTTTGACGCAAACGGATTGGAATGATCTTGATTACTTGTTCATCGACATGCCACCGGGAACGGGCGATATTCAACTTACCTTGGCGCAAAAAGTGCCAGTAGCTGGCTCTGTGATTGTGACGACGCCACAAGATATCGCCTTGTTAGACGCTCGCCGCGGCATTGAGATGTTTAATAAAGTGAAGATTCCTGTGTTGGGCGTGGTTGAAAATATGTCCACACACATCTGTTCTAATTGCGGTCATCATGAAGCTATCTTTGGTGACGAAGGTGGCGCGAGCCTTGCCAAAGAATACGATGTTAACGTATTGGGCAAGTTGCCATTGAGTTTAGCGATTCGCCAACAAGGTGACGCAGGAAAGCCGATTGTTGCTGATGCGCCAGAAAGTGATGCGGCAGGCATTTATCAGTCGATTGCACGCAAGCTTGGTGCTACCCTTACGTCCCAACAAGGTGCTTCAGATAATCAGCAATTTGTCATGCCAACCATTGGCATGAGCGATGATTAAAGAAAGACAATGATTTAACTGCCTATTAAGGAAAAGCAATGCGTTTGTGTGACCGAGATATCATAAAAGCCTTAGATGAGGGTTCTATCGTCATTGATCCTCGTCCTGATAACAGTGTTATCAGCGGAGTGTCTGTGGATCTTAGATTGGGGAATTCGTTTCGAGTTTTTCAAGGTCACCCAGCGCCGTACCTTGACCTTAGTAGCTCAAAAGCGGATTTAAGCAAAGTGATTGAATCCGTTATGAGCGATGAAATTTTGGTGGAAGACGGCAAACCTTTCTTTATCCACCCTGGTGAATTGGTTTTGGGTGTGACGAAAGAATCCGTCACTGTGCCAGATAATCTGGTTGGTTGGTTAGATGGTCGTTCGTCTTTGGCGCGTCTTGGTTTAATGGTTCACGTAACGGCTCATCGAATCGACCCAGGTTGGAGCGGTGGCATTGTTTTGGAATTCCTCAACGGTGGCAAACTGCCTATCGCTTTAAGTCCAGGAATGACTATCGGCGCAATCAACTTTGAAACCATGTCTGGCTCAGCAGATCGCCCTTACAACAAACGTGACAACGCGAAATACAAAAACCAAACCTCTGCAGTTGGCAGCCGGATTTCGGGCGATAAGTCTTAGGTTTATATTATTTATTTGGTTGCAGGAAAGAGGCTTAGGCCTCTTTTTTTGTGTCTAGTGTTTTTCCTTGTTCTTCAAGGGGGGGGAACTATAAGGAGTTATTTTTCACTATTACGTAGGTCGAGATTTATCTCGACAAAGATGTGTAAAATGTATGCTTAGTACCCAAAAAAATTATCCAAACAGGATTTAGTCATGAAAATCGTTACATGGAATTGTAATGGCGCTTTACGAAATAAGACCATCGAAATCGACTCTCTCAATGCAGATATATTAGTTGTGCAAGAATGTGAAGATCCTGCTAGGTCTACAGCTCAATACTTGGAGTGGGCGGGTGACTATTTATGGGTAGGAGCATCAAAGAATAAGGGGATCGGCATATTCCCTAAAAACGGTAACACAATAAAAGCATTAGATTGGAATGGGGAGTTTCAATTAAAAGGTTTATCTTCAAAAAGTCCCTCGCTTTACTGGAAAACATCTGATTTGAACTTGTTTCTCCCATTTACTATTAATGATGATGTCACAGTTTTAGCTGTTTGGACAAAAGGCTCAGGTGATCAAGCATTTGGCTATATGGGGCAGTTTTGGAAATATCTTCAAATACATAGAACGGATTTAATGAATAAAAAGACGATGATACTGGGTGATTTTAATAGCAATGCTGTTTGGGATAAGCCGGATCGTTGGTGGAGTCATAGTGACGTTGTTTCTGAGTTGAATGAAATGGAGATATTTAGCTTATATCATAAACAGTTCGCTGAGGAGCAGGGGCAGGAAACTCAACCGACCTTTTATTTGCATAGAAAAGAAGAAAGGCCATACCACATAGATTATGCATTTCTTTCTAATGATATACTGAGTCAATCTAAACTAATGGTTGGAAAAAGAAATGATTGGATTGGTGTGAGTGATCATCTTCCTCTCAGTGTTGAGTTTTCTATTTAATATAGGGCAATAAATGCATTGGGTTAGGTACAACCAATCCTAAATTCAAGAGTTATAATCCCTTTAACACGTTAAGCACAAGTACTATATTGTACAAATAGGTTTTCAGGAGAATGGGTATGACTGATCGATCGAATGCGCTTTTGAAACAGGCATTAAAGCTCAGCTCGCGCGAAAAAGTTCAATTTATCGAAGGCTTGCTTGCTAGTTTGGATAACCCAGATGCAAGTATTGATAATATTTGGGCTGAAGAGTCAGATGCAAGAATTGAAGCATTTGAAAAAGGGCAGGTTTCTGCTAAATCTGTGGAGACAGTATTAGGAAAATACACTCGTCCATGAATGTTAGATTTCTTAAACCTGCAGAGCTCGAATTAGACGATGCGTTTGAATATTACCAATCTTTATTGGGTGGTTTAGGTTACGAATTTGTCGATGAAATTGAGCGTTCAATTGAACGTATTAAAAAATTCCCTACGTCATATCAAGAAATTGGTAAATATTCTCGTCGATGCCTTGTTCACCGTTTTCCTTACGGTTTAATTTATCAGGTCAGAAGAAACGAAATTCTTATAGTGGCTGTTTCCCATTTACATCAAAAGCCAGAATCTTGGAAATCCAGAGAAGAGTAGTTAAAGGCTTTTGACTCATCATAAGCCACTAAGTTTTTGATACCACCTTCAATTACCACTATCTAACCGTTATCATCCATCCTCACTCCAACAACTACAGTATTCTTCTTTATGCGTCTGTTAAAATCGACCGTTCATCCAAGCCTTAACTCCCTCGATCAGTCTTCTTTTTTGCGTCTTGCTGCACGAGGGATTGTGTTAAAAGGCGAGGAAATTTTAATGCTTTATACACAACGTTATGATGATTACACCTTGCCGGGCGGTGGCATAGATGAAGGTGAGAATCAGATTGAAGGGTTAATTCGTGAATTGGCAGAAGAAACGGGCGCGCAGAATATTCGTAATGTGAAAGCCTTTGGTATGTATGAGGAATTTCGCCCTTGGTACAAGGAAGATTTCGACATTGTTCAGATGAAGTCTTACTGTTATACCTGTGATATTGATGACGAATTAGGCGAGACGAATCTTGAAGATTATGAAGTAAAAAATGGCATGAAAGCCGTATGGATTAATGTTCATGATGCGATTGAACATAATCTGAATACGATCAAAAACAGCGACAAGAAAGGTATGTCCATTGAGCGGGAAACCTTTTTGTTATCCTTGGTGAGAGATGAATTGCTGGTGGCTTCTTAATCGCTTTTCTTTCGGAAGCTGTGGCAAACAATGTAGATAAAGGGGGAGCTATGTTGAATCACTTAAAACGTGCAGTCGTTCTGTGCTGTCTGTTCCTCTGTTTACCGCTGAGCGCGCAATTCATCACTTTTACTGAAAAGCAGTATCAAAGTGGTGGTTATATTATTGTTCAGGCTGCGCCGCGTTCTTCTGTTGAGTTTCTTGGGAAGTCTTATCTGTTAGATTCAAAAGGTTATCTTGCCATTGGGTTAGGTCGTGATGTGTCTGGGAAGCATCGCATTACCATTGCATCACCTTCTGGCGAAGTGAAACGCAGTACGCTCAACATTGCGTCACGACAATATAAAGTGCAACGCGTAAATGGGGTTCCGCCTTCTCGTGTGACGCCGCCAGATGATGTGGCAAAGCGTATTGCGGCGGAAGCGGCTCAGGTTCGAGAAGCTCGTGCCAATGTGGGCGATTATGATTTTTGGCGAACCGATACATTTCAATGGCCAATTGAAGGTCGTGTTACTGGCGTTTATGGCAGTGAGCGATTTTATAACGGCATTGCATCGGGCAGCCCCCATTGGGGAATTGATCTCGCAGCACCTAAAGGCGAGCCTGTTTATGCGCCAGCGGGCGGCAAGATAGTCTTGGCCGAAGATGATTTATATTACAGTGGCGGGACGATCATTCTGGATCATGGTGCGGGCGTCAGCAGTACTTTTTTGCATCTGTCGAGTGTGGATGTGAAAGTGGGGCAGTGGGTGAAAAAGGGTGACCCCATTGCCGCTGTTGGCTCCACTGGTCGCTCTACAGGGCCACATCTTGATTGGCGTATGAATGTTCGCGATGTGCGAATTGATGCGGCTTTGTGGGTCAAGGAATGATCTTGACCTATTGTTCCAGATTCGGTTAAATCACCATCTGCATTATCAGGATGATGCCTCCCTCAGTTTCTCTGTCGGGAATGTTCAGCAAGGAATCTGATGACTATCAATACAGTCAAAAAACAACAGTGAATGCTCGCTGTATTTTTGTATTGATACAAAGAGATACTTGCGAATATTGTCGGCAAACATAGCCTTAAAAAAGATTCATGTTTTCAGCTATTTATAGTGAATAAATGTGGCTTTTTATTGCTTGTCTTCCCCCAAACGGCCAGTTTTTCTCTTCTTTTTATTACGCTTTACTAACTTAGTGACACCAATTTAGGAATAAAAAAATGAGTTTTACACAAGATTTAGCGTGGAATGCGCGCCATATGTTACGTACAGCCAATGTTGTTTCACAGCTGCAAAACTGTGAAGGTAAGAAGTTGGCGGTGAGTACCCATTTAGACATCAAGATGGTGTCGTTTTACGAAGGTTATTTGAAGCAAGGTGGCGAGCTTTTTTTAACCACTTGCAACCCAACCACAGTGCGAGATGAAGTGGTTGAGTATTTGGTGTCTCTGGGCGCAGAAGCCAGTGCGTGGAAAAACATGAGTGAGTCTGATTGGCAGGCATCGTTGCAAAAAGCCTTGGATTGGAAACCAACCCATTTGTGTGAATTTGGCGCTCAGTTGGGTGGTTTGTATCATGGATCGTCACAATTTTCTGGTGTGACAGCCAGCTTAGAAGGTACAGGTTCTGGCGTGTCTGTGTTGGATAAGATGCCATTAAAGCATCCGGTATTTAATTGGGATGATTTGGATGCCAAAGAAGGTTTGCATAATCGCCACATGGTGGGATTGAGTGCTTGGCAAGCTTTTATGGAGCGCACGCATTTGTCATTGCATGAGAAGAAAGTTGTGATTATCGGTTATGGCTTGGTTGGACAAGGTTGTGCTGCGTCTGCGAAGTCATTTGGTGGGCAAGTCATTGTGGCAGAAAACGATCCTTCTCGTCTTTTACAAGCGGCTTACGACGGCTGGCATACGGCGTCTTTGAATGATGTGATTGCACAAGCCGATGTGGTTGTGACGGCCACAGGCGTGGCTGGTGTGTTGAGTGAAAGCATGCTGAGCCAGTTGAAGGCTGGCGCGTTTGTGATGAGTGTAGGGCATGTAAGCCACGAGATTCGCCTTGATGCTATGACAGACTATCAAGTAGAAGAAGTCATGCCGGAAATTTACGAATATCGTCAAGGCGAGCATTATTTTTATGCGTTATCGAATGGCGCTATGTTTAATCTGACCGCGGGTTATGGTGACAGCTTAAACGCATTTGATGTGTCTTTGGCGCTGATGGCCGCTGGCGTAAAACACATGTTTGAGCAAAGCGATCAATTTGAAAATGGCATGCACATCTTGCCAGATCAAGCTTGGAAACCTTTCCTATAAAGTGAGTTTTATTATGGCGCTTTCTTTTTTCTGAGACGGGAAAAGAAGGCGTTTTTATTGATCGCTTACTGATGAATGGATTTTTGCTTTTCTCTTAGGGTTCTATTTTTTATTACTGGTTAATACGTTAATGAAGGTTTCAACCGCTGGTGTCATGATTTGTAGAGGGTTGAATACTAGGTAATAACTCGCACCTGTCAGCACATCGTGATCCATTGTTTTTTGCAGTCGATTCATGCGGATATCTTCTTGCACCAGACTTAAGTCTGCAATGGTCACTCCTAACCCTTGAATGGCCGCGCTGATAGCGAGGTCCATGGTTTCAAAGTGTTGGTTTTTCATCATGGTGATGCCATCTTGCTTGTTTTCATCTATCCACAATTGCCAATCTTTTTTATCTTCAGTTGGGTGAAGAAAAGTGCAGTTGTTAATATCAAAATGTTTGCTGGTTTCCATTAAGCTTGGAGCGATCACAGGACAAAGTCGCTCATCAAATAGCTTTATTGTTAATGCATTTGTTTTGGCGGCTTTGTCTACAAAGCTTTTTGGGTTTTCTGTGTAGATGATGGCGGCATCAAAGTTTTCCTTTCCAAAATCCACTTCGTGTTCTGTGCAGACGGTTAAAATAACATTCGATTCAGGGTGGTTATTTTGAAGTTTGACGAGATGCGGAATCAACCAACGTGTCGAACAGGTTGTCGCTTTTAATTTTATTTCCCCGTTGGATTCCATCGCCAGTTTTGTCGTGTCTAAGATCTGCTGGTAAGCGGCTTTAATGTTCGGCAGGATTTCAGTGCCTTTTGCTGTCAGGCTCAGGCCTCTCGCATGGCGAAGAAAAACCTTGAATCCAAGGTATGATTCCAATGACGCAATTTGGCGACTGACAGCGCCTTGCGTGACAAATAACTCATTTGCAGCATGGGTGAGGTTGAGGTGTTTTGCCGTGATAATAAAAGTATATAAGGCATTAAAAGGAGGAGTTCCATGTGCCATAAAGTTGATCTCATTATTTAGCTATGTGTTTTTCTCATGGCTATTATGACAAAACTTAGTTAGTTGTCACCAATAATATCTTATTTAATAGAAGTATAAATTTTTACCTGTATTAGGATTTATTATGATTACTTCGCCGGTTAGTCCTGTATCTAAGTTAGATGGTGTTGGTACCACGATATTTAGTGTTATTGGTCAGCTTGCTAGTGAATTTAATGCGATTAATTTGTCTCAAGGATCACCTGATTTTCCTTGTTCTGAAGACCTGCGTAGACAAGTTGAATTAGCGATGCAGGCGAATCATAACCAGTATGCACCTATGACTGGTTTGCCGAGTCTGAAAGAACAAATATCACTAAAAATCAAAAGCTTGCATAATCAAAATTATGATCCTGACGAAGAAGTCTTAATTACGGGAAGTGCAAGTCAGGCGTTGTATTCCGCCATATCTTCATTAGTGAAACCTGGAGACGAAGTCATCTACTTCGAGCCATGTTTTGACAGCTACGCTCCGATTGTTCGATTGCAAGGTGCGAAGGCTGTTGGTCTTAAGCTGACCGTGCCGGAATTTAAAATTGATTGGGATCTGGTTAAAAGCACATTAACGCTTAAGACAAAAATGATCATTTTAAATTCACCACACAATCCATCTGGCAGTGTGATGAGCCAAGCGGATTTGGACACATTGGCAGAACTCATTAGAGATACCGATATTATTGTTCTTTCTGATGAGGTGTATGAGCATGTTATTTTCGACGGTAAACAGCATTTGAGTGTATCCGGTCACAAAGAATTGGCTGCACGCAGTGTGGTGGTGACGTCTTTTGGTAAGACTTTCCATGTTACTGGCTGGAGAGTGGGGTGTTGTGTTGCTCCGGCTGCCATTATGAATGAAATTGTAAAAATTCATCAGTTTATGATGTTCTCTGCAGACACTCCGATGCAATACGCTTTCAGCGAGCATATGAAAGACTCAAACACTTACCTTGGTCTATCGGATTTTTACCAGAGCAAACGAGACTTGATGATTCAGGAATTGGCCTCGGGGCCTTTTGAAGTCTTACCTAGTTCTGGTTCGTTTTTTATGCTGATTCATTATGGGCATTTAACGCAAGAGAGTGATTCAGAAGTGGTTAAGCAATTAATCTGCAAGCATGGCGTTGCAACGATTCCATTATCTGCATTCTACAGCGACGGCACGGACAACAAGTTGCTGCGTTTATCCTTTTCGAAAGAGCAACAGACCATAGTTAATGGCGTTAGAGCCTTGAATACTTTTCGTTAGAGAGAGGCTAATGGTTGAAGTCTCTCGTTAATCTGATGAGGGGAATACTATATTTAGTGCATTAACAGCACATTTATAGTGCGTTAATTTTTTAGTGATTTGTGGAGGAAAAAGCGTTCAGTTAGAAACAAAGTATTCTCCGTACTTTGTGCAAAAATGTTATCCAATGGTGAATTTTATTTTAATTATCCGCGTGATTTTGGATTAAAAACCAATTCTTAAGGAATTAAAGTTTACTTTTACCGTTTTAGTTTTCTGGCATGTTATCTGCTCTAACCATAAAAATAAGGAATGCATAAATGAACCTATCTATGCATTGAAATAAAAATCATGAGCAGATTCATTTGAATACACTCTTATTTGCATAAGGGTAAAAAGGTTCAAAACACAAAAATCAATTACATAAGGAACAATTATGCGTATTAATACTTTACTTACGACAGCTTTACTGACATTTAGTGTTTCTGCGTCTGCTGAGACTCTTAGAATAGGTACGAGCGCGGACTACCCACCTTGGGAATCCGTTGACAGTGCTGGTGAAATTGTTGGTTTTGACCGTGATATTGGTGATGAAGTTTGTGCTCGAATTGGTGCTGAATGTGTATGGGTAAACCAAAATTTTGATGGTTTATTACCTGGTTTGGCCATTGGTAAATTCGATTTAGTATTGGCGGCTTTATCTATTAATGCTGAGCGTGAAAAGAATGTTGATTTCTCCATTGCGTATGCTGATTCTCCATCGAGCTTTATTATCTCTTCTAGTAACACAGTTGAGTCTGATATCGACACAACTAAGTTGTTAGCTTTTCTTGATGGAAAGAAAGTCGGTGTTCAATCTGGTACCACCCAAGAACAAGTTGTTATTAACCATATTCCTAGTGCTCAAGTGCGAGTTTATGAGCGCCCAGAGCAAATCCTTACTGATATCAAAGCCAAACGAATTGATGCTGGCTTCACTCAGCGTAGCGCTTGGGATGGCTTAGTCGGTGAAAACCCAACGGATTTTAAATATGTAGGCCCTCTATTAAAAGGTGGTGATTTTTCTGAATTGGGTCGTGGTCAGGGTATTGTGATTCGTAAAGGCAATGCGGAGCTTAAAGCACGTGTTGATGAAGCACTGAAAGCCATGATGGAAGACGGAACGATTGTTCGCCTTTCGAACGCTACGTTTGGTTATGATTTGAGTGCGCAATAAGCTCACTTTTTATAATTAACATGTAGATTAAAAAGGCCTGCGTCATGAATACGTTAACATTTCTTCAACCTTATCTTCTAACCTTATTAGAAGGTGCTTTGATCACACTTGAAGTTTCAATCTCAAGCTTTGCTATTGGGCTTGTGATTGCACTATTCATGGCGCCACTTTCCATATATGGGCCTCATTATGTTCGGTTTTTGATCAAAATATACGTTGATACATTTCGAGGATTGCCTGAACTCTTAATTATCTTTTTCTTTTACTATGGCGGCACGGTTCTGCTAACGAATATCTCAGGGAGTTATTTTGAGGTAAGCGCATTGGCGGCTGGCATTTGTGCGTTGGCCATTGTTGCCAGTGCGTATTTGACTGAAATATTAAGAGCCGCGTTATTGAGCCTTGATAAGGGGCAATGGGAAGCATCTTATGCCTATGGTTTCTCTCAAATTCAGATATTTCGTTTCATTGTGTTACCTCAAGCAATTCGGCGTGCTGCGCCGGGAATGGCAAACCAATGGCTGGTTAGTTTAAAAGAAAGCGCTTTGGTGTCTGTTATTGGTCTTGAGGAGTTAATGCGTGTCACCGTTGTTGCTGCTGGATCTACTCAACAGCACTTACTTTTCTATGTTGTCGCTGCGGCTTTCTATTTATTTATATCCTATGTATCCCAAGTCATTATTAACCGCATGCAGCTTGGTTCTCAGTTAGGGAGAGGGTAAATGATGTCAGCTGAATTATTCACTCGTGCATTTCCAGTGGTTCTAAATGGGCTTTGGATGACGGTATTGCTCACTGTTGCGTCCTTTGTATTAGGGCAAATTGTGGCTTTACCATTAGCGCTATTAAGAGATTGTTCAAATAAATTTTATCGTAAGTTATCAGGAGCTTTTGTTTTTATTGAGCGAGGAAGCCCATTACTGATTCAACTTTTTATTATTTATTATGGGTTAGCAAGCGTGCCTTTCATTCAAGAAAGCTTTTTTTGGCCTGTGTTACGTGAGCCTATGTACGCCGCTATTTTAGCCATCGGATTAAATTCTGCAGCCTATACATGTGAAGTTGTTCGAGGGGCAATCAAAGACATTTCGAAAGGGCAGCATGAAGCGGCAATGGCTGTGGGCCTATCGAATTTCATCATCTACAGAAAAATCATTTTGCCTCAAGCTTACCGAAACATCTTACCTGTTATTGGTAATGAAGCGATTTTGGTGCTTAAGGCCACTTCAATTGTTAGCACGGTTACGCTGATGGACATGACGGGTATCGCGAAGAGCTTCGCTGCGAAAACCTATGCGCCTTTTGAAGTGTTAATTATTGCAGGTGCTTTCTATTTACTCCTTGCATGGCTTTTGAGCCGTGGCTTTCGCTTCATTAGCAAAAAAGTAGAGTTGCCTTCTTAATCATTTTTTGTTCTTCCATGCTTATGTGACTTTTCCATAATTGAGTCTTGATAGAAAAACAGATTACAACGCGAGCATTATCATCCGAGGTATTCAAGTGAGCTTAGAAAATACAAAGTTAGCCGTAACAGAGTTGCATAAAAAATACGGTGATAATGAGGTCATTAAAGGCATTTCTTTAAAGGCCAAAGCTGGTGATGTGATTAGCATCATTGGCTCTTCTGGCTCGGGTAAAAGTACATTTTTACGTTGTTTAAACTTCCTTGAAAAACCCTCAGAGGGAAGTATCCATATTGGAGGGAAGTTTATCAATATGGTGCGAGACTCAGATGGTCAGCTGAAGGTATTTGATAAAAAACAACTGCAATCACTGAGAACAAAACTTACCATGGTATTTCAGCACTTTAATCTTTGGAGTCATATGAGTGTGCTGGAAAATGTGATGATAGCCCCGATTGAAGTCTTGGGAGTGAATAAGCAAGAAGCTAAAGAAAGGGCGATTGGTTATTTAAGAAAAGTAGGCATTGATGAAAAAATGCAGGCGCGTTATCCATCACAACTTTCAGGTGGCCAGCAGCAGCGCGTGTCCATTGCTAGAGCACTTGCAATGGAGCCTGAAGTGATACTTTTTGATGAGCCGACTTCGGCCTTAGACCCTGAGCTGGTGGGCGAAGTGTTGAAGATTATGCAACAACTGGCAGAAGAAGGAACGACCATGATTGTTGTAACACATGAAATGAGCTTTGCACGTAACGTCGCAAATCATGTTGTCTTTTTACATCAGGGTAAAATTGAAGAGCAAGGTTCACCGGATCAAGTATTTGATCATCCTAAAAGTGAGCGTCTACAACAATTCTTGTCTGCGGCATTAAATTAATCTTACTTGTTGCTGATATTGATTATTAGCGTTTGCGGGCGAGACAATAGTAAAAAGGGGAGCTATTTAGCTCCCCTTTTTACTGTGTGATGTGAAAGAGAAAAGGGCTATTTCCCTTGGGATTCTAAGTTGGCTTTCTCTTCCGCTGCTTGAATGCTTTTCTGTATCAAAGGGGAAATAGTTAAGCCCTGAACAATGATAGAGAAGATAACGACAACATAAGTGATGATGACCATGATGTCATGAATATCCAAACCTTGAATGAAGACTTTATCGGATGGAATCGCGGCTGCCATTGCCAAAGCAAGACCTCCTCTTAAACCGCCCCAAGTCAGAATTTTCACAGAGTGTTTGTCGTAACTGCGGTAGCGCTTGAACACTAAATACGGGCTGCCAACACTGATAAAACGTGCGAATAAAACCACAGGAACCATAAGCAAACCTAAGCCGATGACCTCCCAACTTAATGGCATAGCAACAATGAGCATGCCTATGATCAGGAAAAGTAGGGCATTTAAGAAGCTGTCAGTGGCATGCCAGAAGTCTTTTACATAACGAGTGCCTTCTGGGCCGCGTCGTTTAGAAGCTTTTTCACGAGTGATGTTGCCGAGCAAAATACCGCTTGTCACCATGGCTAATGCGCCTGAAATCTCCCAGATATTGGCTAAGGCAAAACCAGCAGAAGGAATGGTTAAGGTAACCAGCAAACGAGTGTTGACGTCTTTACAGTTGATGATAGTGAAGTGACCCAGTAGCGCGATAGCGAGGCCGAATAAAATGCCACCAATAGCGTCAGTCAAAAACAGCTCCGCAACGTCATGGAAGTTGGCTTCTGTACCGTAAAAAGCCACGGCGAAAATAGTTGTGAAGATAACCAAGCCGACACCGTCATTAAAGAGAGACTCTCCTTCCACTTGAATGGAAATGCCTTGTGGCGCGCTCATTTGCTTGATAATCGCCAAGACAGCGATAGGGTCTGTTGGGCTGATTAAAGCACCGAACAACAAGCAGTAAATAAATGGGATTGGGAAGTTAAACAGTGCAAACAGGTAATAGCTTAAATAGCCGACTAAGAAGGTGGAAACCAGAGTGGAAAACAGCACCAAGATGGTGATTTCCCAGCGTTGTTTTCTTAAGGCGGTTAGATCGATTTCCAGTGCGCCAGCAAACAGCAAAAAGCCTAACATGCCTTTAAGAAGCAACTGGTTAAAATCAATGCCACCGACGACCTGAGTAATAAAAAGGGCGGTTTCATCCCCTAGCATTTTTACAGCAATGATTAATAGTAAAGAGATCACCACCGAGCCAGTTGTAATGGCGATTGTGGTTTGCATCTTTAAGATAAATTGGTTGGTAAAGGCGATAAAAACCGCCAAAGCTGATAAAAAACAGATGAGATACCAAGCGTTCATTTGTGTGCCTTCATTTAGGTAAAGTCATAATTAGGTAGGTTGGGTGTGCTACGGACGAGCAATGGCAGGCATTCTATATGCAAGGCTGGTGGCTGTCACGGAATGAAGTGGTTAAAAAACGACCTGTTTTTATGAGAATCTGAGTTGTACTTTTTTGCTGTTGCTTACTTGGCTTTAATTCCTCAGAAAAACGCTTGGAACCAGAAACAAAGGAAAGAAAATCATAAAAAAGCGTAGGTTTATGATAGAAAAAGATAAGTCGATTTTGGTTTTTGGAAAGAATGTAGATTTTTAAATTTATTGTAAAGATTTTGATAAAAATGAACCGTTACAATTAAAAATATTATTTACAGAGTAAATCTAAATAAAGGGGCAAAGTGTAAAGACGCAAAATACCAAGACGAGTATAATCTGCGCATATTTACAGAATTTAATTTTATAGCTTTATTAGAGGTTTCTTTATGGCAACACCATCTCAACATGATTTACGTAATGACTTTCGAGCACTCTTAGCGAGCGAGCAATGTTATTACACGGCATCTACTTTTGATCCTATGTCTGCTCGTATTGCAGCAGATCTTGGTTTTGAAGTAGGTATTTTAGGTGGTTCTGTCGCTTCGCTTCAGGTTTTAGCGGCACCGGATTTCGCATTGATTACATTGAGTGAATTCACTGAGCAAGCAACACGTATTGGTCGAGTTGCACGTTTGCCTATTATTGCCGATGCCGATCATGGTTACGGTAACGCATTGAATGTGATGCGTACCATTACTGAGTTGGAAAGAGCGGGTGTTGCGGCGTTAACAATTGAAGATACTTTATTGCCAGCAAAATACGGCCATAAATCGACGGATTTGATTCCAGTTGAAGAGGCGGTTGGTAAATTAAAAGCAGCAATTGAAGCGCGTATTGATCCTGTGATGAGCATTATCGCACGTACAAATGCAGGTCAATTGAGCACAGAAGAAACCATCCAACGTGTAAAAGCTTATCAAGCTGTTGGTGTAGACGGCATTTGCATGGTGGGTATTCGAGATTTCGCTCACTTGGAAGAAATTGCTCAGCATATTTCTATTCCGATTATGCTGGTTGCGTACGATAACCCAGAATTGCGTGACCGTGCTCGCCTTGCTGCAAACGGTGTTCGTATTGTTGTTAATGGTCATGCGGCGTACTTCGCTGCGATCAAAGCAACTTACGATTGCTTGCGTGAACAACGTGGCATCGCAGAAGGTACTTTGAACGCTTCTGAACTTTCAACGCGTTATTCTACTTTGGAAGATAACCGCGTTTGGGCATCTAAATACATGGATGTTCAAGAATAATTCGATTTTTCATTATTGGGCTGTTTTGTTTGGCCCTTGTTGATCGATAAATAAATAGAAAGGCCCTTTCAACTTACGTTGGAAGGGCCTTTTTTATGATGTTGCTAAGCGTGTGCTTATTTAGCCTGAGCTAACCTAAAGCGTTGTAGCTTGTTGGTTGCTGATATCAGAATCATCACTAGGGTTCTTTTTGATCTTAGCAATCAGGTTATGTATGTCTTCTTTGATCATAAGAAGCACTGGGATCAACACCAAGGTAATGACGGTTGCGAACATGATGCCGTATGCCAAGGACACGGCAGCTGGAATCAACATTTGCGCTTGTCTTGAGGTTTCCCAAAGAATAGGAATCAAACCGGCGAAAGTGGTGAAAGACGTCAACAGAACGGCACGTAATCGACTACGACAAGCCAAGCTTATGGCCTTTTTAACATGATCGGTTTCATGGCGCAGATCGTTAAAACGTGACACAAGTAACAAGCTATCGTTTACCACCACACCGCTGAGAGCAAGAATGCCGTTCAGAGAGAAAATGCCCAACGTTAAGTCGTTCATCCAATGACCAAGCAAAGCACCGATAATACCGAATGGAATCGCCATCATGATGATCAGCGGCTGACTGTAAGACTTCAACGGAATTGCCAGTAAACCATAAATGATTAACAAGGCAATAAGGAACATTTCAGACATGGACGACTGAGTTTCGGCTCTTTGTTCCGCTTCACCAGAGAAATACACAGACACACCTGAGAACTGGCGTTCCATTTGTGGCACTACCGCTTTCTCTAAATATTCGACAACCTCAGTTGAAGACATTTCGTCTTTATCCACCTCGGCAGATAAATACAAAGAGCGTTTGCCATCAATCCGAACAATCGTGGTTTCTGCTGCTTCTTGGAATAAAGTCGCCACAGAAGACAAAGGAATGCGCGTGCCATCGTCCAGTGTGATTTTAGTGTTCATAACAGCAGAAGGGGATTCTTGCTGGTCGTTAGGATAACCCAAACGTACTTCCACTTCGGCATTGTCTCGTTGATATTCCTGCACCACTTGACCGTCGAAATTGGTCGACACTTGAGAGGCAAGATCGCTGGTGGATAAGCCTAACAAACGACCCTGTTCGGTGAGCCTTAATACCATTCGAGATTCAGTCAGTTCTGTATTTTGCTCAATACCTGTGACAGCGGGTAAGGTTTCTAGCTGTTTTAATAATTCATCCATAGCGCCGTTTAACACGCTGGAATCATTGCCTCTTAGTTCTATTCTTAATGCGTCAACGGTTTCTCGTGCGCTTCGAATTCTTAGGTTTTTCACGCCTTCTGGCATGCCAGACAGTTCTTGCCACTTAGCCGCAAATTGCGCAGAGGTGTAAGGTCGATCAGTGACGAGTTCGATCCGAATATTGCCGGATTGCTCATCGCTGGACGTTACCTGAATGTTTTGAATTGCCACATCACCTTTGGGCTCTGGTGGTTTCTTCATTGCTGGGCGATTGCCAGCTTCTGCTTTGGGTTTAGCTGTATTGTCGCCACCTTCGGCATCTGGTCTTGGTGGACGGCGGCGTTCACCAGTATCGCTTCGTAGGGCAATATCCGCTTTGTAAGCCGCTTCTTCTAAGGTTAACAAGACGCGGCTGGTTTGACCGTAACTCACATCGTTGTACATAGTGAGACTGCCTCGTACAGTGTCACCCGGAATTTGGGGGAAGAAACTAATACGAATAGCGCCAGTGAACGGCATGGACATCACCAATAGGAAAACCGCAAAGAAGAAAATACAGATCGCATATCTGTGGTTTAGTGCTATGTCGATGCTTGGCTTATAAATGCGATCACTGAACCATTGTAAGCCGTTATCCGCACCTCTTTGAACCAAGGCCCAACCTTTTGCTATTGGATTAGTACGAGTGGATTTACGCGTATTAATATGAGCCAAGTGAGCCGGTAGAATGACTTTTGATTCAATCACAGACAACACAAGACAAATCGCAACAACAATGGCGAATTGAGAATAAAGTTGCCCTAAACGTCCTTCAATATTGGATAGCGCCCAAAAAGCCGCCACTGTCGTAAATACACCGAACAGAGTCGGCACCGCCACAATCATGGTGCCTTTGATGGTGCTGCCGAGCGTATCGCCTTCTTTGGATCGCACCGTATAAATACTTTCCCCGACCACTACGGCGTCATCCACCACTATCCCTAAGGCCATGATAAAGCCGAAGGTGGTGAACATGTTCAAGGTTAAGCCGATGCTTTCCGTTCCCATGAAAAAGAGGGTGCCGAAAAAGATAAACGGTAAACCCATGGCAACCCAAAATGCCACTGTGATGTTTAGGAAAATGGCTAGCAGTACAAAGACTAGGAACACGCCTGTCACCGCGTTTTCGACCATGAGCTCTAAGCGCTGGTTAATGGATTCACTGCGATCGTACCAAGTATCTAAACTCACATTTGGAGGTAAGCGGCCGCTGTCTTGCCAATCTTGAATGACGGCTTTTGCAGCAATAACCGAATTGGATATATCGCTGGTGCCTTTGGTGAGTACTTGAATAGCCAAACTGTTCTGACGGTTGAAGCGAGACAAGACAAACTCGTCTTCGTCAAAAACGTCGCGAATATTGGCAATATCACTGAGTAAAAGCTTACCGCCATTTTCGTTGGTTCTGACTGGAATTTGCAGGAATTGGCTTTTGATATAGGCCTGCTCAGACGCACTGATGCTTAGGTAGATATCCTCATTGCGTAGCGTTGCGACTTTCGCTGTAGAAGACTCTGCATTAATCGCGGTGGCGATGTCTGTTAGTGTCAGGCCGTAGGCTTCGAGCTTATTCCTATCCACTTCAACCATCATGGTTGGGTCTAACCAACCTGTGATAGAAGTAGCACTTATGTCTTCACTGGCGAGCAGGTCTGATTCCAGTTCGTCGGTTAGCTTTTGCAAAGTACGACGATCGGCGTCCCCATAAAGTTGAATCCAGATGGAGTGTTCTTCACGAACTGCCTTGCTAACAACCACAGGGTCAGCGTCGTCTGGGAAAGAGGTAATTTGGTTAATTTCGTCTTCAACATCTTCTTTTAAAACATCGATGTCATATCCATCGATCATTTCGATGCTCACACCGGTTGAGCTTGAGGTTGACGAGGTGGTGATGTTTTTAATGCCAGACGTGCCTTGTAACGCTTGCTCGATAGGAATGGCAATGCCTTCCTCGTTTTCTTTGGCGGAACCACTGTCGTTACTGACGGAAATCGAAACCCTGTTAGGCGATAAGCTAGGAAACGCTTCTTTGTTGATGGAACCCATATTGATCACACCCAATGTGATCATCAGGATTAGCAATAAGTTCGCAGCAACTGGGTTGTTCGCAAACCAAGGAATAATGCCTTTGTGTTGGTCGATAGGGCTCATGGATTATTGCCCTTTGCTGCTGCGTTTGTGGTTTTTGTTGGTGCTTTAATCGGATCAACTAGCGTGCCTTTGATGTAGCTGTTGTAAGGCTGCACGAGTACTTGGTAAGTTCCTTCTCTCATGCTTTCTGGAACTTGAATATAAACGTAGTTTGAATCCACAAAACGAGGTGTTGTTTCAAAGGCGCTCAAGCGCTTGTCTTCGTCCAGATACCATATTTCGCTTTTTTGGCTTAAGGCTGTGTTCGGTAAACGCCATAAGTTTTCAAGCTGTTTGCCTTGTAGCGTGATGCCAACAAAAGAGCCAGGAATCAGCTGAGGTGTTTGTTCCAATGGCTTGTCTAAACTAATAATGAGGCTGCGCATGCGTGTTGATTCATCAATGTGCAGGCCAACACTGAGTATTTTCCCTTGCCAAGTAGCGTTGTCATCGACGCTGCTGATGGTCACTGGCCAATTAGAGGTAAGCAGAGTTTGGACGTCTGGTAACTTGAGCCAATCACTGCTTGATAGATCGACTTGAATTTCAGCACGATCAATACTGTAAAGTGTGCCTACTTCGTCTCCGCTGCTGAGATAAGAACCAGGCGAGATCGAACGCTCTACAACCAGAGCATCAAAAGGGGCAATAAGCTTGGTGTTTTTCAAATCGTTTTGCGCGTTTTCTAATTCGGCTTTGGCAGCGTCATACTCTGCTTGGGCTGCGGCAAGTTGTGGTTCTCGTAGTACAAGGTCAGAGTCTGGTGCTTCATCAAAACCAGATGCTTCCCATTCTGCTCTGGCTTGCTCGCCTTGGCGTATTTCTTCTTTTAGTGCGAGTTCCGCGCTGGCTAATGTGTTTTTCGCGCTTGCCACATCACTGTTTAATTCGGTGTTTTTAAGAGTCGCCAAAAGGTGGCCTTTTTTGATGACTTGGCCTGACTCAAATTGGTTCGATATTTGTGTTACTTCACCGCTCACTTGGTTGGTTAATGTTAGGGAGTATCTTGGTTCAACCAAACCAGATGTATTTATTGAAGAAGCATAAGTACCTATTTCGGCATCCATGACGGTTATTTGCAAGGCTTGCTCTGGCGCTTCTGGGCGAGCTTTTCGTACCTTGTTGTTTTGAGCTTCAACCGCGCTGGTAATGTAGAAATACACTCCAACAATCGAAATTAGGGCCAATATTAAGGTGATCCATAGTGAAAGGCGTTTCATTCTTCGTTTACTCCAAGCCCTAATGCGAGCCCTAAATCGACTCGGTTTGATAAATGTTGATATATGATGTCGTCTAATTGTGCTTCCAGATCAAAGGTAGTGGTTTGCACATCAATCAGGTCACTGATTTCCACAAGACCTGAGCGGTATTTTTTCTCATACTGACTGAGGTTTTTCTTTGAGCTGTTTAAAGCATCGCGAATATGTTGTGTCTGTAGAGACAAGACTTTCTCCTGTCCCAATGTGTTTTCAACTTCGTTTACGGCAGTTAATAAGGTTTCACGGTAGGCTTGAAAGGCTTGCGCCGTTTCTAATTTTGCTACTTCTGCTGCGGCTTTTAATTGACCACCTTGATACAGCGGCTGAGTCAATTGCGCTAATAAAGTCCAAATAGGTGAGCCGAACAGGGCGCCCGTTGGTGAGGCAGCGGTTTCGCTTAATGTGGCGCTGAGGCTAATACTCGGTAGCATGTCTTTGTAAGCCACAGAGGTATTTAAGTCTGCGGCTTCAATGTCTAGATAAGCGGCTTTTAAATCAGGGCGACGTTGTAGAGCTTGCTCTGGTAAGTTGCTGAAAGATAAATTGACGTCAGGATAATCTGCATTGGCGACAAAGTTGAGCGAATCCGCACTTCCTAAATACAGCTGTAAAGTACGCATTTCAATGGCGAGTTCTTCTTGATATTCCACTAGGTCTGATCTTGATTGTGAGGTGGATGTGCGAGCTGCATCCAGTTCTTCTAGGTCACCAAGACCATTTTTGAAACGTTTTTGAATCAGTAATTCGTTTGCTTCTAACAGGGTTAAACGTTTTTGTTCAATGTCTATGGCGTGTTGTTTGGCTGTGATAGCAAGCCAAGACTTAATGACATTTGCTACCAATGTGTCACGGCTCGCTTGATAAAGCGCTTCGTCGCTGGCTAGAGCCTTGGTAGAGGCTTCTTCTGAATTAGCGAGCTTTTGCCAAAGATCCAATTCCCAGCTGATTTTTAGGTCGGCATCGTAACTGATGTTGTCGCCTTCAGTTTTATCTGCGGAAAAGCCTGCTTCAACACTTGGTAAGGAATCACCATGTTGGCTTTTAATATCCCACAAGCTGGCTTGTAAAGTGAGTTGAGTTTGTTGAAGGCTAGGGTTCGCCTCAAGAGCCTGTTGAATGAGAGCATCTAATTGAGAGTCTTGAATTAAATCGGTTAAGTAACTTACAGGAGCCACTTTATCGAGATCTTGCCATTGAGCGGATTTTTGCTCGCTTACGGTATCGAACTCACTTTGAGCTAATTCGGCATAGTTTTGGCGGTTTTCTGAGTTACTACCTGTGCTGCTACACGCTGCCAAAAATAAACTAAGGCAAAGTACTCCAGTATTGCGAAACGGCCTGTTCATCATTCAATGAATCCTAATGAAAATAAGTAAATATATTGAGTTCAACAACGCGATTTATTATGCAAAACAATCAATTTGATATGCTTTCTGATCAATTTAGTTGTTCAGATATTACATTTTGCTCTACTCAGAGTATCGTATTTTCTGTTTAGTTCATTAAATAAAATTTTCACTTCTTTACATAATGAAACCAGTATAAACAAAGTGTGTAGGAGTGGTGTATTGATATATTGAGCTCATAGGTTATCAACGATAAGTGTTATCATTTGCATTTGTTTGTTTTTTACATAGAATAGCTCGCCTATTCGAACCGCTACGAAGCTTTAATTCATTCATTTTAGATGCTGAAAATAAGGGATTTTTTATGTCTTTATCTCGAAAATTAGGTTGTGTTGCTTTTGGTTTATTGTGTGCTCTTAACTTGTATGCTGCAGATATTACGGTAGCGACAAAGTTCGGTGATGTGGTTGTTAAAGATGAGCCTAAACGTATTGTGACTGTATACGAAGGTGGCTTAGACGGCGCTTTCGCTTTGGGTTTTAAGCCTGTTGGCGCCATTTCAACTCGTGGCGGTGATGGTGTTGCAAGCTACATTCAAGAGATCGCCAAAGATGTTCCACTAGTGGGCAGCATGCGAGAATTGAACATTGAAGCGGTTGTTGCTCAGCGTCCTGATGTGATTTTAGCGCCATATTACTTGCCAAAAGAGCAGTATGACTTGTTGTCTAGAATTGCACCTACTCTAGTGCCTGTAGAAGGTGGTATTGAGCCAGATACTTGGATTAATGAGTTTCGCTTTTACGCAAAAGCGTTAAACCGTGAACAATTGGCAGAAGACATTATTGCTAAAGTTAATGACCGTATTGCCAGCATGAAGCAAATGGTGGAAGCGAAGATTCCTGCGGATCAACGTGGTGCTTCTTTGTTGCGTTGGATGCCTCAAGGCGCGGTTATCTTAACGCCAAAATTCTTCTCAAATGCGATTCTTGCTCAAACTGGTTTTGATGTGACTGACGCAGGTTTGGTGAAAGCGGGTCGTCCACACAGCAGCCCTTTAAGTCTAGAAAACCTTCCTAGCATTGATAATGAATGGATCTTTATGGCGACATTAGACGATGAAGCAAGAGATGCATTGGCTGCGGCTGAAAAATCACCTGCTTTTGCTCGCTTAGAAGTGGCGAAAAAAGGTCACGTCATTCCAGTTCATGGACAGCTTTGGACAAGTGCGACTGGTCCGATTGCAGCGCAAGCGATTCTAGATGATATCCAAAGCGTGCTTGACCATAAACTTCATTAATAATGACCCTTTGGTTTAATTCAGCGCCCGCGCAAAGATCCATAGTAAGTGTATTAGTGCCAGCCGTTTTACTGCTGGCACTTTGCTGTGTCTGTAGCCTGCTGTTTGGTGCAGGTGAAATTGGTCCTAGGTTGGCAATTCAAGCCTTGCTTGGAAACGGCAGTGATGACGCACATTTTGTTATTTATGAATTACGACTTCCTCGTACTTTAGTGGGTTTGGTTGCAGGGCTTTGTTTAGGTGTGGCTGGCGCCTTGATGCAGGCGGTGGCTCGTAACCCATTAGCTGAGCCGGGCTTGCTTGGCGTCAGTGCGGGCAGTGCATTTGCTGTGGCGGTTGCTCTATCGCTCGGAATGAGTATTGCCACTTTACCGGTTGAACTTGCACAAATTGGCGCCTTAATTGGCTGCTTTTGTGTCATTGGTGTGGCGCAAATGCAAGGTCAGAGAAATGATCCTATTCGCTTAGTGTTAGCCGGTGCGGCTTTAACTAGCTTGCTAACCGCCATGACTTCTATCCTCTTGCTTTACAATGAAAAAGCCGCTGACGAAATTCGCTTCTGGGTAACGGGCAGTGTGGCTGGCCGTCATCTTGATCAACTCGTAACTTTACTGCCTTCCTTGTTGATTGCTTTGTGCTGTGTGCTTTATGTCGCGAGACCTTTAGCGTCTCTCGCATTGGGTGAAAGAGTGGCCATTGGCTTGGGTTATAAACCGAGCCGGATTCGTTTGATTGTTGTGTTTGCTGTTGCTTTATTGGTTGGCGCGGCGACGGCCATTGCTGGGCCAGTGATTTTTGTCGGTTTGGTCGTGCCATTTGCAGCACGAGCTTTAGTCGGCGCAGATATTCGCCGAACCTTGTGGCTTTGTTTGCCTTTAGGGCCTGTGATGATCATCAGTGCGGATGTCTTTTCAAGGCTGATTGCACAACCTGCCGAAATGCCTTTAGGAGTGCTAACGGCCATTGTGGGCGCGCCTGTTTTATTGGCTATTGTCCGTTCTCAACGGTTACCAACATTATGATAAAGCCTCACGATTTAAAAGCATCCGCACCTGAAGGCTATTGGTGCCTTTCAGTGGCCAACTATGCTTGCTTGGTTGACCGAGCGGCTGTGTCTCGAAATCTTCTTCTGTGTGGTTTGCTTATCATGGCTTGTGTGGCTTCGTTGGCGATTGGAACTGTGGTTTTAGCACCTTTGGAAGTGGTGAAAGCCTTATTTGGGGAAGGCGATGTAATGAGTCAGTTTGTTGTTCAGGATTTACGCCTACCGCGATTACTGGCAGGCGTGTATACCGGAGCGGCATTCAGTCTGGCTGGTTGCTTAATGCAAACCTTGGCGCGTAATAGGTTGGCGACACCAGGTATTATTGGTATCGATAATGCTGCGATGGCGTTTGCGGTTTCATCTATCGTTGGTGTGGGGATTTCACTTGCACCGTCAGCGATGGCACTAGCTGGTGCGGCCACGGCGACGGCGTTGGCTTTTGGTTTAGCTGGAAGCAGTGGCACAAGGGGTTATCGTTTTATTGTTGCTGGTATTGGCATTGGCGCCATTGCTGGAGCAGTGACGCAGTTATTATTAAGCCAAGTGGCAATAGATACGGCAAATGAGGCTTATCCTTGGACAGTAGGAAGCTTAAGTGCTCGCTCTGGTTTGATGGTCAGTATTTTGGGCGTTGGGTTATTAATAAGCCTGGTCAGCTGCTTATTGCTCACACATTTCTTCTCGCTTATGTCATTTTCCGATGCGGTGGTAACTAGCTTAGGCAGCAACATGAAAATGCTACGTGTTGTGGCCTTGAGCCTGTCGGTTTTATTAACAGGGCTGGCCGTTGCGGTTGCTGGCCCAGTTGGTTTGATCGCCTTGATTGGCCCTGAAATGGCCAGAGTCTTTGCCCGTTATCGTGGGATTCCGCTTATTGGCTCTGCATTAGCGGGTGGTTTAATTATGGTGGTTGCTGATTTGGTCGGACGGACGATTTTATCGCCCATCGAATTGCCTGTGGGAATAGTGACTTCTATTGTTGGTGGACCTTACTTGATTTGGATCTTGGTTCGCCAAGGCTCCAAGCACACTTTGTAAATGATATTCGCCCTAGATTTGATAAAAAGGATAGGTATTTCGTGACTCAGTCATCATTGTCGGACAATGTTAAAACAGTCCCTTTAAGTGCAGAAAATTTGACCTTAAAGCACGCTAAAACCACCATCATTGAAAATTTAGATGTTGCTTTACCAAGTGGGAAAGTAACGGCCATTGTTGGGCCAAATGGTTGTGGTAAGTCCACCTTGTTAAATGGTTTGTCGCGTATTCATCTGTCAAGTACTGGTGCGGTTCTGTTGGATGGTAAAGACATTCATAAATTACCATCGAAAGAAGTGGCTCGCCGTTTGGCCTTGTTGCCGCAAGATACCATAGCGCCTGATGGCATCACAGTGACAGAACTGATTCGATTTGGTCGTCACCCTCATCATAGTGCGATGAAGCAATGGATGATGGGTGATCAAGAAGCCATTGATTATGCATTAAATGCAGCGGATTTAAGTGACTTAGGAAACCGCCTTTTGGACACCTTGTCTGGAGGTCAACGTCAGAGAGCTTGGATTGCCATGTCGATAGCTCAAGAAACGCCATTGTTGCTATTGGATGAACCAACCTCTGCGTTGGATTTAGGGCATCAAATCGAAGTGTTTGAGCTGATCAAAGAGCTGTCTGAAGAAGGCAAAACCATTGCAATGGTGGTACATGATTTGGCGAGCGCATGCCGTTACGCTGACCATGTTATTGCAATGAAAGATGGCAAGATTATTACCCAAGGTTGTCCAAAAACCATTATGACGAAAGAGCTTGTTTTAGAACTTTATGGCATTGAATGCGATTTAATTCCTGATCCTATGACGGGCAGTCCAATCTTGATCAATATTAAAAGAGTGAAAACAAAGTAGAGAATCAATACCAGAAGGTTTGATCTCTACACCGAAGTGGATTTAACAAGAAAAATCCGCTGTTATTTTTGCAAGCTCTTTTCTGCAAGAGTCTCTTTAATGATTTTGGCTAATGTCTTGATGGCTGCTTCCCGTCGCTCTGTATTTTGTTCACTGAAGTTCAAACGAAAACAGTTTCTGTATTTGCCTGTTGCGGAAAACAACGGACCGGGCGCAAAGCCAACCCCTTCCTTGCGACACCTTTCTACTAATTTCATGCTATCAATCTTAGGAGTCAGCTCGACCCATAAAATGAAGCTGCCATCTGGAAAGCTGACGCGTGTGTCACTTGGAAAATGCGCTTTGATGACTTTTAGCAAATGGTCCCTTTGTGGCTCATAGTTATGCCGCATTTGGCGTATGTGCTTATTGTAGCCACCTTGGCGAATAAATTTGGCAATGGCGAGCTGTGGAAAAACAGGACACATAGAACTGCTCACGTACTTCACATGAGTGACTTTGTCGCGATAACGCCCCGGAGCAATCCATCCCACTCGAATACCCGGTGCAATGGATTTAGAGAAAGACGAACATAAGAGTACTCGGCCATCGGTATCGAAGGATTTAATGGTTTTTGGACGTGGGAATTGGTACGAAATATCCCCATAAATATCGTCTTCTATTATGGCGATGTCATAGTTCTGCGCCAGTTTATAAAGCTGCTCTTTACGCTCTTCAGGCATGGTGTAGCCCATCGGATTATTACAAGTCGGTGTCACAAAAATGGCTTTGATTGGCCATTGATCTAACGCCAATTCTAAGGCTTCTATGCTCATGCCAGTTTCTGGATGCGTGGGAATTTCCATGGCTTTCAAGTTGGCTGCTTTTATAGCTTGCATAGAACCGTAAAAGCTTGGTGATTCAATGGCAATAATATCGCCGGGTTCTGTAACGGCTCTTAAGCAAACTGAAATAGCTTCCTGACAACCGGATGTGACCACTAAATCATCAGGGTGTAGTTGGCAGCCAGAAGCAACAGCCAATCGACACAGTTGTGAGCGTAATTCTTCAGCGCCTCGAATATCCGCATAAGATAAACCTAACTCTGGCTTTTGTTTAGATAAATCCGAGAGGGTTTTGAGTAGCGGCTTTAGTGTCGGGGCTTTCATGTCTGGCATGGCGTGTTGCAATTGCACGCCTTTGAGACTGCCACGAATCATCAGCATATTGAGGACTTCTTCCCATTGGGAAACCTCAAGAGGGCGCTGTGGCGGCCGTGATGTACTGGGTAAATTGTCTTTTTTCGGTTGGCAAACAAAATAGCCAGACTTTGGCTTTGCTTCGACAAGCTGGTCTTGTTCTAGCTGACGATAAGCTTCTTGTACGGTTGAAATGCTGACATTGTGTTCCTGTGCTAATTGGCGCACAGAAGGCAGTTTGTCACCTGCTTTATAGAAGCCATGCTGTATGTGTTCTCGTAAGCGCTTAGCGAGTTTCTGATAAAGTGTCATGGCTTCTCCTTTTTTAAACCTATCTTTCACGTCTTGTCATATATTGTAAAACGTTAAGTCTTGTTGGATGACCATACAGATTTCAATTTATTCTGCCATACAGATCAATAAATGCAGTTCTGTATGATTATTTTAGTGTTTTTTTGAATCTGTATTGCCTTATGGCTTTGTTCTAAAGTGGTTAATCATACACATGGTAACTGCTTAAACGGTCTAAGCAGTGCGACATAAGGAGAGAAAGTTATGCTAATCATCAGTTTGTTTGTTCATATTCAGCATTGCGTTGTGCGTTATAAAACTCGTAAGGCCTTGGTGTCATTAACAGCTGCACAGATGACAGATATTGGAATGACACAAGAACGCCAACAAACAGAACTTTCTCAAGCCTCTGTGAAAGGTTTTACACGAGACCTGATCGATAGAATCAAAAAAGGCAGGGCATTATTATGATGGAATTGTCTTTTTTCTTGGCGTTGGCGATCTTCTCTTTTGTGATGTCTGCAACACCGGGTCCAAATAATATTATGTTGTTAGCGTCTGGTGCTCAGTTTGGTTTTCGACGAACCTTGCCTCACATGTTTGGAATTGGCATAGGGATGGCGATGTTGATTTCATCAGCTTTACTGGGGCTGGGCGCTTTGTTTTCCTTATATCCACCTTTGTATAGTTTGCTCAAATGGCTAGGAGGCGGTTATTTGCTGTGGTTGGCTTGGAAGATTGCCAATGCGCCTGTTAATGGTTTATCGACAGGCTCAGGTGAAAAGGCTGCGCCTATGCGCTGGTGGCAGGCGGCTTTGTTTCAGTTTATTAATCCGAAGGCTTGGATGATGGCGATCAGTGGCGTGGGAACCTTTACTGTTCCTGGGGATTTGTATGTGCAATCGGGGCTTTTTCTTCTGGTTATTTTTGCCTGTGTGAATCTTCCAACGATTTCACTTTGGGCTGGATTAGGTGTGAGCATTCGTGGTTGGTTAACGGATACTACACGTCAAAGAGCATTTAATATTATGATGGGTGTGGCAACAGCGTTAACCTTATTAATGATTATTCAAGATTAATGGCATGACTGAAGAAAATACAACGGCACCTCAGTGGAGTATTTATATGATTAAAACCCGTCTAAATACTTTGTACACGGGAATCAGCCTTGATGTGGCGCGTCGCTTTAAAGAGCATTCTGGAGACAGTAAGCGCGCCGCACGTTACTTAAAAGGTAAGGGGCCATTAGAGTTAGTTTGGCAGCAAGAAGTGGGCACTAAAAGTGATGCTCTTAAGCTGGAGTACCAAGTTAAACAATTGAATAAACGTCAGAAATTACAATTGATTAATGGCGTAATCGACATCCACTTGTTGAGAAAATAGACCTTTGGAGAAGCTTGTTTTTCTGGGCAATCATTCGTAGCATGAGATGTATTCTTTAATGGCTTATAAGATGGAGATAAGGCGCTATGATTAGTCATTTTGACCACATTGTATTAACTGTGGCAAATATAGACAGAGCGGTGTCTTTTTATGAAACCGTACTGAAAATGGAAGCGATCACTTTTGGTGACGGGCGAAAAGCCGTGAAGTTTGGTCAGCAAAAAATTAATTTGCAGTTGCTAGGCGAAGAGCTTCGAAATCACGCAATGGAAGGTTCAGGTGATTTGTGCCTGATTACGGATTGGGCGATGGCGGATGTGATTGCTCACCTAAAAGAATGTGATGTGTCTATTCTAGAAGGTCCTGTTGCTAAATCTGGTGCTCAAGGTCCAATTGAGTCTGTGTATTTTAATGATCCAGACAATAACCTTATCGAAGTGAGTGTGTATTTAGACTCCACAGAGAATGAGCCCGTGGAGCCTTCATCCGATTCTATTGAGCCAGATACTAACGAGAAAGAAGCGGAGTAACGGCTTCTAGCACCGCTTGATAAGCTTGCTCTTCATATATTGCAAAGCCTTTTAGTTGGCGAGCTTTGATTTTAGTGAAAATAGGCTGTGTTAAGCCTGTTAAGAAGCGAGTAATCAAAACAGCCGTAATCAGCGTGTTTGGGCTTTTATGGCGAACATGCTGAATGAACTCTTCTACGTGCATGGCAAGGTGTTCTCGCCATGCTTCCATTTCAAACGAATTTTCTTCTGTTGTCTTTGGCTTATCCAAGAAAACCAAGACGTTCTTCCGACACACTGAACAATGACCACAATTCTCTGGCGCGTTTTGATCCCCAAAATAACGGGCGAGATTATGGTTTAAGCAGCGGTCGAGTTGGAAAAAGCGAATCATTGTTGCAATGCGAGAAATTTCTGCAGTTTGCTTTTCCTCAACGTATTCATGTAATTGATTGGCGAGAATCTGATGATGAAAAGCGTCTGGGTTAATTTGGTAAACCTCTGTTAGACCTTTGCTTTCTAGAGTGAGAACGTTTTTGTCCGCGGCAAACTCTAGGACTAGTAAAACGTCGCTTCTCGATAAACCTGCTTGGTTAAATAGCTGTTCGAAGTTAGGTGTTCCCCAGATTTTTTTGTATTGAATACCTTTTAAAATGGCTTGATAGGCGCTTTGCCATTCTGGTGGAATCTGGCTTGCAAAAGCGGTTCTGTCTCCTTCCCACTTGAGTCGAACATCAGCGTAATAACTGTATTTTGGCGTTATTGCGCCAAGCAGCTCTAATTGAACGAGTAGGGTCTTTAAGGGCAAAGAGCGGATGTTGGTTTGGTTAGACAATCCATAAAGCTGAGTTTCCCACTCTAAGTCATTGGTTTGTTCTGCAATGATGGTGAGTAATGAGTCGATATTTTGTGGTTCTGGTGTGTCGCCATAAACAAAGTTTTCGAGCGTGTGTAGGCCTTCTAAATTAGCGAGCAGAACACATCGGCTGGCTTGGTTGTCCCGTCCTGCGCGGCCAATTTCTTGACTGTAATTCTCAATGGATTTAGGTAAGTCATAATGCACAACTAAACGAATATCGGATTTATCAATGCCCATTCCAAAGGCAATGGTCGCCACTATGATGCGAGTTTTACCCGTCATAAAGTCAGCTTGGATTTGGCTTCGAATCTCGTTTCCTAAGCCTGCATGGTAAGCCGTTGCTGAATAGCCATCGGCACGTAAGGCGTTGGCAAGGTCTTCTGCTGTTTTCTGTTGAGTGACGTAAACAATGCTCGCGCCTTGAGGGGCGTTCTGAGAGTCGTTTAGTACGGCTTTTAATCGGTTAAGTTTCTCGTGACTGGGTGTCTGAATCAGATCGATGTCTAAATTACGTCGATAGAATCCTGTTTGCACTATGTGTTCTGGGTGGATAGAAAACTTCTGTGCCATGTCTTTTTGCACTCGACGCGTCGCGGTTGCGGTGAGCAATAAGACTAAGGGAATGGCTAATTCTTGTTGATAATGGGGAAGCTTTAAATAATCTGGTCGGAAGTTATGACCCCATTCCGAGATACAGTGGGCTTCGTCAACGACCAACATGGATATTGGAATCTGTTTAATAAAGCGTCGAAAACGTTCATTTTTAAAGCGTTCTACTGAGATCATTAAGACTTTGATTGAGCCGTTCTGAACGCCAGCCATAACTGCTTGGCTTTCTTCTTTTGTTTGGCTTGAGTCTAAGCTTGCCGCAGCAATGTTTTTAGAACGTAAGAATTCGAGTTGGTCATGCATCAAGGCAATGAGCGGCGAAATCACCAAGGTTAAATGGGGAAGTTGCGTGGCTGTGAATTGATAGCATAAGGATTTACCTGAACCAGTTGGAAATACTGCAAGAGAAGAGTGGCCAGATAAAAGTTGTTCGATGGTTTGTCTTTGTCCTTCACGGAATTGATCAAAGCCAAACAGAGCGTGTAGTGAGTTCTCCATAGTTTCTGCCGAGTCCATTCGTTTCATCGGGAAATATTCCCCCATTCTAGTTCGCAATTTTTTAATTCATTTAAATGATTTAGCCAATATTCTTCTGAGCCAAACCAAGGAAATGCTTTTACAAACGCAGGGTCGCTCCATCGACTCTGCAACCAAGCGGCGTAATTGATCACACGCACACTTTTGAATACATCGATTAAGTCTAGTTCTCTTGTTTCAAAAGGCAAATAGTTCTCGTAGCCTTCGATAATTTCGCTTAGCTGCTGTCTTGGGCTTTCTGTCTGGGTTAAATGCAACCATAAATCTTGTACGGCAACGCCATTTTGGCAGTCATCGAAGTCCAGTAAATGAAATTGACCTTGATGCAACATGAGGTTACTACGGTGGCTGTCCCCATGTACTGGACGCAGCTGAGCTGGCCAATAAGTTTGTATGCGTTTTTCACACATGTCTCGTAACTTGGCGATTTGTTGCTGATAAATGGGTGTCAGTTTTTTAGGTAAAACATTTGCCGATAGAATTTGCTTTGCTGCTTGATCAATTTGCATCAAAGGTGACACGCTGATTCGCTGCGAGAAGGGCTGGTCTGACATTTTTTGATGTACTTGGCCGATGAGCTCGCCTAACTGATAGAGCTCGTCTAAATTATCGGCTTCAGGGTGTTGTCCAACCAATCTTGGGGACAAGCAGAAAAAAAGCCCTTTGTGGCTAAAAAGGCTTTTGCCTTCAAATTCCAATGGTGCAACTACAGGTACATCGTCTGCTTTTAGTTTTAGTAATGTCGCATGTTCTTCAAGAATTTGTGCTTCAGTCCAACGTTCTGGTCGATAAAATTTGGCAATGACAGGAGCGCTGTCTTCAATTCCCACCTGATAAACTCTGTTCTCATAACTGTTTAAAGGGTAAATCCGAGAGTCACTCCAAAGTCCTGTGGATTCAACCGCATCTAAAATGACATCAGGAATAAGAGAGGAAAACGCGAGGCTAGCCGATGTTGTGGCTTTGTCAGTTTGTTTAGCTGAAGTGTTATTTGCAGACATGGTTTAACCTCTTAACTTTACCTTTAGCTCTAATGTCTAGCATGGTGTCAGCATTAGAGGTAGAAAATCGAACGGTGACGATAACGAGGACGAGGCGTTATAGCAAGCAAAGGTAAAGAGAAAGAAGGGCTAATGTTTTAAGCCAAGGCGTTTTTCTAGCGTATAGGTTTGGGCGTCTGTTAGTGGTGAGGCTTGTTTTGAGTTGATGAGATGGTTCCATTGCATCCAAGATTTGACTGCGGCTTCTTGATGATTTCGAACCAAATACTGCTGTATTTCAAGCCTAAATGAGTTAGAAACCACAGCAGGGTTTGCTTTTCCAAAGGTGCGTAGTCTTATTAATATGCGCTTAAATTTGTCTGCCAATTTAAGGTTATCTTCGGCGGACTCCATTAAATGAGTAAGGCATTTCAAAATATCGTAATGATATTCTACTTTTTCAAATGCGGTTTCTCGGGTTAAACGAATGACACGAGAATAGGCATGTTCAGCCGTTGTCCAATCTTCCATGGTCATACTGATTTGAGCTAAGCGTACAGATCGATCAATGGCTCGAGGCGATACTTCAATTACCTTTGACATAGCAGCTTGTGCTGCTTCTAAATTGCCTAAACCCTCTTGAACGTCGGCAAGTAGGTCATAGGCAGACAAGAAGTAACGACTTAGCTGAATAGTGTCTTCTAGCTTTTTGATTGTTGCAAGGGCGTTGCCAAGCTTCAATTCACATAACGCCACACCAAAGTGAGCCCAGGCGAGGTTCTTATTCTTTTGAATAATTAACATGTAATGTCGTTTGGCGTCTTTATAATGGCCGCGGGCATGGAGTGATTCACCGATGACTTTAAGACATTGGCTTGTAAAGTTTGGATGTTGCGCCATAACGTCTCTTGCGAGCGTTTCCATTAGCTCGTAGTTTTTCATTTTTCGCGCTGTATTGATGTCTTCGAGTATTTTCTTTTGCTTTTGTACTCGTTCGAATCGACGATAAAAAGCGGCTGGCGGGAAAGGCTTAACTATGTAACTGTCAGGTTGGTATTCCAACACATTTACAACACTTTCGTAAGCGGTATCGGCGGTAACCATAATGAAAACAGTGGAGTGATCTTGAGAGTAGTTTTTGCGGGCTGTTTCTAGTATTTGCTGTCCATCAATGCTGCCATTTAGGTTGTAATCAGACAGTACGACATCGTAGTGTTTTTCTAAAATGCGTTTAATGGCAAATTGGCCGGATGATTCAACATCAATATTGGAGTAACCCAAGGACATCATGAAGGACTTCAGCATGATGCGCATTTCACCAATGTCTTCGATAATCAAAACACGTTTGTTTGATAAGTCAGTGAATTCTTGCTGAACTAAATTGCTACTTTCCGTGTTGCTAAGCGTTACGTTAATCACAATATTACCCGATAATTTAAGCCTTAAATAAATTCCATCTTTCTTCACTTATACCAATGGGATTGAAAAAATACTAGCGGTAACTCTCAATTTACCAAAAATTACTAATTATTACGCAAAAAATAACCTTTTATACTGGTTTGGGCGGTTCATTGATAACTACTACTTTAGTCTTAGGTTCCTTGTTTTACGTTGACCTTCCATGAGCTGCGTTAAACACTAGAAAAAATAATAATTAAAAGAGAAGGGATGTGTGATGTTGTATTTCCAATTTTCTAGCGCTCTAGGTGTTTTCATAGTATTTGTTTGTGGTTATTTCTTTGACGCCATTTCATTACCATACGTTGTTGTCGGTTCTTTGCTTAGTCTATGTTTAATCCTTTTAAATTTGCCAAATAAAGCTAAGAAGTCGTGTAAAAATGATGCCGAGATAAAGTACGAACAAACTTCTTTGTATTCAGACATGAGTAAAAAAGTCACGGATGCAACGTCAAAAATGGCAATTGGCGCAGCGGAAGTCTCTCATTTTGTCGATACACTGACGAAAGACATTCATCATACTCATACGGATAGCGAACAAATCACCCAAGCGGTTGAAAGCTTGTCTAATACTGGTCTGACGTTGTCTCATAACTTGGGGCAACTGTCAGAAACGGTTTCTCATACGGCTCAGTCGAGCCAGACAGCACAAGCGGCATTGACTCAAAGTGCTGAGCAAATAAATGAACTTACTGACAAGGTGCAAAGAGCCAGCGAGCAATTGGCTTTACTGACGAAAAGTGCCGATGACATAGACAGCATCACAACCGTTATTATTGGCGTTTCAGAACAAACCAATCTTTTGGCTTTAAATGCGGCGATCGAAGCGGCTAGAGCAGGAGAACAAGGGCGAGGCTTTGCTGTGGTTGCTGATGAGGTTCGTGCTTTGGCTGCTAAGAGTGCCGATGCTTCTGAGCAAATTTCAGGTCTGTTAGCGGAAGTTCGTCGCAATAGTAAATTAACAGACAGCGAGATGGTTTCGGTAAAAGCGCTCACTGGATCACTTTCTGCAACCATGTTGGATGAAACTCAGCGTTTTGTTTCTTTGGCAGAAGAGATTCAAACAGCGTCTAAGGTGTTAGCAGAAGTGGAAAGTGCAGGGGAATCATTGGGTGCAACCAGCGCACAAATTAATAGCTCTATTTCGCGTATAAGTCATTCTTTGGAAGACATTTCAGCGCGGAGTGATGTGTTGTCTAAAGAGGCCTCTAATTTAAGCAATGGTGCTGAGGTGGTCTTTAGAGAGTTAGATAAAGTAGATGATTCATTGTTTTTTTCTGACTTGGTTAGTAGCGCAAAGTCTTGCGCTCAAGACATTGGACAGCTTTTCGAAACAGCTATAGAAAATGGAAAACTAACAAAAGATGCTGTTTTTTCACGAGATTATCAGCCGATTCAGCAAACCAATCCTCAAAAATACAGCACAGCGTACGACGCTTTTAGTGACCAAACTTTCCCAGCGATTCAGGAAGCGGTTTTAGATAAATACGAAGAAGTGATGTTCGCTGGCGCTGTGGATGTTAATGGGTATTTTCCAACCCATAATAAAAAATTCAGCCAACCTTTGAGTGGCAATTACGAAAAAGACCTAGTCAATAACCGTACTAAACGGATCTTTAATGACCCAACTGGATCCCGATGCGGCGCTCATACAGACTCTTTCTTATTGCAAACTTATAAGCGCGATACCGGTGAGATTCTTCATGATTTATCGGTCCCCATTTTTGTGAACGGTGAACATTGGGGCGGCTTCCGTATGGGCTTCAAACCTAAGGTGTAGAGTTGAGCCTATACGGTAAATTGCGTGACCAATTGTCGTAATTGAGATGCGCAATCTTGTAGGTTGTTAACCGATGTTTGAATGTTATTTGAATTATGGCTTGTTTCTTCGCTGATTCCAGCAATGCTTTCTAGTGTTTGGTGAACCGTTTGAGAAGATTCATGTTGGCGGTTTGCCGCCTCACTGATATCGCTATTGAGTTGCGAAATCGACAACACGCCATTTGCGATGTCAGTAAAAGCCTGTCCCGCTTGTGATGTTTGCTCTGCCCCTTGGTTGGCTGTGCCTCTTGCCAATGACATGACATCCACTGTTTTCATGGTTTGTTGAGTTAGCTGCTCGATTAATCCGCCAATTTCCGTTGCGGCCAGCTGGGAACGCTGTGCTAATTGACGAACTTCGTCGGCAACAACGGCAAAGCCTCGGCCTTGTTCTCCGGCTCTTGCGGCTTCAATCGCTGCGTTCAATGCCAATAAATTGGTTTGATCTGCAACCTCGGTAATAATCCCTAATCTATCGTTGATGTTAGTAACTGCTTCGCGCAACTTTTGAATTTGTACTGCTGCGTCACCGACTTCATTCGAAAGTTGTTGAATGTCTTGGTTTGCTTTATCCATCACTCCTAATCCTTGTTTGGAGTGCTTACCTAATTCTTGAGTGGTGCTGTTGGCTTGTTCCGCAATGGTTAATGTTTCATGCACCGAGGCCATGACGCTTTGCATCAGAGTAGAAGCTTTTTCGATGTTGAATAACTGCTGAGTAACGCCTTGGGCTGTTTTGTTTGTCGATAAATTTGTTTGGTCAACTATGGTGTCTAGCGTTTCACTAGAATGGCTGACATTGCGTACAATGGCCTGAAAATCATTCATCATGCTGTTAAAGGCATGAGACATTTCTCCCATTTCATCGTGACCACTGAACTCGACTCGTTGAGTTAAATCACCAGAATGCTGAACAGAAGTCATTGTTTTACATAAAGATGTTACTCGGCTTGTGACTAGGTGAATGATATAAAGTGCCGAGCCTCCAACCAAGATAGTCAATACACCGACTAAAATACTGTAATCCACTAAAGCTGTGAGGAAGAAATCAATCACGGCGTCCATGGAAGAAGTGGCAACAATGGTGATGTTCCATGGCGAAAAGGAAAAGCTGCTAGCAATGAATCGATGAAGCGAGCCATTTGTACCTTTAAAGGAGAACCCAATACTCTCCTTGCTTTGTTTTGAAGGCGTACTGGAAGTGCTTGATTGCAATGCATTGACGAGAGAGTTCGGTGCTTTTGATCCTTGGTAGCTGTTTGGAGCAGAAAGCAAAGAGTGATTGCTTTTATCAATGACCCAAAGACCTTGGTTGTCGCCATAGTTAAAATTCGCGAGTAATTGAATCGCTTTTTGTTTGGCTTCTTTCTCTGTCAGGTGGTTGGCTTCTTGTTGCTCATAGATGGGCAAAATAGCGGTATGGACTATGTCCAAAATATCCTGAGTTCGGTCTTGTCTTGCGTCTACATGGCTATTAAATAACGTAGTGAGGGAAACAATAATAAGCGCTGTGGTTCCGACTGACATGAGCCCAATAATTGCCCATAATTTGTAACGAATTTTTATGTTATTAATGCGATCCTGCATTTTCTCTCCACCGCGTATGAGGTTATTGTTTAATCGTGATTTAATAGAGGCAGAGAAATAACTCTACGTTGAAGCTAGGGAAGGTGCGAATAAGTCTTCTGAGCTTCAGTCTTATCAGAGAAACGGTCTATCAAGGCAAGAGTGAGCAGGAATGTTAATACCTTTCAATCACTCTTAACGCAGAGAGGCCGTTTCTCTGAAAGACCCGAAGGGCGTGGGCTAAACTCTTTTTATTCTTTGTTAAGCTTCTTGCCAATATGTTCATATTGGACTGCGAAGCTTGCCTCGAATAATAAAGGTTTATCCACACGCTGAAGCCAGTGGGCTTGTTCGTACCTTCCCTAGGTTAAAGGGTTTAGGAAAAGCTGCCTAGGTGGAAAGGTTGCTCTAAGTCATTGTTTTGTTATTTATTGATTTATTTCATTTGAAAAAGCGGTAAGAGGAAATTTTTGGATTATTGTTTCGTATTTGTTATTGCTTTTTTATCGGCGACCATTTTGCCTTTAGGCTCTGAAGGCGCCTTGCTTTTTTATGCTTCTGATGGCTCTTTATCCGTGTTTTTTCTTTGGCTTGTTGCCAGTTTAGGGAACACATTAGGCGGTGTCGTGAATTGGTGGCTTGGTTTGTATTTACTGAGATATCAAGACAAAAAGTGGTTTCCAATCAGTCATGCTACGCGAGTGAAAGCAGAAAAAGTTTTTAATCGTTATGGCATTTTGAGCTTATTATTCACTTGGTTACCTGTTGTTGGTGATGGGATTACTTTAATATCAGGTGTATTACGAACCTCTATCTGGTACTTTTTACCTTTAGTATTTGCTGGTAAAGCAATACGTTACGCTTTACTTTTATGGGGACAAAACCTGTTCTTTAGTTGATATGGTGTTTTTTTATCCTAGAGCATCAGTAAAGAATAGAGTGCCTTAATGATTTAATAGGAGAGTTGAACAATGGGAATAGCAAAAAAATTGGTCCTTGTTATCGCTGGATTGTCATTAGGTGCTTGTTCGTCTGTAGGAGAGAGAGAAGAATTTTTGAGCTTCAGTGATGTGCAGATGAAAGTTCGAGAGCACGATGAAAAATTGAAAAATGTACAACCTACATTAACAAGAATTGATGCTTTAGAAGCTGAAATCGCAGACTTAAAAGAAGAAAGAGCTGCTTTAGCCAATAAAATTGAAGAAATAGAGCATATGGCTCAAAGTAATATGCATAATGCTACAAAAATGGAGTCGGAAAGGTCAGTTTCAGCTAGTAAGGAAGTTACTAAGACTGATGCTGATAAAATAGAGACAGCACCTTTAAAACCATTAAAAACGGAGACAGAGGCATCTTCTCTAAAAGAGTATGGTGTTCAGCTTGCAGCCTATAGAACTAGGCTCGAAGTTATTCATGCTTGGAATCAATTAAAAAGGAATGATTCAGAGTCTTTCAAAGGTCTTGAACCTCGTGTTTATCAAAAAACAATTAATAGGCGAGATATGTATCAATTGAAAGTTGGAGGTTTTCCAATTAAATCTGATGCGGAACGCTTTTGTAATGTATTGAGAAAGAAAGGACAAGATTGCTTTGTGACTCAATATAATGGTGATAGTTTTTATAACTAACTATACTTTCTATAAAATGCCAGAACATGTGTGCTGGCATTTTTGTATCAACCTTCTTGCAAAGGTAAAACCTGAAAAACTAAATAAGTTCTAGTTCTTCCATAATCGTTCGAATTGTGGCTTTTGTACTCTCTTGTAAAGGCACAATAGGTAAACGGCACTCCTCTGAACATAGCCCAAGTAGGGACAGCGCGTATTTTGGCCCTGCAGGATTAGGCTCTATGAATAGAGCGTTATGTAACGCAAATAATTTGTCTTGTAACTCGGCCGCTTCACGGAATAAGCCTTGATTACACAATCTATGTAATTCTGCGACTTGCTTTGGCGCAATATTAGAGGTGACGGAGATACAACCTTGACCGCCTCCAACATTATAAGCAACAGCTGTTATGTCATCGCCGCTTAAATAGTCAAAAGGTTTGGTGATGAGCGCGCGCTCACGAATTGGGCGGGTTAGGTCTCCTGTAGCATCTTTTACGCCTATGACTCTCGGTAACTCAGCAAGACGCGCCAATGTTGTCACTTCCACACCGACAATAGCACGAGGTGGAATGTTATAAATAATCATAGGGAGCTTGCTGTTGTCATGCACATATTTGAAATGTTCATACAAGCCAGTTTGATTTGGTCGGTTGTAATATCCGGCAACATGCAAAGTCGCGTCTGCGCCAGCTTGGTAGGCAAACTCAGAGTAATTTACTGCTTCAATAGGGTTGTTTGATCCAGCGCCGGCTAGAACAGGTACAGCTTTGCTTGCTTCTTGAACTGTAATTTCAATAACACGTTTGTGTTCTTCTTCACTCAAAGTAGGAGATTCGCCTGTTGTGCCAACAGGAACTAGACCATTGATCCCTTGATCTATTTGCCAGCGCACTATATTGCGTAAGGCTTCTTCGTCAAGCTGACCATTTCTAAAAGGAGTAATTAACGCTGTGATTGCACCGTGAAACATACAGTTACCTTATATATTTTTTAGCCGGAGCATTCTGCTGAAAAGGGAGAGTTCGTCCGCCAGCAAGAATGCTGCCGGGGAGTTTTGAATCTTAAATCCGCACGTCAGCACCGCAAAGCTTCTTAGCCTTACGTTTATCGCCGTTGCGTTTATTTAAGAAAGAGTGGTTCATAAAGTTTGTTACGTGTACTGATTAAGTGGTTTCTATGCTGCCGTGTTCTCTATCAAAGGTCAATACATGCGAGAAATTTATCTTTACGGTGTTTATGCAAAAAAAGTGAATTTTTTATTTGTATTATAATATGGCTTCATATATTTTATTTGTCAGTAGTGATTCTCACTACAAGCAAACATTAATTACACCAACAATAATAAAAGGGTGTTGATATGACTAACTTGTTCAAAGGGACGATGGGCGTTTGCCTGTCTGTACTGGCTGTTGGCTGTGCAGTGATCCCAACTCCTCCTCCAGTGACTGCTACTGCTAGCGATCACGACGGTAATGCTCCCGAAAGACTTATTGATGGCGATCTAAAAACTCGCTGGTCTGCCAATGGCGATGGTGCTTGGGCAGTATTAGACTACGGCAAAAATATAGACATCGACGCCGTTAAAATGGCCTTCCACAAAGGCGACGCCAGAGCCTCATCATTCATGATTGAAGGCAGTAATGATGGCGTAACATGGACAACTCTTCTTCCAAAAACACAAAGCTCAGGTACGAGTTTAGGATTAGAACGATTCGACCTAGAAGCGACTCAAGCTCGTTATATTAAATATGTCGGTTTTGGTAACACTTCTAATACGTGGAACAGCCTTACGGAACTCATGGCGGCAAATTGTGAAGTAGATAGCTGCCCTACATCTGAATTAAACCCGATGGCAGTTGCCTCTGTTCCTGTTAGTGTGACAGCAAGTGATCATGATGGTAACGGTCCTGATAGACTGCTAGATCATGACTTGAAAACACGTTGGTCGGCAAATGGCGACGGCGCATGGGTTGAGTTCGATTACGGTAAAGTCATTGAATTAGACGCTGTGAAATTAGCTTTCCATAAAGGTAATGCTCGAGCAACGTCTTTCCTGTTAGAAGGCAGTGAAGATGGCAAAATTTGGAATACTATTTTGCCAAAAACAAGCAGTTCAGGTTTCTCTAATAATCTAGAGCGTTTCGAGTTAGAGTCAACAAAAGCGCGTTACATTAAGTATGTTGGTTACGGTAACACATCCAATACATGGAACAGCGTAACAGAGTTCTTGGCCGCTAACTGTGCTGTAGATGCTTGTCCTATCAGTGAAACAGCGCCTGAACTTGAAAAAATGGCTGCCATTGAAAAAGCAAAAGCAGAAGCGAAAAAATTGGCTGAAAGCAAAAAGCCAAAAGTTCGTCCAGGTGATTTCGGAACACATGTGCCTTTAATATGTGATGCGAAAGTATCTGACTGTACTTGTTTGAAAACAAACCCAACTTGTCAGTGGTGGGAAGCTCCTCTACCAGTTGTAGATGTGCCAGCACAAGTTCGCCCTGACTTTAAACCAGGTCAAAACTTTGATTTAGGTGGTTGGTACTTATCAATTGCAACAGACCATGACGCAAATGGTAAGCCTGATGATGTGCCTGAACAGTACCTTGCCCAAGGTTATGAGAATCCTGATTTCTTCTATACGGCGAAAGATGGCGGCTTAGTCTTCAAAAGCTTTATCAAGGGGGTTCGCACTTCTAAAAACACAAAATATGTTCGTACTGAACTACGTCAAATGTTGCGCCGTGGTGATGAAAGCATTCCTTTAAAAGGTGTGACGAAAAACAACTGGGTATTTGGTTCTGCTCCTGAAGAAGACAGAAAAAATGCGGGCGCAGTTGACGGTGTATTAGAAGCAACATTGAAAATAGATCACACAACGACAACAGGTGAACCTGAGCAAGTAGGTCGTTTCATTATTGGTCAGATCCATGCTAATGATGATGAGCCTATCCGCCTTTATTTCCGACAGTTACCAGGTCATAAAAAGGGATCTGTGTACTTCGCTCATGAAAACAGAAATGAAGGTTCTGATGTTTACTATGATCTAATTGGTAGCCATTCTGGCGCTGCTGCGGATCCTGTTGACGGCATTGCACTGGGTGAAGTGTTTAGCTATCGCATCGAAGTAAAAGGCAATGACATGACGGTAACTGTTTCTCGTGATGGTAAGCCTGATGCCGTGCAAAAAGTAGACATGAGCAACAGTGGTTATGATGCTGGTGGTCAATACATGTACTTCAAAGCCGGTGTGTATAATCAAAACCATTCTGGCGACCCAGAAGATTATGTACAAGCGACTTTTTATAAGTTAACAACGAAGCACTAATTGTTATATAGCGCTTTTGCTTAACCCTAAAAATCCCCGTTAACTTTAACGGGGATTTTTTTGTCCAGAAATTCCTATGTTTTCTAATGCGGCTTCAAACCAGATCAATTCACTTCACATTGCTGATAACAGCTTGGTGATCTTGGGCAGACGGCGCCACGGGAGCAAATAAGCCTTGCATCGTTTTCTATACCTCGCTCGACCCAGTTAATATTGAGAATCTTTGCAACACTCATGAGGTCTTTTTGAATGCTTCTGGGTATTTTTGTTGAACCACCTTTTGTGACACATACTTGGCGTAAATCCGCTGCAATGGATAGAGCATCTTTTCCTTGAGCCTGAATGGCTGGATTAAGGTCGATACCAGAGCACAAAACATGACTGTTGCCAGCAAGATCGTGCACTTTTATGGACTCACAGGCATAAATTTTAGGCTCGTCACCCACATTTAAAATGGAGATTTGAGTAGACGTTCCTGTGCTTGGGTCGCTGATTTTTCGGAACACAGACCAATGCTGGCAAGGGTCTTCTACCATACTCATATTTCCCCAAGGCAGAGGAATGCCATTGCCACGATAAACCGCTTTTAATTTGCCTGGCGCATACGCATCAAAATAATGCCAATGGGGGTAGGGAGAAGCCGCGGTCATTCGGCGCATGGTGACGGATTCAGATACACCGGCCAGTTGTGCTGTATTAATCTCATAACCATTACGGTCGAGCATTTGCCTGAATGGCACTTTTGGACAGAGCAGTGCGCCCGCAAAAAAGCTGCATTCGAAGTCGCGCCAAGCGTATAAAATGTCCTGCGCATCCATGCCAGAGGATTGTATTTTTGATGTTTTAGTTTGTAGCGGAGAGATTTCATTTCGACCCGTGACCAATATGTTTTTCATGCCGTCTTTATCATGCAATACCGCATGGCCTATATGCACAGCGAGATTGTATTTTAAGCGTTGTGGCTGGGCTTTCATGATTTGATTGATGTAGATGCTGTTTGGTGGATTAAAAAAAGAGGTCACAAGGTGACTTTCATTCATGCCCATTTCGTTCAAAACGGCTAACGGTGTTTTGCGAAACCACTTGATCTGTAGTCCCATTTGTTTGGTAATCGCGACAATTTCATCAAGACTTAAAGGTAAGCGCTTAAGCCCCACTTCTTCTGCAGCCCTTTCTAAATCAGGAAAATGGTTTTGATGGTGCTCTTGATGAGCTCGAATGAGTAAATGCGCAAATTGTCGGCCACTGGTTCCTGTCTGAGACAACATTTCTGGAATGGCTATTTGTAAGATTTCTTTGGAAAATAAAAAGTTTGGCTCTAACGCCATGCCATTGATGCCACCACCAGAACCTTTTGACGGAGTGATGGCCTCTTCTTCTGGAATATCATCCAAAAACCATTCGACATTTTTTTGAAAAACACTTGCGATGACTTCTAAAACGTCTTCACTGGGAATACGTTTTCCTCTTTCTATCATGGATAAATAAGACACAGAAGGCGCGCATTCCGCGTCTATTTTTACACATCTCGATGATAGATCTTCCATCGTCAAACGGTTGCGTTTACGCAGGTTGCGGATCTTGGTACCCAAAAAATGGGCTTTTCTATTAAGGCTATTTTTATTCTTCATTTTTGTAAAATTTACACTGTGTAATTCTTATTGTGAAATTTCAGCTTAGTAAGACATAGACTATAAATCAAGCAAGCGGGAATGTGACTCACAATTGACCTCTCCCAACTGCTCAACAGCTAACAATAAGAAGAAAGCTTATTAAAGAAGGAAAGCGAGATGAATATGCCTTTACCCAAAAACAACAGTCAGATTCACCCTGAGTTTTGCAGCTTCATCAATGACGAGGTGTTGCCACTTCATGCTATTGAACCAACGAAGTTCTGGCACGACCTTGAGCAGCTTATCGCGGATTTGTCTCCTATTAACCGTCAATTGTTGGTGACTCGTGATGTGATGCAACAACAAATTGATCAATGGCATTTAGCTCGTAAAGGGCAAAGCCTTGATGTTCAAGAATACGAAGCTTTCTTACGTGACATTGGTTATTTGGTTGAAGAAGGCGATGACTTCCAAATCACAACAGAAAATGTAGATGACGAAATTGCGCATTTAGCCGGGCCTCAATTAGTTGTGCCGGTTAAAAATGCACGCTTTGCCTTAAACGCTGCAAATGCTCGATGGGGAAGTTTGTTCGATGCTTTTTACGGCACCGATGTGATTAAAAAAGACATTGAGCGAACGACACTTGATTATGATCCAGCTCGCGGTGAACAGGTAATTACTAAAGCGAAAGACTTTCTAGATGAGGTATTTCCACTTGAATTTGGCTCTCATCACAATGTGACCAGCTACCTTGTTTATTACCATCATCTGTTGGCCTTTTTCAAAGATGGCAGTCAGACAGGTTTAAAAGAGCCTTGCCAGCTGGTGGCAGTAAATGGTCAACGCAGCGATCCAGAATCGATTTTATTGAAGAATAACGGCCTCCATATAGAGATCCAATTTGACCGTAATGGGAAGAACGGAGCAAAAGATAAAGCCAATATAAACGACATTATTATCGAGTCGGCACTTAGCACCATTATTGATTGTGAAGATTCTGTGGCGGCAGTGGATGCGGAAGACAAAGTCGAGGTGTATCGAAACTGGCTTGGGCTGATGCAAGGTACGCTAGAAGCGAGTTTTAGCAAAAACGGCCAACAGCAAACACGACGCATGAATCCTGATCGTATTTTTACGGATTTAGACGGTCAAGAATACCGTCTCCATGGTCGCTCACTTTTGTTGGTACGAAATGTAGGTCATTTAATGGAATGTGATTTGATGCAGGACAACTTAGGCAACTTTGTGCCAGAAGGCATCATGGATGCGGTTGTAACCAGTTTAATTGCAGCATTGGATTTGCAGGGTTCTGACAGTATGAGAAACAGCCGTACTGGCAGTATTTATATTGTGAAACCTAAGATGCATGGGCCGGATGAGGTGGCGTTCAGTTGTGAGTTATTTGGTCGAGTTGAGCAAATGCTCGGATTGGAAAAAAACACCATCAAAATTGGCATTATGGATGAAGAGCGCCGGACGACTTTGAACCTGAAAGAGTGTATTCGACAGGCCAAAGAACGTGTCTTCTTTATTAATACGGGTTTCTTGGATCGTACTGGAGATGAAATTCACACCAGTATGCAGGCCGGTGCTTTTTTACCAAAAGATCAGATTAAAAATCAGCCTTGGATTCAAGCTTATGAAAACCGCAATGTAGACATCGGTTTGCAGTGTGGTTTACCTGGCAAAGCGCAAATTGGTAAAGGCATGTGGGCCATGCCAGATGAAATGGCAGCCATGATGGCAACAAAAAATGCACACCCCAAAGCGGGTGCTAATACAGCTTGGGTACCATCGCCTACAGCAGCAACGCTACATGCTTTGCATTATCACCAGATAAATGTATTTGAAGTACAGCAACGCATAAAACATCGTGAAAAAGCGAGTCTTAAGGATTTGCTCACAATACCGATGATTCCAACTAATTTGACCTTATCGAATCAGGTTATTGAGCGAGAAATAGAAAATAACGTTCAGGGATTATTAGGTTATGTGGTTCGTTGGGTCGAAGCGGGTGTTGGTTGCTCTAAAGTACCTGATATCAATAACGTTGGTTTGATGGAAGACAGAGCCACATTACGAATTTCCAGTCAGCATTTGGCGAATTGGTTGCTGCATGGCGTGTGCACTAAAAAGCAGATTGATGGCGTAATGCAGCGCATGGCGGTTGTGGTAGATGAGCAGAATAGTGCGACTGAAGATTATCAGCCGATGGCATTTAATGGGGGGAGTCAGGCATTTAAAGCGGCGCAAGATTTGATTTTTAAAGGACATATTCAACCTAATGGTTACACAGAACCATTACTGCATGCTTACCGAATACAGGTAAAAGAAGCCCATTAACTGAATGATGAAAAAGTGAATGTATCAATAATAAGGCGTATTAATTTAGACAACCTAAAGAGTGAGAAAAACTATGCAAACTTATAATAATAAAACCCAGCAAGCGAACAATACTATTCATCAACAAGGCCCTACTTGGGCCGGGATGAATCCTGAATTTGTCGCGAGAATGCAGTTGCAGAACCGTTTTAATACCGGAGTGGATATCGCGAAGTACACGGCTAAGATTATGCGTGAAGACATGGCGAATTATGATAAAGACCCAGCAAACTACACTCAGTCTTTAGGCTGTTGGCACGGATTCATCGGCCAGCAGAAAATGATTTCCATTAAAAAACACTTCGGTACAACTCGTAGTCGTTACCTGTATTTATCTGGCTGGATGGTTGCAGCCATGCGCTCTGAGTTTGGTCCTTTACCAGATCAATCCATGCATGAGAAAACCTCTGTGCCAGCCTTAATTGAAGAGCTCTATACTTTTTTGAAGCAAGCCGATGCTCGTGAACTTCAGCATTTATTCAAAGAAATGGATGAAGCAAGAGAGGCAGGTGATCGAGTGCGTGAGCAGGCAATTCAACAAAAAATCGATGGTTTTGAAACTCATGTTGTTCCCATTATTGCGGATATTGATGCGGGCTTTGGTAACGAAGAAGCGACCTACTTGTTAGCGAAGAAAATGATTGAAGCAGGAGCCTGCTGTATTCAAATTGAAAACCAAGTATCTGATGCCAAACAATGCGGACATCAGGATGGCAAGGTAACCGTGCCACATGAAGACTTCTTAGCAAAAATTAATGCGGTTCGTTATGCCTTTTTAGAGCTTGGTGTGGACGATGGTGTCATCGTGGCTCGTACGGATTCTTTAGGGGCAGGTTTAACGCAGAAGATTCCAGTATCTCAAACTGCGGGTGACTTGGCAGAGCAGTATAACGAGTTTATTGATGGGGAAGAGGTGACTTCTTTAGATCAAATAGCATCTGGTGATATGGCCATCAAATTAGGTGAACGTCTGATTAAACCGATTCGTTTGGCTAATGGTTTGGTGCGTTTTAAACCTAATACAGGTGAAGATCGAGTGGTGCTTGATTGCATCACGTCTTTGCAAAACGGAGCGGATTTATTATGGATTGAAACTGAGAAGCCGCATATTGGGCAGATTGCGAGTATTGTGAATCGTATTCGTGATGTTATACCAAACGCGAAACTGGTTTATAACAACAGCCCATCGTTTAATTGGACACTAAATTTCCGCCAACAGGTGTTTGATGCATGGCAAACTGAAGGCAAAGATGTAACGGAATACCAGCGTGATCAATTAATGTCGAAAGATTATGATGACTCTGCTTTGTCTGCAGAAGCGGATGAACGCATTCGACGTTTCCAGAAAGATGCTGCGGCACAAGCCGGTATTTTTCATCATTTGATCACTTTGCCAACGTATCACACAGCGGCGTTGTCTACCGATAATCTAGCGAAAGACTACTTTGGTGAGCAGGGTATGCTGGGTTATGTAAGAGAAGTACAGCGTAAAGAGATTCGCCAAGGTCTTGCCTGTGTGAAACACCAAGATATGTCTGGATCAAACATAGGTGATGATCACAAAGAGTACTTCTCTGGCGAACAAGCGCTTAAAGCGTCCGGTAAGGATAATACAATGAATCAATTTGCGGTGTGATTCACTAGAGATCGTATTTAAAACCTGATGAATGAATAAGGCCAACAGTTCCCCTCTGTTGGCCTTATTTCGTTTTTATATCCTCGATTTTCAAGTATCTGTTCGATACTATAGCGCCCGTCATAAATAATTGATTTCTAATAATAAGTATAACGTTAGCTGTTAAAAAGGATGAGTGTGTATGGAACTGACAACCTGGCTTTCTTTGGTTGCCGTATGTGTGATGGGAGCCATTTCACCTGGGCCAAGTCTCGCGGTTATTTTACGTTTGTCTATTTCTCAGACTGCTTTACATGGTGTGCTTGCCTCTGTTGCACACGGTTTAGGCGTTGGCTTTTGGGTATTTATTACCCTTCAAGGTCTGGCGGTTCTTATAGAGCAACATCAGCAAGTGTTCTCTGTATTGACGGTTTTGGGCGGGCTGTATTTGGCGTGGTTAGGCATCAAAGCATTGCGTCACGCTGGTAAAAGTCAGGTAGACGAAGTGGAAGCCGTTAAATCATCCTATTGGGAAGCCATGCGTGACGGGCTTATGATTTCTTTAATGAACCCGAAGATTGCGCTTTTCTTTTTAGCTTTATTTAGCCAGCTGATTGACGCTGAAATGACCACTATCATGAAGCTTCAATTTTGGACAACTGTGGTTGTGATTGACGGTGGTTGGTATGTCTTAGTGGCGTTGCTATTGGCGAGCGGTCCAGTGTTGCCTTGGTTGCGTAAAAATATGGTTTGGGTCGATCGAATAATGGGATGTTTGCTTATTATGATTGGTTTGAAAGTGATCTTTACCTAAATAAGCTGTAGTTGTTGTGAAAGCGCCCAGAATGCTTTATGTATTCTGAGCGCTTTTTAATGACTTACTTAGCCGTCCATATTGATCTTTTGGATAAGGGCTTTAAGGGTTTCGTCCGCTTTGTCATTATCAACTTGGCAAGTGCCGGCATTCATGTGTCCTCCACCATTATAGGTTAAGCAAAGTTCGCCTACATTGGTTTGAGAGGTACGGTTAGTGATGGATTTTCCTATGGCATAAACTGTGTTTTGTTTTTTCAATCCCCACATTTTATGAATAGAAATATTACATTCTGGGTACAGAGCGTAAATAACAAAACGGTTTGTTGTGTATATTGTTTCTTCCGCAGTTAAGTCTAGTACCACAAGGTTACCGTACAGGGTAGCGCAACGCTGTATTTGCTCCTTAGCTAATGCATCGTGCTCTTTATACAGGTTGACGCGCTCTTGAACGTCTTCCAGAGCGAGAATTTGCTCTATAGAGTAGTCTCGGCAACAGTCAATTAATTGCATCATTAGTTGATAGTTAGAAACACGGAATTCTCGGAAGCGTCCTAAACCTGTGCGAGCATCCATGATGAAATTTAATAACACCCAATCTTTAGGGTTTAATATTTCATCTTTAGAAAATTGTGCGGAATCGCCCTTATCTACAGCGTCCATCATCTCAACAGAGATGTTTGGGAATTTCTCTAGGCCACCATAATAGTCATATACCACTCGTGCGGCAGAAGGGGCGTCTGGGTCGATAATATGGTTTTCAATCTTGTCACTATTGCGCACTGTTTCGCTAAGGTGATGGTCGAATGCTAAATGACATCCTGCTACATAAGGTAAGTTAGTGGTAATGTCATTTGACGTTATTTCGACCTTACCGTCTTGCATGTCTTTTGGGTGTACGAACAGTATGTCATCGATTATATCTAAGTCTTTCAATAGAACAGCGCAAACCAAGCCGTCAAAATCACTGCGGGTAACGAGACGGAATTTTTTTGTAGTCATTATATAGCCTTTATTTTAATGATTTAGTAAAAATGAATTCTTCAGCTTTCATCAGACGTTTTGTCCAAAGTTCATAAGCCTTTTTAGTTAAATGAAGCTTATCACCATCAAACAGATTCTCTTTTACTTCGCCTTCCTGATCGAGCAAGGTTGAGAACAAATCAATGTACTGTGTGTTAGGGCGCGTTTTTGCTAAGCGTTCTAATTGTATGTTTGTGGTTTCAATTGTTTTTCGCATTTTAAGGCGAGCTGGGCTGCATTTAATGCTGATCAAGGTCACAGGAATGCCCGGTAAGTGACGATCTATTTTCTGCAGTAATTCAATGTACAACTCAACGACTTTGTTGCTGTCGTAATGGTTACCTATGTCATTGTCTCCTGCATAAATGACCAAAGACCGAGGTTTATGAGGCAGAATGATACGCTCAAAGTAATAGACGCAGGCTTCTAATGTCGCGCCACCAAAACCTAAGTTTATGCCATCTTTTTCTCGGAAGTTGCTATCAAAATCATGCCATAAACGCATGGTGGAAGAGCCATAAAAAGCTACTGGCTGATCTTTGTACTCTTGGTGAGCTAAGTGGAATTCTAACTCTCGTACATCGGATTCAAACTCAACGTCAATTTGGTTCAAGCTCATGACATTTGAGCGGTAGCCATTTTTGCCACTAAAAATAGGGTATTGGCGAATTTCTTTGGACAGTTCGACCGCTTCATTCACATAGCCTTTGTATTCTTCTTGGTAAGCCGTTAGGAATTGATTCAACGCCGCTTTATCCGTGTAATCTACTTTATCAGACAGCTTGAAAGCGGGCTTGATAATAACCGTATAGATATTATGGTCGGCGCGTTTATCAAAGTTAGCAACGGCAATAGGAACGATCCAAGGCTCTTCACTGCCCATGGAACCAGCGATTTCAAAGGCATGTGGTAAGAAGCTTCCAGGCGACTGATGAGTGTTGAAACTCTGGCCTTCTGGAGAAATCATTAAAGGGAAATTCTGGCGCAAAGTTTCTTGAGACTGTTGAATAAATTGCTCGTATTCAGGTGTGTCTCGGGTCAGGTTTTCCCAGCTATGGATGAAGAGGTTGCCAAATTTTTCGTAGAAGTCATCTCGCCAAAACTCGCTCTCTTTACTGCGACGAACAACACGCTGGCCAGAAATACCGTATTCATTATCAATGACCATGGAGCCAATAAACTGGGCGTCCATAGAGAAACGGAAGCCATTTGGTAAGCGGTTCGTAGGCGAGCCTAATAAGTGGTTATAAATGAACAGAGAACCGGCTTTTTTCGGTAGGTTTTCCAAGCCTTTGATAACATAAGGCACTTGCTGGAAAGCTTGTTTGAAAAGCTCAGTTCCTAATCGTCTTGCATCTAAGCTTGGTGTGTCTTTTGGCAGGCTGTTAATGCTGTCGTAGACATTTTGAAGGTGACGATAAAAAGCGTTTTCACGTTGTAAGTCTTTCAGAATATCGAGACACATTCCCGCAATTGTACGTTCTAAGACGCTGCCGAAATGTAAGCATTTATAAAGCACACCGAAGGCTTCATCTGTGGTTATCGCACTTTTTAGTAATTCGCCGACTTTGTAAAGTGGCGAACTCACTGGTAAAAGAGCGGCATTTTGTTCGATGACGTTTGTCACGGCAAGCGTTTCATCGTTAGCACTTTGCGACAAATAACGCATACGAGCGGCCAATAAATGAGTGCCTACAAGCCAAATGAGTCGATATAAGTATTTAACAGACAGCTTCGGGTTATCTTCAAGTATGGTGAGCAGGTCATCACGTTTGATAAACAAGATGCTGCTGTCTCTTGACGAGATGATAGAAGAACGGTTTTTTAGGGTGGCATTTTTTGTTGTCCAAGATAAAACCGTACCTGCACGGGAAATCGAACGTGTGGTAATGATGTCGCCAGAATCTGTTTGATAGCTGACAACCACTTTGCCTTTTATCAGTAAATATAAGCCATCAGAAGGTTGGTCTTGTTGGCAAAGTATGTCGCCTTGGTGCGCTAACAAGATGGACGATTTTTTGGCTAAGGTGTGTATTTCCGCTTGAGTGAAGGTTTCACAGAAGGGAGCATAATTCAGCAAACTAATGGCGTCTTTCAAAGAATGAGTTTGTGTTTCACTGCCTGAGAAGGGGCGAGTTTCCTCAAAAGCCAAAGACTCATTTGAGAAGAAGGGGCGTGTTTGGTTTTGGATGTTTGTGAGAACAGGTAAAGATTCTTGATAGATAAATTGTAGAAATTGTTCTGCAAATTCAGGGGTACTTTCTAAGATCTTTTGCAGCTCTAAAATAGGCCACATTAATAATGTCGAGGATTTTGTGGCAGTAAAGGTGGTTGCGTAGCGAGACGGGTGACGAAATGCAGACCAACCAATAGGAGCAAGAGGATCATTGATCAGGCCAACATTATAGGATTTTCCTGCTTCTTGCAGAGGAACAGAAATGGCAATTTCGCCTTTCACTAGAAAGTAAATATGCTGCCCAATTTCAAACTGCTTTGCTAATACTTCTTCTGGTTTTAGGGTTTTGACGCTGGCGAGATCCGCCAGAGCGGAGATTAAATCTGCATCGGCATTTTCTATAAAGGGAAAAGCTTGTATTTGTTTAATTACGTCCATCTTTTATACCTCAAAATCTGTATTGCCCTAGTTGGGACGTTTAATCGTCACTGTCTCGCCTAAAAGGCCATAATCATTACCGCCTAATCGAGCGAGCGGGTTGAGCTTTTTATTGTCAATAATGACTCGATCGTTCTCTTGGGTGACTAATTCATCATCCACATATAAATCCAGTATTTCTAAGTAAAGACTATCAAAAGTACTATCGCCTAGTTTATGCACATCAAATAATCGGCAATGCAGTGCAACTTTCGCCTTTTCAATTCTTGGCAATGTTTTTGTGAATTCAATGAGAGACAAGCCTATTTGAGAAAGTTCAGATTCTCCCGTTGGCAGATTCATTGCGCTTTCGTTCACTGCATGCATTAACTCTCCGCTAGGAATATGCAAAACACATTCCTTTTCACGGAGAAGATTTTGCTTTGTGTCTTTTGCAATATCGTCTGTTTTGTTGCCAATTGAAACAACTAATAGTGCAGGGTCAGAAGAAAGAGCGGCAAAGTAAGAGAAGGGCGCCAGATTTAACTTTGTGTTTTCGTTTTTCGTTAAAATCCATGCAATAGGGCGCGGTGTGATCGTTTGAGTAATTAAGTGATAACGCTGATTGCCTGAAAGTTGATCAAATTGGAAACGCATAAATTTCCTCACCGTTAAACATGACTTATTAAATTACTACAGATAGCAATTGATTGTGAATGTTTGAGTGGAAACTTATGAAATTTATTGTAAAGAAAAACAATGAGATGAATGTCGGTTTGATGCGAGCCAGTACAAAATAACGAAGGCTCGCATACCAGATGCGTTTTGATCTAATTTATTTTGACCTTCTAGTAGGCTTCTATGATGCTGTTGAAAGCAATAACCACTCGATCTTTTTCACCAAAATAAGGCAACGCAGAATGTTTAAGATACGAAGGGAAAAGGATGATTTGGCCTTCTGTCGGTGTAAAGTCCCAAACGCCTTGTCCTCCTAAATAAGCGGTACCAGGATCAGCATAATGCTCGGCATTGGCTCTTGGGTCGTAGAAACGGTTCAAACCACCGCAGCCTTCGTTTTTGGCATCGCCAGGTTCAAGATAATAAATACCGCACCAAGAGCAATTAGGATGAGAGTGAACATCATGGTAGCCACCACTTTGAGTAACGTGATACCAAGATTCTATGATATGTGCGTCTGCTTCCATATCTTCAGGCCAGAATGCTTGGTTAACCGAGGCTGCCACTTCAAGAATTAATTCCTCAAAGACTCGTTTTGCTTCCATGATATTGGCATCTGCAATCTCTAAAAAATCCAATGTACTTTCATGAAGCGCGTGTTTGGCTTTTGGCGCGATGCGGCTCTCGATTGCTGTCGTTTGTAAGGATTTCTGTTGATAAACAGCGGCCAGTAAAGCCTCTTTTAAAAAATCATGATCGGGCATGGTGGTGACAAACAAAGGCGTTGTCCATGCGTTAATTTCTTCGATAATAGGAGTGTCGATCATAATTCAGGCCTAAATAAAAATGCTGCGAGAGTTAGATTAATAAGGCAAATCTAACTCTGTTGAAACTGGTTTGAAGCCACAAAACATCATCACCAGATTACGAAATCCTGTATGGATATCTGGTCCTTCTAAGCCTTTAACGGTTTTGTCCATAAGGGCAAGATAGTTCTGCATATAAGGAAGCGTTACTTGGTTGTGACGAGACATGGCGCTTTCATAAAATGGGATACGTTTATCCCAAATTCTTTCCCCTTGGCAAGCTTGTCTTAAGCTAGAGGATTTCATCGCTTGAAGTAGGTTCGTCAAAGTTTGTATTTCGCGATTAAACAACCAGAGAATAATGTTTGCCTCAACGCCTTCGCTGATAAGTTGACTAAGGCAATGCATGGCTTCTTTTACTTTGCCCATGAGTAAGCGGTCGCTCAAATCATAAATGGAATAACGACTGCTATCTGCGACGGATTCAACGACTTTTTCTGCGTCAATTTTCGCGCCAGAGCCATGTATTAATGCCAACTTTTCAAGCTCTTGTGATAGGGCTAGAAGGTTTCCTTCGCCACGTTCACAAATGATGCTGGCAGCGTCACGGCTTAAAGACAGGTCAAGCGCTTGAGCTCTTTGTTGAACCCAAGCTCCTAAGCGGTTGCTATCAATGGGCCAAATTTGAACAAATACGCCTTTTGATTCTAATTGAGTGAACCATTTGGCTTTTTGTGTACGAGCGTCTACTTTCGGAAGCGTGAGTAAAACAACATTATCGTCGCTAAGGGACTGACCAAGTTGAGTCAGTGCTTTACTGTGTTTTTCTGCCATTTTGTCGATTTGAATATCAAAGACGCGACGGGATGAGAAAAGCGATAAGCTGTTGTTTTCGTTTATCACATCTTGCCAATCAAATTGTGCGTCGGCGACAAAGCGTAAGCGTTCATCAATGTTATGAGCAAGGGCGGCTTTGCGAATGGCATCCGCGGCTTCTTGGCACAACAAAACCTCGTCCCCAGAAATAATATAAATGGGTGCGAGGCTTTTTTTCAGCTGTTGCTCTAATTGATCAACTCGTACTTTCATTTTGTTGGCCTAAAAGCGATTTGCTTATAGCGGAGCGTAATTCAAATCACTGACTAATTGCGCCGCCAGATTAGTGTACATGGCTTTCATCTGCGACGTGTTATAAGACAAAGCGGTACTTGCTGAGCTATCTTGGTTTTCTAATACTCTGCTAGTGCTGATTTGCCTTGGGCCATAGAGTGATTTTCCATCAGCCTGACGAATAAAGTAATAACTGCTTAAACGTCGTTGAACCTGTGTTACATCATTTGACGAGTCGTAGGCTAAGTCTGTATCTGAGGAGGTGATTTTGTTCACTTTCAGATTAAATGTATTTTTGTTTGCGTTACTTTCTTCAAGGATGACAACGCCAGCTTTTACTAACGCAATACGCAAAGCTCGATCAAATTCATCTGAGCCACTTTCTGACGTTAAAGTTAACGTCTTAAGAGAGATTGGAAGGTCTACTTGGCCGCGTAAATGGAAGCCGCAAGCAGTCAGGCTCATCGCCAATATCGCGAATAAGAAATAGCGAGTAGTGTGTATGAATGTGGCTTTCATATTCCCTTCTGTATTGTGTTGTAAGAAAGAAGGGGTAACTTAAGTTACCCCTTGTTTTATTTCCTATTAGTTGGCAACGATATTTACCAAACGGCCAGGAACAACAATGACTTTGCGAACCGTTTTGCCTTCAAGAAACTTGGCAACATTCGGGTGAGCAAGTGCTTCAGCTTCGATGGTTTTCGCATCGGCACTGGCTGAAACGGTTAACTCTGCACGTTTTTTACCAAGTACTTGAACCACAATGGTTAGCTCATCTTTAACTAACGCGGCTTCGTCCAATGTCGGCCATGGCGTATCAACGACATTGTCAGTATGGCCAAGGTCTGTCCAAAGTTGGTGAGCGATGTGTGGAACAATAGGAGACAACAACAAGGTTGCTGCCTCTAATGCTTCACGTTCTACCGCAAGACCAAGTTCAGATTGATCTTCAAACTTACTGATCTCGTTGCAAAGCTCCATGACAGCAGCAATGGCGGTATTAAAGGTTTGGCGACGTTCAATATCATCAGTCACTTTTTGGATGGTTTCGTGTGTTTTACGACGCAATGCTTTTTGTGCGCCATTAAGAGCTTCAATGTCCAGTTTGCCAACTTTACCTGCATTAACGTGACGGTATGAAAGCGCCCATAGGCGACGCAAGAAGCGAGAAGCGCCATCAACACCAGCGTCATTCCATTCAAGGGATTGCTCTGGCGGTGCGGTAAACATGATGAACAAACGAACTGTGTCTGCACCATATTGCTCGATCATTTCTTGAGGATCGACCGTGTTGCCTTTCGATTTCGACATCTTGGTGCCGTCTTTGTTTACCATGCCTTGAGTCAACAAGCGTTTGAATGGTTCATCAGAGTTCACCAAGCCTGCATCGCGAAGCAGCTTATGGAAGAAACGCGAGTACAAAAGGTGAAGAATGGCATGCTCTACACCACCAACATATTGGTCTACTGGAAGCCAGTAGTTTGCTTCTTCGGTTAACATCGCATCCGTTGAGTCTGGGCAGCAGTAGCGCGCGAAGTACCAAGAAGATTCCATAAAGGTATCGAAAGTATCGGTTTCGCGTTCGGCTTCTTCACCGTTGAATATGATGTTAGAGAAGTCAGGGTTGTTTTTGATGGGTGAATTAACACCATCCATCACAACGTCTGTTGGCAATTCAACAGGCAGTTGATCGGCTGGAACAGGAACCACAGAACCATCTTTTAGGTTGATGGTTGGGATTGGCGTTCCCCAGTAACGTTGGCGGCTAACACCCCAATCACGAAGGCGGTAGTTGACTTTGACTTCACCAATTTTGCGCTCTGTCATCCAAGCTGAGATAGCATCGAATGCTTCTTTAAAAGCCAAACCATCAAATTCACCAGAATTACATAAGATGCCTTTTTCAGTGAATGCGGCTTTGTCTAAATCAATTGCTTCTTCACTCGCTGGTTGAATAACTTGTTTGATTTCCAAGTCGTATTTTTTAGCGAATTCGAAGTCACGTTGATCGTGGGCAGGAACAGACATTACCGCGCCTGAGCCGTAGTCCATCAAGACAAAGTTGGCTGCATAAACTGGCACCACGTCACCTGTAATTGGGTGAACGGCTTTAAAACCAGTGTCCATACCTTTCTTTTCAACAGTGGCCAAATCAGCTTCTGTTGTAGAGATTAGTTTGCATTCTTCAACGAAAGTAGCTAATTCAGGGTTCTTTTCAGCAGCTTCTAAAGACAATGGGTGCTGAGTCGCAACAGCCACATAAGTCACGCCCATGATGGTGTCTGGGCGAGTTGTGTAAACAGACAAGCGATCTTCTTTACCTTTTACTTCGAAGCTGAATTCTAGACCTTCAGAACGACCAATCCAGTTACGTTGCATGGCTTTAACATTTTCAGGCCAGCCATCTAACTGATCAAGATCGTTTAATAGCTCTTCTGCGTAATCTGTGATGCGGATAAACCATTGAGAAATCTCTTTACGTTCAACCAAAGCGCCAGAGCGCCAGCCGCGACCATCAATAACTTGTTCATTGGCTAATACTGTCTGATCGATTGGATCCCAGTTTACAGCTGCAGTCTTTTTGTAAGCCAAACCTTTTTCAACTAATTGAGTGAAGAACCATTGTTCCCACTTGTAGTATTCAGGTGTGCAAGTGGCAATTTCACGATCCCAGTCGTAGCCAAAGCCAAGCTCTTTTAGTTGGCCTTTCATGTAGGCAACGTTTTCCATTGTCCATTTGGCTGGTGCGGTTTTGTTTTTAATGGCTGCGTTTTCTGCTGGCAGACCAAACGCATCCCAACCCATTGGTTGTAGAACGTTTTTACCTTGCATGCGCTGATAGCGAGAGATTACATCGCCAATGGTGTAGTTACGAACATGGCCCATGTGAAGTCGGCCGCTTGGGTAAGGGAACATGGAAAGGCAGTAGAACTTCTCTTTACTAGAGTCAGCGACGGCTTTGAAGACTTTGTTTTCGTCCCAAAAAGATTGTGCAATTTGTTCAATTTGCTGCGGATTATATTGTTCTTGCATGATGTAATCGTATCCCATGATCGACGTGAGGTTGGCAGACCCATATTCTCTTTTGATAAAGCGGAAGCATTATAGCGACATAGCGCAAGATAATGCTGAAATGGCCAACAGAGTTAAAAAATATACGCTATTTTATAGAGATGAAGCCTTAATTAGAAGGTGCATGGAGGAGGAGTTATGAAATCAATGAAAAAAGATTTACCAAAATCCATTAAGAGTTCTAATTTAGTGGAAGAAGCGCGTAAAACATTGCAAGGTGCGAAAGATTGGTTGTTGGAAGATGTTGCTTTGATGAGCGCTTATTGGCACGACAAAATGGGCTATACCGAAGCTTGGGTTGATGCAAATTGGCATCTTGTTTTGGACGAAGGGCATGAATTAATTGAGGAGCTGGATGAAAAAGAAGACGCTGCGCTATTGTGGTTGATCAATCATGTTAATAATAATCCTGTGCCACTAGAGCAATGTCATGTTGCCGGTAGTGTTGTCGAGTCCGGAACGTATCATTGTATGTCTTGTGGTCATGACAATGTATTAGAAAGCAAGCAGGCACTAACGCCTTGTGAAATATGTCATTACGGATTGATGTCGACACATAGCCAATAAATAGGAGCGAGTGTGTAAGGGGAGTGGCTCGCTCTTTTTCACATGATCAGTTATTTTTTCGCTTAATGAGCAAACCACTTAAATAGGAAAATACAGCGCAGAATGCCAATAAGATCAAGGTCGGCCAATAACCAAGGCTGACATAAGGTGTTATACCTGTAAAAGCTTTTGCTTCAGCGGTGAGTGTGGTTTGCTTAAATTGTGGCGCTTGAGCAACAATTTCCCCTTTTTCGTTAATAAACGCAGTGACGCCTGTATTAGTTGCTCGAATCAAGTAGCGACCTGCTTCTTTAGCTCTAAATTGTGCGATTTGTAGATGTTGCCAAGGGCCAAAAGAAGTGCCGAACCAGCCATCGTTACTGATGGTGATTAAAAAGTCGCTGTCTCTTACCATGCGCCGTACTTGCTCGGCATAGACAATTTCATAGCAGATAAAAGGCGCAATTCCCCATTCTCCAGCTTGCAAAACGGGTTGATTATCGTCACCTGATTTGAAATTGGAAATTGGCATTTGGAAAATATCAAGCAAAGGACCAATGTAGTCACCGAGAGGTGTGTATTCACCAAATGGCACGAGTCTTTGTTTGTAATAAAGCCCAAAGCCATTGCCTGTTGCCCAAATAGCATTGTAGTAATCTTTTCCATCATCGCTGACATCAGGAACACCAGTGATCAAAGTCGTGTTGCTGTCTGCAAGTTCTTGGCTGAACGAAGATAAGTGAGGTCTTATTTGTGCATAAGCATAAGTAATGGCGGTTTCTGGCCAAACTACAAGATCACTGTCTAGGTGTTCCATTGTGGCTTGCTGGTACTCAGTAAGTGATTTTCCTGCCATGTGGGCAAGCCATTTCTCGTCCTGTTTCACATTTCCTTGAACCAAGGTGGCTTTTAATGAGCCAGTTTCTTCTACCCAGGAGACAGGAAAGTAACTTAAAAATGCGGCTCCAGCCCAAACAACAAGAACCGTTAGCGCTGGGGCTATGTGATTGGATTTTTTCAACAATAAACTGGCAATAGTGCTGGCTGTTAAAATTACAACAGCGCTTGATAGCCAGATGCCGCCGATAGGAAGCAATTCAAACAACCAAGTATTTTCAATCGCATAACCCGGCAGCAGCCAAGGGAAGCCAGTGAAGAGAGTGCTTCTAGCAAATTCGCCTAAGAGTAGTGCGAGAGTGACCCAAAGGCTGGTTGGTAACTGAGAGAACTTGTTAATTAAGCGCCAAGATAGCCATGCTGAAAAAGCCCAAAATAGGCAAAGTACAGAGACAAAAGCCAGTGTGATCATAGCGGCAATAATAACGCCCACCTGACCATATTCGGCAATACTGACGTAAACCCATGAAACCCCAGCACCAAAAAAACCTAAGGCAACGGATGCGCCACGTTGACTGGCGATTTTGGCCGTCGGGCTGCTTAAGATGAATAGCGTAAAGGCGATTAGGCTAATAAAGTAACCTGGCCAAAAGTGAAAAGGCGCGAAACTAGTGACACCTAATGCACCCGCAATAAGGCCGATTAGAATGGTTACTTTAGGAGATGCTTGATTAAGTAATTTAAGAAGACGAGACTCCCGCCCCGTCTTGTGATTTGTTAAGTCGGGGTGGGGAGTTGACATATTATTCTGAGGTTTCTCGTGTTGGTTTTGAAACTTGAATCGTTTTGATTCGTCGTCCATCGGATTTAACGATACGGAAATGGAAACCGTTAAAAATCAGTTCTTCATCTCGCAATGGTACATGGCCAAATTGTTGAACCAAAATACCGCCAACAGTATCGAACTCTTCTTCGTTAAGTTCGACTTTAAAGAACTCATTGAAGTCTTCTATGCTACAAAGAGCAGGAACCAAATATACTCCTGGCTCGCCTGTTATCTGAATACTTTCATCTTCGTGCTTATCGGTTTCATCTTCAATTTCACCGACGATTTGTTCAAGTACGTCTTCAATGGTAACCAAACCAGATACGCTGCCATATTCATCTAGCACTAATGCCATATGATTGCGCTTGGTTCTGAAATCGTTAAGCAAAACATTAAGGCGTTTACTTTCAGGAATGAAATTGGCAGGGCGCAAACGAGCAAGAATGTCTTCGTTTGAAATGCCTTCTTCTTTGAACAATAAAGGAAGTAAGTCTTTCGCTAGTAATACACCGAGTATTTCGTCTGAATCTTCCCCGACAACAGGGAAGCGAGAATGGGAGGAATCGATTACTTTTCGAATCGACGTTTTTGGATCATCCTCAGACTTAATGACGACCATTTGTGAGGGTGGAATCATGATGTCACGTGCTTGCACTTCCGATACTTCTAAAGCACCTTCAACAATAGTGAAAGCATCTTTATCTATAATGTCGGATTTTACAGCGGCTTCTAGCAATTTAACGATATCGCCTCGGCTGCGTGGTTCATCATTGAAGGCTTGCGTTAAACGCTCAAACCAAGATTTTTGTTGATCGTTAGGTAAACTCGATCGGTCATCGCTCATTAGGGTGTTAACTCACTCTTTTATCAAATAGGGGTCGGAAATGGACAGAGACGCTAACAGCTCGGTCTCTATTGATTCCATTTCTTCTGCTTCATCATCATTTATATGGTCATAGCCGCGTAAATGCAAGATACCATGAACAGTCATATGTGCCCAATGATGAAGTAAGGGTTTTTGTTGTTCTTTTGCTTCTTTTTCGACAACTTGAGTACAAATGACTAGGTCGCCTAATAATGGGAGCTCTAGCCCAGGTGGTGCTTCAAATGGAAAAGAAAGCACATTTGTCGGCTTGTCCTTGCCTCTATATTCATGATTGAGTGCGTGACTTTCTTCTTCATCGACAATGCGAATGGTTACTTCAAATTCATCACCAGAGGTTGGTAGTGCTTTTTCTACCCAGAGTCTGAAATCAGCTTCACTTGGCAAGTTGTCTACAGCATCAGTCGCTATTTGTAGGTCTAAATCCAAGTGAGCCATTACTCTTTACCTGTAGTTTTGTCGCTGGATATCTGCTCAGCTTGGGCTGCGCGGCGAGCTTCATTACGAGCTTTCTTTTCGGCTTCTTCTTCGATATCAAAACGATCATAAGCTTCAACAATGCGTTGAACAATTGGATGACGAACCACATCTGAAGAATTGAACATAGCCATGCTAATGCCATTCACGCCTTTCAAAACATGCATGGCGTGAGCCAAACCAGAAGACGTACCACGAGGTAAATCAACCTGTGTCGTATCACCCGTAATCACAGCGGTTGAACCGAAACCGATACGAGTGAGGAACATCTTCATTTGCTCTCGTGTGGTGTTCTGACTTTCGTCGAGAATAATAAAAGCGTTATTCAGTGTACGTCCGCGCATAAAGGCAAGAGGAGCAATCTCGATGACATTTTTTTCAATCAACTTGTCGACTAGCTCAAAGCCAAGCATTTCATATAAAGCATCGTAAAGAGGGCGTAGATAAGGGTCAATTTTTTGTGATAAATCGCCCGGTAAAAAGCCCAGTTTCTCGCCTGCTTCAACCGCAGGTCGAACCAACATGATACGCTCAACTCGATCTGCTTCTAAGGCTTCAACGGCACAAGCAACGGCTAAGTAGGTTTTTCCTGTTCCTGCTGGACCGATACCAAAGTTAATATCGTGTTGGCGAATTTGCTTAACATAGCCCTGCTGGTTTGCGCCTTTTGGCTTGATGTAAGCTTTGCGAGTTTTGATCACAACCTGATCATTTCTCTCTCTTTTGCTGCTAGTAAGAGACTCAATAGCCGACTCTTGAAGGTACAAGTGAATGGTTTCAGGCGAAATTTGTTTGCTGGCAAGGGCTTCTCGGTAAAGATTTTCAAGAAGCATCTTAGCTGCGGCTACGTGCTCTGAGTCGTCGCCAGAAATACTAAAGAGGTCTGCTCGATATTGAATAGAAATATCCAAGCGTTTTTCTATTAGCTTGATATTTTCATCGAGCTGACCACAAAGACCAGCCAAAGCATCAGCATTGGCTGGAGTTAGACGAGTTTGTTGAGTTGTCTGTGTAATTTCCAAGGTTTGCCTTTGTCTATTTGAGTAAAAAGCTTTTCAATGTAAAGCTTATTGAAGTACAAAGTCAGTGTCGAGTTCAGAGCCAACTAATTCACCAAGCAGAGAATTAGGGTAAGCATCTGTGATAACGACATCCGCAAATTTGCCAATCAATTGAGGATCGAATGCGCGGAAGTTCACAATTCGATTATTCTCTGTTCGACCTTGAAGCTGTCCTGGATCACGAGGTGAATAACCACTGACCAGAATACGTTTCACTTCACCAACCATGGCTAAGCTAATGTCATAAGCTTGCTGACTGATACGGCGTTGTAGAATAGAAAGGCGCTCTTTCTTAACATCTTCTGGTGTATCGTCTTCTAAATCAGACGCCGGAGTGCCAGGGCGCTGGCTATAAACAAAGCTGAAAGAGTGATCAAAGCCAATTTCTTGAATGAGGTTCATAGTATCAACGAAGTCGTCATCCGTTTCGCCAGGGAAACCGATAATGAAGTCAGAAGACAAACTGATACCAGGGCGAGCTTCTTTAATGCGGTTGATCTTATCAATGTAGTATTGACGATCGTGCCCACGTTTCATCGCACTTAAAATGTTGTCAGCACCACTTTGAACTGGCAAGTGTAAGTGGCTTACCAGTTTAGGTTCAGTGCGGAAGGCTTCAATAAGGCTGTCCGTGAACTCAACTGGGTGAGACGTTGTAAAGCGAATACGTTCGATACCATCAATTTGTGCAACCGCGTGAATAATATCAGCAAGATCCGTTTCATCGCCTTCAGGCGACTCACCACGATATGCGTTGACATTTTGTCCTAATAAATGGATTTCGCGTACACCTTGTTCGGCCAATTGAGCCACTTCGACAAGAATGCTATCGAATGGTCGGCTAACTTCTTCACCGCGAGTGTAAGGTACGACACAGAAAGTACAGTATTTACTGCAACCTTCCATAATGGAAACAAAAGCTTCCGCGCCTTCTACGCGAGGCGCAGGAAGGTGGTCGAATTTCTCAATTTCCGGGAAAGTGACGTCGGTAATTGGAATTTGGCTACCTGCTGCATTGACCATTTCAGGCAGCTTATGCAGTGTTTGAGGTCCAAAAATCATGTCTACGTGTTTAGCTCGCTTGCGTATTGCGTCGCCTTCTTGGCTTGCAACACAGCCACCAACACCAATTACAAGGTCTGGATTTTTCTGCTTTAGCTTTTTCCAGCGTCCAAGTTGGTGATATACCTTGTCCTGTGCTTTTTCACGAATGGAACAGGTATTTAGAAGCAGTACGTCTGCTTCGTCTGCGTTGTCTGTGAGTTCCATTTCATGGCTTTCGCCAAGTAGATCTGCCATACGAGAAGAATCGTATTCGTTCATTTGACAGCCATGAGTTTGGATAAAAAGTTTCTTTGCCATGTAACCTATAAACCTAAAAAGAGTTCGTCTAATCGACTTTGGGGTTATTATATTGGGCTTTGCTCTGGAAGCCCAGAGCTGTTATGAATTCCCTGTGTTTTTAAGTAAAAAAAGTAACGTGAGAGAGTCATGCTTTTTCTGACTGGAGCTTTTAATCAAGAGAGGTCAGAATAGTTGAACTAATGGATTGGTTTTGGAGATGTTTTGAAAACTTATTTTCGTGCTTCTGTGTTGAGGTTTTTGATCTGTGTAGGTGCTATTGCTCGCCCTCTTTATGCAGAAGTAGAACACCCTAACTTTGTGTTTGGTCTAGGTTATGGCGTATTAGATAATGACTCGCTGGTGAACATAGATTTCGCTATTAATATGCCAGTGGCGGAACATATATCCACGCAAGTGCTGTTAAATAGTAACTACTTGATCACAGGTTCAACTGAAGAAAATTTTGCGCAATCTGAACTGTCTTCCAATTGGTTTTTGAGTAATCGTTATGGACGAATAGGCTTTGGCTTAGGTTTTAGCGAGTTAGAGCCCATGGATGAAAGCTTAGATGTTGAGCGAGAATTAATGGGGCAGGTTATTGGGGAGCTATTTATCGATGACTTCTCTTTGTCGGCTCATTATATTTCCAACGAATTGACACTAAGCAATGTAACAAGCTCTCGTTTTGGGGCTGGTTATTATATCAATGAAGATCAGCGTATCTCCTTCTACAGAGAAGAATACGGTGAAGAGAACATAGGTTGGCGTCTAGAAACCTACTACCAACCCAAGAAATATGAGCAGAAGGGAAGCGTTGGAATTATATTCAGAACAGGCGAAGACTATGATTACTTAGGCGTTATCCTCCAATACTACTTTGACCATAATGTCTCTTTGCAACAGCGAGAAAAAGAGTTTCATTAAGATATTGAAATTTTTAACGTCAAGTAAATGATGCTGTGTCTTAATAAGTGCTTATAAATAGAAAGTCGCTCTCTTTGCTTTTGTTAAGCTTGTTTGACATAGCGTAGAGAGCTAGCTACTTGTAAGATACTTAAAAAGAATAAGTCCATCTTAAGTCAGTATAAGAAGCGTCTTCATATCTTGAGTTAAATAAACCGATAGAGTGATGGTTTGATATATGAAAAGCCGCACTTAGATTAAGTGCGGCTTCTGATACGCCTGCAAAAGTGATTCTAGATAATGAGGCTCCTAGCTCTAGCCTTTGCGCTATCAAAAAACGAGCCCCTCCTTCTAAGCCATAACCGTAGTTACTTATGCTTTCTGATGATGACTCTTTAAAATAATTGCTTTCATAAGAAGCTTTGCCGAATATGTTTATAGTATCTAGAATACTTTGGCGATAACCCACTCCGAGTGACAATCTCATGAATTCTGCCGCAGTAGCACCGCCGGTCTTCGATGTTGACTCGAGACGTCCTGTAACAAAAGCATTCTCGTCTAGTAAGTTAGTACCTATAAAAGATACTCCATGAAGATTGTATGAAGCAGAAGGTGTTGCTTTTGTATAAGCTGAATCAGAAATAGAGGGTGTTACTCTAGTATAAGCTAAAGAAGCTTGAGTCCATGGTAAACTTTCAATTGCATGAACAGGAAATGTAGGTAATAGAAGTGATGACGCTAATATGAGCTTTTTCATTATTCTCTCCATGCCCAACTTATATATTCACGACTGCTTAGGGCCGAGGCAATCTGCAATTATAGTTACCGTAACTTTGAATTCCTTAAAGAAAATTCAGGCTGCATTCATATCTTCAAGAAGTATATTATAGGCAGTTTGCTGTATGCTAGCAGATCTTTTTAATATTAACGTTATGTGTTCCCATTCATTTTTTGTAACGGGCATAACAGAAAGTCTATTGCCTTTCCTTACCAACGCCATATTTTGCAGGTCTGGTGATTTTTTGAGCTCTGCAAGAGTGATCATTTTCGACCACTTCTGATTAAACTCAATATCAACCATGAACCAAAGTGGTTTTTCTTCGGTCGATCTTTTATCAAAATACGGACTGTTTCTATCCCAACTGGTATAGTCGGGGTAAGCTTCTTTACATACTTTTGCAATACCAACAATGCCTGCTGGTGAGCAACTTGAGTGGTAAAAAAATACTAGATCGCCCACTTTCATTTCTTTCATGAAGTTTCGAGCCTGATAGTTTCGCACGCCATCCCATGATGAACTCTTCAAACGCTTCAAGTCATCAATGGAAAAAGCATCTGGCTCAGATTTCATGATCCAATAGTTTGTCATAATGATCTAATCTGATTGAAAAACATACAATATATTAACGATTATGAGAATTTTATCTACTGGTATAAAGAGGTATTAAATTTTTACGGATTGCCTTAAAGTTACCTGATACTTTTAAAAAATAGTCTCAATATTTTGAGGAAATATTCGTTGTCCTAATGGATCGTAAATATGAGTCACTTTGCGTGTAAAGAATTTTCGGGATTAGAGAAAGAACTAAAAGATGATTTGCTGGAATGCTATGTAGAAGCACAAGAAGAGATAGAAGATATCCTCATTGCGATCGACAAAGACGGTTTTTCGTTTGATAAGCTAGACCAATTATTTCGATCTCTTCATAGCATGAAGGGGAACTGTTCAGTGTGTTTTTTAGACCCCTTAGTTGATGTTTTACATAGATTAGAAGAAATCGTTGACGGCATGAGAGGCGGCTATATTCAGTACCACATTCATTTAGGTGAATTGATTCAATGTGTGATTGAAAAAGTTTTTGTCCTTTTAAAAGAAATTTATCAGTTTCATGTAGCGGAAAGCGAAGTGCGAGACATTTTGCAGACAGGCTTGGACGCTATTTACAAAGAAGAAGATGAAGCTAAGCGTTTGTCCTTGACGGTGAGTCTGTTGAAGAAATGTGATCAAGAGGTTGATGAAGAGGAAGAAGAGTCGGAATCTCAGTCACTCATCATCAAGGTTGAATACTCTGAAAGTCAGCAAGCAGACATTGATTTATTTTCAGGCTTTAGCCAGAAATTGAATCGATTGCTTGGCTTTTCTAATGAAAGAAGCGAGAGAATTCTTAAGCTATGTCAGTTGATTAATTCTGAATGTGTTGACCTTGTTGATCCTGCGCAATTAAGCGCTGCGGCTTACATGCATAATATGGGAAAGGCTCAAATTCTGAATTGCAGTGATGATGACGAAGAAGCGAAGAAGCATGCCCAGTTGAATCATCCTATGGTTGGTGCTCAATTGCTAGCCAAGCATGAAGGCTGGGAAGAGGCCGCTTTAATGGTCAAGCATCATAAAGAGCGATTTGATGGTACTGGTTCACCAGATGGTTTAATTGGTTCTTTAATTCCACAGGGCGCATTTATTATCTCTATGGCGGTTATGTTTCTTGATATCGTTTGGGGGAAATCTGGCAAGGAATACAATAAAAGTGCTATGCGAGCCATTCAAATGGTGAATTTAGAAAGTGGTAAAGCATTTCCACCTCATCTTATTCAGTCTTTTAACTCTGCAATGCGTAAAGCCCTAGTGGCGAAAAGCCGATAATATGCAGTTGGCCTTTCTTTAATATGAATAACCGATTATTGCCTCTTGTGTTTCATCCGCACTACAGTATTCCTTTTCCAGCTGGCCACAGGTTTCCTATGTCTAAGTTTCGTTTTCTGGCTGAAACTTTGCGTGAGCAAGGTATTTTAACCAATGAAAATGAATACACCCCAGAGCCACTTTCACTTACGACCTTGATGCAAGCCCACGACTCTGGCTATGTTCAGCGTTTCATTCGAGGAGAGCTTACGCCGTTAGAGGTCAAGGAAATTGGTTTACCTTGGTCCGAATGGTTGGTTGAGCGTACTTTGCGTGCTGTTTCTGGAACCTTGCTGACAAGCGAGCTTGCTCTTCAATACGGCCTTGCGTGCCATCTTGCGGGAGGAACGCATCATGCTCATCCTGCCTCAGGTTCAGGTTTTTGTATCTTTAATGATCTTGCTGTTGCTGCCTTTAATTTGGTTACTACAAATAAAGCCAAGAAAGTGCTGATACTTGATTGCGATGTTCATCAAGGTGATGGAACGATTGCTTTTTGTGAAGGGCGAGAGGACATTATTCCTGTGTCTTGGCATTGTGAGGAAAACTACCCAGCGATTAAAAAAACAGCGGGGATAAACATACCGATTCCAAAAGGAGCAGGAGATTCGGACTACTTAGATATTCTTAAAAAGACGCTCCCTAATATTTTGCAAGAGCACCAACCGGATTTTGTTTTCTACGATGCGGGTGTCGATGTTCATCAAGATGATCGACTTGGGTACGTGAATTTAACGGACAACGGTATTCTAGAAAGAGACAAGTATGTTATTAATGCTTGCATGACTCTTAATATTCCAACCGCTTGTGTTATCGGTGGAGGGTACGATAGGCAGGAGGAAAAAGTAGCTTGGCGACACAGTTTACTTCATCAAGCTGCCAATCAGGTTTGGAATGAACGCCTGAAATAATCAGGGATTTGGTTAAAAAATATAAAATTTGAGGTAAACATGAAAAAGGGTCTTTTAATTAAGAGTTTACTGTTGCTGTCTGTTGTATCCAGTAATGCTGTGATCGCTGCAGAAGCGCCATCAACCAAGTTTGATTTGTTGGGTTGGACGCTTAGTGTTCCAGTAGACGAGGACGGTAATGGTAAGTCTGATCAAATTAAAGAGAAACAGTTGAATGCGGGCTATGTATCATCTGATTTTTTCTACCTCAATGACGACGGCGGTATGGTATTTAAGTCACCGGTAAAGGGGGCTAAAACCTCCAAAAATACAACTTACACTCGCTCTGAATTGCGTGAAATGATTCGTCGCGGAGACACAAGTCATAAAACAAAAGGCGTGACGGGTAACAATTGGGTGTTTTCAACTGCGCCAGAAAAAGACCTAGAGAATGCAGGTGCCGTGGATGGTTCTATGGAAGCCACTCTTGCTGTTAACCATGTCACAACAACAGGCAAAGCGTATCAGATTGGTCGAGTAATCATTGGTCAAATCCATGCGAATGATGATGAGCCTGTACGTATTTACTATCGTAAACTGCCTGGTAACACACTTGGTTCTATTTATTATGCCCATGAGCCTAGAGTGAACGAAGAAGTGTATGTTGAGATGATTGGTAGTCGAAGTGATAGAGCAGAGAACCCAAAAGATGGCGTTGCTCTAGATGAGAAATTCAGTTATCGAATTGACGTTGTTGGTAATAAGCTAACAGTGACCATTATGCGCCCAGGCAAAGCCGATATTGTGAAAGTGACTGATATGAGCGACAGCGGTTACGATGAAGGTGGTCAGTACATGTATTTCAAAGCTGGTGTGTATAATCAAAATAAATCAGGTGAGCCGGATGATTATGCTCAGGCTACCTTTTATGACCTTAAAGTAATGCACTAATTAAAATGATCTTTATATGTAGAAGCTTTGATTTCCAGTGCGCTGGGCTTCTACATATCAAAGACTGCCACTCTACTTAATCACCTTTCTCACTTGAAACAGCCAGTATCATAGATATGTGTTCTATCCCATCTTCCATGTAAGGCACAGATGACGTCATAAAGCCATGAGATTGATAAAAGTTTTCAAGACGTGATTGCGCCCCTATTTTGATCGAGTTTGTTGGCCATGTATTGCGGCAAACGTCTATAGCTTGATTAATAAGCTCATGACCAATTTTATATTGTCTGTGTTCTTCAACTACAAGCACTCGACCAATACTTGAGTGTGACGGGTAGCTAATCTCTGGCGCGATTATTCTGGCGTAAGCGACAGGCTTGTCTTTGTCCAAGGCGAACAAATGCTTGGTTTCAGAATGTTTGTCGATATTGTCTAGCTCCGGATAAGGGCAATTTTGTTCTACAACAAATATATCAGTACGTATTTTCAGTAAATCGTAGAGCTCATGTAGAGATAGTTCGTCAAATAATTTGCAGTGCCATTTCAGCATCATGTACTTCCCAACTAGATTGCGTTGTTAATTTAAAAATATTGATATGCATAGAGTGATTTATTACTCTCTTTAGAAATGCATTTTAATTATGTCTAAAATAATAAAAATAAGAAGGTCAAAATGAAAACCATACTTGAATATCTATCACAATACGCTTTCTATCATCAAAATCGTAAAAATATCGTGACCCATTTTATAGGAATTCCAATGATTTTGGTGGCGATTACGGTCTTGTTATCTCGTCCGCTATTCTCTGTTTTTGGCATAGAGCTTACACCCGCTTTGATAGCCGCCATGATATCTGGAATATTTTACTTATCTTTAGACAAAGTTGTTGGCTTGCTGATGGTGTTTCTTCTAGGACTGTCTTTATGGTTTTCAAGCTATATTGCATCACAAGAAACAGGCATCTGGTTAAGTGTAGGCATCAGCTTATTTGTTGTCGGATGGATAATCCAGTTCATTGGCCATTATTTTGAAGGTAAGAAACCAGCATTTGTTGATGACATTATTGGCTTGGTCATTGGGCCGTTATTTGTTGTGGTTGAAGCTTTGTTTTTACTGGGGTTCAAGAAAGATTGGGAACAGGAAATCCATGCTTTTTGTAAGCAGAAGAATAAAGATGAAGGATTAGAAAAGTAGAAGGGAAAAAATGGATGGGTGGTGCGCTGATATTTTTATTCTCGCGACCATTCCATTGGAGTGAGCTAGTTTGTTGATCTTAAACCAACAGATACTCAGTATTGCTAATAATATTATGCGTGCTTAAGAGTGCGTGGGTTCAAGTTAGTCTTAAGGTTAGCGAAAACTTTCTTGATTGATTTTGCTAAAGAAACGATACCAGATGATAGATATTCAGCACGTTCTGCATTAGCGAACATTGCATATTTCTCTGCTTCAGTCATGTGTGAAGTATCAACTGCATCAAGTAGTACAATGATTGATTGAGTGTTTTTCATAATGTGCTCCTAGTGGTTTTGGTTAAATTTTTTTGCCTTTCGATGGTTAAATAATAGGCGCCACTAGGAATGATGACAAACGATAAAAAATACCGTTATAGATGAAAAAAACTAACCTTTTGTTCAGAAGTGCTATTTCTTAACCACGAAGAGATCAAAGGTCATTGAGGTAATAAACAACTTTGAAGGTTTGCTTTCTTTGTGTCGGTTGAAAAGAAAATCGCCCTAGAACGGTTGGCTTTAGGACGATAAGAATACAAAATAATAGTTATAAATGATTAACTGCATAGTGCGGTAATTAAAGGGTCGTTGCTTTCTAGAGGGAACCAATTAGTTGATGAGTCAACAGGGTTGCCTGAAGTCGCTGAATTATGTGTAGATGCGCTGAAGCTCTGTGTAAAGTCTGTTCTTGCTTCGTTTACGCAGTCAATGATTTGAGGTACTCGTTTCGCTAGGCTGCGTCGTTCAAAAAAGTATAAATCTACAAGAACCAAGCTCGGATCAATTTTATTCTTCGCAGAGTTTGCTACATCCGCAGCAATGAATCGCATTGTTTGAGGGAACACATAGCTCCAAGGTCGCCATGGTGCTTCTTCCTCAACGGCTTTTACAACTACAACGCCATCAGGCAATAAGCTTGTTTGATGATCGTACCAGTCGTATTCACCTTGTATTTGAAACCCCAACATAGCCATACCTGCAAATGCAGGAACTAACCATTTTGGCGTCATTTGTTTAGATAGTTTTCTGATTAGTAGGGCAATACCCGCGCCGCCGACACCGGCGAAAATCGTCGCAATGAGTTCCCAAATCATAAATCTTCTCTTTTTTAATTAAGGGTTGTTTACTAGAAAAGGTGTTAAGGAATCGAGCCTTCTACATTCTAGTTCTAAGAGTAGAAGGCTCGATCATTACAGATAGTACGTTGTTGTACTAGTGCTTTTTCGCACTAGTGAATATCAACATTGATTAATGATCAACCGCACCGCCAGCACCTTGTGGGTAACGAACACTTTCAACAAGATCTTGGATCTCTTTTGGTGGTGGCGCAGTCATAGAAGAAACAACGAACGCAACCGTGAAGTTAATCACCGCACCAATGGCACCGAATGACAATGGTGATACACCGAACAACCAGTTATCTGGTGTGTTGGCGAAAGATGCTGTGCCAGGAATAAAGAACCAACCAAGGAATAGGAAGATATAAACCAAGGTGGAGATCAAACCTGCAAGCATACCGGCAACCGCACCTGTGCTGTTCACACGTTTTGAGAAGATACCCATCATCAAAGCAGGAAAGATAGAAGCCGCTGCGATACCGAATGCCAAAGCAACTACTTGGGCTGCAAAGCCTGGAGGATTCATTCCCAAATAGGTGGCGACAGCGATGGCGACGAACATGGAGACCCTTGCCACCCTAAGCTCACCTTTGTCACTGATATTGGGGTTTATAGAGCCTTTTATTAAGTCATGACTGATTGCGGAAGAAATGGCGAGCAATAAGCCTGCTGCGGTTGATAGTGCAGCCGCAAGGCCACCAGCTGCAATTAGACCAATAACCCAACTTGGTAAGTTCGCAATTTCTGGGTTAGCCAATACTAGAATGTCACGGTTAACAACTAATTCATTACCTTCCCAACCACGAGCTGTTGCTTCTTCTTGGAAAGCAGGAACGTCGTTATAGAACTGAACTCGGCCGTCACCATTTTTGTCTTCAAACTTAATTAAACCTGTTGTTTCCCAAGTTTGAACCCAATCAGGGCGTTCAGCGTATTCAATTGGTTGTTCCGTTGGGCCAGATGGGTAAATAGTCGTTAATAGATTCAAACGAGCCATAGACGCAACAGCAGGTGCTGTTAGGTACAATAATGCGATGAATACTAACGCCCAACCAGCAGACCAACGAGCGTCAGCAACTTTAGGTACTGTGAAGAATCGAATGATAACGTGTGGCAGGCCTGCAGTACCTATCATCAAGGATAGAGTAAACAGAATCATGTTTAGCTTGTTATCCACATCGGCGGTGTAATCTTGGAAACCAAGTTCACGTACCACTTCATCCAGTTTCTGCAATAAAGGCACACCAGACTCAGCATGAGTCGAGAAAAGACCAATAGCAGGAATGAAAGAGTCTGTTAATTGTAGGGAGATGAAAACCGCTGGAATTGTATAAGCGATGATCAATACGACATACTGAGCAACCTGAGTATAGGTAATACCTTTCATGCCGCCCAATACTGCGTAGAAGAACACCACAACAGCAGCGATGATTAAACCAGTATTATTGTCTACTTCTAAGAAGCGAGAGAAAGCCACGCCCGCACCAGTCATTTGACCGATAACGTATGTTACTGAAGCAATGATCAAACATGCCACGGCAACTAAGCGAGCGGTGCTGCTGTAGAAGCGATCGCCAATGAAATCTGGCACAGTAAATTTGCCGAATTTACGCAAATAAGGTGCTAATAGCATAGCAAGCAAAACATAACCGCCAGTCCAACCCATTAGATAGGTTGAGTTAGCGTAACCGCCTGCTGCAATGAGCCCGGCCATGGATATAAAGGAGGCGGCAGACATCCAATCTGCGGCAGTCGCCATACCATTTAGGACAGGGTGAACGCCGCCACCAGCGACATAGAATTCTTTTGTTGATCCAGCTCTTGCCCAAATCGCAATGCCGAAATAAAGCGCAAAAGAGCCACCGACGAAAAGTAGATTAATAGTAAACTGATCCATACGACTTACTCCTGAAGGCCAAATTCTTCATCAAGTTTGTTCATTCTCCAAGCGTAGAAGAAGGTCAAAATGATGAATACGAGGATGGAACCTTGCTGAGCAAACCAGAAGCCTAAATCAGCACCTCCAATCATAATGCCCGAAAGCATAGGACGAAGTATGATGGCACAGCCATAAGAGGCGAGTGCCCAAACCACTAAGCTGCCTAGAATCAGCCGTAAGTTTGCTTGCCAGTATTTTTCTGCATTATTGTTATGATCTGACATTGTCGATCTCCTTATAATTATTTTTATACGCCTAGTTAATTTAGCAGGCGTCCGATTAATAAGAAGTCAGACTTTAGTCTCATAAAGGTATTCTTTATCATGCTTGTACTGCACATGATTCGCGCGTAAAGCTTGGAAATAAAAGAGATAAAATTTATGAATATAGGAATGAGAGACAAGATTCTGTCGGTATGTGCAGAAAAAATAAAGCAAAAAGGCGAGGGCGTTCAGGTTTCGTTTTATGCTTTTTTTGCGAATAAAAATGACGATCCTGTTGCATTGATGGAAGTGGCTCGCTGGTGGATCGAAAAACATCAGCTTAATCACTTTGAAAAAGCCACAAAGATCTATGCCATGATTGAAGCAAATGAGTAGAGCTATGAAGGAAAATTTACCCGCGTACAGGAGTTCTTTGGAAAAGAATAACCCTTGGACTATTTCTCAGGTTACTGTTGAACAAGCCTTGCCGATTCGTCATCAAGTATTATGGCCAAACAAAACTCAGGATGAATGCCGAGTAGATGACGACGAAACAGGTCATCACTTTGGTGTTTTTATTGGGCAAGATTTAGTGTGTGTGGCGTCAATTTTTATTGATGGAAAGACGGCCCGTTTGCGTAAGTTTGCGACGTTGGAAGCCTATCAAGGACAAGGCATTGGCAGTGCTGTATTACAGCATATTATTTCGTTCCTTGAGCAACATTTAGTCGAGACGTTTTGGTGTGATGCCAGAGAAAATGCCATGTTACTCTATCGTCGATTTGGAATGCAACCACAGGGAGAGCGATTTTATAAAGGTGATATTCCTTATCGAAAAATGCAGGTCACTTTATCAGGCTCGTCTTCTTAGCTATTCCAACAAGAAACAAATGCTAACGAAAAACGCCAGAGTGGTTTTGCCCCTCTGGCGTTTTTCATTCTTGTATCGTATCTCGCTTTTTATAGAAGATCTTGAGCCAATACAAAACGCTTTAGGTCGTTAAAGTTTGTATTAAAAGGTTGTTCTTGAATGCTGAACTGGCCAGATTTGCATTGTTGAACAATGTCTAATGCTTCCTTTAAGTAGAGACTCTTGTCACTTTCTTTTTTGTTTTCTGCTTGGTTATTTAGGGTGTTTTCAGATTGCTTTAGAGATTGCCAGAGCAAATCTGATAGCGCTCTTGGCAAGGTGGTTTTTCCCTGAAAATGCCATAAATCAGCGCCTTGGTCGTAAGCATAATAAGGCAAAATGGTTAAACCATATTCCGCCACAAAATCAATGCAATCTAAAATGAAGTTGGCTTCCGTATCCTCTAAAAAGTAATTTAGATTGAAACGAACCCAGCCTGGTTTTACCAATTTCTCGCCTTGCTTTATAGCTTCTTGAATGCGTTTTGATTCTTGCTCATTAATGTTTAATAGCTGATGTCCATATGGACCAGCGCATGAGCAGCCACCGCGAACTTGTACGCCAAATAGATCATTAAGTAGGGCGGTAACAAAACCGTGGTGCAAATAGCCATGATCCGTTTTGATGCGAAATGCGGTAATAGATAAACGAATGGCTTCTTGGTGACCTAAACGCTCAATTAGCGGATTCTTACGCCATCTCTTGTCTATCATTTCAACCAATTCGTGCTCGCGCGTTTCTATCGTTTTTGCGCCAACTTCTTGTTTAAGTTGGAAGACTAAGCCCGCACGAATGGATTCAACAATCCCCGGTGTTCCACCTTCTTCTCGACGCTCGCCAATAGGTAAAAAGGTATGATCGTTAGGCGTGACAAAAGAGACGGTTCCACCACCAACAAGACTTGGTTTTTGGTTTTCGATAATGGCTCTCTTAACAACCAAAATGCCAGGTGTGCCAGGTCCTCCAATAAATTTATGAGTGGAAAAGAACATCGCGTCTTTCGCCATTTTTGGGTCTGCTTGTGGATTCATATCTAATTCAACATAAGGTGCCGCCGCAGCAAAGTCCCAAAAAGAAACCGCATTGTAACTATGTAAAAGCGCAGTAATATCGTCTTGCTTACAAAGTATGCCAGTGACGTTTGAAGCAGCACTGAAACTGCCAATGAGACGTTTTCCTTGATGAGTTTGGAGTTGTCGTTCTAAATCATTAAGGCAAACATCGCCTTCTTTGGCTTCCGCGATTCGAATCACATTGATGCCCAATTCGCGCCAAGGTAGCTCATTGGAATGATGTTCATATGGGCCAATGAAAACACAGACGTTGGATTTTTCTTCTGGCGATAAATTACGTAGGCCTAATTGAGTGATAAGCGTACTGACTGCGCTGGTTGCACCACTGCCACAAAACATAACGAGGTCTTCACTGTTGGCATTGATGGCGGCGCGGATTTGATGTCGAGCTTGCTCGCGAAAAGCTGTGGTTTGCTGACCTGTCGCATTCGCTTCTGTATGTGTGTTGGCGTAAAAAGGCAGAACATGCTGTTGAATGGCGTCTTCAATAAAATCTAGGCTGCGACCAGAAGCGGTGTAGTCAGCATAAGTCAGTTGTCTTAGGCCAAATGGTGTGGTGATTTGGCAGTCTTTACCGATAATACCTTCGCGAATACGGGCCAATAGAGAGTTCTGGTTTTCACTGTGAGCTTCTGTTTTGACTAATGTTGCTGTCGGCATGTTTTGTCCTTTTTAGCGATAGCCTTAGCAAACAAGATGTCTTAGCCTTTACTCACTGGATAAAGGTAACTCCGTTGTCCACTTAATTTGTTCCATGGCGAAGTTAGATGTCACGTCTGTTAAAGCGGTTGCACTGATTAATCGTTTATAAAATTTGTCATAAGACGGAATGTCTTTTACCAAGACTCGAAGCAAGTAATCGTAGTCTCCTGCCATTCGATAAAACTCCACGACTTCTGGAAACTCGGCCACCGCACGTGCAAACTCAATGGCCCAATTGGCGTCGTGTTGATTGGTTTTAACTTGTACGAAAACAGAAACGCCCAACCCTAATTTGTCTGCGTCCAACAAAGCGACGCGACGTTTGATAAATCCGGCTTTTTCGAGCTTTTGAACGCGTCTCCAGCAGGGTGTTTTCGACAAGCCAACTTGCTTAGCCATGGCTTCGGTTGAAATACTATCATCGCTTTGAATTAAGGCAAGCAGTTGCAAATCTACGTTATCTAGGTGCATTTTGTTCTCTTTATATTTGTATATTGAGTATATTTTTTCATATCATTTGGTTTTATGGAATGGTTAGAAACTTAATTCCTCAGAGAACGGGGAAAAAGGAATGTCAGTTCTCAATTTTGTCGAAAAAAAGGTGAAAAAAGATCAAAAAAAAGCGCATTCTGAAAATCAGATGCGCTTTATTGAGGGTATTTTGCTTTTTAATGTGTGTGCTTGGCGTTAATACTCAGCGCCATGGCCTCAGCGATTTTAATGCCGTCTATGGCGGCAGACATAATTCCGCCAGCGTAGCCTGCGCCTTCACCTGCTGGGTATAAGCCTTTTGTATTGATGCTCTCTAAGCTTTCTGGATCGCGTTTGATGTTTATTGGTGCTGACGTTCGTGTTTCCACGCCTGTTAATAACGCATCATCAAAGGCAAATCCACGAATCTTTTTATTGAAGGCTGGGATGGCTTCGCGAATGGCTTCGATGCAGAAGTCAGGTAAAGCGTCTGCTAGATTGGTGAGTTTGATACCTGGTTTGAAAGAAGGTGTAACGCTTCCAAGGTCTTCCGGTGTTTCGTTTCTTAAAAAGGCGCCAACGGTTTGTGCTGGAGCATCGTAATTACTTCCGCCCATAACATAAGCATGACTTTCTAATTTACGTTGGAATTCAATACCGGCTAATGGTCCACTTGGATAATCATTCGGGTCAATGCCGACTACAATGGCGCTGTTGGCGTTGCGTTCGTTACGTGAGTATTGGCTCATGCCGTTGGTCACAACACGATTCTCTTCTGATGTGGCGGCAACCACGGTTCCGCCTGGACACATACAGAAACTGTAAACAGAGCGACCATTTTTGCAGTGATGAACCAGTTTGTAATCCGCTGCGCCAAGAATTTCATTGCCTGCATTTGGGCCAAAGCGCGCTTTATCGATGACAGATTGTTCGTGCTCGATTCGAAAACCAACAGAAAACGGCTTGGCTTCAATGTAAACGCCTTTATTATGAATCATTTCGAAAGTATCGCGGGCACTGTGACCAATGGCGATGGCAATGTGGCTTGAATTCAACTGCTCGCCGCCGGCAAGGGTAACGCCAGTGATCTGGCCATTCTCAATATGCAAATCATCAACCCGCGCGCTGAAGCGAATTTCGCCGCCTAGCTCGATGATTTGTGCGCGCATTTTTTCCACCATGGCAACCAATTTGAAGGTACCTATGTGAGGTTTGCTGACGTAAAGAATCTCGTCTGGTGCGCCTGCGGTAACAAACTCGTTCAATACTTTTCGGCTATATTGTTTTGGATCTTTGACCTGGCTATAAAGTTTGCCGTCAGAAAAAGTCCCTGCGCCACCTTCACCAAATTGCACGTTAGATTCTGTGTTCAATATCTTTTTACGCCAAAAGCCGAAAGTATCTTTGGTGCGTTCTCGAACTTCTTTGCCGCGTTCTAAAATAATAGGCTTGTAACCCATTTGCGCGAGTACCAACCCAGCCAATAAACCACATGGCCCAAAGCCAATGACAATAGGGCGTTCGCTCAAATCTTTCGGCGCTTGGGCGACAGGATGGTAGTCCAAGTCAGGTGTTTCTTTCACCTGTTGGTGATCTGCAAATTGTTCAAGTAGTTCTTGGTTGCAAGTAGTGTCGATATCCAAAGTGTAGATCAGCATGATGTTGGTTTTTTTACGAGCATCATAGCCACGGCGAAATACATTAAAGCTTAGCAATTGGTCTGCTGAAATCTTTAGCATGGATAAAATGCTGTCTTTTAGTGCTGTGTCATTGTGATCAAGAGGAAGCTGGATATTGGAAAGTCGTATCATAGGAATCAATTTAGAATGCTGAGTCAGTGGCTAATAACGGGGGATAATACGACATTTTGAATGAAAAAGCTGTTGTCGATGTTTTCATGAGGTGAAATAAAAGAGGCCGCTGATATCGAATAGAAATCAGCAGCCTCGTTTTGTGATGACTTAGGTTTAGTTATAGAAAATAGACAACACAAAAGCCGCCAACCAAGCTAAGTACTATGGTGTACGGCAAAGCCATCCAAACCATCTTTCCATAAGATAATCTTAGTAACGGCGCAATGGCGGATGTCAGCAAGAATAGGAAAGCCGCTTGGCCATTTGGTGTTGCTACACTTGGTAGGTTGGTTCCTGTGTTGATCGCAACAGCCAATGTTTCAAAATGCTCACGACTAATGGTGCCTGCGTCCAGAGCCGCTTTGACTTCCCCAATATAAACCGTTGCTACAAAGACATTATCACTGATGGCGGACAAAATGCCGTTCGCAATAAAGAACATGATGGGCTGAGAATGGGTTGGCATATTTAATACAACATCAATAATAGGTTGAAATAAATGCTGCTCATGAATAACCGAAACAATGGTGAAGAAGACAACCAATAATGCAGTAAACGGCAACGCTTCTTCAAAAGCGTGACCGATTTGGTGTTCTTCGATCACGCCATTAAATGCTGTTAGTAAGACGATAATCATCAATCCGACTAGGCCGACTTCCGCAACGTGGAAGGCCAATGAAAGTATCAGCACGATGGCGACAAGACCTTGAATAATTAACTGAGCTTTGTGTTTGTTCGTGCTTTTTTTAGACTCTTCTTCTTCGAAATTTTTAAGTATGTTGCGTACGTTCTCTGGCAGGTGTGCACCATAGTCAAACCATTTTGTTTTTTCCAAAACAATGACGGTAAGTAAGCCGCAGGCCAATACCGGCATAGAAATCGGAGCCACGCGTAAAAAGAAATCCACAAAGTCCCAGCCTGCTACTTTTGCGATAAGCAGGTTTTGAGGCTCGCCAACCAAAGTTGAAACACCACCTAAGGCTGTTCCTATTGCGCCATGCATGAGCAAGCTGCGTAGGAAAGAGCGAAATTCAGCTAAATCTTTTTGGTTAACAGGCAAAATGTTGTCGTCGCTGTTTGGGTTGTGTTTGCTGTTTGGTGACTGGTCAGATGCGACTTTGTGGTAAACAGAATAAAACCCGACACTGACGCTGATGAGCACGGCGGTAACGGTAAGGGCATCAAGGAACGCAGACAAAACAGCAGCAGCAAAACTGAATACGAGAGAAATAAGGACTTTGGAACGTATCTTAATAAGCAATTTGTTGAAGATAAACAGCAACATGTCTTGCATGAAATAGATGCCAGCAACCATGAACATCAATAGCAAAACTACGTCGAAGTTTTTGATAACCTCATGATAAACACCATCGGGTGTGGTTAAGCCTAATAAGACGGCTTGAATGGCAATTAATCCACCAGGTTGAAGAGGGTAGCATTTTAGTGCCATACCAAGAGTGAATATAAACTCAATAATCAACAGCCAGCCAGTGATGAAAGGGCCGAGCGTAAGAACAGCGATTGGGTTGATAATAAGAAAAGCGATCACAGCTTGTTTGTACCATAAGGGAGAATTTCCCAAAAAGTTATTGCCAAGCGCCTGTGACAAAGAGGTCTTCATTTATTGCTCCTTTTAAAAGCATTATTTTTATCTATTTTGAAAGTGCGCAGATAATAAGTGATAAGTAAGGGACTATCTATAACGATTAATGAGCAATAGATGTTGTTATTTGCGCAAATAGCCCCATTATCTCAGGAACTTAGAATTATTTAGAGGAATATAAGATTGGAATTTTTAACTGACTATGCGGGCTTTTTGTTAAAGCTCATCAGTATTGGCATTTTTATTGTCGTTATCTTAGCCATGATTGCTAGCGGAAAACGCAAAACTCAACCGGGTAGTTTGTCTGTTACCAAGCTAAATGAAAGCTACGATGCCATGAAGGCGGAGTTAGACCGCCAGTTATTAGATAAGAAAGATCTTAAAAACAAAGAGAAAGAAAAGAAAAAAGCAGCAAAGTTAGAAAAGAAAGCACAGAAGAAAACAACGAAAGAAGAGGCCGTAACGGAAGAAAAGAAACGACTATATGTTTTGGATTTTGACGGTGATATTAAGGCGTCTGCTGTGACTTCTATGCGTGAAGAGATTACGGCTGTATTGAGTGTGGCTAAACCTCAAGACGAAGTGGTTGTGCGTTTAGAAAGTGGCGGTGGGGTTGTTCATGGTTATGGTTTGGCAGCATCTCAATTGCAGCGTATTCGCGAAGCCAATATCCCTCTAACTGTTTGTGTTGATAAAGTGGCGGCTAGTGGTGGTTACATGATGGCTTGTGTGGCCGACAAAATTATTGCTGCGCCATTTGCGATTTTAGGTTCTATCGGTGTGGTTGCTCAGGTTCCTAACGTGCATAGATTACTTGATAAAAGCTTGATCGACGTTGAGCTTCATACGGCTGGGCGTTATAAGCGAACTCTGACTATGTTGGGCAAAAATACTGATGAAGGTCGTGAGAAATTCAAGCAAGATTTGGAAGACACTCATGGATTGTTTAAGCGTTTTGTTTCTAGTCAGCGTCCGCAGTTGGAAATAGAAGACATTGCAACAGGTGATACTTGGTATGGCTCTGAAGCCTTGGAAAATAAGTTGGTTGATGCAGTAATGACAAGCGATGCTTATCTTGTCTCTCATTATGACAACGCAGATGTCATACAGGTTACTTATAAGCAACCAAAAGGCATGGCAGAGCGTTTTGGTTTATCTGTGTTTTCTGCTTTTGAGCAAAAGGCGGTTTCTTGGTTCAGTAAGTTGACTCAATCGAAAGGCTATTAAATTCTGCTTGTTCATCGGTTGATGGCATAAAGCGAGTAGGCAAAATAAAAAGGGCAACATTTTTGATGTTGCCCTTTTTATTTTTTATTGAGGAATAAAAGGAGGATCGACTTTGGTGCTGGATTCAAACAGCTCATTCGTACTCTGTAGTTCGTCGTAATCTAGGCTGGCTCCCGTTTCGGGTGTCATGGTTTCTAGAGCAATGGCCGCCATGGCGTCTTCTAACTCAATAGGGTGAAAATATAGAAGTGTGCCGATTGTAGGATGATCCAAGTAGTTTACTTTCTTACTCGCGGTTCTATTAGACATGTGAAGCTGAAGAACGAGAGCGGGTTCAAACGCTTTTACATCAGATTCTGTATTGCCAGTATCTTGAGAGAATAAGTTACTCTCGTTGTTATTTACAGTTTCTGGGTCAATCTCTGGCTGAGTAAAACTATCAAATAGGTAGTGTTTGTAGTGGATGTCGGATTCTAGATAACGACCAAGTTTAATAGCGATGTCTCCAGTCAGTTCAGGGTAACCGTCTTTCACTTGTTTGCTAGTGAATTGTTTTTTGATTGTGTCGCCAGGCGCTTTAAAAATAAGAGTCCATTTTTCATTGGCGAGAATGGTCACGCGGCGATTCAATTTCTGCTCCATATTGTCAAATGGCGTACTTTCAGAAGAGGCTGACGCTTCATTGTTTGTCACAGAGATGTTTTCTTCGTCACTTTCTTTTGGAAGACGGATTAAATTGTCCACAGTGAACACATTTTTATAATCAATGTGCTCGCTAGATTGTCCCTCTGGCCATAAAAAAGTCAGCATGTAGCCTTGGTATGCTCTTGCTGTGTCTGGGTTGATGTCCCCGTCGTCGGCAAATAGCGGCGTACTTAATAGGCTAAGAGATAAAAATATCGGCGTTAAGGCTTTCAATGTAATAGTTCCAATGTTTTGGTGGTTTGTTGGAAGCGCTCTTCGGCACTGTTCATTGTTGCTATAAATCTTAAAGTATCTGACCCTGAAAGCTTGTACGTATCCGGTTTGGTTTGAATTAACCGAATGAGCTTCATTGGGTCGACAGGTGTTTTGCTGTTGAAGAATATTTTCCCTTCTTTGGCGTTTGCCTCGATTTTGTTGATGCCAAGACTTTCCGCTTTCAGTTTCAATTCTGTTTGGCGGAAGAGATTTTTAGTGGCATCAGGCAACAATCCAAATCGGTCAATCATTTCTACCTGTAAATCTTTAAGTTCGCCATTTGTTTTCGCACTGGCGATGCGTTTATAAAGTATTAGTCGAGAGTGTACATCACCTAGGTAGTCTTCAGGAATAAGCGCTGGCACACGCAGGTTAATGTCTGTTTGTGCCGGTGAAGATATATCAACGTCAGGCGATTCGCCATTCTTCAACGAAGCGACAGCTCGATCTAGCATTTCCATAAAGAGTGAGAAGCCGACGTGTTCGATATGGCCACTTTGCCCGTCGCCTAATAATTCACCTGTACCGCGTATTTCTAAGTCATGTGTGGCCAAGGTAAAGCCGGCGCCAAGAGTGTCCGCTAAGGTAATGGCTTCTAGGCGTTTCTCTGCATCACTGGTGACTTTTCTGTCGCTTGGCGTCAGCAAGTAAGCGTAAGCTTGGTGGTGTGAGCGCCCAACGCGACCCCGTAATTGGTGTAATTGCGCTAAGCCAAACTTGTCTGCTCTTTCAATGATGATGGTGTTAGCGTTAGGTATGTCTATGCCTGTTTCAATAATGGTTGAACACACCAGTACGTTGGCTCTTTTGTGATAAAAGTCGGACATCACTTGTTCTAGTTCGCGTTCACGCATTTGACCATGACCGACAATGACGCGAGCTTCTGGAATCAGTTCTTCTAATTCCTCTGCGGCTTTTTGAATCGTCTGCACTTCATTATGAAGGAAGTAAACTTGCCCGCCACGGTGAAGCTCTCGCAAGATGGCTTCTTTTATCTGGTGGTCATCCTTTTGCTTCACAAAGGTTTTAACCGACAGTCGTTTGGCTGGTGGTGTGGCGATAATGGATAAATCGCGTATGCCAGAAAGAGACATGTTGAGTGTTCGAGGAATCGGCGTGGCTGTCAGTGTCAGTATGTCCACTTCCGCTCGTAGAGCTTTAAATTGCTCCTTTTGCTTCACTCCAAAACGGTGCTCTTCATCTATGATCACCAGTCCTAGGTTGGCAAATTTAATATCACTTTGAATCAATTTGTGAGTGCCGACAACAATGTCTGCTTTGCCTTGTTCGAGTCGATCAATGGCGGCGTTAGATTGTTTACCCGAACGGAAACGAGAGAGTAACTCAACTTCAACAGGCCAATCAGCAAAGCGGTCGCAGAAATTTTCATAGTGCTGTTGAGCGAGTAGGGTGGTTGGTACAAGTACGGCAACTTGTTTGCCATCTTGAACTGCTAAGAATGCAGCACGCATGGCGACTTCTGTTTTACCGAAACCAACATCACCACAAACCAGTCTGTCCATCGGCTTTTTCGCTGACATATCTTTCATAACAGCATCGATGGCCATTTGCTGGTCTGGAGTTTCTTCAAATGGAAATCCGGCTGCAAACAACTCGTATTGATCGTCCGGCTTCGCAAAAGCATAACCCACGCGAGCTTCGCGTTTTGCATAGATTTCTAAAAGCTCAGCTGCGGTATCGCGGGCTTTTTCAGCGGCTTTTTGTTTTGCGACACTCCATTTGTCTGTGCCCAATTTGTGAAGTGGGGCTGTGTCTTCATCTGCGCCCGTGTAACGAGAAATAAGTTGTAACGACGAAACGGGAACGTAGAGTTTGGCATCATTAGCGTAGCCTAGAGTTAATAGCTCGGTTTCCTGTCCATCAATGCTTAAATTGGTGAGGCCAAGATAGCGCCCGACACCATGATCAATATGAACGACGGGAGCGTTCATGCGCAATTCAGTGAGGTTACGAATAATAGCGTCTTCACTGATGTTGTTTTGCTTGTTTCGTCTGCGGTGTTGAGAGACACGTTCACCCAGAATTTCACTTTCAGCGATTAAAGCCAGCTCATCATTGATGATAAAGCCGCGGCCAATATTGCCTTCAGTAATAGCAATGGCGTGCTTTGACTTTTTAAAGTCTTGCCAGTCTTTCACTTGTTTTGGGGTTATCTTGTGTTTTTTGAGAAGCTCTAAAAGTGCTTCTCGGCGACCTGCGGATTCCGCAACGATCAGTACTCGCGCACTGGTTTGATCTAAAAAGCTCTGTAATCTTCCTAACGGTGAAGGCGCTTTTGAATCAATTTTGACGCTTTCAAGTGCTTGATAAGCAGGGTGCTGTCCTTCGGCTGAGAAAATCACATTAGTGAATAAGTTTAATTGAGCAAACAGTTCGTCTTCTTTTAGGCAAATTTCATTTGGCTCTAAAATAGGTTGTTCTATGTTGTAGTTAAGTGATTCGTGACGACTGCGAAAATCCAGCTGAATGCTAGCGACTTGCTCGTTGAAATTGTCTGAACGAACAATAAACGTATTGTCTGGTAAATAGTCGAAAATGCTTGAGGTTTGTTCAAAAAATAAAGGTAAATAATATTCAATACCGGCTGGGATTAAGCCATTTGAGATATCTTGATAAATGGGGCTTGAAAGTGGTGCTGTATTAAAGCGCTCGCGAAAGGCTTGGCGAAACTGTTGAATGCCTTGTGACGTTGTAGGGAATTCTTTGGCCGGAAGCATTTTTATTTCTGAGACTTTATTTATGCTGCGCTGTGTTTCTGGATCAAACCAGCGAATTGACTCAATTTCATTGTCGAACCAATCTACCCTGATTGGGTTGTCTGCGCCCATTGGGTAAATGTCCATCAAGGCGCCGCGTATGGCGTATTCCCCATGACCGTGAACATTTTCGACGTTTAGATATCCGGCGCTAGTAAGTTTTTTCGACAGTTGTTCGAGAGGCAGTTCTTGCCCTTCTTGTAGATGAAAGCGCTGGGCATCAATGTGCTGCTTTGGGCAAAGTCTAGTTAGACAAGAAGCAACGGTTGTGAGAATAATAGGGTTCTTTACTTCAGATATCTTTGCGAGAGTTTCTAATCGCTGAGAAATAATGTCTTGATGCGGCGAGAAAGCGTCGTAGGGAAGGGTTTCCCAATCACTGAATCTTAGTAGCTCTTTCTTTCCTTGATTAAGGAACTGTATTTCGTCTTCAAGCTCGTTTAGTTCAGCAACCGTATTTACCATAAAAAGAATGGGCTTTTTGTGCTGATCGGCAATGGCTAATAGTTGTAGGGCCTTCTGGCTGCCATTCAATCCGTTGATTAAATTTTTAAAGCCTGGTTTTGACGTAATTGATACAGAATCGGACATCTTAGTTTTATGGTTCTCTTGTGGCGGAAAGTGTGAGAGATACGGAGTCGGCAAAGCGTAAAGCATGAGGTTTTGCGACTTCGACCTTTGCAAAAGTAACGCACTCTTGTTGCATGCAGAGGTCGAGTAATTCCGCTGTTAGCTTTTCAAGTAAAAGGAAACGGTTATTTTCTGTGTGAGCTATCATCGCTTTGCAAATAGTGCGGTAGTTTACCGCGTGTTCTACATTGTCTGTGTCGTAAGCGTGATTGGCTGGGTACTGAATCCAAGCATTGATCACAACATCTTGTTTGTTGTTTTTTTCAGATTCGTTGAATCCAATATACGTTCGTAAACGTAGATTTTTAATGTGTATTTGAGCTTCTGGCATGATCATGTCAGTGGTTCCGCTTAATTGGCTCATTTAATGAGAGGATATTGTGCTGTTTTCGGTCTTGTAAGGCAACTTAACAAGGCGATGAAGATGAATACGTTACCAGTCTCTGTATTGGATTTTCTTAATTCTTAAGACTTGTTATTTATTTGCCTTTAAATAAGTGCAATCAAATGGTTAAGAAGTGATCTTTTTTTGTTCGATATATCATCAGATAAGGATAAAGTTTCATTTTTAAGTAAAAGTTGGCGCTCAAAGACGGTGTCCTGCGCTAGTCAAGGCGATCAATGATCTTTATAATACTTCGGTTTTTTGGTGAAGTGAGTTTGTGCTTTACAATTAACTTTACGTTAGTTGTTTGCTTATGCATGTTTTCCCGGAGGGGGGTGTAAGCGCTGCACATTACGCTTTTTGTGTTCAATTTATTGTTGGGCAGAACATATGTTTAAAATTACAAAAGGCCTAGATCTACCGATATCCGGTGCTCCCAATCAAGTGATTGAGAGTGCGGCCGCTGCAACAGCAGTTGCTGTTATCGGTCCTGACTACCATGGTATGAAACCTACTATGCTGGTACAGGAAGGAGATAAGGTCAAAAAAGGGCAAGTTATCTTTACAGATAAAAAGACGGAAGGTGTTAAGTACACCGCGCCTGCTTCTGGAACGGTAGCTGCCATTAATCGTGGCGAACGTCGCGTTTTTCAATCGATCGTGATTAATGTTGAAGGCGATGAGTCTGAAACGTTTGCTGCTTATTCTAGCTCTGAATTAAAATCATTAGAGCGCGAAAAAGTAGTTGAGAATCTAGTCGAATCGGGTATGTGGACTGCATTCCGTACGCGTCCTTTCTCTAAGGTTCCTGAAGTTGCTTCAGTGCCAAACTCTATTTTTGTTACTGCTATTGACACTAATCCATTAGCAGCTTCCCCTGAAGCGGTTCTTGCTGATCAAGCAGAAGCGTTTGCTGACGGTCTTACAGTGTTAACACGTTTGACTGAAGGTAAGGTGTTTCTTTGTAAAGCCCCAGGTGCAAAAATTCCAACAACTGCTGATGTGACTGTTGAAGAGTTTGCTGGTGTTCACCCAGCGGGTCTTGCTGGTACACACATTCATTTTCTTGATCCAGTAAGCGATAAGAAAACAGTTTGGTCTATCAATTACCAAGATGTTGTTGCTGTTGGTAAATTGTTTGTGTCCGGTGAATTGAGCTCTGAGCGTGTTGTTGCTCTCGCTGGCCCTCAAGTTAAAAAGCCTCGCTTAGTTCGCACTCAAGTTGGCGCAAGCTTAGAAGGTTTAGTTGCGAACGAGTTGTTAGACGGTGAAAATCGTGTGATTTCTGGTTCTGTACTTTCTGGCCGTAATGCGTTTGGCCCTTTTGCTTTCCTAGGTCGTTATCACACTCAAGTATCTGTATTGCTTGAAGGTCGTGAGCGTCAAATGATGCATTACCTACGCGCTGGTGTAGAGAAGCATTCTATTATGAATGTTTTCTTATCTAAGCTTACGGGTAAAAAGTCGTTTGATATGTCAACAACGACAAATGGCAGTGATCGTACCATGTTGCCACTTGGTAACTTTGAGCGTCTGATGCCGTTAGATATCTTACCAACTCAATTACTACGAGCGTTGGTTGTAAATGATACTGAACAGGCACAGAAACTTGGTGCGCTTGAACTGGATGATGAAGATTTGGCTTTGTGTACTTACAGTTGTTCAGGTAAGTTCGAATACGGCCCGATCCTTCGGGATTGTCTAACTCTAATAGAGAAAGAGGGTTAATTCATGGGTCTTAGAAAAGTACTCGATAAAATAGAACCTGAGTTTCACAAAGGTGGAAAATACGAAAACTGGTACGCGCTTTTTGAAGCGGTAGATACTATTTTTTATCGTCCAAGTTCTGTTACTAAAAATGGTTCACACGTTCGTGATGCTGTGGATATGAAACGCATCATGATTTTGGTTTGGATGTGTACATTCCCTGCTATGTTCTTTGGTATGTACAATATTGGTTTCCAAGCGAACAGCGCTATTGATGCAATGGGTGTTTCTGCTCCTGATTCTTGGCGTCACGCTATTATTGGAAGTTTGACCAACTACGATGTGTCTAGCCTTTGGGATAATATGATTTACGGTGCAATGTACTTTTTGCCTGTTTATCTTGTTACCTTTGTTGTTGGTGGTTTCTGGGAAGTGTTATTCGCTTCTGTTCGTAAGCATGAAGTGAATGAAGGTTTCTTTGTTACCTCTATTCTGTTCTCGCTTTCTTTACCTGCAACTGTTCCTTTATGGCAAGTCGCTTTAGGTATCACTTTTGGTGTTGTCTTGGCGAAAGAAGTATTTGGTGGTACAGGTAAAAACTTCCTTAACCCAGCACTTGCTGGTCGTGCTTTCTTGTTCTTCGCTTACCCAGCGTCTATGTCTGGTGATGCGGTTTGGACTGCGATCGACGGTTTCTCTGGCGCAACAGCATTAAGCCAATTGGCTGCTGATGGCGTTGCTGGTTTAACTGTAGCTTGGCAAGATGCCTTCTTTGGTTTTATTCAAGGATCCATGGGTGAAACATCGACTCTTGCAATCTTGATCGGTGGTGGTGCTCTGTTAGTAATGCGTATTGCTGCTTGGCGTATCGTTGCTGGTGTGTTCTTGGGTATGGTTGTTACCTCTTCACTATTCAATATGATTGGTTCCGAAACGAATCCAATGTTCTCTACGCCTTGGTACTGGCACCTTGTTTTAGGTGGCTTTGCATTCGGTATGATGTACATGGCGACGGATCCGGTTTCTGCCTCAATGACAAGCCGTGGTAAGTGGTTCTATGGTGCTTTGATTGGTGTCATGGTTGTTTTGATTCGCGTAGTGAATCCAGCTTATCCAGAAGGTATGATGTTGGCGATTTTGTTTGCAAACTTATTTGCGCCCTTCATAGATCACTTTATTGTTCAGGCGAACATTAAACGGAGGATTGCACGCAATGGCTAGCAATAACGATAGTATTCAAAAAACCATTACGGTTGCTTTGGCTCTATGTCTAGTATGTTCTATATTTGTTGCAGCAGCAGCGGTAGGTTTAAAGCCAATACAGAGCGCTAATAAAGACTTAGACCGTAAGCGTAATATCTTGTCTGCGGCAAATATGTTGGATGCTTCAACATCTGTTGATGAGGTATTCGAAAGAATTGAAACGCGCCTTGTAAACCTTGAAACAGGTGTTTTTGCAACTCAAGAAGAGCTTGATGTTGCGGGTATCTCTCCAGATACTTACGATCAGCAAGCTGCAGCGAAAGATCCTGCCTTGTCTGTTGCTCTTGCTGGTGCAAATGATCCTGCAAGTATTAAACGTCGCGCTAAGTTTGCTTCTGTTTATTTGGTGAAATCTGATACTGGTATTGATCGTGTAATCCTACCTGTTCACGGTTACGGATTGTGGTCAACCATGTACGGTTTTATCGCACTAGAAAATGACTTTGATACTGTTATCGGTTTTGGCTTCTATGACCAAGGTGAAACACCAGGGTTAGGTGGTGAAGTTGATAACCCTAACTGGAAAGCCTTGTGGGAAGGTAAAAAAGTTTATAACGACCAAGGTGAAGCTGTTATTCAGCTTGCTAAAGGTGGTGTAGACAGTGCTGATCCACAAGCAATTCATAAAGTAGACGGGTTGTCTGGTGCCACATTAACAAGTCGTGGTGTTACAAACCTTGTTCAATACTGGTTAGGCGAAGAAGGCTTTGGTCCTTTCTTGTCAGTGCTACGTAGCGAAGGAGCTCAATAATGTCTAATGTGAAAGAAGTCCTTTTTGGGCCAATTCTTGCGAACAACCCAATTGCTTTGCAGATTTTGGGTATTTGTTCTGCTTTGGCGGTAACGAGTAGTTTAAGTGTTAGTTTGGTAATGGCGATCGCTCTTACCTTGGTAACGGCTTTTTCTAGTTTCTTCATTGCTATTATTCGTAATCATATTCCAAACAGTATTCGTATCATTGTTCAAATGATCATTATCGCTTCTTTGGTAATTGTGGTTGATCAGGTATTGAAAGCTTTTGCTTTTGAAATCAGTAAGCAACTTTCCGTTTTCGTAGGTTTGATTATCACTAACTGTATCGTAATGGGTCGTGCTGAAGCCTTCGCCATGAAAAACGGTCCAGTGATGAGTTTCCTTGACGGTATTGGTAATGGCTTGGGTTATAGCGCAATGTTGATCATCGTAGCTATTTTCCGTGAGTTGTTAGGTGCTGGTAAGTTGTTTGGTGTTGAAATCTTCACGACTATTCAGAATGGTGGTTGGTACCAGCCTAATGGCTTGATGTTGTTGCCACCAAGTGCTTTCTTCGTTATTGGTTTGGTTATTTGGGCGTTACGCGCTTACAAAACTGAGCAAGTTGAAGAGCCAGAATATAAGATTGCTGCCAACTCACGTGCTCAGGAGGCGCTATAAATGGAACATTATATAAGTCTATTTATTAAGGCTGTTTTCGTAGAAAACATGGCTTTGGCCTTTTTCCTAGGTATGTGTACTTTCTTGGCTTTGTCTAAGAAAGTAGAAACAGCAATTGGTTTAGGTATTGCCGTTGTGGTTGTTTTGGCGATCACAGTTCCTTTGAACAACTTGTTGTATCAGAACCTTTTGGTAGACGGTGCACTTGAGTGGGCAGGCTTGCCAGGTGTTGATCTTAGCTTCCTAGGTTTGTTGAGCTACATTGGTGTTATCGCCGCAGTAGTTCAGATCTTAGAAATGACATTAGATAAATATATGCCTGCGTTGTACAACGCATTGGGCGTGTTTTTGCCTCTTATCACTGTAAACTGCGCAATTATGGGTGCTTCTTTGTTCATGGTAGAGCGTGATTACAACTTCAGTGAAAGTCTTGTGTACGGTGTAGGTGCTGGTGTTGGTTGGGCGCTTGCTATTGCTGCGCTTGCTGGTATTCGGGAGAAACTTAAGTATTCAGATGTTCCTGCAGGTTTACGTGGTCTTGGTATCACGTTCATTACTGTTGGTCTAATGAGTTTAGGTTTCATGTCATTTTCTGGTGTGCAGCTTTAATTTGCTGCACAGTGGGACAACCAAGAATAAGGTTTAACTAACATGGTCAACTTAGAGATTATTCTAGGTGTGGTGATGTTCACAGCTATCGTACTTGCGCTAGTGGCAATTATCCTTGCTGCACGTGCTCGTTTGGTAAGTACTGGTGACGTTACAATTCGCATCAATGGTGAAAAAGAAGTTACTGCTCCAGCGGGCGGTAAATTACTTCAAACTTTGGCAAACAGTGGCATTTTTCTATCATCTGCTTGTGGCGGTGGTGGTACTTGTGCACAGTGTAAATGTAAAGTGACAAGCGGTGGTGGCTCTATGCTATCGACAGAGCAATCTCACTTTACTCGCCGAGATGAAAAAGAAGGTTACCGTCTATCTTGTCAGGTTGCTGTTAAGCAAGATATGGATGTAGAGGTTCCTGAAGAAGTATTCGGTGTTAAAGCTTGGGAATGTACAGTTGAGTCAAACCCGAACGTTGCTACTTTCATTAAAGAGTTAACGTTGAAGCTTCCTGAAGGTGAGAACGTAGACTTCCGTGCAGGTGGTTATGTTCAGCTTGAAGCGCCAGCTCATACAGTGCACTACAAAGACTTTGATATTGAAGAAGAGTACCGAGGTGATTGGGATAAATTCAACCTATGGAAGTTTACTTCTAAAGTTGATGAAACCGTTATTCGTGCTTATTCAATGGCAAACTACCCTGAAGAAAAGGGTCTTGTGAAGTTTAATATTCGTATTGCTTCGCCACCACCTGGTAAAGATGATTTGCCTCCAGGTCAGATGTCTTCTTACGTCTTTAGTTTGAAGCCAGGCGACAAGATCAAAGTGTACGGTCCATTTGGTGAGTTCTTCGCTAAAGACACTGAAGCAGAAATGGTCTTTGTTGGCGGTGGTGCGGGTATGGCGCCAATGCGCTCGCACATTTTTGACCAACTTAAACGTCTCAACTCTAAGCGTAAGATGTCTTTCTGGTACGGTGCTCGTAGTATGCGTGAAGCATTCTATATGGAAGAGTATGACAAGCTACAAGAAGAGAATGATAACTTTGAGTGGCATTTAGCTTTGTCTGACCCACAACCTGAAGATAATTGGGAAGGTAAGACTGGCTTTATTCATAATGTTCTATATGAGAACTACTTGAAAGATCACCCAGCACCAGAAGATTGTGAGTTCTACATGTGTGGGCCTCCAATGATGAACGCTTCGGTGATTAAAATGCTAGAAGATCTAGGCGTAGAAAAAGAAAACATCTTGCTTGATGATTTCGGCGGCTAGTATCTAAATAAAGACCCACCAATTGGTGGGTCTTTATTTTGTTGATGATTGAAAAAAGATTTTATATGCGCAAAAAAATACTGTTCCCTGCTTTTTTTCTTATAGCGGCAGCTATCGTTTATCGTCTTTCCTCCTTTTCTCCTGAATTGGTAAGCTTCTCTGGCCCTACAATGGGTACAACATATACAGTGAAGTTTTATACCACGGAGCAGATAAGCAATCCTTGGGATTTGAAAGACGATGTGGATGAGGTTCTCATTAAAGTCAATAAGTTGATGTCGACTTATGATCCAACATCAGAGCTTTCTGAATTTAACAAGCTTCCTGTTGGCCAATCTGCGGACATTAGCAAGGATATGGCATACGTGGTTGATAGCGCTTTGTTGATAAGCGAAATGACATCAGGCGAGTATGATGTGACTGTAGGCCCTTTGACTAACCTCTGGGGCTTTGGTCCAGGTCAGCGAGAAGACAAAGTACCAAGCCAAGATTTAATTGATGAGGCTAAGCGGCGAGTTGGGTATCGATATTTAGCACTTGATAACCTACGTCTAACAAAAGAGAAAGATATTTACGTTGACTTATCTTCTGTTGCAAAAGGTTATGGTGTTGATGAAGTCGCAAGAGTGCTGCGTGATAAAGGTGTAGAAAGCTACTTGGTCGAAGTTGGCGGAGAGATTTCATCTCAAGGTGTGAAGCCCGATGGTTCCCCTTGGAAAATTGCCATTGAGAGTCCGGCGGGTGGCCATTCTATGGCGGAACGGATTTTGTCTCTTGATGATGTGGCAGTCGCTACGTCTGGTGATTATAGAAACTATTTTGAAAAAAATGGGGTGCGTTATTCTCATCTTATTAACCCTATAACAGGAAAACCAATTTCTCATCGCTTGGTTTCTGTTACTGTAATTGATAAGGCGGCGACGATGGCCGATGGCCTAGCAACGGCGATTACCGTGCTTGGTCCAGAAAAAGGTTTGGCGTTTGCTCAGGATAATGGCATTTCTGCATACCTATTGGTAAAGACAGATTTTGGTTTTGAAGAGCTTTATTCGGATGCGTTTCAGTCTTATTTGAAATAAAGTAAGTTTAGATTTTAGGAGAAATTTTATGTTAACAATTGTTTTGGCATTTTCTCTAATGCTTTTATTGGTTGCAGCTATGGCTGTCGGTGTTTTGATGGGGCGTAAGCCTATCTCTGGATCGTGCGGCGGAATGAGCTCTTTAGGTATGGAAGTCGCTTGCGATATTTGCGGTGGCGATAAAGGCAAATGCGAGAAAGAAACGAAAAAAGGCATTGCTGAACAAACTTCTGATGATACGTTTTACGACGCATCGAAATAATTTAACGGGAAGAGGGTATTATGACAACAAGGCATTATGATGTTGTGGTTTTAGGTACGGGTCCTGCGGGTGAAGGTGCTGCTATGAGTGCAGCTAAAGCGGGTAAAAAAGTTGCTGTTATTGAGGCGAGCTCGCAAGTTGGCGGGAGCTGTACGCATTTGGGGACCATTCCGTCGAAAGCTTTGCGTCATGCTGTAAAAGAAATCATTGTCTTCAACACGAACCCAATGTTCCGTGATATTGGTGAGCCTCGTTGGTTCTCTTTTCCTAAAGTGTTGGATCGCGCAAACAAAGTGATCGATAAGCAAGTTTTAGGTCGCACAGAATATTATGCTCGTAACCGCATTGATATTTACTTTGGTCGAGGCAAGTTTAAAGATGCCAATACGGTAGAAGTAAATACGTACGAGAAAGGCCCTGAGCTTCTTGTTGCAGAGAAGGTTGTTATTGCTACTGGCTCCCGTCCATATAGACCGACTAATATTGATTTCTCTCATCCTCGTGTTTATTGCTCAGATACTATTTTGAGTTTGAGCCATACTCCTCGTTCCTTGATTATTTATGGTGCGGGTGTCATCGGATCTGAATACGCTTCAATATTTTGTGGATTGGGTGTTCGTGTAGAACTTATAAACCCTGCGAAGAAGTTGTTGAGCTTCTTGGATGATGAGATTACAGATGCATTAAGTTATCACCTTCGCGATAGTGGTGTTCTGATTCGTCATAATGAAACTTATGAATCAGTCGAAGCTACAGATCGCGGTGTTGTTATGCATATGGCTTCAGGTAAAAAACTACGAGCTGATGCTTTATTATTCTGTAATGGCCGATCCGGTAACACAGATAATTTAGGGCTAGAATCAATTGGTTTAGAAGTAAATAGCCGTGGTCAGCTTGCAGTGAACGATAATTATCAAACTCAAGTTGAAAATGTTTATGCCGCTGGTGATGTTATTGGTTGGCCTAGTTTGGCAAGTGCTGCTTATGATCAAGGTCGATCTGTTGCTGCGAATATGTTTGGCTTGGAAGGTGGTGAATTTATTAGTGAAGTGCCTACTGGTATCTACACTATTCCTGAGATTAGTTCCATTGGTAAAACGGAAGCAGAGTTGACTGCTGAAAAAGTACCTTATGAAGTAGGGCGTGCATTCTTTAAGAACACAGCGCGTGCTCAGATTACAGGGGAAGCGGTCGGGATGCTGAAAATCCTTTTCCACCGTGAGTCTTTGGAATTGCTAGGTATTCACTGTTTTGGTGACCAAGCCTCTGAGATCGTTCATATCGGTCAAGCTATTATGAAACAGCCGGGCGAACAGAATACCTTGAAGTATTTCCTGAATACGACATTTAACTACCCAACGATGGCTGAAGCGTATCGTGTTGCCGCTCTAAATGGTTTTAACCGAGTTTTCTAATTACGCTTTGTAGAAACAAAAAAACGCCTTACTTGTGAAAGTCAGGCGTTTTTTTATGGCTGTTACTCTAGAAATAAAAGAATGAATTAGCTGTCTTTTATTGCATAGATACCTTTAAGGTTTCTGAAAAATCCTTTGTAATCCATGCCGTAACCAAACAAGAAGCGATCAGCTACATCTGTGCCGATATAGTCGGGAGTCATGTTTGTTTTTCTGTCGTGTAATTTATTGATGACGGTGGCGGTATAAACGCTATTGGCTTCTTGCTGTTCTAGCCATTTTTGGATGGCTTGCAATGTATGGCCTTGGTCAAAAATATCATCAATAACAAGGATGGTTCTGTCTTTTAAGCTAGTTTGTGGGTAGCTTAACCAGTTTAAGGTCGCACCTTCTGTGTCCATTCCATAGCGAGTTGCATGAATGTAGTCTAGTTCAAGTGGGAAATTAAGCCTTTCTATCAAAGCCGCTGTTGGGACTAATCCGCCATTCATAACACAAAGAACAAGAGGTAGCTTGTCAGAAAGATCTGTAGTGATTTGAGCCGCCATTTTATCTAGCGCTGTGTTCAGTTCTGCTTCATCAACTAAGCAATCTGCTTCATCTAGTATTTTGTTTAAGTCGGTAATCGTGTTGGTCATGCTGGGCCTATTATAGAAAATTTGCGCGATTTTACATTAATCCTGACCTGATGCTAAGTCTTTATGCTGTGTAATGTGGCACAAAGGCAAATAGAGGCAAGTACGATTAACCAAGAGCTCTGTAACCAGATGAGGAAAATAGGAATGGCGGCAAAGGCACCATAAACCACTTGGTAGTTTGTGAAAAACTGTGCGAATGAGCCGAATATGGTGTTCAAGATATATAAACCTATGCTTCCAACTAGTGCGGATACTGCAGCCCATTTGATTGAAACATCTGCATTGGGTGTTAGAAAGTTTAATGTTAATAGCATTAGAAAATACAGAATGATACTACCTGCTTCTAATAGGCTACTAAGCCAAATATTCTCATCGACATTTCTTATTTGGATGGAAATAAGTGTTCCATAAAGGCTCAAGGATGTCGCGAAGATGATGGGCCCTAAGGTTAGGATTGCCCAATAAGTTAGTAGTCGTTCTCTTAATTTTCTGGCTTTCTCAATTTGCCAAATAGATTGAACGCTGCTTTCAAAGCTGTTCAGTAGTAGTAAAGCAGTCAAGAAAAGGGCGACAAGACCCGCAATAGGCAGGTTTTTAGTTTGAGAGGCAAACTTCATTAAGTGAGGAAGTACGATGTCACTAGAGCCAGGTGCCAGATGTTGCTCAAGCAGTTGAAAAAGCTGTGTCTGCATGGCTTCTAAAGCGGGAGTAAAACTGAGTATCCCTAGAATGATTGTGATAATCGGAACTGCAGCAAGTAAACTTGAAAGCGTGAGTTGGGCGGCCTTTTGAGGGAGTTGGCTGCGCTTAAATCGGTTTGCTGTTAGCAATGCATATCGTTTGAGCGTTAAGAGTGAGTGAGATGTGTGATCTTGCATGATTTATATCGTTTTGAAAGTGATGCTATCAAGATAACACAGCTTGCAAATAGATTATAAAAACTTCTTTGCAATCGAATTGCACAAATAGGGTGCAAGGTGCATTTATTTGGCGCACTCGGCTTGTTTTTCTTTGAATAGACTTGTATTATTCGTCTTGTTCCTTTTGTGATATTTGTGCTGAAGAGATAGCTTCTAAAGCTATTCTCGGTTCCTTAGTTGCAAATAGTCATTTTAGCCCAGTTTACTGGGCTTTTTTATGTCTATCTGTTGACGATTGCTATTCCATCCCTATAATAGCCCACCAAATGAAATGTAATGACATTAGTTCCGTTAGCTCAGCTGGATAGAGCAACCGCCTTCTAAGCGGTAGGTCACTGGTTCGAATCCAGTACGGAGCACCATTTCAGTCGATTACTTTAATTAAGTTTTTATTTAGGTTTTGTTGGTTACGATTAAATCTATGTCTTATTGATTGATAGATGACCAACAAATTAAAGCAAGTTCCCGTGAGGAAGTTTTATGCAAGTTTCTGTAGAGACAACGTCTCCAATTGAGCGCGTTTTAACAATTAGTGTTCCTGCTGCTCGTATCGAAGAAAAAGTAAGTGCTGAAGTGGCGAAAACTGCGAAAACAGTTCGCATCGATGGTTTTCGTAAGGGTAAAGTTCCTGTTAGCCTAGTTAAAAAACGCTACGGTCAAGGTATCCGTATGGATGCTGTTGAGCAAATTATGCGTGATGCTTATGTTGAAGCGATTCAAAAAGAGTCTATTCAGCCAGCTGGCATGCCTTCTATTGAACCTAAGAACTTCGCTGAAGGCGCAGATCTTGAGTTTGTTGTTAAAGTAGAAGTTTACCCAGAAGTTGCTTTAGCTGATAACTCAACAATCAAAGTTGATCGTGTTGTTTCAGAAGTAACTGATGCTGATCTTGATGTGATGCTAGAAACTTTGCGTAAGCAAAATGCTGAATGGAATGCTGTTGAGCGTGAATCTGCTGACGGCGACCAAGTAACAATCGACTTTGTTGGTTACTTAGGTGATGAAGCGTTTGAAGGCGGTGCAGCTCAAGGTCATAAGCTTGTTCTTGGTTCTAACACTATGATTCCTGGTTTTGAATCTGGCATCGTTGGTGCTAAAGCAGGTGAAGAGCGTACGATCTCTGTGACTTTCCCAGAAGATTACCAAGCAGAAAACCTAAAAGGACAAGAAGCTAGCTTTAAGATCACAGTATCTGAAGTAGCTGAGCAAGTGCTTCCTGAATTGGATGAAGCATTCGTTGAAAAATTCGGTTTAGAAAACGCTACGATTGAAGGTTTGCGTGCAGAAGTGCGTAAAAACATGGAGCGTGAACTTAACCAAGCGGTTAAAGCTAAGCTGAAAAATGCTTTGTTTGATGGTTTGCTTTCTATTAACGAGGTGGAAGTTCCTTCTGGATTGGTTGATCAAGAAGTTGATGCTTTGCGTAAACAAGCTGCTAGCCAGTTTGGTGGTGAAGGCTTTGATGCTTCCCAATTACCTGCAGAATTGTTCCAAGAAGAAGCAACGAAACGTGCTAAACTTGGTCTTTTGATTTCTGAAGTAATCAAGCAAAACGAATTGAAAGTAGATGACGAACGTGTTCGTGCTTTCCTTGAAGATATGGCGCAAGCCTACCAAGAACCACAGCAAGTTGTTGAATTTTACTTGAAGAATAAAGAGCAACTAGCGCAAGTGCAATCCGCTGTACTTGAAGAGCAAGTTGTTGATAAACTGTTAGAATCTGCTCAAGTTACAGAAGTAACTTTGGGTTATGAAGATGCTATCAAGCCAAATGCCCAAGCTGAAGAAGCTGGGGAAGAAGCATAAGCATTAGCTTATCTTTTTAATAAAGGCCGACATAGCTCATGTTATGTCGGCTTTTTTGCTTTTAAGGAATGCAATATGAATTTGACGAACCCAACTACAGGCCCTGTTGCAATTACAAGTAATGGCCTTGTTCCTATGGTTATTGAGCAAACAGCCCGAGGCGAGCGATCTTTTGATATTTATTCGCGTTTGTTGAAGGAGCGAGTGATTTTCTTGGTTGGTCAAGTCGAGGACCACATGGCCAATTTGGTTGTTGCTCAGCTTTTGTTTTTGGAGTCTGAGAACCCAGATAAAGACATTCATTTATACATTAATTCTCCAGGTGGCTCTGTAACAGCGGGCATGTCTATTTATGACACAATGCAATTTATTAAGCCTGATGTAAGCACCATGTGTATTGGTCAAGCAGCAAGCATGGGTGCTTTGTTACTGACTGCAGGTGCGGAAGGTAAGCGTTATTGTCTACCAAATTCACGTGTGATGATTCACCAGCCTTTAGGTGGATATCAAGGGCAAGCATCTGATATTGAGATCCATACTCGTGAGATTCTAAGTATTAAACATAAGCTTAATGAAATTATTTCTTTCCATACTGGTAAAGATATAGAGCAAGTCGCTATTGATACTGACCGTGATAACTTTATGAATCCGGAAACGGCAAAAGAGTACGGCTTAATTGATGATATTTTACAGAAACGTACAGTTTAAAAAGGGTGGAATAAATGTCGGACGATAATTTTAGCCGTGGTGACCACTCGGATCGACTATTGTATTGCTCTTTTTGTGGAAAGAGTCAGGACGAAGTCAAAAAGCTTATTGCAGGCCCATCGGTTTATATCTGTAATGAGTGTGTGGATTTATGCAACAACATTATCATTCAAGAGTTGTCTCAAGCTTCAGTAGAAGGCGGAGAGACAGAAGATGAATTGCCAACGCCAGCGAAACTAAGCGCGTCTTTAGATGATTATGTTATCGGTCAAGACAAGGCGAAAAAAGTATTAGCAGTAGCGGTTTATAATCACTATAAACGCTTGCGTCACCAAGGTAAGTCAGACACTAACATTGAGTTAGGTAAGAGTAATATCTTGCTGATAGGTCCAACAGGTAGTGGTAAAACTTTGCTGGCGCAAACGCTTGCTCGTGTTCTTGATGTGCCTTTCACCATTGCTGATGCGACAACCCTGACAGAAGCGGGTTATGTTGGTGAAGACGTGGAAAACATTATTCAGAAGTTATTGCAGAGCTGCGATTACGATGTTGAGAAAGCACAGCGTGGGATCGTTTATATAGATGAGATTGATAAGATTTCTAGAAAATCTGATAACCCATCTATTACGCGTGATGTTTCCGGTGAAGGTGTGCAGCAAGCATTGCTTAAGTTGATCGAAGGAACCGTTGCTTCTGTTCCTCCTCAGGGTGGTCGTAAGCATCCTCAGCAAGAATTTTTGCAAGTTGATACTTCTAATATTCTGTTCATTTGTGGTGGTGCGTTTGCAGGTTTAGAACGTGTGATCAGTGACCGAACAGAGAAAAGTAGTATTGGTTTCTCAGCTATGGTGAAGAGTAAAGAAGAAGGGAAATCTTTTTCAGAAGCGGTTCATCGTGTAGAAACAGAAGACTTGGTTAAGTTTGGTTTGATTCCTGAGTTTGTTGGTCGTTTACCTGTAGTTGCGACTTTATCTGAACTTGATGAAGAAGCTTTAATGACCATCTTGAGTCAGCCAAAAAATGCGCTTGTTAAGCAATATCAGCATTTGTTTGAGCTTGAAGGTGTTGAGTTAGAGTTTACTCCTGAATCTTTGCGTGAAGCTGCAAAGTTAGCGTTAGAGCGTAAAACAGGTGCTCGTGGCTTGCGTAGTATTTTGGAATCTGCTTTGTTGGATTGCATGTATGAACTTCCAACACGGAACGATGTTTCTAAAGTGGTTATGGATGGATCATCTATTCGCGGCGAATCAGCGCCTTTGATGGTGGTTGAGAAAGAAGATTTAGCGAAAAACGCTTAGCCGTAATGGTCTGATCTTAAATACATGACTAAAAACCGAAATGAATATTTAGCTTCATTTCGGTTTTTTTTATGCTCCTTTACCTCTAAAGTTTTTCTATAGGCTAAAATCAAATAGGTATTACTCTTGTAATTTAAGGCTTTGCCCTTATCTCTTTCCTAATCAATGTTGAAATATAAAGTGCGCTTTTGTTTATGCGCCCAGATTGGAAATTAATATGACGGATTCCTTACTCCTGCCAATGCTGCCACTTCGTGATGTGGTGGTATATCCACATATGGTTTTGCCATTGTTTGTCGGCCGAGCTAAATCTATAGCAGCACTAGAGTCTGCGATGGAAAATGATAAGTATGTCTTTCTTGTTGCTCAACAGGATGCATCCAAAGACGATCCTACGTTAGACGATCTTTATTCTATTGGTACCACTGCAAAAGTAATGCAATTGTTGCGACTACCAGACGGCACTGTAAAGGTGTTGGTTGAAGGTGGTAATCGTGCTCGTCTTGAAAAAATGGAAGAAGCAGACGGTTTTGTTTTGGGTGGCGTCGTTGAGCTAGACCTAAAAGAAGAAGATCAAAGCGAATATGGTGTTATCCGTAATGCATTATTAAAACAATTGGATGAATACGTTGCCGGTAGTAAGCGTATCCCAGCAGAGGTTGTTGCTTCTTTAAAGTCTATTGATGATCTGTCTAAGTTGATTGATAACATTACAGGTCATATGAGCCTAAAGCTTGAAGATAAGCAGAAAGTCTTGGAAATTGATTCCTTGGTTGGGCGTGGTGAGTATTTAATTGGCTTAATGGATGGTGAGTTGGATATTGCTCACCTTGAGAAAAGCATCCGTAGCCGTGTTAAGAAGCAAATGGAAAAAAGCCAGCGCGAGTACTATTTGAATGAGCAAATGAAAGCCATTCAAAAAGAGCTTGGTGATATGGAAGACGGTGGTAATGAACTCGACTTGCTACAAGAAAAAATTCTTGAAGCTGGAATGACCGATGAGGCAAAAGATAAAGCGGAAGCGGAATTGAAAAAGCTTCGCATGATGTCTCCTATGTCTGCGGAAGCAACAGTTGTTCGTGGTTATATTGATTGGTTGATCTCTTTACCATGGAAGAAACGCAGCAAAGTTCGTAATGATTTGGCTTACGCAGAAAAAGTGTTGAATCAAGACCACTACGGCCTTCAAGATGTAAAAGAGCGAATCCTTGAGTTTTTGGCTGTTCAGCAGCGCGTGAAAAAAGTAAAAGGTCCTGTTTTGTGTTTGGTTGGGCCTCCGGGTGTAGGTAAAACTTCATTGGGTCAATCAATTGCGAAAGCGGTAAACCGTCAATATGTACGTATGGCGCTTGGTGGTGTTCGAGATGAAGCTGAGATCCGCGGGCATCGTCGTACGTATATTGGCTCTATGCCAGGTAAATTAATACAGAAATTGGCCAAGGTGAAAGTTAAGAATCCACTTTTCCTATTGGACGAAATCGACAAAATGGGCATGGATCAGCGTGGGGATCCTGCTTCTGCATTATTAGAAGTGCTTGATCCAGAGCAAAACCATACCTTTAATGACCATTATCTTGAGGTCGATTACGACCTATCTGATGTTATGTTTATTTGTACTTCTAACAGTATGAATATTCCAGGTCCTTTGCTTGATCGTATGGAAGTTATTCGTATTCCGGGTTACACAGAAGATGAAAAACTGAACATTGCTAAGCGTTATTTGTTACCAAAACAAGTTAAGTTGGCAGGTTTAAAAGAGAATGAAATTCAAGTTACTGACGATGCTTTAATGGACGTTATTCGTTATTACACGAAAGAAGCGGGTGTTCGTGGATTAGAGCGAGAATTAAGTAAAATCTGCCGTCGAGTGGTTAAAAAGCAAGCTTTAAGCAAAGGTAAAGCGGCGAAAGCAGTTGAAGTAAGTGCTGCTAATTTGGAAGATTTCTCTGGTGTTCATAAATTTAGTTATGGAAAAGCGGAAGAAAAAAATCAAATTGGTCAGGTAACAGGTTTGGCTTGGACCTCTGTAGGTGGTGAATTATTGACCATCGAAGCAGCTGGTGTTGCAGGTAAAGGTCGCCATGTTAAAACCGGCTCCCTTGGTGATGTGATGCAAGAATCTATTCAAGCTGCTTTGACAGTTGTTCGAAGTCGTGCTGCTGGCTTGGGAATTGATGATGATTTTCATGAAAAAACTGACCTTCACTTGCATGTTCCAGAAGGGGCGACTCCGAAGGATGGTCCAAGTGCTGGTGTTGCCATGTGTACAGCAATTGTTTCTGTGTTAGCAAAGGTCCCTGTTAAAGCGTCTGTGGCGATGACTGGCGAGATTACTCTTCGAGGAGAGGTTCTACCTATAGGTGGCCTAAAAGAGAAGCTCCTGGCGGCTCACAGGGGAGGGATTAAAACGGTGATAATTCCTCAAGAAAACGCTCGTGATTTGAAAGAAATTCCTGATAATATCAAGGCTGACATTGAGGTCGTTCCTGTGAAATGGATTGATGAAGTACTTGATATTGCTTTGGAGTATATTCCCTCGCCAAAAAAGGTAGAAACCTTACCTTCGAGTGAAAAAACTGTTGATGAACAAGAAACTGTCAGTCATCATTAAAGTCATATCCTGTGTTGACAGGAAGTAGGTCGGGCTTGTATAACTTCTCGCTCGGCCTTGTGAGTAGGCATTTATATTGCGCCGAAAATAATTCTAAGGAACCACGAAAATACTGAAGGGGTACAACGTGAACAAATCTGAATTGATTGATGCTATTGCGGCGTCTGCTGATTTATCTAAAGCTTCTGCAAGCAATGCGCTTGATGCTACTTTGAAAACAATTGAAGCAGCGTTAGCAAAAGGTGACCAGGTTACACTAGTTGGTTTTGGTACTTTTGCAGTTAAAGAACGTGCGGCGCGTACAGGTCGTAATCCTCAAACAGGTGAGGAAATCCAAATTAAAGCAGCGAAAGTGCCTGGTTTTAAAGCCGGTAAAGGTCTTAAAGACGCTGTAAACTAATGTTTTTGGAGCAGTAGTTCAGTTGGTTAGAATACCTGCCTGTCACGCAGGGGGTCGCGGGTTCGAGTCCCGTCTGTTCCGCCATTAGACACAAAAGGTGTATTCCGAGCGGAATGCACCTTTTTTATTAGTTATTTAATTCATTCATTCGGAGGCAGTAATGCTCCAAGATATCAGAGATAAGTCGCAAGGCATTGTGGTAAAGATCATTGTTGGCTTTATCGTTGTGACTTTTGCTCTATTTGGCGTAGACGCTTTAGTTACAAGTTTTAACTCTTCGGAAACGGTTGCCGAAGTTGATGGTGTTGAAATTACACGTACAGAATTGTTACAAAGTGCCGAAACTCAACGTCGCCAATTAATTTCCATGATGGGTGGGCAGATTCGCCCTGAGTTATTAGAAGATAGTTTGCTGCAACGCCGTGCTTTGGATGAATTGATTCAACGTGCTGTATTAACAAATCAAGCGGCAGATCTTGGGCTAGGTGTATCAGACGCTCAAGTAGATTCCTATTTATTGCAAGCAGAGCAGTTTCAAACAAACGGTCAATTTGATCAGAATAAATACCTCAGCTTCATTCAGTCTTTGAGCTTTACACCTTTGGCTTTTAAAGAACGCATTAAACAAGACGTTCTTATTCAGCAGCCGCGAAATGCAATAGCTGGCTCGGAATTCGTTCTACCTTATCAAGTAGACAGTGTCTCTGCTTTACAGTCGCAAGAGCGCTCATACGATTACGCTACGTATTCTCTAGCAGATGAATCAGAACTGACGAGCGTTAGTGATGACGAGCTACAGGCTTATTACGAAGAGAACAAAGAAAGTTTTAAAACACCAGAACAAGTAAAAGTAAATTACGTTGTTATTTCTAGTTCTGACTTCTATGAAAAAGTTCAAGTAACAGATGCAGAATTACAGAGTGCTTATGAAGCATCTATTGCTGGCTTAGCAAAAGAAGAGCGATTCGCTTCCCATATCTTAATTGATACGTCAGAAAGAAGTGATGAAGAAGCAAAAGCTCGTCTTGATGAAGTGCAAGCTAAACTGGATTCTGGTGTAAGTTTTGCGGAGTTGGCTGCGGAATATTCTGATGATATCGGATCGAAGAATGATGGCGGTAATCTTGGCTACATTGAGAAAGGTTCTATTGATGAAGCATTTGATGATGCATTGTTTTCAATGGAAAAAGATGAAGTTAAATCTGCTAAAAGCCCATTTGGTTATCATTTAATTAAGCTAAACGATATCGTTGATGCAGATGTACCAAGCTTTGCTTCACAAGAAGCTGAACTTAAGCAACAGTTGATCGAAATTAAAGCCAGAGATGCTTTGCTAAGCGCTCACGAAGATATTACAGATTTGGCTTACGCAAGTGACAACCTAAATAATATCGCTAAAGAATATGGCGTAGACGTGCTTCAAAGTGCGTACTTTGGTCGTGAAGGCGGTGATGACGAAATTACCAGTAATGCTGTTGTAATCGCTTCTGCTTTTGGTGTTTCTGTTTTGGAAGATAATCAAAACAGTGATCTACTTGAATTAAGTGATGATCAAGTTGCTGTGATACATTTGAATGATCACAAAGCTGAAGCATTCCAGACTTTTGAAGAGACTAAAGATCAGGTTGCTTCCATTGTTATTCAAAACAAAGCACTAGAATCGCTTCAAGCGAAAGCAGAAGCTGCGAAAGAGGCTTCTGATACGGAATGGACGTCTGTTGCCAATGCTAAGCGTGGCCAAGATGAAATTGCCTCATTGGCTTTTTCTCTGCCTCACCCAACTTCGGGTCCTGAGTTACAGGTTAAAGGCCTTGCTAATGGTGATCTGGTCTTGATTCGATTGAATGCCGTAACAGTTGGTGAAGACTCAGTTGCAGATGAGCAGAAACTTGCTTACGAGCAATACTTGAATCAAATTCAAGCGAGCTTGAGCACAGAAGGTCAGCAAAGTTATCTACAAGGTAAAGCGACGATAGAACGTTAATTGGTCGCCATTGCTACTAAAAAAGCCACTCTATTGAGTGGCTTTTTTGTGTGTTCTTGCAGGCCTTTGCTTTGTTTTATTGTCTAAATATCAGCTGACAAGGTTAATCTTTCAGAGAGGTAAACCACTCAACGGCAGGAACAAAAAAAGCTTGGCTAGTCTTAATGCTGGTGTATTTCATTAAGTGATCCGTGTTGCCGTGTTCATCGCCTTTCACCATGCTTTCTAGCATAAGGTTAAATGCGGTTGGTGTTTTTCCATAGCTCGCAAACATCAAGCCTTTTTCAGTTAATGAAGCGAATGGCATGCTGTGGCGTAAAATCTCTATTGAGTTTCCATTGTCGTCTTTAAGCGATGTACGCTTGGTATGTGCATGCACAGATTTATCTGCAGAAGCGTATTCTTCATTGTCATACTTAGTTCGACCATAGGTGTCTTCTTGCGTTTTGATGGGTTGTTTTTCCCATTTTTCTAGGTCGTGAACAAAGCGCATTAAATTAAAGTAAGAACCGTCTTTGAAATCAGGATCTTCCTCTCCAACAAGAGCTACTTTCTTGCGGTTTTCACCTTCTGGGTTTTCTGTTCCATCGACAAAGCCAGTTAGATCTCGGTTATCTAAATATTTAAAGCAGCTGACTTCTTCAACGAGTTCAACGCTGGACCCAAATGCAGAAAAGATCTTATTGCCAAGCTCGTAGCTCGCATCGTGTCGTGATGAACGAATGTGCAATACTAAATCCACATCAGTCGGAACAACGTCTATTTCTTGACCTTTAATGTGAGGAAAGGGTGCCAACTCTTTTGGTTGTTTCTGGTCGAACTCACTCCAAACTTGGCTGCTTAATCCAACGCAAGCATGCAGTTGCCCGTCAGGAAACTGTTCTTGTGTTTCTTTCACGATAGAAGGGACAGAAGCAAGGGCTTGTTTAGCTTTGCTAATATCTGAGCGCTTAATGTTAAGAGTAATAAAAAGGGCGTCACTCGACGCTTCAGCAATAATGCCGGATTGGAATGAAGTCATTCAGATAGTCCTTTTGTAATCGGTTTATCTTAAAAGTTTGGGTAAAGTGTTTTTAGCTGTCCAGCCTGAGAAGGCTTAGGCTGGCCGCTAGTAAATTCTTCTAAAGCATCTGCGAGAGACTCACCGTACCACTCATGGATCGGATTGTTGGAATACATAAGAAGCTCTGATTCCATGAGTAGTTGAGTTACTTCAACAGACGTGAGTCGTTTGATGTCATCGACGCTATGAATTTCGTGATCTCCCCAACGGTGTCTAGCCCACTCTAATAGACAAGATCTCAGCTCCGAAAGGTTGTTGTTGTGACAGCATTCAATTAAGGCTTTATAAGCCGAGTTTTCATCTGCTGTGCTCAATGGGGCGAAATCTTGTAATGTTGGAACTTGTGTTGCGCTTTCAGGGGCGCTCTTTTGTCGCTTTTTAAACCAGATAGCCAACCAGCCTGCGATCGTCAATAAAGAGAGTAGCAGCAGCCCAGCAATTAAATAACCTCGTAATGACCAACTAGAAGAAGTTTCTGTAATAGCGACTTCAATTGAAGCCGGTTCATTTGCAGTGTCTGTCTTTTTCGTTGGTGTTTTCGCTAAGGATATGGGCGCAACAGAGCGTGGTTGAGCAGGAAGAGGCTCACTGATCTTAGGAGTGCTTGAGTCGGTTTGATTTTGTGTTGCACTGCTTGGTAAAGGTGCAATCAAAACTTCTTCGGTGGTGGCTGAAGCTGTTTTGATTGCTCTTGTTTCCGTATCCCAATAAGTAATGTTCACGTCGGGTAGCTGAAGGGCTCCATCTGCTGTGGGTACAACCTCGACCGTGATTGTTTGGTTTCCAGTGGCGCCATTACTTGTTTTTTGCGTATTGAATTTAGGTGGCTTTGGGTAGAGTTTGTAATCGCGCGTGCTGTTGAAATCCAAGGTAGGGATTTGTTCAGGAAGCGCACCTTTTGTCTTGATATCAATCGTCCAGATTAATGTGTCTCCCACTCGTGGCGAGTCGTTGGTTTTTTCTAGCTTTGTTGACACAGTCACATTCGAGCTTGGTAACCATGTGTCGCTAGAATAGCTTGCAGGAATAGGCAGCACTTGCAAATTCAACGGCTCGCTTTGCACCTTAATCATTCTTCTGCCAGTTGACGTATTGATCATGGCTTGCAGTGTTTGTGGTGGAATGGTGAGCAAGCCACTGCGCTGAGGAAAGGCAAGATATTCTCGTGTAATCACCTGATACTGTGTGCCATTAATCGTCTGATAACTCATTTGGTCATCGATTAAGCGCTCAATAACAAGATCGGGGTGTGATGGTACGGAACGGTTGGCGTTTTGTAGAGCAACAGAAGTATAAAGCTGGACGCTTAAGATAACTTCCTGTTGTAAATACGGCTCAATTTCAGAGACTTCTGTTTTTACAATAACCGGAGGATTGCCATTTCCGTCGAGCAATTGAGGTGAGTTCTGCACGACCAATTTGATTGCTTGAGATTCATGCTCTCCGACTTTGATAGGAGGAATCTCAAAGGTGCCAACTGATTTTGGCATCAAGGAGATGACCCAATAATTCATCGCACGGCTGGTACCTAAATTAAAGCTGAACTGACTGTTTTGGCTTTTGCCTAAAACATCAAAATCACGTTGTAAGGGGGCCAATTCTGGGCCATTTCCTGTGTCGCTGAAATCGGCTCTGATTGTGAGCTGGACAATCTCGTTTTCGGTAATAGTGCTTTTATTAAGCGATGCGGTTACTGTGTCCGCATAAAGATTGTTAGAGAATGAGGCTGCAAGCAATATCGTCACCAAAATGGAAAGCAAACATCGCATGCTGCGTTTCAGATTGGATGAAAAGAAAGTTTGCTTAATTACCATGGGTTTTGCCCATCCTCTTGTGTAAATCGATTTTCGTTACGTTTTTCTTGATGCAGATACCAGAGTTTACGCTGCAGTAATAACCCAGGATCATCTTGAATTTGTCTTAACCATTGATTCAGAGCTTGAGTTTGTTCTTTGTCGAGAGTGCTGTCGGCTGTCTCTTTCTTTTCTGCTTCGCTCTGGGAATCAGCTTCTTGCTTATTATCCTTAGGTGATTTCTCTTTGTCTTCTGTTTCGTTCTTTTTATTGTCATTTTTTGACTCTGAAGAGTCATTTGGCTCATTTTTTTCATCTGAGTCTGATGACGACTGTTGACTCTCTTGGTTCTTGCTCTGGTTGCTGCTTTGATTTTGGTCCTGAGAGTTTTGATCCTGAGACTCGTCGTTTTGTTCGTTCTTTTTTTGCTCTTGTTTTTTGAGGTAGTCGAGGTTCTCTTTGGCAACCACAAGAGTCGGATCTTGCTCTAAGGCTTTTTCATACGCTTCTATGGCTTTTGATACGTCACCAGATAATGCGAAAGCATTGCCTAAGTTATAGTTTTCAGAGGCGTTTCTTTCTATGCCTTCAAGAGATTCTATGGTTTCTTGGTAATTTTTTAGGGCATAAGATGACGCGGCCTTCCAATCAGGTTGAGTGAAATATTGATCAGCTGTTTGCCAATCGCCTTGATCAACGGCCTGTTGGCCTTTTTGATCTGGTGTTAAAAACCAATCTAAAGGGGAAGCAAAGGACTTTTCTGAAGGAAGGGAGAAAATGCCAATAAGTAAGATGAACAGCATGCCTTTTCGGAATTGGAATGCGAGCCAAAGCAACAAAGGCAAGGCAAACCAATGACCTTGTTCTTGCCAATAAATACTCTTGTTTTCCGATTTCTGAGTTTGCTGATTGTCCAATGAAGTATGGGTGACTTGAGCCAGCTGATTTGGCGTCAAGCGTCCTTCATAAAACTGCCCGCCTAATGATTGAGTAAAGGCTTCTAACTTATCAATAGGAGTGGCTGCGATGACGTTTTTACCATTCTGTCTCATGATTTGGCCGTCAGGAAGCTTAATTGGGGAAGCGTTAGTTGTGCCAACAGCGATTAAATCCAGTTGCGTGTTAGCCCCTTTCAGCAGAGAAGGGATTCGTTCTTCATCTTCTTCACTCAGATCATCTGTTAATACAATGATGTGCAAAGGCGTACTTGTGTCTTGGTTGAGTGATAGTGCCGTCTCAATACCACTGCTTAAATTACTGCCATACACAGGCATGATAATGGGTTCGAGAGCCAACAAGAAATGAGTGATGGTTTCTCTGTCTTGGCTGAAAGGGCTGATAACAAAGCCTTCTCCAGCAAAAGCCACTAGGGCGATATCGCCTTCTTTTGTTTGCTCTAGAATATCTCGGATGGTTTGCTTTAACTGTGTTTGGCGGTTGGGCAAAATATCCGTCGCATACATAGACAAAGATTGATCGACAACCAAAACGGTTTTCTGGGTGCTTTCAAACATTTCAGTTGGCACTTGTGTCCAACTGATGCCAGCTAACCCAATCCAACACAGAATCAGACTAATGACGCCAAGCCATTTGTTCTTGTTACTTGAATGGTTTTTGTATTCCAAATGCTCAAGTAGATTGGCGTCTACCGTGCTGTCCAGAGCATTTTTTTGTGACGCTGTGGCATTGAATAAAAAAGCAATGAGCAGCGTCACGGGAATAAACAGCAGCCAGTAAGGTCGCTCGAAATGGATCATGTCAAACAGCATCATGAGTGACTCCTTTTGCGCCAAACGATTTCTCTGTTAGACAGCAAAGCCAAGCTTAGAAAAGCGATGGCGCCTAGGCCTAACCAGTGGAAAAGGCTAGTTAAAGGGCGTTGCCAAATGTCTTCTGCTGGCGTGGGTTCTAGTTCATCTAATGTCTGATAAATCGCTCTTAAATCTTCTGTGCTTTTAGCGCGAAAATATTCGCCGCCAGTTTGAGCGGCAATGTTTTTAAGCAGAGTTTCGTCCAGATCGCTCGATGGGTTGACGACTTTTGAACCAAAAAAGCTTTGTACTAACATGCTGTCCGCACCAATGCCTATGGTGTGAATGCGAACATTCTGTGAGGCGGCAAACTCCGCTGCTTGCTCAGGTTGAACTCGGCCTGCGGTGTTGGCGCCATCCGTCATAAGGATTAAAACTTTTTTGTCGGATGGTTTGTCTTCGAGTCTTTTAATGCTCAAGCCAATCGCATCACCTATGGCGGTTTGCTCACCAGCAAAGCCTATTTGTGCTTCCTGGACAAGCTGGTTAATAGTAGTTGTGTCAAAGCTGAGAGGCGCTTGTAAATAGGCTTTAGAGCCAAAAACGATGATCCCGATGCGGTCACCGCGACGGGCTTCAATGAAATCTGACAATACAGATTTAGCGGCTTCTAGTCGGTTTGCAGATTGATTGTTGAGTGTCATATCAGACACCTGCATGCTGCCGGACAAATCCAATGCGATTAACAAGTCTCGACCTGATGGAACGACTTTAGTTGGTTCGCCCAACCAAACGGGTTTGGTCATGGCTAGGACGAGTAAAATCCACGCAATCGTCAGACACAAAGGCCCTAACTGAAAACGCTTTGATGCCAGCTTGGTGTCTTGGTGATGAACCAATTCATCTGTATTCATCCACCAAATACCATTTCCTTTTGGCTTTGCTTTAGGAGCAAAGAACCTTATTAAAGGAATAGGAAGAAGCAGTAGAAACCAAGGCCAAGTTAATTCAAGCATGGTGTTTCCTTATCCAATAACTTGTGGTTTTGATCATGGCGCTTCGTTGTTCTGGTGTTAGTTCAACCTTGCTGCGATAAGGGCCATCAAAAAATGCGTTTCCAAGTAATGAAAATTGGTATTTTTTAGGCATAGTGAGATCTATTTTTTCCAATAAAGCTGAACTAGGCAGTGCGGCCATTTCTATTTTATTTTCACTGATGAAACAACGACGAATCATTTCATGGCAAAGCAATATGCATTCTTTGTCTGATAAATCAGTCGGTGCTTTAGTGATGGCATTAAGTGCTTCACGTCGGTAGGCGCGTTTTTTGTAGCGTCGATAACGATAAAAAACAAAGGCACCAATGAGCAAAAGCAGCAATGCAAGAATTAGCCATGTCCACCACGCGGGCGGCCACATTGGAATGGATTCGGGTAGCAAATAAGCTTCATTTGGCAAACTCATTGTTGCCTGTGTTTGACCGGCAGGCATTAGCGTAAGGCTCCTTGAGAAAGTAAATAGCGAGCGATTTTTTCAGGGGATTCCGTTAGGTCGAACAATTGATGGCGAATGCCTATAGCGGAAAGCTTTTTACGCATAACCGCGTTTTGCTCAAAGAAAGCGGCCTTTGCCTGTTGCATGGTTTTTTGGCTGACATTCACTCGTTGGATGCCATATTGGCCGACCATTTGATATTGACCTGTTGGCAAATTGTAGGCGTTGCTATCAATGACTTGAATCCAGTGAACGGCATTATGCTTGGCAAGTTGCATAAGCGAGCTTTCTTCCTCATCACTCCAACTTTGCTTATCTGTCAAAATAATCACATCTTTATTGTGTGATTTAGACGTCAATAGAGAGCGAGACCACACACTTTTTTGATTCGGCTTTGCGCTTCTATTGTCTAATCGAGAAGCGTCTTGTAATTGATGAAGCAAAGTAGGAAACATGCTTTGTTTGTTGTTGGCGTATTCTTGTTCGCCATAATTCAAACAATAAGACAAGGTGTCGCCTTGCTGTTTTGAGCGCCAAGCAATGATTCCCGCAAGCTGAATTAAGCGAGTGGAAATAAAAGTATGGCGAGTGCCAAAGTAAGCGTGATTGGACAAATCAACCAACAACAATCTTTGATGGTCATTTTCTTGAGCATAAAGACGAGTGTGCGCTTGACCTGTACGAGCTGTGACACGCCAATCTATGTGCCTCAAGTCATCACTTGCTTGATAAGCTCGTAGCTCTAGCATTTCCATGCCGTGACCTTTCTGGCGAGACCGACGCTCGCCAGTGTTCGTCGCAAAACGAATGGCTTTCGGTGCTCGGCCTAAATGCTTCGCATAATGGGCCAGAAGGGCAAAATGCGCTTCATCTAACTCCGGTGATTCTGGAGATAATAATGGGCTCATAATGTTACAGTGCCGGAACGTGACTGATTAATCGTTTTAATAAATCATCGACAGATAAGCCTGCTGCTTGCGCCTCAAAGGTTGTAATAATGCGATGACGCAAAACAGGTAAAGCCACTTGGCGCACATCATCTGGTGTTACAAAGTCTCTGCCGTTAAGTAGGGCATTGGCGCGAGCACAGCGGTCTAAAGCAAGTGTGGCGCGCGGACTTGCACCAAATTCAATGAGGTTTTCGACTTTGCCTGCTTCACCAAGATAAAGAGCAGGTTCTCTTGTTGCCATGACCAATTGCACTATGTATTGCTCGACACTTTCCGACATATATAAAGACAGTGCTTTTTGCTGTAGTTCAAGAATATCGCTCGGCTTGCAAAGTGGTTGAGCCGTGCTGGTGGCGGTTTTATGCAGGTCTTGTTGTCTGACCAATCTGAGTACTTCTAATTCACTTGCAGCACTCGGATAGCCAAGGTTGATTTTCAACATAAAGCGGTCAAGCTGAGCTTCTGGTAAAGGATAAGTTCCTTCTTGCTCAATGGGGTTTTGAGTTGCGATGACAAAAAACAAAGGCGGCAAAGTATAGCTATTATTGCCTACAGTCACTTGGTTTTCGCCCATGGCTTCGAGTAACGCAGATTGTACTTTTGCAGGTGCGCGGTTGATTTCGTCAGCCAATACAATTTCGTTCATGATTGGGCCAGGAATGAAGCTAAATTGACCGTTTTCTTGTTGGTAAATATCCGAGCCAGTCACATCGCCAGGCAGTAAATCAGGCGTGAATTGAATACGTTGGAAGCGGCTGTCTATTGCATTGGCCAGCGCTTTGGCTGCCGTGGTTTTTGCAATACCAGGCGGGCCTTCTAAAAGGACATGGCCATTAGCAATTAAAGCGACAAGTAATTCATGGGTTAAATCAGGTTGGCCAATAATGGCACGATTGAGGTGGTCTTTTAATTGTTCAATTACAGCTACCATCGAACCTAGCTTCCTTATACTTCTGTCAAAAAAAGTGTCAACACAATATAATAACCCTCATCTTATCGGATTCAAATCTTTACGCACAGAGTCACGTCTGTAAGAGTAACGTAAGCATAGGAATAAAAAATGGCAAAACTTGTATTGAGTGTGGCGTTGCCCGCATTCAAATATGAAGCTATGTATGCGGGCGCTGCAAAAAACTTAGTAGCGAACAGTTTGGATGGGCGCAAAGTACAACTTCCTTTGGCGGCTTTTCAACGTTTTGTAACACATCAAGGTATTAATGGTGTGTTTGAAGTAGAATTTGATGATTCGAATAAATTAATTGGCATTACTCAACTTAGATAGTGCAACGTAAACACCTAGGAGCCTTATTTTATGTACAACCTTGCTCGCTCGTTACTTTTTAAATTGGACCCTGAAGTTTCTCATGAATTGTCATTAGATCTTCTGGCCGCAAGCAGTCGATTGGGTTTGAACAAATTTCTAGGTGGATTGCCATCAACTAAGCCAGTTGAAGTCATGGGGTTACGTTTTCCCAATGCAGTTGGTTTAGCGGCAGGCTTAGATAAAAATGCCGACGCATTTGAAGCCTTAGGCGCACTTGGTTTTGGTTTTGTTGAAGTGGGTACTGTGACGCCAAAAGGTCAGGCTGGTAATCCGAAGCCACGCTTATTCCGTTTGCCAGAACATGAAGCCATTATTAATCGAATGGGATTTAACAATAAAGGTGTTGATCACCTTGTTTCACGTATTAAATCTCATCGTTATCCGGGTGTCTTGGGCGTTAATATTGGCAAGAATTTGACCACCTCAGTTGAAGATGCTGCTGCGGATTATTTGGCTTGTTTAACCGCTGTTATTCCTTACGCGGATTACATTACAGCGAACATTAGCTCGCCAAACACACCAGGGTTACGTAGTTTGCAATTCGGTGAAAGCTTGGCGGAGTTAATTGCGCCATTGACGGAAGCCCGTGATCGCTATGAAGCGGAGCACGGAAAACGCGTTCCATTGGCCGTGAAAATTGCCCCTGACATGACAGATGACGAAATTAAACTGGTGTCTGATACGTTAGTGGAACAAGGCGTTGATGGTATCATTGCGACCAATACGACCTTGTCTCGCGATGCGGTTGTGGGACATCAGTTTGAAGAAGAAGCGGGCGGCCTAAGTGGCGCGCCAGTGCGTGATGCATCTACTCATGTTGTTAAAGTACTGGCTGAGCATCTGAAAGGCACCTTGCCAATTATTGGTGTCGGCGGTATTTCCAGTGGTGCCGATGCGGTTGAAAAATTGCAAGCTGGTGCGAGCTTGGTACAGATTTACTCTGGGTTTATTTATCAAGGTCCAGAGATGATAAAAGAGGCGATTGCCACGACAGATGCTTATTACCGAGAGCGTGATTTAGGCATTTTAAAACGAACTTATAAAGCAGCCATCTAACTGAAAGTGTTTAGTGAGCTGTGAAGAAGGCGAGACATGATCTCGCCTTCTTTATTTGTTGAATATCCATTGAATTTAAAAAAGTAATTTAAAAATGAGCACAATATTACAGACAACTGATTCTGAAAATCAGGTTTACGCATTAGAAATAACCTGTCCTTTAGGATTAGAGAATGTCTTAGAAAAAGAGCTGCACAGCGAAGGTTTGACGAACACTCGTTTTGGCGAAGGGCAAGTTAAGCTGACGACTGACTTAGAAGGCATGTACAAAGCGTGTCTTTGGTCGCGTGTAGCCACTCGAGTCATGTTGCCAATCGCGAATTTTAAGATCGATTCCGCAGATGATTTGTATGACGCAGTAAAAGCCATTCCTTGGTCTGAACACATGTCAGCAACCAACACGATTGCGATTGATTGCCACGGCACTAACCATCACATTCGCAATACTCAATTTGGTGCGGTTCGTGCCAAAGATGCGATTGCAGATTATTTTGTTGCCTTATCTGGCGAACGTCCAAGCGTTGAAAAGAATCAGCCAGATGTGCGTATCGCTTTGCGGATTAAGCGTGAAGTGGTCACTGTGAGCATCGATTTGTCCGGCGAAAGTATGCATCGCCGTGGCTATCGTCAACAGGGCAGTATGGCGCCGTTGAAAGAAAACTTAGCGGCTGGTTTGTTGTTACGCGCAGGTTGGGGCAAAGATTGTGGCTTAACTCAGCTGATCGATCCTATGTGTGGTTCTGGTACTTTCTTAGTAGAAGCCGCCATGATGTCGTTGGATATTGCGCCAGGCTTAGGTCGTCATTACTGGGGATTTAAAGGCTGGAAGCAGCATGATCACCGTATGTGGCAGCAGTTAATGGATTTTGCCAAAAATCGTAAAAGAAACGCAGAAGAACTGGGTTTGCGCTTTCAAGGTACGGATCGAGACCAGCGAGCGATTGCCGCTTCCCGTGAAAGCATTAAACGTGCAGGCATGGTGGGAATCATCGATGTGTCCATGACGCCTTTCCAAGAGCACGAGTTTGACATTAACCAAGAGAAGCCGGGTTTAGTGATTTGTAACCCACCTTACGGTGAACGTATTGGCGACGAAATGGCATTGATCGCCTTGTATCGTCAATTGGGCGAATGGGTTGTCAGCAATGTGCGCGGTTGGCAATTTATGATGCTAACCAGTAATGACCACTTAGCGCGTCAAATTCCGGTTCGACCAGAAAAAAGCACTCGTGTTATTAACGGTGGCATTGAGTGTCGTGCTTATATTTTTCCATTGTTGCAAGGCAGTATTAAAGAAGACGTTGTCGCTCAATCCGTGATGACGCCTGGCGCTCAAATGTTTGCTAATCGCTTGCAGAAAAACGCCAAGAAAATGAAAAAATGGGTCGAGAAAAACAAGATCCAATGTTACCGAGTATACGATGCAGACATGCCGGAATACGCTGTTGCGATTGATGTTTACAATGATTGGGCTCACGTTCAAGAGTATCAAGCGCCAAAAAGTGTCGATCCAGAAAAAGCTAAGCAGCGTTTGTTTGAAGTGATGTCGGCCATTCCAACGGCGTTGAATATTTCAGAGTCTCAAGTGGTTCTTAAGCAGCGTCAAAGACAGTCAGGTAAAGAGCAATATGAAAAGCTTGATCAATCCAAACATGAAATGATTGTCGAAGAATATGGCTGTGATTTCATCGTAAACTTGAAGGACTATTTGGACACAGGTTTATTTTTGGATCACCGACCTGTGCGTAAATTGATTCAAGATAAAGCCGATAGTAAGCGCTTTTTGAACCTTTTTTGTTATACGGCAACCGCGTCTGTACATGCTGGACAAGGTGGTGCTCGTAGTTCCTTAAGTGTTGATATGTCGAATACCTACACAGAATGGGCGCGTCGTAATATAGAATTGAACGAGTTTTCTGAACTTTATCACCAAGTCGAGCGAGCAGATTGCATTGAATGGCTTAAGCAAAGTCGAGACACGTTTGATTTGATTTTTATGGATCCTCCAACGTTTTCAAACTCAAAAAAAATGGCGGATGTGTTAGATATTCAACGTGATCATGGTGAATTAGTCCGCTTGGCGATGGCAAGACTAGAGCAAGAAGGGGAGCTGATTTTCTCTAATAATTACCGCCGTTTTGTACTGGATGCAGATTTAGAAGAAGAGTTTGAAGTGAAAAACATCACTCGTGAAACGTTGGATCCTGACTTTGATCGTAATGGTAAAATTCACCAGTGTTACATCATTAAGCATAAGCTCACTGCTTAAAACTTAGTGATATCAGGTGTTTAAATAGTCATCGCATCTTCTTAGATGCGTCATGAAAAAGGAGGCGGTTTGTAAACCGCCTCCTTTTTTTTATCTTTTTGTAATCTTAGGTATGCAAACTCTATCTTGTGAGAAAAAGAGTCTATAGTTAATAAAGCAATTTAAGTAAGAGACGGCAAAGTGAGGGAAATTATGAAACTCAAATTAACGCCAACTCAAAATTTATGTGTTGGCTATCTAGAATCTGGTTTTGAACTTATCCAGTTAGGCGAGCAATTCTACTTTGTTAAAGGGAAGCGTCGGCAGAAAGTATTGCCGAAAACATTAGACGCTCTTATTGATAGAGGTGCGCTTTGTACCGAACAAGGCAATTATAAGCTTACTCAAGAATTTATAGCTCATCGCAAAAAACTGCGTGAAGGCGTGAAACCAGTTCATCATTAACTGTGTTCCTGGTGTTGTTGTAATGTTAGCTGAGGCTACTTTGCCCCATTATTTTTCTCTGAAATCTAATGGGGCTTTTTTATGTTATCTATGTAGTCGTTAAATCAGCACTAATGCAGTGACTTTGGTGTTTCTGTGAACAGATAACTTACCGCTTGAGCGAGTTTAGGGCTGATGTGGTTTCCACGTAATAAAGTCCAAAGTGGTTGCTTGGTTTCTGGGTGTTGGCTGAGTTCCGCTGTCACTTGTTTGAAAGCTATGTAACCATCTTCTCTGTGAGCCAGTTTTTCCATGATGATTCTAAGCAGTTGAGGGTTTTGGCTCAGCCAGTTTGGGCATTTCGCAGCCAGTGCCGCAATGGTGTGAATGTCGCCATCGTTGCATTCGGTTAAACTGCCCAGTAAGCTGAATAAAGGCAAGAGAAGTGAGTCATCCAACGTGGATCTGGATAATGCACGGAGGTAGCTGGCTTGAATTAACGGGTCTTGCTCCGTTTGCAATTTAGTAATGATTTCAGCTTGTAGGGTTGCTGGCAGCGCTTGGTGTTCTAGCGCGTGACAAAGTGCACTCACGACTTGAGGAGCGGCACGTTTTATCGCTTTATCAATCAGCGCTTCGTATTGTGTTTCGTTGACTCTTGCTGCGAGTTCGGCAATGCCTTGTAGGCCAAGCGTTTGCCATTGGTCATTTTCTTCTATTTGATCGGAAGAAAGGTATTCAACGACAGCGTGGAAATAATGGGATGGATCGGATTTTAAGTCTTTGCCTAAAATGGCGTGAAGGCTCGCCATGCGCTCTTGGTCAGGCTTAAAGACATAAGGGTTATCTTCCAAGGCTTCAGACAAGCCTGCTTCTTCACCTTTGTGAAGAATTTTATCGACGATGCTTTTTATGAAATGATCGCGGGTTCCTAAATTCAAACAGCCTGCTTCGTCTAGCGGTAACTTCAGAAACCAAATTACACTTTCATCAATAACACTTTTCTTATTGCTGTCTTTGGCTTTTAAAAGGCAAGCAAGCCAAGCGTGCTGGCGAAATGGAAAAGGGTAGGCTTGCTGCTTTCGGTCGAATTGGGTGGCCTGCTGAGGCGTGATTTTTGTGATGTTTCGTCCAAGGTCGTAATAGGTAACGTCACATCCGACCATATCAAATAAGTCAGAAAGAGATTCAATTTTGTTCATGATAAAATATAGACTCAAGTTGCTGATAAGAGCGTAAAAATGCCGTTAATCAGTGAAAAAAAGATCACACATCTTACCGTTTTTCTAGGGAGAAATCAGGTTGAAAAAGGCTTTTTCTGCCCATCACACATTGGCTGATTTGCTCATTGACTTACAAATGGCGATGCAAGCCTGTGGTGTTTGGGATTGTGAAACACCAACGCCACAAGCTTTACAGAGCCAAGAGCCATTTTGTATAGATACGATGTTGTTCGAGCAATGGCTTAAGTTTGTGATGATTGAGCGTTTTAGAGTCTTGTTAGAAACTGGCGGAGCATTACCGACTCGCTGTCACATTTCACCAATGGCCGAAGAGGCTTTTAAAGATAAGCCACAAGAAAGTGTTGCGGCTTTGGTTCGTTGTTTAGACCTTATCGACCAGCATCTAAGTAATCCTTCATGATGACTTCTGAGTTCCATCATCCTTTTGTGAGAGATCTTGCTTGGCTGGTGGAAGGTCATTACATTGAGAAGGATTTTGATCTTGAACCTTATTGGTTAGACGATCTGCTATCAAGATTGACTGAGTTGGATCGTAACCCTGACGATTTAATCAATGCAGTGAATGCCTGCAAATCTCATTTTCTGGGCAGTTATTTTGAAACCTTGTTTTCTTATGCCATCAAGCATTTGTCTTCTCTCAGGGTTGTGTTGGAGCATTTTCAGGTTCAGGGAGAGAGTGGCACATTGGGAGAAGTGGATATGTTGGTGGAAACACCTTGCGGTCAGCTTCATCAATTTGAAATAGCGATTAAGTTTTATTTAGAACGGCCTGATCTTGCGCCACATTCTTGGATTGGTCCCAACAAAAATGACAGCTTATTAAAGAAGGTGAATCGAGCGCGAGAGCACCAGTTATCTATCCTTGAAACACCCGAAGGTTTGTCGATTATCAATGAAATCGCAAATAATCGAAAAATAAACTCAAGTTTATTGGTCTTCGGCCGATTGTATTATGGGTTAAAAGATAACGACGACATTGAGCGATGGCTTGAGCAAGGTAGAGGTGGCTGGATTCGTGCTTCGGAATTCATACTGCTAATGTCGTACTTTTCCCACTTTCTTATATTAAAGAAGCCGCATTGGATGGCTTTTTCAAATATAAATGAGAATTTTACTTTATTTTCTCTGCAATCTGCCTACAATCTTGTAGGTCATTTCCTACAGGATGAACGCCCTCAACATATACTTTTATGGGAAGTAGGAAAGGACATAAAGCGAAGTGTGTTTGTTGTTCCTGACTCATGGTAAGAGGTTAAACAGGATCTAATTTTAAGATCTTAATTGGCAGTATTTTATATAAATGACCGACTTATCAATTTTACTTCAATCTAAGATGCCGTTGGCCGCTTGGATTATAGACATAGAAAACGCGACGATTCCTTGGTTTAACGAAGCGGCAGAAGCCTTGTTAGCTGATTCCTTACACGATATAGAATCTGGCCGACGAGTCATCAATGACGCTTTGCAGAAACGTCTTGCGGTTCACTTAAGAGAACTCGAAGAAGGGGCTGAATTGCCCTTCAAATGGCCCTTCATTGCCAAAGATGGCTCTCAATACCAAGTAACAGGTTCTGTAATTTCACTCGGAAAAAGTCGCAAAGGGCTTTCTGTAGAAGCTCGTCCTTGCGTTTCTTCTGCGGCTTTAGACGTTTCTGAACAACATCAAATTTCTGATTTGCTTCCTCCTAAATTGAATAGCCACGTTGGCTTGTTGTCTCAGTTTAAAACCTTGTCCTTTGGTGTATTTGATAAAAGTGGTCAGTACATAGACTCAAGTGAATGCTTCTCTCAGCTATTTGGCGATCTAGCGGACATTCGTGATTTATTCGCGGTATCCGGTGCAGCGAACAGCTTTATTCGTCGAATCGCAAAGCAAGAAAATATATCTCAAGAAATTCGTTTGTCTACGAAACATGGTGTTCGTTGGCATCAGATTGAAGTGACCCATAACACAGAAAACAGCCATGTTTATTTGTTGGTTCACGATATCCAAGAAAAAAGAGATCACGAAGTCGAGCTTTATCGTTTAAAAAACTACGATATTTTGACTCAGCTACCTAACCGAAACCTACTTTATCAGCAGTTAGAAAGTGCCTTATCTAATGCGAAAAAGCGCCAGCGAGAATTTGGTCTTTTGTACCTAGATTTAGATGGTTTCAAGGTGATTAATGATAACTTCGGCCATCGTGTTGGTGACGAGCTGATTCAGCGGGTTGCTGAACGTATTAAAGGCAGTATACCGCCAACAGCTTGTTTGTATCGCTTAGGTGGTGACGAGTTTGTTGTTGTTTTAGAGATGACGAACAACACACAAGAATTAGAAAGCATTGCTTATAACATCAAGCAGAGCGCCAGTAATACCTATCTTGTTGCTGATATGGAAATGATGATTACGGCTAGTATTGGCATTGCAAGTTACCCAAGCCATGCTGATGATATTGATAATTTGCTAAAAAATGCTGATGCCGCTATGTACCGAGCAAAGGCAATGGGTCACAACATGTATTGTATTTATGAAGGCCACATGGCTGAAAATATCAATGCTCATTTGACCTTAGGCAGTGGCTTGCGAAAAGCCATTGAGGAAGAAGAGTTTGTGCTTCATTACCAACCTAAAATCCGTCTTCCTGATGAAACGGTTGTAGGGGCAGAAGCCCTTATTCGTTGGGTGCATCCAGAATTAGGTATGATCAGTCCAGATAAATTTATTCCTTTGGCAGAAGAGAGTGGTTTGATTCTTCCGTTAGGGGAGTGGGTGATTCGAAGAGCCTGTCGCCAGCTACAAGAATGGCGAGAGTCTGGTCATCCTCCCATTAAACTTTCGGTGAACTTATCAGGTCGTCAGTTTATGCAAGCAGACTTGGTGGAAATGGTTAAACGTGTGTTGGAAGAGACAGGCGTTGACCCTGAATACCTAGAACTTGAGTTGACTGAAAGCATGTTGATGACAGACGCACAGCAGTCGATTGAAAAGCTACATGGCTTTCGTGAGCTGGGCTTAACACTCTCTATTGATGATTTTGGTACCGGCTACTCTTCACTCGCTTATTTGAAGAAGTTCCCAATTCAAACCCTTAAAATAGACAGATCATTCATTAATGATTTGGGCATTAACAATGACAATGATGCGATTGTAAAAGCGACAATTGCCATGGCAAACAGTCTGAATTTGAAAATCATTGCGGAAGGTGTAGAAAGCCGTTCTCAAGTGGACACACTTAATCATTATGACTGTTTAGAAGTACAAGGCTATTTGTTCTCTAAGCCGTTAGACAGTGTGGATTTCTTGTCGTATATGCAAAGCAATAGTATAAATAATGCCTGTGCAGTCTTAATGTAAATCACATTTACTGATGACGTTCAGGCTTTGTTTTCATAGCGAAGAATGACTCGCTTCTTTATACTCTCAATACTTGATGTTCAGTGTGCTTTATAAAAGTGCCGCATGGTGAGAACGTCAATTAACAAAAAATGGATGCCTTGTGAGAACGCTTGAAAACCTTTCTTGTCCGATAGACTCGCTGTCACTCAGCCGTGATGGTAACAGTCTAAAGTGTGACAACGGACACACTTATGATTTAGCCAAAACTGGCTATGTGAATCTTCTACCTGTACAAAATAAACGTTCTAAAGACCCAGGCGACAGCAAAGCTATGGTGGCGGCTCGCCAAGCCTTTTTGAACCAAGATTTTTATTATCCGATTGTAAAAGCAGTCTTAGAGACTTGGCCAAAAGAGCATTTAGTCAGCGGTGTCAGAGTATTAGATGCTGGCTGTGGTGAAGGCTATTACCTGAATGAAATAAATAAGCTCTTGCTGGATAAACAAATTGAAGCCGAATTAACCGGTTTGGATATTTCAAAATGGGCGGTAACAGCAGCCAGCAAACGAGATAAAGGCATCAGCTGGTTAGTTGGCAGTAATGCCAGTTTGCCGACGCCAGCTGAACGCTTTGACGCTATTTTATGCTTGTTTGGCTTTCCTATTTTTAATGAGTTTTCAAGAGCATTGACTGATTCAGGCTTGCTGCTTTTAGTTGAGTCTGGTGCCAATCATTTGATTGAACTGCGTCAGATATTGTACCCCTCCATTCATGAATACAAACCAACTCACAGTGAAGGCGTTGATGGGTTTGAGCTTGTGTCTGAAGAGGTGAGAAACTTTGAATTTACATTGAATTCTCAAGCAGCAATTCAAGACCTATTAAGTATGACACCTCATATCCATAAAGCGTCTTATGATGGAAAAGAGGCGGTAAAAAAGCTTGAGTCTATTAATTTAACCGCGGATATTAAACTCCGTTGGTATCGTAAAAAACTGCCGGAGTAGGTTATGTCCAATAAGTTGACGGAATTGTTCGATAAAAACAGGGAATGGGCGGCCAAAGTTACGGAAGAAGATCCTGAGTTTTTTGAAACTTTGTCAAAACAACAAATGCCTGAATATCTCTGGATTGGTTGTGCTGATAGCCGCGTTCCAGCAAACCAAATTGTTGACCTGTTACCAGGTGAAGTTTTTGTACATCGCAATATTGCCAATGTTGTAGTTCACACAGATTTGAACTGTTTGTCTGTGATTCAATTTGCTGTCGATGTGTTAAAAGTAAAGCATATTATGGTGGTTGGTCATTACGGTTGTGGTGGCATTAAAGCCGCAATGGGAACAGAAGAACATGGCATGATAGATAACTGGCTACGTCACATTAAAGACGTATATCGCCTGCATAAACAAGAAATTGACAGCATCGAAGACGAGCATACTCGCTTCGATCGTATGTGCGAATTGAACGTAGTGGAGCAAGTTGCGAACGTTTGCCAAAGTAGCATTGTGCAAAATGCATGGCGCATTGGCCAAGAGCTTCATGTACACGGCTGGTGCTACAGCTTAGGAAATGGTCACATTAAAGATTTAGAGGTGACGGTTTCTAATGCGGAAGAATCAAGGGCACAACTGAATAATATGTAGTTAAGACGATGTATTTCTTAATGAAGAATGTAAAAGAACGAGCCAAGTGCTCGTTCTTTTTTATGCAATGATTGGAAGCTTTTGAAGTGCTTTCGAGTAAGAAGGTGTTTTATAAATTGTTGTTTTCTGCAATGGTTCTTGCACAGCCTGCAATAGTAGAGCGAATCCAAATATGTCCCGGATCATGCTGCAATAAAGGGCTCCAAAGCATCTTTAATTCCACTGGTGGGATCTCAAAGGGTGGCGGTAGCACGACAACATTTTCGTTGTCTTTCATTAAGCGTGTAGCCAGTGATGGCAAGGTCGCTATCAAACCTAACTGCTCTGTTGCTCGCATGGCAACATTATAGTTGCGAGTAAACAAACGGATATTACGTTTGAACCCTAAATCTGCCAAAGAACCGTCTACCCAACCAAGCTTTTGCACTTCTTCTGGTTGAATACCTACGCCCACCCCGAAGCCTGTTTTACTCACCCAAACATGAGGAGAAGCAAGGTAGGTTTCTAGGTTGAAGTCTTTGGCGATATCGGAATTGGCGGGTACTAAGCAAGAGAAATGGTCAACCCAAACGGATTTTTGGTGGAAAGACTGAGGCAGTGTTTCAAAGCGGTTAATGACCAAATCCACTTTGCCTTTTTCAACATCGTGAAAGCTCACATCACTTGGATTCATCACATCTAGAATGACATTTGGTGCTTCTTCTTGCAGTTTTTCCATCAAAGGGGGAATCAATGTTGCTTCTGCGTAATCACTCGCCATGATGCGGAAAACACGAGAGCTGGATTCAGCTTCGAAGCTTTGCCCTAAGTGTAATACTTCATCGACTGATTGAAGAATGCTTCGTACGCGAGGTTGCAGTTGAATGGCCAGTGCCGTTGGCATCATGCCATCGCTGGTTCTTACCAACAAAGGGTCATGAAATAAATCTCGTAAACGTCGTAATCCGTTACTCATGGCGGGTTGTGTGATGCCAAGTTGATTGGCTGCATGGGTAACGTTTTGCTCTCTCAATAAGGAGTCTAAATAACGAAGTAAATTAAGATCTATTTTATCTAACTGCATATATGAAAGGGCTCATCCACTAACCGTAGGGGCTGCATCATACTGTATTTTGCATACAAATAGAATGATGCCCCTAAATTCTGTAATGGTTTAGCGTAACTTGGTGAGCAAGTTGATCACTTCATAGCAAGCGCCCATGGTGTGATAATCGGTTTTACCCGCTGGGCTTTTATTATCATCGAAAGCTTTGTTGTCTTGAGTCAGGATTCGAAACCAAGCGCCGTATTGATGATCTATCATGTGCGACCAACTGTAATCCCACAGTGCTTTGTATTTATCCCAATATTCTTCCTCTTGAGTGGCCTCTGCTAATAAGGCCGCAGCCGCGAAAGACTCTGCTTGAACCCAGAAGTATTTATCACCGTCGCAGACTTGGCCTTGGGTGTCGTAACCGTAGCAAAGGCCACCGTGTTGTTTGTCCCACGCTTTTGTCCAAGCTTGATCAAAGAGTGCTTTTGCTTTTGGAATCAGCCAATCTTGTGGTGATCTTTGGTGAATCAATAGTAGTAACTTTGTCCATTCAGTCTGGTGACCAGGTTGAAAACCCCAAGGTCGGAATAAATGCTTTGGATCCTGTTTGTTGTAGTCCCAATCAACTTGCCAAGTTTCGGTGTAATGTTCCCAGATTTCGCCATTGGCGAGCTCAGCTTGGCGAAGACAAATATGCTCTGCCAGTAACTTTGCACGTTCTAAATAATGGTTTTCTTGTGTGGCGTCGTAGGCCGCAAGAAGTGCTTCACAGGTGTGCATATTGGCATTCTGGCCGCGATAGGGTGATACCTGTTGCCAGTCGCTAGAAATTTCATCTTTGTAGAGGCCAAACTCCGCATCCCAGAAATGTTGCTCCATTAAATCAAAGGTTTCTTTGATCCAAGGTTTCGCCTCTTCGACACCCGCTTTGTAAGCTGTGGCGTAAACAAGAAGAACAAAAGCCAAGCCATAACAATGGTTGGTTTCATCAAGATTATGGTCTTTATTGAGAAGCCAAACATAGCCGCCGTTGTCTCGACGATGTCGAGTTCTCAAATAGTTCAAACCATGTCGAGTGGCTTCTAAATATTCTGGTTTTCCTTCTGCTTCATAGGCTTTGGCATAGTTGAAAACAAAACGTGTGCTGCTGACCAAATGGCGTGTGTCTGTGTCGTAAATATCGCCATTGTCTTTGAAGAACTGAAAGTAGCCGCCATTTGGGTCGAGACAATGTGGATGATAAAAATCCATCGTGGTCTGAATATGACGTTTCAAAAACTCAGGAGACTGGAAGTCTGGCATGATGCAATCCTTTAGTTTTGGCGTTTCCTTCACTTTCTGCTTTTGCATGGAAAATGAGGTGAGCCTTGTTATTTTTATTAATACTTTTTTGATCGTTATTTCATACTAATGAGGTTATAGTTTTAAATCAATTAGATTTATTAAATCTAATTGATTAATTTACAGGCACGAAAATTAGAGTGAATTTTATGAAATCATCCGGCAGTACCTCTGAGCAAAGTCGCATCTACAATGAGCGAATCATTCTTCACCTAGTAAGACAGAACCCTGAAATTTCTCGTGTCAGCATTGCCGAACGTACGGGATTGAGCGCTCAGACGATTTCCGTAATCACTTCTTCCTTGCTGGATCGACAACTGCTGCATGTCACTGGAAAGGTAAAAGGTCGCCGAGGTCAGCCTTCCGTTAAGCTAAGTATCAATGAAAAGGGCGCTTATGGATTAGGCATCAATGTTGACCGTGATCACATTAGCGCTGCATTGCTAGATTTCAGTGGTGCTTGTGTTTTGCTGTTGGAGCGTTCGGTTTCTTTTCCGACAGAGGCGCTAGCGAAAGACATTGCTCAAGATTTAATCGAAGAGGTAAAAACCACTTTAGGCGTGGATTGGAGCAAGGTTCAAGGCATTGGTTTAGCAAGACCAGATTATATGGATGCTTGGCTTGATACATTAGTAACGGATTCTCATCAAAGAGCGGATTTGATCAGTCTGAAAGCCGCATTGGCCTATTGGCAATCGAATGCTTTTGAAACTTGGTTGGCTGATGTGACAGGCTTAACCTGTTTTGTGGAATTGGATTCCGGCGCAGCCGCTACCAGTGAGCTATTGTTAAGCCCAGATTCGCCACAGCATTTCTTTTATCTTTTTGTGAGTACGGCGTGCGGCGGTAGCTTTGTTGCAAATGGTGAATGTTACGCAGGTGCAACTGGCAAAGCGGGCAGCTTTGGCTTGATTCCAGCGGCAACAGGCAAACATGGCAAGTGGATTTTGGAAGCCTTGTCTTTGTCTTCATTAAGGCGCTTTTTTGCAGAACACCAGCAAGATTGGCCAGAAACGGAGGAAGCCTGGTTTACCGCTTCTGTTACTCGTTTGACGGAACAATGGTCGCAAGAAGTGGCATTGGAAGTTCAGCCTGCTTTGGCGTCTGTCATCGCCTTGTATGACCCAGAAGCGATTTTGATCGGTGGGCGTTTGCCAGAATCTGTCTTGGTTTCTCTTATTCGCCATATTGAAGAAACGCAAAAATCCCATAGCTTGTTGCCTCTGCCAGCTATTCGAGTAGCCCAAACCAGTTACAGTGCTGGTGTTTTAGGTGCTGCGGTATTACCGCTTTATGAGATGTTTGCGCCGCAAAAGAATATATTATTAGTGAATGCCAAAGAGAAATAATGCTTTATCTTCAATCAATGAAAATCACCCATAAAGGCAAATAATCCACATGAGATTAGAAATACAGTGTGAAGACAGAATTGGCATGATACGCGAGATTCTAGACCTTTTTGTGCCGCATAAAATTGATATTCGCTTGATTGAAGTGGATACCAAGCAACGTTGTATTTACTGTGGTTTCTCTGATATTCCTTTTTCTCAGCTACAAACCCTTTTGGCAGAAATTCGTCGATTAGACAGCGTGGAAGACGTGAAGACCGTCATGTTTACGCCATTTGAAAGAGAGCATCATTCTCTTCATCTCTTATTGGAATCTTTACCGGATGGTGTGATTTCTGTTGATTTAAAAGGTCGAATTACCATGATGACGGAACAAGCCGCCGAAGACTTAAATGTCACAGTAGTGGATTGTTTGTATCAACCTTTGTCGCAGGTGTTGAAAGGCGTGAGTCTTTCCAAAGACCTGTTAGGCAAGCAACAAAGCATTAGTAAGCGTATTCGTATTCGCAATAAAACTTTTTTATTGGAAATGAAGCCTATCTTTGTTTCCGACGAAGAAGGCACTGAAAACCTCGCTGGAAGTGTGATTTATTTGAAATCAGAACTGCGCTTAGACAAACAAGCCGCGCGTTTAAAACAAGCCCCAAATGCTGAAAACCCTTTGGAAGCCTACTTTCAACCTTCCGTTGTAAAAAGCTTTGCTATGCAAGAAACTCTAGCGAAAGCAGAAGCCTTTAGCAGCGGCAATGAACCTTTATTTGTCATGGGCGAAATGGGCTCTGGAAAGCGACATTTTGTAGAAGCTTTATTTCAATATTGGCAAAAGCATCAAGCTGACCCAGACGCACAATTGATTATTCGCCCTGCCAACAGCTTGAACCAAGAAGATATATCAGCATTAGAGAGTGTTTCAGGCTGGCTGGTTTTAGAGGATATTGAGCATTTGGACGACGCAGCTCAAGCGGCGCTTATGGCTTGGTTAAATCGTCAGCAGGGCGCTGGCATCAGTTTTGATAAAAGATTAAGAGTGATCAGTTTGTCGTCACTTAGCGAGCAGGAGTTGCTTGGAAGCAAGGCGCTTAACAAGGCTTTGTATTTCTCTCTCGCCACCTTGGTATTAACCATGCCGCCGTTACGGGAACGCAAGGAAGACATAGAAGGTTTGGTACAGCAATTGGTATTGGCGTTAGCGGAAAGGCACAAAGTCACCGTGCCGAATATTTCCAAGGAAGTCATGACGAAATTGGCTTTATATGATTGGCCGGGCAATCTAAAAGAACTGCAAAACCGTTGCTTGCAAACCTTTTTGACGGTGAAAGGAAAAAACTGGCAGGCAGAAGATGTGGCTCTGCCCGAAATGGATTTGATGTCGAATTTGAGTTTGATCAACAACTCATTGGATCAAACAGTGAAACATTGGGAAGCTGAATTATTAAGACGATTGTACCCAGAGTTTCCCAGTTCCAGACGTTTGGCCAAAGCGGTGGGAATGAGTCACAGCACCATTGCAAACAAGCTAAAAGAATATGGGATAGGAACAAAATAGCCGCATTGGAAAGCCTTCCAATGCGGCTATTTTTCTATTCATCTTAAAAAGAGACTAATGAAATAGAAGGGAATTAGTATGGGCGTCTATGACGAGGCGTCGGGCGACGAACTTCTTCACGCTCAATTTTGATCGGTTGCAGCTTTGATTTTGGCTGAGCTACGCTTTTTTGAATGTTCTTTGCCAAGAAAGCAATCACGGCACAAGCCGCTACGAAAAGTAAAAATTCAAACATGGCATTTCTCCAAACTAATTATTCTTGTTTACCATCATGTTTCATTTTGATGATTTAGTATAGTCCATTATGTTGTCTTTTAGTTAATGGAGGGTATTGTTTAAAAATCAACCCTTCACAAACGCTTTCTAAAAAACGGTCACAAGTCGTATCTTTTTCTTAAGAACTTCGCTACACCATCTTTATCATGATGATCGATGACATCGGTCGCCGCATCTTTGATGTGGTCGTGAGCATTCTCTGTCGCAAAGGCTTCATTGGATACGGAGAACATAGATAAATCATTATCGCCGTCGCCAAACACCGTTAATCGTTCGGCACCAATTTCTTCTTTAAGTTCCATTAAAGCAGAACCTTTACAGACATTGCTGTGATGTATGTCTAGCCAATAGGCATCTGGGTTATAGATGCCACCACCAGAATAAGCCGTTAAGTGATCGTGTTTGTTACTTGCTTCAACAATATGATTGATGAGCGTCGGGCTACCCATAGCGCTGATATTAGTGATTTTCGCTTCGCTGGATAATTCCGCTAAAGGGTGAAGACTCATGCTTTTATGATTGCCAAGTTCATTGGCAATATGGTCACTCATGTGGCCATTTAAAGGCGCATGATAAACACGATGTGAGCCGTCATCTTCTAAGCAAAAGATAAAAGGTGTGACTTGGTGTTCTTCAAAAGAAGACAGCAAATCTGTGATGTGGCCTTGAGATAATAAGTTGCGGTGGCGATATTGGCTTTGTGAAGGATTCCACCATTCCACGCCATTTTTGAAAATCTGCCAATGAGGGAAATCATGACCTTGGATACAAGGCATGGCGGCAAGGTGAGTTCGTCCTGTCGCGACAGTGTAAAAAATGCCTGCGGACTTTAAACGCTCAAGAGTGTCTATTGTGTATTCAGAGAGACGTTGGTGCCGATTCAGTAGCGTACCATCTAAATCAAATGCGACTAATTCCATAACCACCTCATATATTAAGTGTTCGAAACTATGGCTTTTTTAGGTGCTGAACTCAACCATTCATCATGAGTTGACCGCAGCAAGTTCATTGCTGCGGTCAGCTTTGTTAGCTTTTTGGTGTTAAAGCGATGGCGTTGAAAGTAATGCCGCTCCAGCCATTTTTAATGAATTGACGGATGTTTTGATGGTCACTGCCTTCTGGGTTTTGAAGTACATCAACACGGTAGAAGTCACCGAACAAATGCAATGTGTCTGCTTCTGCTAATTGGTGAATAGCGGCAAAAGAAAAAATCTTACAAGAGCCATTGTTTTCATTGATGGCGTTGTTTTGCTCACCATTTACAAATGAAGTTGGTGTGAAATCGTATTCTTGCTCGATCACTCCGATCACTTCTTTGAATTGAACCTGATCAGGTGATTGTTTGATTTTTTCGATTAGCGTTTGAGTATTTAACATTCAAGCTCCATAAAACTGAGTAAATTTTTCTAATTATACTGTGTCTGTCGGCGCGGCATACCGAGTTGTAACTTTAAAAATAACGAATGAGATAATGCCGCAGCTCGCCATAGTAGCAAGCATTGGGATAAAAGTACCATTGTGCAGCAGACTCACTACAGCACCACCAAGGGCGCCGAAGGCGAAACGTGATGTACCAGCCAGCGCGGTAACACTGCCATTATGATTGCCAGCGTGTCTTAGTGCGCCTGCCATGAAGCCACTTCCTAGAATCCCCATTGGTCCCATAAACAGCATGCTCGAAATGATGATAAGAGCCAAAGGAGGGTGTTCGAAGAAGGTTAAAATGATCATCGCAATGGACGAAGATAACACCACAATAATGGCGTATTTCGATAAAAACTCCGTGCCCAATTTTTCTACAAAACGGCTATTTATAGTAGATGCCGACATCATGGTAATAACGTTTAATCCAACGAAGAAACCAAAATGAGCAGGGTCTACGCCATAAAGTTCAATATAAACAAAAGAAGATCCGGTGATAAAACTCATCATCCCGCCGAAGAAAAAGGCAGAAGCGGCAAGGTAACCCAAAACAGTACGATTACTTAATAATCTTCCATAATTACCAATGGCATTAGAAAAAGAAAAAGGCGTACGTTTTTCTACTGGCAGTGTTTCTGGAATAGTTAATAAAAACAGCGTCATTCCAACGAGCGATAAAATACAGAGAAAGCCGAAAATATAGTGCCAGCTCAATACAGTTAAAATCGCACCACCAATAATCGGCGCGGCCAAAGGCGCCAGTGCCATTACCAGCATAACCATCGACATGGCTTTGGCGAATTGGTTAATGGAGAGTCCATCTTTAACCAAGGCAGGAACACAAACAGCAACTGCTGCGCCACCAAGAGCTTGAACCGCTCGGCCGACTAAAAGCATTTCATAATTCTGTGACAAGGCGCAGATTATACTGCCGATAGCGTAAATACTTAGGCCTCCCACCACGACTTTGCGGCGACCAATCGCATCCGAAATTGGCCCAAAGAGGATTTGCAAGAAAGCGAAAACCAGCAAGTACATGCTGACCGTCATTTGCACTAAATCGATATTGGTATCCAAATCTTTTGAAATCGTCGGAATACTAGGAAGGTATGCGTCGATTGCCATAGGAGTCAATCCCGCAAGCAACCCAAGTACTAGAATGATCGGCAGAGTCAGTTTCATATAATCGCTTACGTCGAGTGAATAAATAGGCACGAATTATAATATCTTTTTGCTTTTTTAGGCTGATTTAATTATGCAAACAGTAAGTAAAGCGTATAGGAAATAGAGCCCGTTTTTATATTGTCTGGTTTTCAATTTACTAACGTGTTTCAATTTCGCACTTATTTTTTAGGTAGGGTTTATGCCTACGAAACCGCAAAAACGTATTAAATGCCTTGCGGTGGATTTATAATTTATTCTGCTCTTAAGAATTAGAGCCTCTCTTCAAGTTTGATAAGGAATTTTATGTTACGTTTTTTCGAAAAGTGGGTGCAGGCTTATCCTGAAGTGGAAGCAGTGCAGGCGCCTAAAACACTGTTCGCATTTTGTCGTTACTATTCGAAAGGCGTTGAAATCCCACTCATCCTTATGTCCCTTTTAACCGCTACGATGGCGATTTTAGAAGTAACCTTGTTTAGCTTCATGGGAAAGCTGGTGGATTGGTTAGTCAACAAAGATCCAGACACGTTCTTTGCTGAAGAGGGCATGCATTTATTATTAATGTCATTGATGGTGCTGGTCGTGATGCCAATAGTGACGTTTTTGCATTCTGCGATTATCCATCAGACCTTGCTGGGTAATTATCCCATGCGAATTCGTTGGTTATCGCACCATTATATTTTGCGCCAAAGTATGTCCTTCTTTCAGGATGAGTTTGCAGGGCGTATTTCCACTAAGGTGATGCAAACTTCCCTTGCTGTGCGTGAAACCGTGATGAAGTTACTGGATGTATTGATGTACATCGCTGTGTACTTTGTTTCTATGGTGGTTTTAATCGCGAATGCCGATTACCGACTCATGTTGCCAATGCTCGCGTGGCTTGTGTTGTATATTTCTTTGCAGTTTTACTTTATTCCAAAGCTTAAGAAAATCTCAGCAGATCAGGCTGATGCGCGCTCGACCATGACAGGGCGAGTGGTAGACAGCTACAGCAATGTGTCTACGGTAAAGCTTTTCTCCCATCATCAGCGCGAAGCAGAATACGCAAAAGAAGGCATGGATGGTTTTTTAATCACCGTTTATCGACAAATGCGTCTCGTCACCATGCTCAATGTTGGTGTCCAAGGTTGTAATTACCTTTTAACTTTTTCCATTGCTGCACTGTCTATTTGGTTGTGGACGGACAGTGTTATCAGTGTGGGTGCCATTGCCATTGCGGTGAGTTTAGCGCTACGCATGAACGGCATGTCTCAGTGGATTATGTGGGAAGTCAGCGCCTTGTTTGAAAATATCGGCATGGTAAACGACGGCATGAAAACACTGTCTCGCCCGATTGAAATTGAAGATAAAGCTGATGCGCCAGAATTAGTGGTTGCTAATGGTTCAATTGATTACGAAGCGGTGAATTTCCATTATGGAAAGCAGGACAGAAAAGTAATTGAGAATCTTGTTTTGTCGATCAAAGCAGGAGAGAAAGTCGGGCTTGTTGGTCGTTCTGGTGCCGGAAAGTCCACCATAGTGAATTTGTTGATGCGCTTCCATGATATTGAATCTGGGCAAATTAAAATTGACGGGCAAGATATTAGCCAAGTTCAGCAAGCATCATTGCGATCTAAAATTGGCATGGTGACACAAGACACATCTTTGCTGCATAGAACGGTGCGAGAGAACTTACTTTACGGTCGTCCAGAAGCGACAGAAGAAGAAATGATCGCCGCCGCGAAAAAAGCCGAAGCTCATGAGTTTATTCAAACTTTGACCGACCCGTACGGTAATTCTGGCTACGATGCTATGGTGGGTGAACGCGGAATCAAATTGTCAGGCGGACAGCGACAGCGTATTGCCATTGCCCGAGTGCTATTAAAAGACGCGCCTTTGTTAATTTTAGATGAAGCTACGTCCGCTTTGGATTCAGAAGTAGAATCGGCAATTCAAGACAGTTTGTACAAACTCATGCAGGGTAAAACTGTGATCGCGATTGCACACAGACTTTCTACCATTGCGGCGATGGATCGCTTAATCGTGTTAGATAAAGGTGTGATCGTTGAGCAGGGCAGCCATGAAGAGTTGATTCAAGGTAAAGGCATTTATGCTTCTTTGTGGGCACATCAAACTGGCGGTTTTTTAGCAGAAGATATTGACCTAGAAAAAGACAATACGGCACAGTAAAGGGCGTCACTCATACTCATTGCACGGTTTAGGAGAAGCACTATGATTTACCTGCTTTTGTTTTTAGCCATCTTGGCTGAAGTGGTTGCGACCACAGCATTAAAAGCGTCGGACTCTTTTACTAAACTTGGGCCAAGTATTATTTTGGTGGTGGGTTATGCGGTGTCTTTTTACTTGCTAAGTATCGTGATGCGTACTTTGCCAACTGGTGTGACTTACGCAATTTGGTCTGGTTTGGGCGTGGTTTTAATCTCCATCTTTGGCTATTTGTTTGCCAATGAAAAGCTCGATGTTGCAGCCTGTATTGGTATTTCTCTGATTGTGGCTGGTGTGGTGATTATTAACGTATTCTCTAAAACAGTGAGTCACTAATTCATATTTAAGAAAGGCTTATTTGTTAGATGTTCCTGGTTGCTAAACGAGCAATGAAAGAAAAACAGAAGTGAAAAGAAAAGCGAAAACAAAAAACGCGACCCAGTGAGTCGCGTTTTTTTATGGCTTGATCAAAGCAACTAGCTTGTTTTGATTTTGCCTTTTTTATTCGCCAACCAAACGAATTGGTAAGGCATTAGGATGATCTTACCTAAGTGGTCTTCGTACACAGCATCAGAAACAAGATCTGTCCATTCATCTGTGGCAATCAAGTTCAGTTCAGACAAGTTAAAGCTCTGAGGCTGATCCGTCATGTTGTAAACCGCAAACAAGCTTTGTCGTCTGTCTATGCTTTGTCTCCAAAACGCGAACAGGTTGTCACCCATGTGCAAAACGTATTGGGTTGCATTCGGGTGGAACGCAGGTTGAGCACGACGAATTTTGGTTAACTGCGAAATACTCTGGAAGACTTTTTGGTGATGAGTCGGAGTATTCAGCGCATGATCCAATTCATCCATGTCCCAAATATGTCGGTTAATGGATCGAAAATGCCCTGTATTATCAACTCGCTCTAAGTCATTCTCTGTGCCGAACAAACTGTGAATGTAAAAGGCTGGAACACCTTCTAGCGCCATCATCACACCAGCGGCACATAAGAAGCGCGCAAACTGCCATTGGTCTGGACCTTGCTGAGCAGAACCAGATAAAGCGTTCCAAAGGCTGATGTTTATCTCGTAAGGCTTGGATTCACCCTGTGGCGTAGTTCGAGCACTGAGTTTTCCGCCAAAACGCTTCATTGTGTTGATCAAGGTTTCCAGTTCCCATTCAGACAATAAGCCTTCTGTTGGGCGTAAACCAATACCATCGTGAGAAGCCAAAAAGTTCAAATAGGTTGTGCCTTGTTGCGCTGGTGGCATACTCATTAACCACTTTTTCAAGTGACTGAAATTACCGGTCACAAGACTGTTAATCAGCAATGGTGGCAAAGAGAAGTTATAGATCAAATGCGCTTCATTGGCGTTACCAAAGTAAGTTAAGTTCTCTTGGTTCGGAATATTGGTTTCCGTGATGATCACAGACTCAGGCGCATAATGCTCAATCATCAAGCGCAGTAAGCGAATCATTTCATGGGTCTGTGGAAGGTTAATACTGCTTGTGCCCGGTATTTTCCAAAGGAACGCCACAGCATCAAGGCGGAACCAGCGAATGCCTTTTTCAAGGTATAAGCGAATAATGCCTAAGAACTCTAATAAAACCGCTGGGTTTTCAAAGTTCAAATCCACTTGGTCATGACTGAAAGTACACCAAACGTGTTTTGTTCCATTTTTGGTTTGTACTTCTCGTAACAACGGTGATGTTCTTGGACGAACCACAGCGCTTAAATCGGCATTTGGGTCAGCTTCATAAAAGAAATCCGCGCCCGGATGCACGCCCGCTTTGTAGTTTTCAAACCACATACTACGGCTAGAACAATGGTTAATAACCAAATCACCCATGACTTTAAAGTCTTTGGCGAGATTCTCGACGTGATCCCATTTACCGCTCGACGGATTAACCGTGGTGTAATCCATCACGCTAAAGCCATCATCTGAACTGTATGGGAAAAACGGTAAAAGATGCACAGCAGAAATGCTGTCGGCTAATTTACTCTTCACAAATTTGTGCAGTGTCTCAAGTGGGGCTTCACCTTCGCATCGCAATGTATCTGCATAAGTAATCAGCATGATATCGGATTGATCCCATAAATTATTATGGGGGCGAGGTGACTCTGTGTTTGGATCAAGATGAAAGGTAGCTAAGCATTTTCGTGCCAACTCCGCCGTGTCCAAGTTTGGGTAAAGCACCTGCAAATGAACAATGAGCTTTTGTTCGAGATGCGACAGAGATACATTTTCCATAGTTACCTACCTGTCTTTCAATAAGTGGATGAAGCAACACTTAGGTATCCGAAAAAGGCCGCAGCCTTTTTCGGATACAAGCGAGTTATTTTTTACCGTATTCGGCCATGTCTTGTTCAACCGCTTTAGCAAGTTGAGACATAACACCTGGGAATGCGCTGACTACGCGGTTCCAGCTTGGGATAAAAGGCGTTTCCATTGGGTTTTCTAAATACTGGTTGCCCGCTTTCATTATATTGCTGGCGAACAATTCAACCGCTTGTTCTTCACTGTGAACATCAAGTTTTAAGCCGTTGATTTCGGCGTCATTTCGATAGGTTTCGATAAAGTCCAAAGCAACTCGGTAGTAAGTCGCTTTAATCGTACGGAAAGTCTCTTGATTGAAGATCGTACCGTTGGTTGCCAGTTTTCTGAAAATGGCTTTAGTGATATCGATCGACATTTTAGACAAACCGCCATTGTCATTATCTGCGGATAAGTCTTGGTGTTTGTGATCGTAAATGTCAGCAATATCCACCTGACACAAACGGTTTGGTGAATAGTTGCGGTACATTTCGCTCAGAACACCAATCTCTAAACCCCAATCACTTGGAATACGTAAATCTGTCATAACATCGCGGCGGAAGGAAAACTCGCCAGCAAGTGGGTATTTGTAGCTGTCTAGGTAATCTAAATAGTCTAGATGACCGAATACTTTTTTCAAGGAGTGAAGCAAAGGGGTAACCAATAAACGGCTCACGCGACCATTCATTTTGCCGTTGGCAGCACGAGCATAGAAACCTTTACTGAACTCGTAGTTGAAGTTTGGATTCGCCACTGGGTAGATTAATCGTGCTAATAACTCTCTGTCATAAGTCACAATGTCACAGTCGTGCATGGCAATGGATTCTGCTTTACCTGCCGCTAAGTTGTAGCCCATGCAAAACCAAACATTTCGGCCTTTACCTGGATCAGAAGGGGAAAGGTGCTCGCCTTTCAAGACACTGTCGATTTCTCTTAATCGAGGGCCATCATTCCAAAGTACCTTGTAGTTTTGCGGTAACACACTAAAGAATTCTAGAGCATGGCGGTATTGCTCTTCTGTTGCTCTGTCCAAGCCGATGATGATTTCAGAAAGGTAAGGAACCTGTTGCAAATGCTTAATGATATTCGGCATTGCGTCTGTTTCTAATTCAGAATATAGGCAAGGCAAAATAAGAGACATAGGACGTGTTTTTGCAAACTCGCACAACTCTTTCTCCATTTCCTCTAACGGGCGGTTCGCCAAGTTATGGAGTGTCGTAATGATGCCGTTCTGATGAAAATCGCCCATGAAAATCTCCTAATAAAATACAAATAATAATTTTTGTTTGAGTAAATCCGAAAACAAGAAAGCTAAATAATGCCTTGTTTGCTTAATACTAAATCTATGGCTTGCGCCCAACCTTCCGGTCCATAACCATCCGTCAACCACGCGTCGATACGATTAGGGACTTCTGGTGGCGCATGCACTGGTGAACGTATAACAACCGGAATGTCGGCTTCGCTTAACATGCCAATGTCATTTTCACCGTCGCCCAACGCCATAGTGGTAATTTCCTCGTCACTTTGGCTGGCGTATAAATCGGTTAGCCAAAGCATGGCATTGGCTTTATCGCAGTGTTTGCCCATTAAGTGGGAGAAACGACCGCCTTTTTGAATTTGCACACCAAAAGGCGCTAGGTATTCTCTTAACTGGTTTAATGCCACGTTTGAATCTGTCCACACCATAGGTTCAGTGAACTCTCGTTGCATGGCTAATGTGGCGTTTTCTTCACTCAAGCCGGTTAATGTCATCAGCTCTTGGCAGGAAATATCGCTGAAACGCTTGAAGGTGTAGTTGTCTTTTTGGCTGTCGGTTAGCTCAATCAGAGTGCTGCGCTTAGGGCCAAAGGCTTTTACCCAATAGTCTCCGCAATCTTCTAATTCTTCATCGATAAAAAGGGATAAATGCTTAGGAATGTAAACAGCAGAGCCATTCTCTACGATGAAAGGATCTTGGTGATCCAACGCTTCTCGCAAAGAAAGTAATTCATGAAATGTCTTGCTGGTATTGATAACACAAGGAATAGAAAAGGTTTTTAACGACTGTAATGCCGTTTGTGCGGGAACAAAACTGTATGTGTGATGGTCAAGTAAAGTGCCATCTAAATCCGAAAATACTAAAAGACTCGTCATGTAGATTCCATATTTAGGCGACCAAAAATAACTGGTCGGCGTTACTGTTAGGCTTGCAAAACTGGTGCCAGTGATTGAAACTGGCCGAATTTCTCCAACTAAGGTACTGGTTCAGGTTAACTGAACTTTTAAACAAATAAATGACAGCTTCACTACGGTTATATGTCTTAATTGCTCTCTCCTTATTAGCCTTCGCGGCCAACTCCATACTCTGTCGATTAGCGTTAGATGGCGGATTAATTGACCCAGCAAACTTCACCATGTTGCGCTTAGTCAGCGGTGCTATCACCTTGGCATTGCTTTGTGTTTTGCAAAGCATGAAGCAAAACAGCACCTCTCTAAAAAAGGTGTGGTTAGAGGGTAGTTGGTTATCTGCGTTTTCGCTGTTTATTTATGCGATTGGCTTCTCTTACGCTTACGTCACATTAGAGACAGGGATTGGCGCGCTGATACTTTTTGGTGCTGTTCAACTAACACTGATTCTGATGGCGGTTTGGGCAGGGCAGAAGCTTAAATCCCTTGAGTGGATCGGCTTACTCGTTGCCTTTGCGAGCTTTGTGTATTTGGTCTTCCCAACCTTGTCTTCGCCTTCATTGGTTGGCTTTATCTTAATGACATTCGCAGGCATTGCTTGGGGGCTGTACACTTGGCGCGGGAAGATTTCTTCACTGCCATTATTCGCGACTGCATCCAACTTCATACGCACTGTACCTATCCTAATTATTGCTTTGATATGTATTGGTTTTTTGGAAGGCTACAGCTTAACAACCGCCAGTTCAGAAGGAATATTATTCGCTATTGTTTCAGGGGCTTTAATGTCAGGTGTTGGCTACGCACTTTGGTACGCTGTACTGCCTTCACTTAGTGCTTCTTTAGCGGCTGTTTTGCAATTGTTAGTGCCAATTATCGCAACGATTGGCGGCGTTATTTTCGCCAGTGAAGCCGTGACTTTGCATCTCATTATTGCAACCGCAGGTGTATTAGGTGGGGTTTTGTTGGTCATCTTAGGGAAAAAGAAAAAAGCTTAATTTGCACTTTTTTGGTGCGATAGGTTTTCATCGCATCAAAATAGACAAGCCTGTGAGTCAAAACAGGGTGCTTAAAAAAGTATTAAAATGAACTCAAAAAGCCAAACTCCTGTTTGGCTTTTTTCTGCCTAAATAAAGCGAAAGGAACTTTATAGAGAGATAAGCGTTCTTAATAAAACTCAGCAAACATAAGAGAAAGAATGATGAAAAGTAGAATGTTAGCTCAATGGTTTTTCTTTGTAGTATGTATTCTATCTGGCTCTGCTATGGCGAATGAACCTGTGAGTACAGGATATTGGAGCAACTCGGCCATCGGCGGGCACGATGTATTAGATTATTATCGTGAAGGTGTTGAAGGCAGTAGCCCAGTGACAAAAGGCTCTAATCAATTTGTGGTGACATGGAACGGCGCAGAGTGGCATTTCGCAAGCCAAGCGTCAGCGGATAAATTTGCCGCCAACCCCGATACATACGTTCCCCGTTACAATGGTTTTTGTGCCAATGCACTGGCGTTAGGCGAGGGTTTAATTCCTACTAGCGGTCAGGTTTGGGAATTTTTTGGAGAAGAGCTGCATTTGTTTTTTGCAGAGCGCGGGCGCCAAAGATGGCTAAATGGCGACTGGAAAACTTACCAAGCCCAAGCAGATAAAGCTTGGCAAGCTTCTCTTAACTAAGGTGATAGTCCCAAGGGATGAATTTCTCTTTGACCTAAGCTCAGCCTCAGCATCTGAAGCAAACCAAACACCACTGCTCGACGTTACTCTTCTAGGAAACCGTTTGACCTCGCTCTAGGTGTTTGGCTTGCTCCAATTTAGCATTTCCGCCTTCCGACATAAGTCACACTTTAGTGTGACAAAACCTCAAGGGTCGAACCCCTTTTTGAGCGACAAAACCTCACAACCACAGAAGACATCATCAAAAAGGGCTTTGACCCTACTGTTTGATACTGGTAAATCCGTTTAACTCACGTTACATTCATGTCATAACGGAATGAAAATAAAGTGACTAACGGATGGTTAACCCTCGTAAAATCCCTTCTTTTTATTCCTTTGAAAATAACGCGCACGCTCGTTTTTCCATTTTTGTTTTTTGTGAATAGCTTTATAAAATACTAACAATTCAGTTAGTTATAGAGGTATTTAGAGAGTTTTTAAAATGTGTAAACGCTCATGCGCACTATTAAAATGCTATGCATAAACACGGAGTACAAAAGTAGATGTATAGAAGAGGCAGGGAAAACACTTTGTTTTGGGATGGCGATTTAAGCGCAGCCTTAGATAATCACGCCAAATCAGCCAAAGATAAAGTTGACGCTATCCATCAAGACCAGTTTTTAGCGAATCCAATCGATGATTTGGTTGCCCACATTGTAAATGATTTATATGTCACCCCATTAGAACTCTATGAAGATAGAGCAGAAATGGATCAGCAAGAAGTCAGGGTAGATGTAAGCCATAATGGCAACCGAAATTCTTTCGGTGATAGTGGCCCAATAATGATTCCAGGAATCAAAGTTACCATATCAATTCCATATACGGGTGACCCTTCACTGTGGAAGCTAAAGCCAAACCAGTGGAGGCCGACTATTCCACATGGAGATATTCGCTCGCCCAATAGGGATGGTGTTGGCTATCTGGATATTGTTATCCAGCAACCAACCGATGACCCTCAACAACAAATAAAGGCACACATTGACGACGTCCTTGATGGGGTTAGATTCTATATCAATGGCCAGTCCTCACAGATTGAAGGGCATAACCAAGCTCTTGAGGTAAATGTTAGAAGGCTCGTAGAAGCTAGGAGAGAGAGACTAAATAAGCATGATGGCCTTGCCGACTTTCTTAACATCTCAATGAAAAGGAACAATTCTGCGCCTAGTTTTAAACCTATCGATATTAAAAAGAAATTAGTGAAGCCTTTACCTCCGTCACCTCAGTCTGGCTATGCGGCAGAGCCTGGTATAACAGTGGAGGATTATGAGCATATTCTCTCAGTTATCCGGCATGAAGGTGCCACCTTTGAGGCTACACCAAAAACTTATGCCGTTCACGACGAAGAAGAACTTCGGGATATCATTCTTGCGCACTTGAATGGGCATTATAAAGGCGCAGCCTCTGGCGAAGCTTTTAGGAAGTTAGGCAAAACAGATATAAAAATTGAGAGTGACAATAGAGCGGCATTTATCGCTGAATGTAAAGTCTGGCGAGGTGCTTCCGAGCTTAGCAAGGCCATAGACCAGCTACTTGGATACCTTACATGGCGCGATTGCAAAGCATCAGTGATTATATTCAATAAGCATAACAAGAAGTTCACCGAGTTACTGGAGAAAACTCCAGAAATATTGAAGTCTCATCCTCGTTTTAAAAAACACGTAAAAGATGTTGGTGAGGGAGAGTGGCACTTTGAATTTATGTCCAAAGACGATGATAGTCGCCTAATTCAATTACGTGTCTACGTATTTGATATCTACCATGATTCAAATGCATAACAAAGCCAGCCAGAGGGACTTCCGTACTGCGTGCTCCAGCCCCTGCTGGCGGCGTTATATTTTTTCGATGTAGGTGAAACTCTCAATTATGAATATTGAAGCATATTTTGAAGATATTGATCGGGAAATAATAAAACTACTTCGTTCTTCCCGTAAATCAGTTCGTATTTGTGTAGCGTGGATTAGTAAGCAGGTTTATGCTCCTGTTTTACAAGGGTTAGCACTGAGAAGAGTGAAAGTTGAAGTAGTGTTTAATAATGACCCAACAAACACTAATCACGGGTTATTGACCACCAATTTATATGCTACATATGCAATTGATACTAGGTTAGCAACAGCATTTATGCACAATAAATTTTGTGTTATCGATGATGAAATTGTGATTACAGGTAGCTTCAACTGGTCTAGAAAAGCAAAAGACAGTTTTGAAAATATTGTCGTTATTAAACAAGATTATAAATTAGTAAAAAAATTTCTTCATGAATTCTATGATTTGGTGTCTTACTATCAAGCATTTTCATCAAACTACGTTGAAAAATGTCATTGCAGATCTAGTAGTTACAATCTCGCAATCATGGGTTCTGAAAGCGGTATTTATGAAGAATCCAAAATAGATGTTTGGACTTTATGTGTTAAAAATCAGCATGTCAGCCATGTTGGAGAAGAATATGAACAATACCTCCAAACCCAACTTGGAATGAAAGATACCCCTATTTGGGATGATGGTTATTATGACAAAGAAAGCATGCTGAATGAGTTTTATCAAGAAAGGGATCAACTTGCCTCTCTTCAACAATATTTTAATCAAAGAAATGGAAATAAAATACACGCTGTAGGTGTGGTTGCAATGGCAAATCTAAATGGGCATCTGGAATGGAATGAAGAACCAGAATATATTGTCAACATAATTTGGCGAGATATGTATTTCAGAAAAATCATTCCTGACGCCCTTTATGATGATGGGGATGACGGAATAAATAAAATCATTACAGAGCATGTATAAAAATATAACAAGTCATTTCAGCAGGACAAAAAACAGCTGGTTTTTGCTCGTGCCTTGCTAATTTTAACCAGCTATTTTATTGCCTCTGAATGAGGCGTTATAAGGCATAGACAATATGGCAACAAAACTGGAAGTTATGAAAGACGAATTAAAGTCCCTTATAAAGAAAGGAAATCATCTTTATCTTTCGATGATCGAAGATGTTCAAGGCTTACCTGATGATTTTAAAAAAGACCTGAAAGAAAAGAAGATAAAGCTTCCTAATTTTAAAAATGAGTACGATACATGGTATTCCGAAGCCTTATTAGTAATTAAACAGATACTTCCTGATAGATACTCTGATTTCACAAAACAGTATAAAGACGAGAAAAGAAAAGAAATTGATTTTTTAACCTACGGTGTCGCTGACTATTTGCTAGGGCTTAGGACTACAAGTCACGGAGGAACTAATGTGGTCGCGGATGGCTCTGCAGCGGTAGGAAAAATGCAAATACAGAACTCAATTCTTGAGGCAGCGAGCAAAAGGTTTGAAAGTTCCTTATTTGACATTCAAGAAGTGCTTCAAGCTGATATGTTTGATTCTGAGCTAATGGCTGCGAAAGAGTTGGCTAAAAAAGGTTTCGTGCGTGGCGGTGGCGCGATTGCGGGTGTTGTTTTGGAGAAACACCTTGGTCATGTATGTGAAATGCATGGTCATAAATCTAGAAAGAAACATCCATCCATTTCAGATTACTATCAATTACTTAAAGAAAATGATGTCATTGACACACCCAAATGGAGGTTTATTCAGCATCTGGGAGATATCCGAAATTTATGCGATCACAGCAAGGATCGTGAACCGACTAAAGAAGATGTACTAGAGCTTGTAGAAGGCGTTGAGAAAGTTATTAAAACTGTATTCTAAATGCCTTATAACAAACAGCTCAATCCGACCTCCACTGCGTTGCTCGTTTTGTGCTTATTCGCTACGCTCGCACAAAACAATCAACTCCGTTCCGGCGGCTTAGCTGGGCGTTAACCTTCCCAAACATGAGGCCGAATTTTGTATTTTACAGAAATCGAAAAAGCAGGATTCAGATCTTGGCCTGCATTAGAAGAGTCGGAATCAGATGGCATTGTATTGCGCTTTTCTAATGGATATACGAAAAGGGCTAATTCTGTAAACCTACTTCAAAAGCAAGTCTCAGATTTCGACTCACTTGTGGGCAGATACGAGCAATACTTTCAGGACAAGAATCTTCCTTGTATTTTTCGCTTAACGTCTTTTAGTGAAAATCAAAGATTTGATAGCTACCTAGAAGAAACAGGATATAGCTATTTAGATCGCTCTCTTGTTTTGGAAAGGTCAATTGAAAACGACAGCTTTAAAGAGGTTTGCTTCCCTGAACTCACCAGCAGAGCTTGGATGAAATCGTTTTGCAAGATTAGTGAGTTAAGTTTTGATGAGCACTTAACACATCTTGAAATGATTGACCGAATTGAGGATAAAACACTTTTTGCTGTTTTGGTTGAAGATGGAGTAGAAGTAGCTTGTGGGTTAGGCGTGATAGCAAATGGGTTGTTTGGGCTTTTTGATATTGCAACTTATAAATCTGTCAGAAATAGAGGCTATGCCACCAAATTAATAGAAGGCATGCTTCACTGGGCAGTAGAAAACGGTGCAACTCGTTCATATCTTCAAGTTGTTGCAGGCAATAAGCCAGCAATTAGCTTGTATGAGAAAATGGAATTTCAACAAAGCTACGAGTACTGGTACCGTATTCGCAATCTAGATTAACACCTGCACCAATAATTGGGAGCAGGGTTGAATTAAACGCAAATTCAATTCCCTCGTATCTGAACCCTCATCATTCTTGTGTGGCTCTCTAATTTTGTGACAATAACGCGCATGTGTACTATTAAAACGTTTCCTAAAGGAAGTATCTGATTGAGTATTAATATCCGAAAAGAGGGCTGACTCATAAAGTGGGCGTTCAACAAATGTCTGTATAATGCGCCTTGATAACCCCTTTCCGCTTTTGTTTAAGGAACAAAACCCCAATGAACACTTATATCACTTACTGTGTTGCTGTTCTTATTGCTTGTCTGGGAGCAACATTGTCTTACGTTGAATTCCTTGATGATATCGACTGGTTTGCACGCAGTGGTTCGCTTATCGTGATCGTTGGTATTTTGTACACGATCTTAGAGTTTTATGCGCATCAAGATGATCATAAAGTGCTAAAGCGTGAAGCGCCCAATGCCTATGCGAATTTAAAATATGAGCATAAGCGTCTTGATGAAAAGAAGGTCAAGATCTGGAAGCAGAAAGCGGAAGCATTGGAAGACGATTTGAAAACCGGTTTAGAAAAAAGAACCATGAAACACGAAGGTATTTTGTTGATGACAGGAACCTTGATCTGGGGCTTTGGGGATTTGCCTTTTCGTTTTTTTGTGAGTGGTTAACTGAATTTATCGTATTGCGTCTGCATTACAATATAACTACACTGTAATTTATGGAAGATATTACTTTTGAATGGAACCCTCAAAAAGCCAGTATAAATATCAAAAAGCATGGTGTGAGTTTCGATGAAGCTCAATCTGTATTTTCTGATTTGCATGCTCGCTTAATACCTGACCCAGATAGTTCTTTTGGGGAGGAGCGTTTTCTTATTCTTGGCCAAAGCATTGATTTAAAAGTGTTAATTGTGTGTCATTGCTACAGGGAGCCAGATGATAGAATTCGTATCATTTCTGCGAGAAAAGCAGACAAAAATGAACGTAAACAATACGAGGAGTATAGATATGCGTGATCAATATGACTTTTCTAATTCTGTACCTAATCCGTATGTAAAAAAGTCTAAAAAACAAATAACGATTCGTTTAGATCAAGATGTAATCGACTATTTTAAGCAGCTATCTGAGCAAAATGGCGTGCCTTATCAAAACCTAATTAATCTTTACCTTAAAGAGTGTGCTCAAAGCCATAAGGAACTAAAGCTTAATTGGCAGTAATTAAATTGAAAAGACGTTAGTAAGCTACTGTTTTTTTCATTCTTCTCGTCTACTAAAAGGCCTTCTCTTGCCACATTCTTCTGACTCCAAACCTTCCGCTGGCGCTTATCAAAGTTTGTTGCCGATTTTTCGCTTTATTAAGCCTTACAAAGTTAAGGTGGCTTTGGCCTTGTTCTTTCTTGTCTTCACGGCGGGGATCAGTTTATCGGTAGGGCAGGGCGTGAAGGTGGTGATCGACAGCGGGTTTATTTCTGGCTCGGTGGAGCAGCTTACCAGCACGATTTTGTTGCTGATTGGCATGATTTCTTTGTTGGCTTTTGGGACCTTTTTCCGTTTTTACCTGATGTCGTGGCTCGGTGAGCGAGTGAGTGCTGACATTCGAACGGCGGTGTTCAATCAAATCATTCGTTTGCATCCAAGTTACTTCGAAGAAAATCGCAGTGGTGAGTTGATGTCTCGACTCACGACCGATACGTCTTTACTGCAATCCATTATTGGTTCGTCTTTTTCCATGGCGCTGCGCTCGCTTTTCATGTTGTTGGGCGGCTTGATTATGTTGTTCGTGACCAATTTTAAGCTGTCGATGATTGTGGTGGTGTGCGTTCCTTTTGTGCTGATTCCCATGATGGTGTTTGGTCGTCGTGTGAGGAAGTTGGCATCGAGCAGCCAAGACGCTATTGCCGATATCGGCACTTACGCGGGCGAGATGATTCAAAACATCAAGGTGGTGCAAAGTTACAATCACGAGGCGATTGAACAGAAAGCCTTTGGTCATGAAGTTGAAAAAGCCTTTGATGTGGCGAAGAAGCGCATTAAGCAGCGGGCGTTTTTGTTTGCGGCGGTGATCTTATTAACCTTTGCGGCGATCAGTGTCATGTTGCTGGTGGGTGGCATGGATGTGATTGCTGGGAGAATGACGGGCGGTGAATTAGGTGCGTTTGTTTTCTACGCCATTATGGTGGCCATGTCTGTGGCAACGGTGGCGGAAGTGTATGGTGAATTGCAACGGGCGGCGGGTTCGGCAACGCGTTTGTTGGAGTTGTTGCAGATTGAGAGCATGATTACCTCGCCAAGCCATCCGCAATCGCTTCCTGAAAAACAGTCGGATCAAGCTTCCCTTGCGATTGGTTTTCATGATTTGGATTTTTACTATCCTTCTCGTCCTGATGTGGCGGCGCTGAAGAACATCAATCTTGCTATTGAACATGGGCAAACTGTGGCTTTGGTTGGGCCGTCGGGCGCTGGCAAAACCACCATGTTTGAAATGCTGCAACGTTTTTACGATCCACAAAAAGGCCATATTACACTCAATGGCGTTTCTATTGAGCAGTTATCCTTGCCTGAATTACGAGATGTGATGGGCATGGTGCCGCAACAGCCTGTGTTGTTTAGTCATGATGTGATGCGCAATATTGCTTACGGTAAACCTGGCGCGTCATTTGAAGAGGTGGTGGATGCGGCAAAGCGTGCCAATGCCCACGATTTTATTGAGCAATTGCCGCAAGGCTATGAGAGCTTTTTAGGGGAGCAAGGTGTGCGTTTGTCTGGCGGTCAAAAGCAGCGCATTGCCATTGCTCGCGCGATTTTGAAAGACCCTGATGTGTTATTGCTTGATGAAGCGACCAGCGCGCTGGATGCGCAAAGTGAGTTTCATGTGCAAGAGGCATTGAATGAGTTAATGGCGGATCGAACGACGATCGTGATTGCACATCGTCTGGCGACCGTGATTCATGTGGACAAGATTGTGGTGATGGATAAAGGGCACATTGTTGATACGGGAACGCATCAATCTTTGTTGGCCTCATCGCCGTTGTATCAGCGTTTGTGTGAGCTGCAGTTTGAGCAGGGAAATAAATAATCCGTTTTGGTGATACAAAAAAGCGGACTTGATCTACTAAGTCCGCTTTTTTAATGTCTCTTTGCGTTTTGTCAGAGCTTATTTATCAGTCGTTTGCTCAGATAAAGCCACATACGCTGTGGTGAATGCGCCTTCTTGAAAGGCTCGTAACCCTGTTGCTTTAAATGGAATCGGCATTGGGTTCTTTTGCAGAACCTCTTTGATTGTTGCCGAGTTGAAAAGATCCACTTGAACAGTATCGATCAGTTGTATTGCTGCTTCGATTTTAAAACCGACGGCACCGCCAGCAAATTTGCCTTTGGTTGGGCGTTCTTTAATAACGGCTCTTGTTACCTTGTAGTCTTCAAACAGTTTCTTAAGCATGAATTGAAATTTTCGAACGGCTTCACTGTCGTTTGAATTGCTCAATGTGTGTCGTATTTGGCGACAGTCTGGTATTTGGAATAAGCCGTCTTGTTTGGTCATAAGGCAAAGAATGACTTCGCTGCCTTTGATCTCGATACCGCAAGTAATCATAAAAGAGTCCTGAATAGGGTGGTTTTGGCCATTATCGCACACTTCATTCGATTGACGCAGAGTAAAAAATACTGGCTGTGAGAAGAGAAACGAGTCAGATCTAGTGCGAATGCATCCGCTTGTGGTTTATTGCACTTTTTTGACTGTGTCGTCTCTTATTTTCTATAAGAGTATTGTAGTATTTCAAAATATTATTTTGTTAAATAACAAAACACGAGATTTTCTACTGTAAATTCCTTGAAAACGGCTTTTTACTGTAGAAATGTTTTTCTTTAATTCTTGAAAATTAGGCTGCATAAAATGACTGCTTCATCGCCAATGGGTGTTTCTCGTCCGCAGGTGAAATCTTTAGATGAAATCCTTCCTCATGAACCTTTGCTTATGATGGGCGCAGGCCCAGTACCCATTCCAGAGCGCGTCGCCCGAGCCAACTCTGTGGTGATAAACCATCTTGGCGATGTGATGGCAGAGGTTATTGGTCAGGTTAAGAGCATGGCACGTTACGTGTTCCAGACTGAATCTAAATGGGTGATTGGTGTTGCGGGCCCTGCTTCCGCTGCGATGGAGATGGCGGTAGCGAATCTAATGCAGTCGGGCGAAAGCATTTTATGTATCAACAATGGCTTCTTTAGTCATCGTATGGCGGAAATGGCGTTGCGTGTTGGTGCGGATGTACATGAATTGCATGTGGGCGTTCATGAAGCGGCTGATCCAGAGCGAGTGAGAAAGGCCATAGAAGAAACGCGTCCAAAAGTATTAACCATGGTGCAAGGTGAAACCTCTAACACTGTGTTCAACCATAGCTTGGAAGAGATCACGAAAATCGCGAAATCTTACGGCTGTTTGGTTGTGGTGGATGCGGTTTGTACACTCAGTACCATGCCGCTGAAAATGGACGAATGGAAAGTAGACGTTGTGATCACAGGCGGCCAGAAAGGTTTGTCGTCTATTCCTGGGGTGTCCTTGTTGGCGTTTTCCGATGAAGCCTGGGCGGCGGCGAAAAACCGCAGCAAGCCACCGGCTCAGTGGTGTTTCGATATTCAATTGGCCGAGAATTTTTGGCACAAAGACGGCTATCATTACACCGCGCCTGTGTCTGGCATTATGGCCTTGCATGAAGCATTAAAACTGGTGTGTGATGAGACGTTAGAAAACCGTTTTGCTCGTCATTTACGTTGTTCAAAAGCATTGCAGTCTGGGATTGAAGGAATGGGGTTAGATCTCTTCATACCTAACGAATCTCGCTTGAATTCTGTCATCGGAATCAATATTCCAGAAGGTTTAACTGCGAAGCAAATTTGCCGACATATTTCAGAAATGTACCGAGTGGAAATTGCAGGTTCGTTTGGGCAGCCGATCGTGCGTATTGGTCAAATGGGCGAGCAATGCCGCGAACATAACTTGTTCCGTACACTGCATGCCTTTGGTAGCACAATGCGCGATTTAGGTATTAAAGTTGACCAGCCGAATGGCATGGCAGAAATGGAAAGCTACTTGCAAAAAACACCTCGTCCTCTTTATCAAGTAGCTTAGTTTTCCAATACTTTTTATGAATCAAATGCCTTTTGTTTCCTGAGAAACTGAAGGCATTTTTTTGTTTGACTGCTTATTCGGCATTAGGCTAGCGAACAAAGCGCCTAGCGTGATCAGTGTACAAGCGATGATTTGTCCTATGGTTAATTGCGCTTCTGTAAAGAGCCCCAACCAAACCGTGGAAAGCGCTGGTGCAGTATAAGAAAGCACGCCTAGTAAAGATAAATTGCCTTTTTTAACGCCCATATCCCAGCAGAAAAATGCCACTCCCACAGGGCCAAGTCCTAACCCTAGAACGGCAATCCATGTAGAAACAGGGAAAGACCAGTTTTGTTCTTCCAAGGCAAAATGAGAGCCGCCAGCCAATAAGGTCGTGACCAAGCAATACCAAAGTACTGAGCTTGAAGGAACCGCGTGAAATCGTCGATTGGCCACCGAATAACTTGACCAAATTAGAGCGCAGGCAAAAGCAGCACCATAACCTGTCCAATGATATGCGTTGTCTATTTGAGAGTCAGACACTTGCCCTTTGCTTTGTAGCATGATTCCTGTGCCAATAAAGGCGATAACAGCACCCACTAAATGCGCCCAAGACAAAGAATTTCCTTTTGTCATTCCCGCCATTAAGACGATCAGAAGCGGCCATAAATAGGCGATTAATCCAGCTTCTACTGGTGGTGCATGTTGGAAAGCGTAGAAGTAACAGAAGTGATAAAAGTAGAAGCCTAAACCGCCCATTAAAATGGCGCTTTTAGGTGTGAGTTGCCAAGAGCGTTTCAACTCGCCTTTTAGTAAATACACAATAAAGAAGAGCATGGTCGCCACGCCAAACGTGAGCGTCAGTAATAAAAGCGGCGGCACTAAATTGGCTTGTGTCGTGAACAGAGCCAGTGTGCTCCAAAGTAAAATCGCAATGCTGCCAATTAAGGTGGCTCTTGGGTTGTGTTTGGTCATGGTACTTCCTAAAACATCTTGCTTGGAATTTATGTATTGGTTCAAACGTCTAGCCGCTCAAAAAAAGCGATTCGGCAAACGCTAAGGTGAATGGCTTTTTGGTCGGCGTAAAGGTGACCTAATGTTACTTATTTTCTTGCTGAGCGGTTGTCAAAAATGCCTGTTATGAATTGTCAAAAGTGATGATGTTATCCGTAAAAAAGTTTAAGTGACCATAATTTAATGAGAAATCTTAAACCATGACAGGGTGGTGACAGGTTTGGAGAGTAAGGTTTACGCAATCTAGTTTACTGAAAGCCTACTTTTCGGGACATGATTACCTAACAAAAAAAATAACAAGCAGGAGACTGTCATGCTTAATACCTTTTCTTTGAAATCCCTTCTTATTTCTAGTGCTGCTGTTTTAACGGTTGCCAGCCAAGCTTACGCGTACGAACCCGCTCGCAGTGCAGAATGTATCGCACCAGCAAACCCTGGTGGCGGTTGGGATTTTACTTGTCGTAGTGTTGGCAAGGTTTTAGTTGACCTTGAATACATTAAAGGCAATGTTCAAACGGTGAATATGTCTGGTGCGGGTGGCGGTGTTGCTTTCGCTCACACAATCAGTAAACGTGCAAAAGATGACAACCTAATTGTGGCTGCCAGTACAGCGACAACAACCCGTCTTGCTCAGGGCCAATTCCCTGGCATGAGTGCTGACCAAGTGAAATGGGTAGGTACTTTGGGTGCAGATTACGGCATCATCGCCGTTGGTAAAGATTCAAAATACACCTCTCTTACTCAAGTAATGGAAGCGTTGAAAAAAGACCCAAGCTCTGTGAAATTTGCTGGTGGTAGTGCTTCTGGTGGTTGGGATCATTTGAAAGTCTTGATGACAGCTCAAAAAGCCAATGTTGAAAAACTTCCTCAAGTTCGTTACTTAGCATTCAGCGGTGGTTCTGAAGCATTAGTGCAAGTGGTTGGCGGTCACGTTGATGCTTTCACTGGTGATATTTCAGAAGTAAAAGGCTTTATGGATTCTGGCGATTTACGCGTTCTAGCGGTGCTTTCTGAAACTCGCTTGCCAGCGCCTTTCGATAATATTCCTACTGCAATGGAGCAGGGCATTGATTCTATCGCGCCAAACTGGCGTGGATTTTACGTACCAGGTAACGCGAGTTCAGATTCTTACGACTGGTGGGTAAATACAGTTGATGAATTGTACGAAACACCAGAATGGAAAGATGTTATGGAGAAAAACGGCCTTATCCCATTCCACAAGTCTGGTGCTGAATTTGACCAATTCGTGAAGAACCAAACGATGGACATCAGAATCCTTTCTCAAGACATAGGTTTAATCAAATAATACCTCTTAAGTGATTTTGAACCGCTATTTGGAGGGGGCAACCCCTCCTGTTTTCTTTTTATCCCTACGATTTACTTACATGGAGCAGAGACATGCGCATAAATGATCGTGTGTTTGGCATGCTGATGTTAATTCTTGCCGTGGCCTACGGTTGGGAAGCGACTCAGTTCCCCGTCCCTTTTGGTGGACACGAAAGTGTTGGACCTGAAACTTTTCCTATCATGTTATCCATCATTTTAGGCATTAGTTCGATTTACATGATTGTTCGTCCAGACCCCGATGAGAAGTGGGCGCCAGTGGCGATGCTTATCGAATTGAGCGTTGTTGTTCTTTCCATGCTGGCTTTTGCTTGGGCAATTGAGCCGATTGGCTTTATGCCTGCCGCGGCCTTGGTTGTGAGCTTTTTAAGTTGGCGTATGGGAGCAAGTGTTGCTAAGAGTCTGATCACGGGTGTGACAAGCTCAGTAATCATCTTCTTCCTATTCAATAATGTGCTTGAACTAGCACTGCCTCTGGGTCTATTGGAGTTTTAATATGGATACTATGAGCTTATTAATGAACGGTTTTGCCGTTGCATTAACGCCTGAAAGCATCATGTTTGCCATTGTTGGTGCTATTTTGGGTACCTTGATTGGTGCTTTGCCGGGTCTTGGCCCTGCAAACGGTGTGGCGATCTTGATTCCTCTTGCGTTCAGCTTGGGTTTATCGCCAACGTCGTCTTTGATTTTATTAACCTCTGTTTACGCGGGTGCCATGTATGGCGGTCGTATTTCTTCTATCCTGTTGAATATTCCGGGTGATGAGCCTGCCATGATGACCTGTTTAGACGGTTATCCTATGGCGCTGAAAGGCAAGGCTGCAGAAGCCTTGGCGATCTCTGCCATTGCCTCTTTCATTGGTAGTTTCATTGCAACAATTGGCTTGGTGATTCTGGCGCCTATCTTAGCGAAATTTGCGTTGAAATTTGGCCCTTCAGAATACTTTGCTTTGTTTGCGCTGGCGTTTGCCACTCTTGGTGGTATAACAGGAAAAAATCAGTTTAAAACGCTAATGGCCGCAGCGATTGGTTTGATGATTGCCTCTGTTGGTATCGATATTTCTACTGGCGTTCAACGCTTTACCTTCAACACGCTTGAGTTGTTTGAAGGGGTGGATTTCATTATCGCCATTGTTGGTTTGTTTGCGATCAGTGAATTGCTGTTTTTCCTAGAGCGTCACGCAGGTGATGGCTTGAAACAAGTGGCTATTAACAAACTGAAACTGTCTCCAAAAGACATTGTGAAAGTGCTTCCAGCTTCTTTCCGTGGCGCGGTATTGGGCTTTGTTGCAGGTGTTCTTCCAGGAGCGGGTGCTTCTTTGGGAAGTTTCATTAGTTACACATTGGAAAAACGCGTGTCCGATAAAGATGGCTCGTTTGGTAAAGGTGATCCTCGCGGTGTGGCCGCGCCAGAAGCCGGTAACAATGGCGCAGCATCTGGTGCTTTGGTGCCTATGTTGACTTTAGGTGTGCCTGGAAGTGGTACAACGGCTGTATTATTGGCGATGTTGATCTCTTTGAATATTTCTCCTGGCCCTATGTTGTTCCAACAAAATGCTGACCTAGTTTGGGGTGTTATCGCGGCGATGTTCGTGGGCAACCTTGTGTTGTTGCTATTAAACATTCCGATGGTGGGCATCTTTGTTAAGTTGCTGAGCATTCCACCTAAATACTTGATGCCAATCGTGACGCTAATTGCATCGGTTGGTATTTACTCGGTGAGCCACAGCGCGTTAGATTTGTATTTTATGGTTGGCTTTGGTGTATTGGGTTACATTTTCCGTAAAGTCGATATCCCTCTTGTACCTATTATTTTGGGCATGTTGCTTGGGCCTGAAATGGAGAAAAGTTTACGTCATGCATTAGTACTTTCTGACGGTGATTGGAGGGTATTATTCAACAGTGGCTTAAGCATTGGTCTTTGGACAGTTGCTATCCTTGGGTTGATTTTGCCTATCATTGTTGGCCCTATTGTTAGAGCGAAAATGGCGAAGTCAAAAGCTGTATCAGAAGACAGTTAACGTCAAAAAATTGCAGTTAACTTTTTAATTCGAACCGTTTTTTGGCGGTTCGAATTTTTTCGTTTAAACAAAAAGACAATACACAAAAATAATAAGATGGTTGAGTTATATGCGGATTTTAGTAGTTGAAGACACTCAAATTCTAGGGCAAGCAATTTGCGAGCGGTTAACAAGTCTAGGTCATGGTGTCGATTTGATCGGAGATGGTAAGCGAGCGGATGAATTGCTGAAGTACCAATCTGTTGATTTGATCTTGCTGGATTTGAATCTTCCAGGGTTATCTGGCCTGCAATTATTACAAAAGCTGCGCCAGCGTGAAGATGACACACCTGTTCTAATTTTGACTGCCCGCGATCAGATAGAAGATCGAATCCGATTATTGGATGAAGGCGCAGACGATTATCTAACCAAACCATTTGATTTTGGTGAGCTAGAAGCTCGCTGCCGAGCTTTGCTACGCAGAAAGCAAGGTTATGCTGCTAACACAACCGAGCATGGTAATATTCTGGTGAATCGAGACAGCCGTCAGGTGTTTATTGATGGTGAACTGACGGCGATTACCAACCGTGAATTCCGCTTACTAGAGATTTTTCTTGGCCATTTAGGGCGTGTTTTGAGCAAAGACGAAATCACCGATCATTTGTTTAATTTCAATGAAACACCGGGGCCAAACGCTATAGAGCTGTATGTTGGTCGCTTACGTAAGAAAATGATCAAAGGGGATTTAACCATCAATACGCTAAGGGGCATTGGTTATGTGGCCGAAATCTCTACACCATCAAAATCTGAGTGAAGAGGAAATCACCGCATTAAATAAAGCGCCTTCTTTGCGTTTCCGTTTTATTTTGGCGGGTGTTTTAGTCATCAGCATTATTGCGGCATTGGCTGTGAATTTGGTGTTTGACTACAGCCGTAAATTAGCGGATTTATCTTATGATCGTCTATTGCGCAGTGCTTTGTTGCAGATGGATGAAAATGTTGGCCTGATCCGAAATGAAGTCAGTATTGATATTCCTTGGTCTGCCTTTGCCACCTTGGCGCAAGCAGATGAAGACCGCGTTTTCTATAAAGTAGAGAGCTTAGAACAAGGTTACATTACAGGCTATGAAGACCTTCATAGTTTGCCGCCCAATCCTCCTGTGTTAAATCAAATCCAATTTTACAACCAAGAATATTCTGGCGAAATGGTGCGCTTTGCTTGGCTTGAGCGCCACCTTACTGATCCTGAAGGGGCGCAGACTGTGCGAATCATATTAGGTCATACTCGATTATCACGAGAAGAAATGGCTTCCGCTGTGACGCGCCGAGCGGTAGAGGTTGTGGTGCTGATTGCCTTGGTTGCGATTGCGTTGATCGCCATAGGGAGTCATCTTGTTTTAAGGCCGTTACATCGTATCGAACGGGCATTAGAAGACCGTGCTATGGGAGATTTAACGCCAATTGATATTAATACGCCAAAAGAAACACACCATTTAAAAGTGGCCATTAATCATTTCATGGTCAGGCTGCAAACTAACTTGGAACAGCTGGAAAATTACACAGCCGACGCAGCGCATCAATTGCGCACACCGCTAGCGAGTCTGCGTGCTTTGGCTGAAAATGCACGAGACAACACCTCCCCAGAAAGACAACACGAAGCGCTTGAAAACATTGTGAAGCAATGTGATGCCTTAGGGCAAACAGTGACCTTGTTGCTTAATCAAGCGGTTGTTTCCCATCGCTTACAAACACAGCGATTAGAGCCTGTGAATTTGTTGGAACCGATCACAGCGTCTTGCCGCGAACAGGCGGTGACGGCGTTGCATCAAGGGGTTTTATTGTCTCTTGATTGCACCATAAAAACGGCCTTGGTATTGGGTGATAGCTTTGCGATTCAGCAAATGATGCAAAATCTCATTGAGAATGCAGTGCGTTATAGCGGCGCAGACATGGAACATGCATCGGAGATCATTGTTCAAGTTCAGGAGTTTGATGAGTTTTATCGCATTAACGTGATTGATTACGGCGTTGGGATTCCAGATGTCGAAAAAGAGCGGGTGTTTGAACGCTTTTATCGAGGCCGATATGACATGGCGGGCAGCGGTGTGGGGTTGGCTATGGTGAAGGATATTGTTGACCATCATTCTGCACGTATTTTGATATCGGACACGGAACCGAAAGGCACCACTTTTCAGGTTGATTTTGCCAAGTTTAGAATGGGGAGTCGCTCCGTATGAAATCATTATTTGTGATGAAAAAAGTCATAGTTTCGTTAGTCGTGTTGCTTTTCAGTGTGATCAGTTTAGGCGCGTTCGCCAATGACGCGGTGTGGTTTGGTAATAAAAATGCGACACGTATATTACACATAAATTCGACCATGGATTTGGCTTCTTTTGAACCGATTTTAAATACATTTGTTTCCCTTTATCCGAATGTTCGATTGGCTTATCGAGATGTAAGTACGCAGGATTTGTACTTTCTCGTCATGGAAGAACAGAAGGAACCTGTTGCCAGTTTGGCCATCAGCAGTGCGATGGATTTACACCTTAAACTGGTCAACGACGGGTACGCTCAAACCTACCAATCAGAAGCCACTATGCTCTTGCCAGACAACTTTAAATGGCGGGATCAGCTGTTTGCTTTTTCACTAGAACCGGTTGTAATGTTGGTGAATAAACAGGCTTTTCCTGATGCTTTGCCTGAGGACAGACAGTCCTTATTGCAAACCATTCGACAGCATGGCATAGAGATGACTCGGCGGATTGGAACCTATGATATTCGCCAGAGTGGTGTCGGTTATTTGTTAGCAAGTCAGGATGCGCGACAAGCTGACGCAACATGGGGGCGTTTGTTAGAAGCGTTCGGTAACCACGACATTCAAACTTACTGTTGTACTCATGAAATTATCGACGATATTGCGAGCGGAAAACTGGCCGTTGGCTATAACTTACTTGGCTCTTATGCGTCACAAAGGGCACAAGAAGATGATCGGCTGAAAATGATTTTGCCAAAAGATTATACTCTCATGTTAATGCGGACGGCATTCATCCCGAATAATGCTCCGAATGTTAGAGACGCAGGGCTGTTTCTTGATTTCTTGTTGTCTGATACGGCCCAACAAATGATGCAGACTCAGGATCTTTTATTTCCTATCCAACCTGACGCGAATAATCCAAATAACTTGTATGTGGTCAGTGCGCCGGGACCCACTGGCGTGATAGAACTTGATCAGCAACTTTTGGTTGGGCGAGATTTTGCAAAGCAAAAACGCTTTATTCGTAACTGGGAAGCGGCTTTAGAAATCAAGGGAGAATAGCGGGTGTTACGAAGAAAAATGCTGGCTACGGTAGCGCCCAGGTGTGGTTTGATAATGTTTGGAAAAGAGCTTTACCAACACACTGGCACTGCTTAATCCGACTTTGTAGGCGATGTAGTCTAAACTTTTGTTTGTGGATGAGAGCCATATTTTGGCTTCTTCTAAACGGCGGTTGAGCAAGTATTGTTTTGGCGTCATACCAAAGTGACGCTTGAATAAAACGCTTAATTGGCTTGGGCTTAAGTGTACGTCTTCGGCCAGTTCCGCCAAACTCCAAGAGGCTTGAAAGTCTTTGTCTAAACGCTGTTTTGCTTTTGTTAAGCGGACATCAGAATGACTGATTTTGTCTTGAGGGATAGGTAATAGATGCTCAAGTAAATTCAGAGCTTGGTGTGTTTTAACACTGTTATTGGCTTCTGCCGTTAGGCTAGACAGAAAAGGCAAATAGGCCTGAGCTTGTGGTGTTAAGTTAATAAAATTGAATTCGCTTTCGATTTTCTGGTCCCAGACAGGTAGGGCATTTAATACCAAACAGCGATTGTCTTGTTCGGCCAAATGAGTGTGAGCTTGGCTGGTGGAAATATAACAAGCTTGGCCAAAGCGAATAGGCTGTTGGTGCTTTTCGACTTCCAAATGTAGGCTACCAGAAAGTGGCAGAACAATTTGAGTGTGAGAATGAAGATGTGCGTCAGCCGTACCTTTATAGGAAATAACCTCGATAGAATTTCGCATCGTATTAGCTCCTTAAAAAGGTGACTGTTTTCTTAATTCTGTAATAGAAACACATTACTTTGTGGGACTTTTTGAAGTATTCATTATAATCTGATTAAGCTTATAAATCGTACACAGTTTAAAACTAAAATTAAAAGGAAACATCATGCGTTATTTAATCGCTTTAGTTTGTAGCTTAAGCCTATCAAATGTTTGGGCTGATATGACTTTAACTATTCATGATCAAAATGATCAGCCTGTTTCCAATGCCGCTGTGAGTTTGTCTGGCAGCTTTGTTTCGACGCCAGACGAGGTAGAGAAGATGAACCAAATACATTCCTCTTTCGTGCCTCGCGTTTTAATTGTTCAGAAAGACCAATATGTGAGCTTTCCAAACAGTGATGATATTCGTCACCATGTTTACAGTTTTTCTATTCCTAAAGCCTTTGAAATCAAGCTTTATAAGGGCTCTGAAATTCCACCAATACAATTTGATGCGCCGGGCATGGTTGTTTTAGGCTGTAATATTCATGACAGCATGATTGGCTATATTTACGTGGCTGACAATGAATACACGGTTAAAACAGATAAAAACGGCCAAGTCACCTTGCCAGCTAAGTTAGGCGATAAAGTGTCATTTTGGAGCGAAAGACTCATTGAAGGTGTGACTTCAGAGAAAATGATTGATATCACCAGCGACACAGCGCAAACAGTGAAACTTGAGCTGCTTCCGCCAATCGAATTTGTTGATCACGAATCACACGGTTACTAATCAAAAGGTGGCTGCTGCTTGTAAAAACCAGTAGCCTTCCTAACAATTCTGTATATTAACGCAAGCTTTTGGGTGTATGCCCGTAATGACGCTGGAACAAGTGTGTCATGGCGCTCTGATTGCTGAATCCAGCTTCATCGGCCACGATGGATAAAGGTTTGTTCGTTGTCACAATAAGATTGTAGGCTTTTTCTAGACGTTTTCTCAGGATGAATTGATAAGGTGTAATTGACGCAGCGTTGGTGAACAGCTCACTAAAATGACCAGGGCTGACATGATGCATTTCAGCAAGTTGAGCAATGGAAAGTTTTTGATCAATATGCTCGTCGATAAAGCGTGAAATAGAGTCTATATCGAGTTTCTTACGGTCTTTATATTGGCGTGTATCACCTAGAATTCGAGAGTGTAGGGAGGCGATTAAGCTAAGTGTGCAGCCTTGACCTGCTTCAGGGAATAACTCAAACGTGTTGGACTCTTTTGTTAGATATGAGATCAACATTTTCAGGCTATCGTCGGCAGAGAAGTAATGAGGTTGTTCAAAAAGCGTTTCTAATCGGCTGTGCAGAGGTAGGCTCGGTATATCTATAACGATGTGACTGTTTTCACCAATTCCTTCGAAATAGTGTGTTTCACTGGCGGGCGCTATACAGCCATGAAGATTGTCAACAACACCACCTTTACCACCAATTTCGAAGAGTGCATGTCCTTTTTCTGCGATAATCAGTTGATGGTGGTTGTGGTTATGTTGGTCACTTTCATTAGCTAAAACAACACTTTTTACATGCATTTTGAACCTAAAAATTCTGTCAATCTTTACACATTCTTATATTTTTTAGGTTAAGTCAATAGGAATTGTTATCGATTACACAACTCAACAAAAAGGCTTCTGCTGAGTTGTGTTTTGAGGTTTTACCAGCTCGGTCCACCAAGCACTCTTGGTAACCATAGAGCAGTTTCAGGGAAGATTAGAATGATGAACAAAACGATCAACTGGATGATGATGAAAGGTATCACTCCAGCGTACATATGCTTTAACGTAATGCTGGCTGGCGAGATCGCTCTTAGGTAGAAAATCGATGGTGCCAAAGGCGGTGTTAAGTAACTGGTTTGCAATACGACTAAGAAAGCAACACAGAACCAGATGTCATCAAACCCTAGTAAGCGAACCACTGGAATAGCCACTGGGATGACTATGAGCACAACCGACATCATGTCTAATAAGAACCCCGCAATAAAGGCAATAAACAAGATTAATGCCAGCACTGTATATGGGCTAAAACCAGATCCAGTTAGCAATGATTGAACTGTTTGCATGCCACCTGTTGCAAAGAAAATTCCTGCAAACATACCACCAGCCATAACAATTAATAAGATCATTGCGGTGATGTTCACTGTACGCAACATAGAATCCCACAGTACTTTAACACTGCAGCTTTTATAACAAAGCGATAGCAGTACGGCACCGAGCGCACCACAAGCAGAGGCTTCAGTTGGCGTTGCAATACCCAGTAAAATTGTACCGAGTACTGTAAAGATCAAAGCAGCAGCAGGTAAAATAGCAGTCGCGGTTACTTTTAATCTTTCTCCAAGTGGTACACCGACTTCACCTTGTTCTCTTGGTGCAAGCTCAGGCTTGAAATAAGCCAAGGCAATTACATAAATCACAAATAATGCCGCCATTAATAGCCCAGGAATCAATAGGCCATTGAATAATTGACCAACTGAAATACCCGCAACAGGACCTAATACAATAACGGTAATAGAAGGCGGAATCGCGGTTCCCAAGGAGCCACTGGCACAAATGAGCCCAGATAATAAGCGCTTGTCATATTGATGCTTGAGCATAATAGGAATGGTTAGCAAGCCAATAACAGCTTCCGTTGCACCAACCACACCACTGGATGCTGCGAAGATGGCACCTAGTAGAATAGTTCCCACACCTATGCCGCCAGGTAGGCGTTTGGTCCATAAGTGGATCGCATGAAACAGTCGCTCTGCTATGCCGGATTTTTCTAGCATGGCACCCATAAAGATAAATAAAGGCACGGCGGCGAGTATAGAGTTCGACGCGGTTTCTTCGATTTTGGTTAATAGTTGATAAGCTGTGACGTCACCAAACATCATTAAGCCGAAAATAGCGGCGGTGAGTAGCATGGCGAACGCAATTTGCACTCCTAGAAAAATAAATAGGATGAGCACAGGAAACATTAAAATAGGTAGGAAATCACTCATGCAAAGTCATCCTCTTTCTTACTAAAAACGGTAATGATGGCTTTAAGGAGCTCGGCGAAAAGTTGCAAAACGAGTAATAAGAAACCTAAGAACCAAGTGAAATAAATTGGCCAAATAATTGGGTTCCACGCAGATCGTCCAGATCTTTCGCCACTTTCGTAGGCTTCGTAAAAGTAGTGGGCAAGTTCCCAAGTTAACCAAATAAGAATGGGCAACAGCATGATATAAAAAATGGCTCGAATACCAGCGGCGAGTTTTACTGGCATTTTCATAGTGAGAAGATCGACACTGACATGTTGCTTAAGACGTAGAGCATTCGCCATGCCAAGCACAAACAGCGTTCCCATTACCATGTAACTAATTTCAAAGGCCCAAGCAGTTGGTGACCCTAAAACATGGCGGCTGAATACTTCGATGATGAGAGCGCCGACAAGCGGAATGATCAATAGGGCGGCAATGGCTCCAAAGAAACGCGTTGTCATCTCTAACAGTTTTATAAGAATCATTGTTTTCCTGAAGGTACTGTTTTAAATAGTGGACAAATAAAACAGAAGAGACGCCTTTAGCGTCTCTTCTCTCATTTATTAAAGTTCAGATTCACCAATCGTTAGGCGATATTCTGACCAGTTTGTCATTTCTGCTTTGAATGCGCGTTGCGAGTTCAACACTTTGGCAAACCAAGGGTTTTTCGCTGCGTTTTCATCTTCCCACGCAGTTGTTTCTTCAAGGACTTTAGTAATAAAGCTAGGATCTAGCTTAACGATTTCGTTTTTACCGCTTTTTAGTTCTTCATAAGCGGCTAGATCGGCATAAGAAGAGGCTAACCAAGAATCAAATACAGACAATTTTGCTGCATTACGCAATACGTTTTGTTCTTTCTCAGAGAGTTTGTCCCATTCGCGTTTGTTAACCTGACATTCTAAAACACCGCCAGATTGATGGATGCCAGGTACCATGACGTATTTTGCCACTTCCTGGAATCCTGTTGGTTTGTTTAGTTCTGGGCTTCCCCATTCAGCGGCATCAATTACGCCGCGTTCCAGTGCGCTGTAAATTTCGCTGCCTGCCATTACGACAGTTGAAGCTCCCAAACGTGATGCGATTTCCGCCCAAGCGCCAGATGTTCTAAGGCGTAGGCCTTGGAAGTCTTCAAAGGTTTGCACTTTTTTATTAGAGTGAAGGAAGATTTCTGTGCCCAAAACAGAGCAAGGAAGAGCAACAACTTTCGATTTTTCTAAGCGGAACTGTTCGTACAATTCAAGGCCACCACCTTGATAAATCCATAACATGAATTCTTCAGGTGTTAGGCCGCTTGAGTGACCAGCAAGCAGTGCTGCTGTTGGGTCAACGCCATAATCATAGTTGATGTAGTTTTGGCTGATTTGCGCGACACCTGATTTTACTGTTTCTGTGACTTTTAGTGCGCTACCTAATGTACCACCTGGGAATACTTTGATTTCAAAGCCACCGTCACTCATTGAATTGACATGATCCGCAAAACCTTGCGCATCACGTTCTAGCCAAGGGCCGCCAGACCAAGGTGTTGCCATGCGCCATTCTTTATCTGCCGCATTGATATTTACACTCGCCGTCATAACAGCTGAGGCAATAAGAGTCGTTGATAAAATTCTTTTAATTGATTTCATATTCGTTCCTATATGTTTTGTCGTTTTAATGATTTATCAAAATTGGGTCTGAGTCCTTACGAAAAAAGCGGCCTTCCGTGAATAGCTTGTTGTTTTAATGTATTCGCCAAATAGCGGAGTGCTGTTTACTTACAAACCTATTTTCTTCTTTATTGCTGAGTTAGGTTTTTAGAACTTTGTTGTGTTCTTTTATCTTTATCATTGAAAGATAAAGATGCATTTGGGTTGAGAGTAATTCTTATTAAACAACCCTTTTTCATAAGGTGTGTATCGATTGTATGGGGTTTCGAAGAGTTCAATTTGTCAAAAATCCTGATGTTTTTGTTGAAAACATGGCTTTTTCACAAAATAGGTAAGATTTTTCTCTGTTTTTGTTTACTTTTGTGGGCGAAGAAAAAGCAAACGGCAGAGCTCGACTATGAAACTTATCTGTATCAATAGGGTGATCTGCTGCTAATTGCTCAATCGGTTGTTGTTATCTACTTCAAGAAACTCTTGAGAAAATTGGCTTGTAATAGCACTAAGGGAACCTCAAATGAAAAATATTTTTGTGCAGTATGAAGATGGTTGTTTACCTTATGAGAAGGTAATTTCAGCATTGGATGATGCCTTTAAATTAGATATAAAATGCCCAATTCGTCATCATCACTATTTAAACGTTCCGAATAAAAAAGACGCCACATTATTGTTAATGCCTGCTTGGTTAGAAGGTCTGTATTTTGGTGTAAAGCAGGTTAGTGTTTTTCCTAGCAATGGTGAGGAAGGCTTACCAGGTTTAAACAGTATTTATATTCTTAGCTGCGCAAAAACAGGTCTGCCATTGGCTCAGTTTGATGGCAATGTGATTACAGCCAGACGTACCGCTGCAGCTGCCGCATTGGGCGCTAAATACTTATCTCGACCAGAATCTAAAAACTTATTGGTTGTTGGTGCGGGTAAAGTGGCTAGCCAAGTGATTCCCGCCATGGCAACCGTAAGAGATTTAGAAGAAATCAAGATCTATAACATTCACGAAGAATCCGCAGCAAGTCTAGCGGAACAGGTTCAAAAAGAGCTCAATATTAAAGCCAGTGTGGTCAGTAAAGAGGACCTACCGAGTGCCGTGGCTTGGGCTGATATTGTCAGCTGTGCGACATTGAGCGAAGAGCCTATGGTTCTGGGAGAGTGGGTTACTCCGGGAACACACATTGATCTAATCGGTAGCTTTACCCCTTATATGCGTGAAGTCGATGATGAGTTGATGCAAAAAGCACAAGTCTTTGCTGATTTTAAAGCCGCAGCCTTGACGGAAACAGGAGACTTTATTAGCCCAATTAAAAGTGGCTCAATAACGGAAGATCATATTATAGGCGACTTTTTGAGCTTGAGCCGCGGCCAACATGCTGGACGTAAAGCCTTTAAAGATCCTGAAAATGACATATCAGTGTTTAAAGCGGTTGGCTCTTCAATCGAAGATTTAGCCACCGCGATGCTTTGGTACGATAGAGCTTAAGAAGCACGTTATTTTTTGAAGTTTCATTGTATTAAAAGCCAAGCATTTTTACACAGAAATAAAACGATAACTAAGGTGTTTAGTTATCGTTTTAGCTTACTTTTTAGTTCATATCGGACTTTAGATAAAGCTGATAATCTAAGCGCTATTCGAGTAGCAAACGTATCCCAAATGACGCTAGCAAGACTCCCGTGACGCGTTCAATCCATGCCTTAAACACCAATACTTTCTTTTGAATACTTGCCGAAGTAAGCAAACACGCCACCAGAGCAAACCATACAAAATGGGCGAATGCGATATAAATTCCATATCCCAATTCCATTGCCAATGGCGTTTTGTCTGAAATAACCTGACTGAACAAAGCCACGATGAATAACATGGTTTTTGGGTTTAATGCGTTGCAAGCAAACCCAGTCCAAAATGGCGATGTACTTTTGATTGGATCAAGTCTTTGCGTTGCCTTACTTGGCATTACTTCTGAGTTTTTCTTGGAGAAAGCGCCTTTGATATCCGGCCATAATGCCGATACACCTAACCAAATAAGATACAAGGCGCCAAGGTAGCGTAATGTATTTAACACCCAGATATTATTGGCAAACAGGACACCTAACCCAAAAAGGGTATAGGCTAAATGCACGCCAATTGCAGCACTAATGCCTAAAGCACAGGCAATACCATTTCTTCTTCCTTTGAGTAGCGCCACTTTTGATACCATTGCAAAGTCTGGCCCAGGGCTGATAACCGCTAACAAGGTGATGACGGCGACGGAGTAGAGTTCAAAGTGATCTATATTTAACATAGTAAGTTACTCTTATTTGTGAATAATAAGAGTATGAATTATTTTAAAACTCCATAAAATCGATAAAAAATGGTAAATACTGTGAGTAATATTCACATAAAAAGACGGCTTCCGCCTTTATCTGCTTTGCCTGCATTTGAAGCAGCCGCACGGCACCAAAGCTTTTCGCGTGCGGCTCAAGAGCTGCATTTAACTCACGGTGCAATCAGCCGAGCGGTTGCTCAAATAGAAGAGCGTATCGGCGTTGATTTATTCGTACGACGCAATCGACGTGTGTATCTCACAACGGCAGGGCAACGACTCTTTAAAACTGCCACGGAAACGTTAAACACACTCAACCAAACGGTAGAAGAGATACATAGACACGATAAAGCATCGCCATTTTTGACTGTGTCTTGTGAACCGAGTTTGGCTATGCGTTGGTTAATGCCTCGTTTAGGCGGTTTTCGTGAGAAATATCCAGATTTGAATGTTGATCTGAGAATGGCGGGTGGCCCGATTGACTTGCTGTCGGAAAACTGTGATATCGCAATTCGTCGGACCGATTTTGGTATTCCCGAAGACTACCATGTAACACTTTTATGTGAAGAATTGGCAGGCCCTGTGTGTACACAAGATTACTGGGGAAAATACAGCCAAGAAGACCTTTTTAACGCCAACTGGTTACACAGCCGAACTCGCCCCAATGCTTGGAATGACTGGATCAATACGTCTGATTTGGAAAAAGAAAGTCCGAAGAGTGAACAGCATTTTGATCACTTTTTTTATGCCCTACAAGCAGCGCAAGATAAGTTAGGTGTCGCAATTGGTTCGACACCTTTGGTGTCTGATGATTTAGAAAAACAAAGACTCATTGCACCACTTGGTATGGAAAAAACGGGTTATAGCTACGCCGCTCTGACATTAAATAACCTACAACAAGACCCAAGGATAAAAGCTTTTTGTGATTGGTTAAGAGATCAAGTGAATCAGATTTAAAAGCCGTGTTATTGATGTTTCTGAGCCAATACTCGTAGGCGGCTTTGGAATTCCGTGCGATCCACATAACAGCCATGTAAATGTCGGCGACCAGTTGAGTCCTCAAATTTATTACGACCATGTAATACTCTTCGATTATCAAATACTACCATTTGACCTGCTTGCAGTTTGAATTGAATGCCAAAACGTTCATCTCTTAGACGAGCCATTAAATTACGATACGCCAGATAATATTCATGCATCAGGTTCGCAGGCACATCAAAGACATCTGCGAGGTGAGCGTTATATTTGATTTCAATGATATTACCGAAGTTGTCTAAATTAATAATTGGGTGGTGTTGGCGAATATCATGGTCTTGATCATGGAAGCGAAAGGGAATGGCTTGCTCTGCCAAGATCTTGAAATGGTCAGGGCATTGGCTACGTAATTCTTCAGCAACGCGTAAACCATCAACAAAAATAGATTCACCACCTTTACACTCGTTCGCCAAGCAATGTAAAAACTGATAACCAGGTGGTGTTTCTTGATTCGGTAAATCCGTGTGCAGTGGCAGAGAGATAGAGGTGTAAGCTAAATTAATAGGCGTCGCAACGGACTCAACATTAAAGGTTGTCCCAAAATTTGTTTGTCTTAGATAATCAATGCGAGATGCCAGCGAGGTTGTTGATTCAATAGTGTCTGGCATACCGTCAACAATGGTTAATCCGAATTTATCGAGCGCCACCATCCATTGGTACAAACCTGAATCGTCCGCCATTATATCGTTGTAATCTGCATGAGGGAGACGATGAATAAAAGAAGCATCCCAACTTTGGTAACGACTTTCATGAGTCAAATCTTCGGTGCGTGAATAGCTGTGTTTTAATAGCCATGAGTGTAAAAAAACGCTTCTGTGTTCGCCTTCTGACCATTCAATTATTAGGTTTTCTTCTTCTATTTGTATTTGAGTCGGGTGAATATTTTCACTGACACTGAGCAAGTTAAACGATCTTTCCTTAGTTATTTCGTGGAAACCAGCTGAGCAATTGTCTCTAAGCCAAAGGTAATGGAACTCGGACTCAGAGCCGTCATGCCATTTTACTGTGAGGCTATATTGACCCTTTTCTACGGAAACAATGAGTTGATTCGAGTTAGTCGTCTTTACAGCACTTGATATCATGGCGTAATCCTTGGGAGAAGGTCATTAGGTTGATATGCAGTATGCTAAACGGGTTGTATTTTTTATGAAAATGATGAATTTTAGGTATTATGATAAGTAATGCTAATGAATGATTTGAGAATTAGGCGAACGAATAATGAAAACAGACATTCCAGCGATGAATTGGGTCAAAACGTTTGAAGCGGCAGCGCGCTTGCTTAATTTTAGTGCGGCGGCTCGCGAATTGAATATGACGCAATCGGCTGTTAGCCAACAGATCAAATTGTTAGAACATCACCTTGGCGACGACTTGTTTATTCGTAAACACAGAAAAATCACCTTAACCAACAGCGGACTGGCCTATCTCCCCGTTGTGCAAAGTACGCTTAATAACTTACAGCGACGGACGGCGGATATTTTTTCTCCGGTTGGGCAGGGGCGTTTGGTGCTGCATGTGAACTACGCTTTTTCTTATACTTGGCTATCTAATAATATTCATAAGTTCTGTACTCGTTATCCAGAAATTCGATTGCAATTGGTTCACTCGAATTGGGATCGAGACTTTTCGGAAAACAATCATGACCTTGCGATTATGAATAGCAGCGGTCATTGGCCTAACCTCAGTTTGGAGCCGTTAATTAAGACTGAGATAACTCCATTTTGCTCAGTAAAAATTGCCAAGCTTATTTCACAGCCTATGGATCTTCTATCTTTGCCTTTGATTGAAGTGTTAGGTGTCAGTCACTCTTGGGATGAATGGTTTGAGCAGTTTGGCATCAAGATGGATCCTAATCAGGTTATTTACCATAAAGTCGATACCATACTTGCCGCCAGTCTGATGGTTGAATCTGGGCTCGGTGTGATGTTGGCTTATCCAGACTTATTGATGAAACAGTGCCTCGAAGGGAAGTTACGAGCGCCATTCGATGCCAAAATCAACACCAAAGATAATTACTATTTAGCCTTTCCTAAAGACAAACCACTGACAAAATCAGCCATTGTTTTTCGTGATTGGTTACATGAAGAAATGAAAGCATTAACCTCTTCTAGTGATTAAATATTCCACAATATTCATTGTCATAAATCAGTTCTTAAAATTCCTTCTTACACTTGCTTTTAGGTCGTTTTTGGTCAGCTGTCGTTAATTGTCATTCACTGGACGTTCTTAAGCATAAGAGCCTAAATCATTGTCTTTATTATCAGTGCAAATGCATGGCCTATGGCGGTCTGGGCTGATTTGAGCCATCCCCATTTTTTATTTTTTCACCACGACGATTAGCGATGCTGATTGTTTATCTAAGGGAGCTGATCTGATGCAGCATTATTCAGGCTTCGGGTTGTTAAAACACAGTCTTAGCCATCATGAGAACTGGCAACGAGTATGGCGTAATCCAACGCCGAAAAAGAAATACGATGTCATTATCATTGGCGGTGGTGGCCACGGTTTGGCGACGGCTTATTATTTGGCAAAAGAGCATGGCATTACCAATGTTGCTGTGTTGGAAAAAGGCCATTTGGGCGGTGGTAACGCGTGCCGTAATACTACCATTGTCCGTTCTAATTATTTATGGGATGAATCGGCCGCTTTGTACGAGCATTCCATGCAACTTTGGGAAGGCTTGGCACAAGAGCTTAATTACAATGTGATGTTTTCCCAGCGTGGCGTTTATCACACTTGTCACACACTGCAGGACATGCGGGCCAATGAGCGTCTTGTGGCGGCAAACCGTTTGCAAGGCATCGACAACGAAATGGTGGATGCAGAGCAGCTACAAAAAGAAATTCCTACTTTAGATTGTTCAAAAAATGCTCGTTATCCGATCCTTGGGGCGTCGGTTCAACGTCGTGCAGGTAACGCGCGTCACGATGCGGTGGCGTGGGGTTATGCTCGAGCAGCGGATGCCTTGGGTGTGGATCTTATCCAAAACTGTGAAGTCATCGATATGGAAATAAACGACGGCAAGATCACAGGCGTGAAAACCAAACAACACGGCGTGTTAAAAGCGGATCGCGTAGGTTGTGTTGTGGCTGGAAACAGCGGCGTGTTGGCGAAAATGGCAGGCTTTGAATTGCCAGTAGAATCCCATCCTTTGCAGGCTTTGGTATCTGAGCCAATCAAGCCTTTCTTGGACACAGTGGTAATGTCTAACCATGTTCACGGTTACATGAGCCAATCCGACAAAGGCGACCTAGTCATTGGTGCCGGCATCGATGGTTGGGTTGGTTATGGACAGCGTGGTTCATACGGCATTATTGAGCATACGTTGCAAGCCATCGTGGAAATGTTCCCTTGCACTAGCCGTGTTCGCATGAACCGTCAGTGGGGCGGTATTGTTGATGCATGCCCGGACGCCAGCCCGATTATCTCGGAAACACCGGTGAAGAATTTATTCTTTAACTGTGGCTGGGGAACCGGTGGATTTAAAGGAACGCCCGGCTCTGGAAACCTGTTTGCTCATACTTTGGCAGATGGTAAACCTCATCCAATCGCAGAGCCTTTCTCCATTAAACGCTTCTACACAGGCGCATTGATTGACGAGCACGGTGCCGCCGGCGTAGCACACTAATAGGGGATCAAAATGTTACATATTTACTGCCCGCATTGTGCGGAATATCGAGAAGAAGAAGAGTTTCATGCCGTTGGTCAGGCGCACATTGCTCGCCCATTAGATCCAGAAGCTTGCTCTGATCAAGAGTGGGGCGAGTATATGTTTTTTCGCAAAAACCCACGAGGTCTTCACCATGAATTATGGGTTCACGCGGCGGGTTGTCGGAAGTTCTTCAATATGACCCGCGACACTCAGAGTTATGAAATCAAAGAAGTTTATAAAATTGGCGAGCAACCTTCTGTCGTTGCTGATGCTGTTCCGCCACAGGATACGTTAGGAGTGCAATCATGACACAACAGAATCGCCTCGATAGCGTAGGTCGAATTGACCGTTCTAAACCGCTTACTTTTACCTATAACGGTAAAAAATACACAGGTTACCAAGGTGACACTTTGGCCTCTGCTATGTTGGCTAACGGCATTGATGTTGTCGCGCGTAGTTTTAAATACAGCCGCCCAAGAGGCATTGTTGCTGCAGGTGCAGAAGAGCCAAATGCCGTGCTGCAATTAGGCGCTACAGAAGCCACGCAAGTTCCTAACGTTCGAGCAACTCAGCAAGAATTATTCGATGGTTTGGTGTCCACATCCACCAATGGTTGGCCAAGTGTGGATACGGATGTCATGGGCATGATTGGCAAAATCGGCGGGAACATGATGCCGCCCGGTTTTTACTACAAAACGTTTATGTTTCCAGAGTCTTTGTGGGAAACCTATGAGTCCATGATTCGTAAAGCCGCAGGCATGGGGCGCGCGCCAAAGGAAATAGACCCAGATACTTACGATACTATGAATCAACATTGTGACGTGATGGTGGTGGGTGCTGGACCAGCAGGTTTGGCTGCTGCGTTAACGGCGGCTCGCGGTGGTGCTCGTGTCATCATTGCAGATGAACAAAATGAATTCGGTGGAAGTTTATTAAACAGCGCCGAAACATTAGACGGTAAGCCAGCTACAGAGTGGGTTGAATCTGTGGTGAAAGAGTTAGGTTCTTATGACAATGTCACCATGTTGCCGCGCTCGACGGTAAACGGCTATCACGATCATAATTTCCTGACGGTTCACGAACGTCGAACAGATCACTTGGCCGACATCGCGCCTGTAAATCATGTTCGTCAGCGTATGCACCGTGTGCGAGCAAAATGGGTTGTGTTAGCAACAGGTGCCCATGAACGTCCTTTGGTTTATGCCAATAATGATGTTCCAGGTTGTATGATTTCCAGCGCGGTTTCTGCTTATATCAATCGCTATGGTGTGGTACCGGGCAATGAGCTGGTGGTGATGACGACCAATGATTATGGCTATCAAGCGGCTATAGATTGGGCAGATGCTGGTCGTAATGTGGTGGCGATTGTTGATACTCGTAAGAATCCAGAAGGCACATTGGTTCAGGCAGCCCGTGAGCGAGGCATTACTATCATGGTTGGCTCTGGTGTCATTGAAGTTCAGGGCAGCAAGCGTGTTACCAGTGTGTCTGTAGCTAAGTTAAGTGACGATGGCAGCCAAGTGGTTGGCTCAATCGCGAAACTAAAAGCCGATACGGTTGCGACGTCTGGTGGTTGGAGCCCAGTTATTCACTTATCTTGCCATACAGGTTGCCGACCTGTTTGGAGCGACTCTGTGGTGGGCTTCTTGCCTGGACCAACGATACAGAAACAGCTTACGGCGGGTGGCATTAACGGCCAATATGAAACTTCACAAGTATTAGAAGAAGGTTTGTCCGCAGGCAAGCAAGCTTTAGGAAGCCTCGGTTTGGTCGCAGCAGAGGTTACTTTGCCAAAGGTGAAAACCTTAGACATCACGCCGCCTATGAGCTTGTTCCATATTCCGCATTTGAAGCCAACCTCTCAAGCGCCTAAACAATTTGTGGATTATCAAACCGATGTAACAGCGGCTGGCATTGAAATCGCTTGTCGTGAAGGTTTTGAAGCCATTGAGCATGTGAAGCGTTATACCGCCATGGGCTTTGGCACAGACCAAGGTAAATTGGGCAACATCAATGGTATGGCTGTTGCGGCGAAGGCGTTGAATAAATCCATTCCTGAAACGGGCACAACGGTGTTTCGTCCGAATTATACGCCGATTGCATTTGGTGCCGTTATTGGTCGCCACTGTGGCGCTTTATTTGAGCCAAAACGTTATACGGCGATGCACAAATGGCACGTTGAACAAGGTGCCTTGTTTGAAGATGTCGGCCAGTGGAAGCGTCCGTGGTATTTCCCGAAAGAAGGCGAAACCATGCAACAGACATTGAATCGTGAATGTTTGGCTGTACGTAATGCGGTCGGAATTTTGGACGCTTCAACCTTGGGTAAAATCGACATTCAGGGTAAAGACGCCCGTGAATTCTTGGGACGTGTTTATACCAACGCGTGGGCCAAATTGGCCGTTGGTAAATGTCGTTACGGGTTAATGTGTGGCGAAGACGGTATGGTATTCGACGATGGCGTTACCGCGTGCTTAGGCGAAAATCACTTTGTGATGACAACCACAACAGGTGGCGCGGCCCATGTTTATGAGTGGTTAGAGCTTTACCATCAAACAGAATGGCCTGAGCTGGAAGTTTACTTCAATACGGTCACAGATCACTGGTCTACTGCCACAATCACTGGTCCAAATAGCCGTAAATTGTTGGAAGAGCTAACAGACTTTGATGTTAGCAACGACAACTTCCGTTATATGGATTGGAAACAGATCACCGTGGCAGGCGTGCCTGCACGAGTGTTCCGAATTTCCTTCACTGGAGAGTTATCGTTCGAGATTAACGTCCAAGCCAACTACGGAATGGCGGTCTGGGAAAAACTAATTGAAGCGGGCGAGAAATACGGTTTAACGCCATACGGAACAGAAACCATGCACATTCTTCGTGCTGAAAAAGGTTTCATTATCGCAGGCCAAGATACAGATGGTTCGGTTACGCCATACGATTTAGGCATGGGTTGGTGTGTATCGAATCAGAAGCCTTTTAGTTACATCGGTAAGCGCGGAATGAATCGCTCTGATTGCGTTCGAGAAAATCGTAAGCAGTTAGTCGGCTTGAAAACCAAAGACCCAAAACAAGTGATTCCTGAAGGATCTGCTGCAATATTAGATCCGAAGGCGAAAATGCCAATACCGATTGAAGGCCATATTAGTTCGAGTTATTGGAGTGAAGCGCTTGGGCATTCCATTGCCATGGGTTTCATAAAAGGAGGCTTGGATAAAATGGGTGAAACGGTTTATTACCCAATGGCCGATGGCACCATGATTGAAGCTGAAATTTGCAGCCCGATCTTCTTTGATCCGAAAGGGGAGCGTCAAAATGTCTGATGTGAATCAAATGACGGCAGCAGAAAGTGCTGCGACAAAAGCAGCGGTAATGAATCAAATTCCCGGTTCAGAGATTGAAGGGCAATCGCCACTTCATCATGCGGATTTTGAAACACTGGCAAAGCAAGGTGCTCAAACTGGTGGTGTTTACCTTCGTGAGCGCAAATTATTAGGCCATTTGACGTTACGCTGTAATCCAAGCAATGCCGATCAATTAGCCGCTGTTGAGCGTGTGTTGGGCGTAGGTTTGCCACTCACACCACTGACTTCAGTCGAAAAGGGCGATTACTCTATTCGTTGGATGTCGCCAGATGAATGGCTGATTTTAGTACCAGGTTTGGAAACCTTTGATATTGAAACGGCTTTTCGTGACGAAATGCCGGGGCATTATTCATTGGTGAATAGCAGCGGTGGTTCGACTGTTTTAGAGCTGTCTGGTGACAAGGTTGTTGAGTTGTTGCAAAAGTCTACGCCAGTGGATTTGTACATCACGGCTTTTCCTATTGGAAAAGTGGTGTCTACCTTGTTTGCGAAAACCACAACCACCATGCGTCGATTAGACGAGAATCGCTTTGAACTGGTGATTCGACGTAGCTTTGCTGACTATGTTTGGCTTTGGATTCAAGACGCTAGCCTAGAATATGGCTTGGTTGTAGAAGCGTCTTAGTCTCTTTTTATTCCTTTCTTAAATAAGTGATGTAGGTTGGTTGTTCAGGACGAATGACCGGCCGATCTCTTACACACTAATGTTACCTTTATGAGATCTTATATATGAAATCGAATACTGCGCCTTGGATTTTTACCGCGAGCTGCCCAAGTATTATCGGTACAGTGGATGTGGTGACACGTTACTTAGCTGGTTCTGGTCATTATGTGGATGCAATTCACTCATTTGATGACAGAGCGTCGGGGCGATTTTTTATTCGTATCGAATTTTTACCTCATGATGGTTTTGACGAAGCTATATTTGCACGACAGTTTGAAAAGCGTGCCACAGAATTTGATATGGATTGGCAGCTAACTGCGCCCGACCATAAGCCTAAAGTCGCGATTATGGTGTCCAAATATGACCATTGTTTAAATGATTTGTTGTATCGATTCCGTACTGGTCAGCTCAACATTGAAGTGACTGTGATTATTTCGAATCACCCAGATTTAGAGCCTTTAGCGAAATGGCATGGGATTCCTTATTATCACCTGCCTATTTCAGCAGAAACCAAGCTTGAGCAAGAAGCGAAAGTTCGAGAACTGATTGAAGAATACGACACGGAGCTGGTTGTGCTTGCCCGTTATATGCAGGTGTTGTCTCCTAGTATGTGTGAATATTTAGATGGTCGAGCCATTAATATTCATCACTCTTTGTTGCCAGGTTTTAAAGGTGCGCGTCCTTATCATCAAGCTTGGGAAAAAGGGGTGAAAATGGTGGGAGCAACCGCGCATTACGTGAATAATGATTTAGATGAAGGGCCAATTATTTCCCAAGGTATCCAGACGGTGAATCACGCTTATTATCCAGAAGATTTAGTGGCAAAAGGCCAAGATGTGGAAAGGGTGACTCTGTTTAATGCGGTGAAATGTCATATCGAAAAGCGTGTTTTTTTAAATGGCAAACGGACTGTGATCTTTGAAGGTTAATACCGCTTAAAAGATCACTTTAGTTCCGATTTATTAATGCTTTTATGTTTAGGCGCGTTTCCATTTTACGATGGATTTTGCGCCTTCTTTTATCATCAATATAGCAAGTAAGATCCCTGTACTTATAGTGATGAACTCAGGCAAAAGTTGGTGGTCATGACCTATTAACGGGGTAACATTAATGGCGAATTTATTGACCAGTAAATCGGTCAACCAACCGAAAAACAGAGCGCCAATCAAGACACCAGATAAGTAACCTATCAGGCTACGTTTTCCTAATTCCTTATAGACTACGCCCAATGTTGCAATGTTGGTCGCAGGTCCTGCCAACATAAAGACCAATACCGCACCGGGTGAAACACCGCTTAATAACAAGGCTGCGGCAATTGGCGTAGAAGCGCTGGCGCAAATGTACATTGGAATAGAAATCACCACCATAACGAGCATCGCGATAATGCCGTTGCCCCATTGAGCCAAGAAGGAAGAAGGCACATAGGTTTCTATCAAAGCGGCGAAGAACAAACCAATGATCAACCAGATGCTAATGTCTCTAACCAGATTGCTGGTGGCAAAGCTTAATCCAGATTTAATTTTCTCCATAAAGCTTGGTGTTGCTGCTGTCACGTCTGCTTTTTTAGGAGCCTTTTCAGCCGCTGGCTCTTTTGTTTGTGTTGAAGAGCAGCAGCTTGAATTTGGTTTCTCTTGTGCTTTTTCTTCAACAGGTTGCTTTGTCGAGCAACAGCTTGTTTTTGCCACTTCGACGGTTTCTTTCGCTTGAGAAGAACAACAGCTGGAACTTGTTTTCTCTTTCTTTTCTGGCTCTTTTTTCTCTAGCTCTTTTTTCTCTGTAGTGGTTTTTGTAGAACAACAGCTAGATTGTGTCTTTGGTTCAGTCGCTGGAGAATCCAGCATGTCTTCTTTTCTGACTAATAAACCAGCCAAAATCGCACTGCTGACAGCGGCAATAGGGCGAATAATCGCCATAAAAGGCCCTAACATGGCGTAAGAAAGAGAGATGGAATCAATGCCTGTTTCTGGTGTGGAAACTAAGAACGAAGTGGTTGCTGACTTTGACGCGCCAGCCCGTCTTAACCCAATAGCGGCAGGAATCACGCCACAAGAACACAATGGCAAAGGCGCACCGAATAAAGCAGCTTTAAAGATAGAGGAAGTTTTGTTGTTGCCCAACTGCTTGTTCATCCAAGCCATTGGGATAAAGCTTTTCAATACACCTGCAAAAACCAACCCGATTAACAACCAAGGAGCAGAATCTAGGAACAGCTCAATGAAATTTGTGAGTAGCATAGGAATACCTTTTCTTAAATTTTCTTACTTTCTAAAGATTCTAAAATCGTGCAATAAAGCGCACTGGTAGAATCCCCTACGCAGGAGTCCGACAATGTTTTTAGGGCTTTTTCGATGCGTTGTAGTTCTTGTATTTTCTCTTGTACATGACTGAGTTTATGGTCAATCAGTACCTTGGTATCGCGACAGGTTCTTTGGTCTTTGTTGACTTCTATAACAAGCAGCTCGGAAATTTCGACCAAGGTAAAGCCCGCTGACTTGGCGTTCAGAATAAAATCCAGTCTGTCTTTATCGGCTTCTGTGTAGAGTCGATAGCCGCTGCTTGAACGCTCTGAGGCTTTTAAAATGCCATTCTTCTCATAAAACCTAAGGGTGTCTGCGCTGATGTTAAACAGAGCTGCAAGTTCGCCTACTTTGTACATAGTCACTCCAGTGATTTGAGTTTCTAAATGTCTTGTATCAATGTGGTTAAGTATAAACCTTGAAGTAAGATCCAAGGTCAAGCGTCTAATGCATAAAAAGTTGAAATCATCTTGATATGGAAGAATAAAGTTGGGCTTTTAAGCTTCCGTGCTATATTACGTTTTGTAACATTTCTTTCGTATCTCTCTAAAAACAATAACGCGTAGACCTATGAAACTTTCTAGAAAAACTCTTGTGCAGAACGCCTCTCTGGCGTGGCCGATGACTTGCAATGCGCTTTTAATGCAGTCTGTCACCATTATTGATCTACTTCTCATTGCCTCGTTAGGTGAACAACCCATTGCTGCTTTTGGTATTGCCGGCGCGATCGTCGCCTTCATTCTTGGTATTCAAGCGGCCATTGCGAATGGCACACAACTGGTGCTTTCCCGAGCAGTGGGAGCAGGGGATAGAAAAAAAGTCGGATTGGAAATGGCGTCTGGGTGGGTGACTAATCTGGGGTTTTCTAGCATGGCGCTGGTGAGTTTATTTCTACTGGCAGAAGTGATTGTGACACGCATAACCGATAATGCTGTGGTCGCCTCAGAAGCCATTGATTACATCTATATTTCTTTACTCTTACTGGTCTTTTCCTCGGCTTCAAGCGTGGTGGTTTGCTACTTTAACGCCAATAAGAAAACGCGCATTCCTTTATATGGCTTCATGATTGAAATTCCCTTTAACGTGGTGTGCAGTGCTGTGCTTATTCATGGTTTGTGGGGCGCGCCTGAAATGGGGCTGGAAGGCGCCGCCCTTGGCAGTGTTGCCGCTATTGGTATTCGCTTTTTCTACCTTGCCTATCGATTTTTTCAAGAGAAAAAACTGGGGAATGTAATGGGCTTTAGTGTGCTGAGCCGAGAATCTATCATTGCTCATATTCAAGAAGTGGTGCCCATTGTAGCGAACTTCATTGTCTTATTGACGGGATTACTCTTGTTTCAAATTTTGTTCGCGCAACTGCCTGTGCCTGCTTACGCGGCCATTACTTTGGTGTTGCCTTGGATTAAGTTTGGTTCCATGTTTGCCAATACGTGGGCACAAGCCAGTACCATCATGGTAAGCCAATATTTAGGCAAAAAAGAGTTTTCCAGTATTCCTCCTTTTGTTTATCAATCGCTCATGGTGACACGCATTATTGCCGTGTTTATTGCCTTGGGGTTCTTTCTGTTAAGTGTATCTTTCCCTTATTTTTATCCTAACTTGTCGTCTGAGACATTAACCGCCTTGAGCATTATTGCGCCGATTTACATCATATTGCCTCTGGTCAGAACCAATAATATGTTCTGCGGCAACATGATCCGTGCCATGGGCGACAGCTACATGATTGTGCGCATTAACATCATTACTCAATGGTTGATTGCGCTGCCTTTATGCGCCTTGATGATTTACCTTAGCGCGCCGCTTTATATTGTGTTTGGCATTATTTTGTTCGATGAATTATTGAAGTGTTACTCGTTCAGAAAGACGTTACAGAAACGCTTAGACAGTTATTTGGCATAAAAAAACAGGCAGATAAAAACGTTTTATCTGCCTGTTTCCAGTACGGTATTAAACAGACTGATTATTCATTAAATAAGCGATTGAACAATTCCAATCCTGCTTCTTTTCCGCCTTGGTTATATGCATCCAATAAAGCCGACCCAATGATGGCCACATCAGCTTTGTCTATAAGGGCTTCAACATGAGATCGCTCACGAATACCAAAACCGACGCCCATTGGCGCGTTAGCGTGTTGAGCAATTTCCGCTAGATACTCATCTAATGATTGCTGCTTTTCGCCATTGTGGTTGGAATTCCCTGTCACGCCAGAGCGCGCCACACAATACAGGAAGCCGCTGGCTTCGCTGGCTAAAAATGCGAGTCGATCTTTTGGTGTAACTGGCGTTACCAGCCAAACTGGATCAATGCCTTTTTCGGTGCAGTAAGCGCGTAAATCTGCCGCTTGCTCATAAGGTAGATCGGGCAGAATCAAACCTAGAATATTCTCCTCAGCACAACGAGCGACTAACTTTTCCAAGCCAAAATGGTACATAGGGTTGAGGTAGCTCATTAGTACAATGCGGCTTTCTGGAAAATCGCGGCTGAGCTTGCCAATGTCTGTGAGGCATTGTTCGACGCTTGGATTTTGTTTGTGCAGCGCACCGTGACAAGCTGCGACTATGGTTGGGCCATCGGCAACTGGGTCCGAGAATGGAAACTGAACTTCGATGAAGTCCGCGCCTGCTGCTAATAATGCCGCCATCCAATCCAGACTTTCTTGAATAGACGGATAACCATAAACCACGTGCGTCATGGATAGGATTGGCTTTTGCTGGCGCTTTTCGCTGATGTAGTTCGCTAATTGACTCATGCTTAGGCTTCTCCTTTATCTGAGTGGTTTAGGTGTTCTTTGTAGTCAGCCAAATAATCTTCCAAGAAATCAGGGAAGGTTTCATCGTTCATAGCTTTTGCCACATTGAAAATGTCTTTGTCGCCACGACCAGAAAGGTTGATAACGATGCGGCTGTCTTTCGGCAAGTTTGGCGCGTCTTTAAAAGCACCCGCCAACGCATGAGATGATTCAAGCGCAGGAATAATGCCTTCTTTGCGTAACAATAATGAACAAGCGTCAACGACTTCATCGTCCATGGCGTACTTCATTTGAATACGGCCTTCTTGTGCAAGGTGCGCAATAATTGGTGAAACACCCACATAATCCAAACCTGCTGCGATGGAATGTGTGTCTTGCAATTGACCGTTTGCATCTTGTAAAAACATGGTCGCAAAACCTTGGGCGATCCCTTTGGTGCCTAAGCCGTGAGACAAACGAATGGAATGTTGGCCTAGTTCTAAGCCTTTGCCGCCTGCTTCTACGCCGACCATTTCCACTTTTTCTTCATCTAAAAAGGGTAGGAAGATCCCCGCAGCATTAGAACCGCCACCTACACAAGCGTACAAACGATCTGGATATTGTCCAAATTGCGCTTGGCTTTGCTCTTTTACTTCTTCACCAATGACGGATTGAAAGAAGGCCACCATTTCAGGGAAAGGCGCACAACCACAGGTTGTACCGATCAAATAATGGCTTTCCTCATGGCTAGAAGACCAGTCACGTAGGGCTTCATCGAGGGCATCACGCAGTGTTTGTGAACCTTCGGCCACAGATACAACGGTTGCGCCAAGCTGCTTCATCCAGAACACGTTTGGATATTGGCGTTTTACATCTTTCGCACCCATGTAAATGGTACATTCCAAGCCAAGACGCGCAGCGATCAAAGCTGTTGCAACGCCGTGTTGACCTGCGCCTGTTTCCGCAATAACGCGCTTTTTCCCCATGCGTTTAACCAATAAAGCTTGGCCAATTACATTGTTCATTTTGTGCGCGCCAGACTGGTTTAGATCTTCGCGTTTTAGGTAAATCTGAGCACCACCAAAATGCTCCGTTAAGTTCTTACAAAAGGTTAACGGCGTAGGGCGACCAGAGTAGTTCTGCCAAGTGTCTTTCAGTTCTGCAATAAACTCTGGGTCATTTTTCGCTTCTTCAAAAGCATGAAGAATTTGTTGTTGGCTAGGGTAGAGTATTTCGGGAATGTAGCTGCCGCCAAATTCTCCGTAATAACCATTATTGCTTTTCATGAAAGACTCCTACTGGAACGGACGAAGTGTCATCTTCGTCTCAACTATTAACTAAACGATATGGTAAAGTTAATTGAGATTAGAGCTCGCGTCAATAGGGGATAGTTAAATTTCTTTACCATTACGTTTAGTAATTGTGAATCACCTTTATTGTGCTTGTTTTTGGCTTGGTCTGTTCCACGAAAGAGGGATGTAATAAGATGCTGATAATCGTTTTTAAACAACAGCCTCGAACAAGCAGAGCCGAATTTTATGTCACATTACGAAAAACTCACCGCCCACTATCAAACTATTAGCCACTTTAATCATGCTCAAGCCATGTTGGGTTGGGACGCTGCTGCAAACATGCCTGCTGGTGGCAACGAAGCTCGTTCAAACGCCATGGCGGAATTGTCTGTTCATGTACATCGTTTATCGACTCAGCCACAGCTTGGCGAGTGGTTTAACAATGCAGAAAACGAAGCCTTAAACACAGAACAAACCGCCAGCTTGCGAGAAATGAAACGCCAATGGCTGCAAGCCACGCTTTTGCCAGAAGACTTGGTACAAGCGCAATCTATCGCTGGTTCAAAATGCGAACACGCATGGCGATCACAACGCCAAGAAAACAACTGGATAGGCTTCGAGAAAAACTGGAAAGAAGTGGTTGCCTTATCTCGCGAGGAGGCAAAAATCCGAGGCGAAGCGCTTGGTTTAACCTCTTATGACGCCATGCTCGACAAGTTTGAACCGGGCACGACGACGGCGTCGCTTGATGTGCTTTTTTCCGATGTAAAAACATGGTTGCCAGAACTGATCGAAAAAGCACTCACCAAGCAAGCGTCTGAATCCATCATAATGCCATCTGGCACTTACCCAACCGCCGCGCAAAAATCATTGGGTTTAGAAATCATGAAGCTATTAAAGTTCGATTTCGACCACGGCCGCCTTGACCAAAGTGTTCATCCATTTTGTGGTGGCGTGCCGTCTGATGTGCGCATCACAACGCGCTACGATGAAAGTGACTTTATACAAGCGCTCATGGGCATCGTTCACGAAACCGGCCACGCGCGTTATGAACAAGGTTTACCAAAAGCCTTTTCAGGTTTGCCAGTTGGTGAAGCCCGCTCCATGGGAATTCATGAATCCCAGTCTTTGTTCTTTGAAATGCAAATTGGCCGCAGCAAAGATTTCATCACCCATTTGTCACGTCTTTCTGCTGACGCTTTCAGCGCACACAAAGACCCAGTATTCGCGGAAGAGAATCTCTACAAACTCTACACTCGCGTTGAAAAAGGCTTTATCCGAGTGGACGCCGACGAACTGACTTACCCAGCGCACGTCATCATGCGTTATGAGATCGAACGCGACTTAATTAACAGCGTGATTGAACACACAGACGTGCCAGACATTTGGGATGAGAAAATGAAAACGGCTCTTGGCATCACCACCAAAGGCAACTTTAAAAACGGCTGCATGCAAGACATTCACTGGACAGACGGCGCCTTCGGCTACTTCCCAAGCTACACACTTGGCGCCATGTACGCCGCGCAATACAAAGCGACCATGACCAACAGCGTCGACATAGAAGCAGCTATTCAAAACGGCGACCTAAGCCCAATCTTCCAATGGCTTAGCGGCAACATCTGGTCACAGGCATCGCTTCATACCACGGATGAACTGGTGAAACGTGCCACGGGCGAGACGCTGAATGCCTCGCACTTTAGAAAGCATTTAGAAGAACGCTACTTGTAATGACTTAAAGGGGTCAGATCCCTTAAAAATAATCACGATGTTAACTCTATAACTTTACTCGGTGTTTAAGGGATCTGACCCCTTTAAAGCTAATTGGATCAATTACATGGCTCACAACGACACTCCGACTTTTAAAAACTGGCTTTCTCTGCTGATGCTTATTCTGCTGTGGGGGACGTCATTTATGTTTACCGCTGTCTCACTAGAAAGCTTTAGCCCAGTGGCGATAGTCTCTCTCAGAGTCTTGATTGCAGCGATTATTCTAACGCTCTTTATGTATGCTAAAGGTTGGCGTTTGCCGGTGGAGCCGTTGGCTTGGGCGGTATTTTTGCTGCTGGGTATTATGGGGAATCTGTTACCATTCTTTCTGATTTCCACAGGCCAGAAGGACATTAGTTCAGGCATTACGGGATTGTTGATGGCATTTATGCCGTTGGCGACCATGATCTTGGCACATTATTTTGTGGTAGGAGAAAGTCTTAATCGATTTAAGATCTTCGGTTTTGTATTAGGCATTACTGGCGTGGCGATTGTGCTTTGGCCATCCTTGGTTAATGCTCACAGTAACTTAATAAGTGGTTTATTGATTTTTCTCGCTACGTTTAGTTATGCGATAAATGCCATTTTAGTGAGGCGATTGCCTTCTTATAATCCCGTTGTCAAAGCGGCTGGTATGATGATTATTTCCAGCATTGTTATCTTGCCATTGTGGTTGTGGCAAGATTTACCGTGGCAACAAAGTTACTCTTTAAAAGCCACGTTATCCTTGTTGTGGTTAGGTGTTGGCCCAACTGCATTTGGCACCATTCTCTTATTTGCTGTTATCGCCACGGCGGGCCCTACGTTTCTTTCGTACATTAATTACGTGATTCCTGTTGTGGCTTATTTCACTGGCGTGCTTCTATTGGGCGAAGCCATTGAATGGCACAGCCTAGCGGCGATGATACTAATCATTTTAGGGATAGGATTAACGCGTAAGCGGGTGGCTGATTAAATACCCCTTTAAACTCCGCAATCACCTAATACATATTGCCGTTTTTGTTCAATCTTTCATGTCTACCATTGCCTACTATTTTCGTTATTGAAAGCGATACGTCGTCTCTGATGTGGTGTTTTCTTTCACAGTAATATTACATTTATAGTTAGGAAAAATAGCCATGTTAGTAATTAAGCCCATTGAAGAATTAGAAGAAATTAACGAATTTAAAAAGCAGTATTTTGAGCAATCAACAGCACCACTTGATGGAATGTGGCACTTTGGTTTTGTTCCTATGTCTTCTCATTACGGTTTTTATGAGGGTGACTTATTAATGGGCTATTGCTGCATTAATGGTGACGGTTATATGTTGCAGTTTTATTTGTCAGAGTCAGCTCACACTCAACCGAGAGAATTGTTTAATTTGATTGCAGAGCAAAACAGCTCGGTGATCGGTTTGATTAAAGGTGCGTTTGTGAGTACAGCTGAGCCTCGTTACCTGTCACTTTGCCTTGATAATTCCTCTTCATTTAACGTGAATGCGCTAATGTATCAGCAAGTTGCTCCTTTCGATTCTAAAAACGCAATAGACTTAGAGTTAGTTCTTGCAGGTCAGGAGCAGTTACCAAGCTTCGTTGAATTTGCAACGAAGAATATTGGTGCGCCTGCAGAATGGTTATCTGGGTACTTTGATAACCTAATCGAACGAAAAGAGCTTTGGGGTTATTGGAAAGACGGTGCATTATTAGCAACGGGAGAATGCCGTTTATTTGATGAGTATCAGACGAAATATGCCGATCTAGGCATGATTGTCGCTGAGTCTGAACGAGGCCAAGGCATAGCGACTCGCGTGTTAAGCCGTTTAGTGGGGTTAGCAAATGAACGTGGTTTACTCGCTATTTGCTCAACGGAAAGTAGCAATTTGGGAGCACAAAAAGCAATACATCGAGCGGGGCTAAGACCTTTAAACCGTATAATTCAGATAGAATTTGATCACGAACCTAGCATTTAGTGATTGTCCATATCGCACATTTTTTGAGAGCATTATGATTCACTGGTTGAAGCCATCAAAAATACCTGAAGTAGCAAAATACATCGAGTGTTATTGGTTTATTGAAAAACGACCAGATGGCAAGAGTTTCGATTACCCCAAATTAAACCCAGATCCGTCTGCTCATCTTATTATTTCTCCAGAGAAGCAGGATTATCACTATGATATGAATCTTGGCGTGGTGAAGGGTAAAGGAAGTCACTGGTTGTTCCCTCACCATCAGACCTATCAACTCGATCACTCCAGACCTTTTGCTCATCTTGGCGTCAAATTTCATGTTGGAGCTCTTTATTCACTGTCAGCATTTTCAGGCCAACAGCCGATACTCGATTGCGTGGACGAAGTTCAGCTAAGTATGTTGTTTGCTGATTTATTTGAGAGTGAAACGCAACTGATTGAACTGGCGCGAAGTAACCCAGATTTGTGTTGTGAGACATTGGATAGTTTGTTTCTACCCTTGGCGTTAAACAGTCACGAGGATCAACATAGCCTGATTACTCGAAAGGCACTTAACGTGCTGAACTCAGGCACAATTTCTGAACTGGGCAACCAGCTCTATTGCTCACAACGTAGATTAGAAAGAAGTTTCAACAGAGTGACGGGCTTAACGCTAAAACAGTGCCAATCTATGAATAAACTTGAGGCGATGTTGGAATACCTTTATCAGCGAGATGCAGATGATATTGATTGGGTTGAGATCGCCTTTCAGTTTGGTTTTAGTGACCAACCACATCTTATTCGCTATTTAAAAAAGCACATTGGCTTAACCCCTAAAACATATGAAAAAGAACGAGGTTTAACGATTGATGTTTATGGTGGGGTTAGCTCCACATAATCTGCCGGAAATGTTCAATCTTGTTCGCTTCCGTTTCACTATTATGATCTGAACAGTTTAATGGAACAACAATATGAACAGCCCAACCCCTACACTTCAACAGCTTGGCTGGAAGCCTTTCTTTCAACAACAAGTCAATCTTGAAGAGCTTAGCAATCTCGCTATTGGTCGGGTTGTGGAACAGCACAGAGATCGCATTGTCGTTATGTCTCCGCAAGGTAAATCAAGCTTAAGGCCTTTGTCTTTTGATGAACAACTCTGCGTAGGTGACTGGGTATTGTTCGATGAGGCATTGAGAATATGCCGTCTTTTAGAGCGACAGTCGATATTCCAGCGTAAAGCTTCTGGCTCCAAAGTCTCACTACAACTGATAGCGGCCAATGTTGATACCGTCATGATTGTCTGCTCGCTCAATCACGATTTTAGCCTTAACAGAATAGAGCGATATTTAGCCATTGCACGGGAAGCAATGGTTGAGCCTGTGGTCATTCTGACTAAATCTGATTTATGTGAAGAGTCCGATAGCAAACGGTTACAGGTTCAAGAGCTCGATCCTATGTTGGTGGTTTACACGATAAATGCGTTGGATAAAGACGATATTAAACCGCTTAAAAGCTACTGCTACGACGGTTCTACTCTGGCGTTTTTAGGATCGTCTGGAGTTGGAAAATCTACGTTAGTAAACGCGTTAATTGGTTATGAGTCTCAGCAGACAGGAGACATTAGAGAAGAAGATAGCAAAGGAAGGCATACCACGACTCACAGGGCGCTCAAGCTCCTTCCTCAAGGCGGGATTCTTATGGACACACCAGGAATGCGAGAGCTGCAACTCAGTCGTTGTGAGCAAGGCGTTAAGGAGACTTTCAGCGAGATAGCTGAGCTTGCAGATACGTGCCGTTTCTCTGGTTGTACACACACCTCTGAACCTGATTGCGCCATTCAGCAAGCCATTGCATCTGGGCTCCTGTCGGAACGACGCCTAATGAATTATCAAAAACTGATGCGAGAGCAAGCTTTCAATGGCGCCTCGTTGGCAGAGAAAAGATCCAAAGACAAAGCGTTTGGCAAGTTAATAAATAGCACCCAGAACGCATCCCGAAGATTTAAAAAAGGCTATTAGCCATCATTCGATTTTATGAATTATTGGAGAAAATATGATTAGACAATTACGCACGGAAGATCTAGATCGTGCCGTATCTATCTGGTTTTCGGCATCAATTAAAGCTCACAACTTCATTTCTGACGACTATTGGCGCTCTCAGAAGAAGAACATGCGTGATATGTATTTACCGAATTGTGAATCCTGGGTTTATGAAGACGCAGGAAATATTCTGGGTTTTGTATCTTATTATGAAGGGAGCATACCCGCTATTTTTGTAGACCCAAAATCACAATCTGCTGGTATCGGCACTCAGTTATTAAACCATGTAAAAGGCAAGTACAGGGAACTCACTTTAACGGTTTATGCCGAGAATGAAAAAACACATCAGTTTTATCTTTATCATGGCTTCGTTGATGTCGGAAAATGTACCTGTGAACATACAGGGAAAGAACAGTTTGAAATGAGCTGGACGAATACTTAAAGGAGTCTGATTTTCTTAAAGTTAAAACCTGATGCCCTGTTAGAAAAAAATATCTTGAGAATATTGTTGGAAATCAATAGGGTCATTGATAATCGTGAGGTTACTTATTATTAATGGTTCTTCGTTTTTGTGCGGAGAACATGAGGTGTTGAATCTCTAATAGGGGATTCAGTAGATGCCTAAGGAAGAAGTTTAATATGCTGATGTTGAATAAAACGGTCATTGTTACTGGTTCAAATTCTGGTATTGGAAAACAATCAGCACTTGAGTTGTGTGAAATGGGCGCTCATGTTGTCATGGCATGCAGGGAAACCGCCTACGGCAATGAGAAGTCAGTATTTGATGTCATGGAAGAAATTAAAGCATCGGTTCCCAATGCTCAGCTGTCTTTTATCCCTTTAGATTTATCGAGTTTTGAGTCTATTCGACACTTTGTTAGTCAGTTTAATCAAAAACACAATCGCCTTGATGTTTTACTCAATAATGCGGGAGTGGTTTGTCTTGATAAGCAAAAGTCTGTTGATGGTTTCGAATTGACAATGGGGGTTAATCATTTGGGACCTTTCTTGTTAACAAACCTCTTGTTAGATGCACTGATAAAGACCCCTGGAGCACGAGTTGTTAATGTTTCTTCTAAAGCTCATATGAAAGGAAAGATTAAATTTTCTGGGGATACGATTAAAGAGCGACGACCTTATCGTGGGCTTATCACTTACGCGGATTCAAAGTTAGCGAATATTTATTTCACTCAAGAGTTAGCTGAGCGTTTAAGCGATCATAAAGTGACTGTAAATGCGCTACATCCGGGAGGAGTAGCAAGCAATATATGGCCTGATTCGAAAGGGATTATTGGGATGATTAGGCGGAAGATAGTTAAAAACTTAAAAAAGCCAGAACAGGGTGCGAGCACGTCTATTTATCTTTGTACATCTCCTGAAGTTGAGGGTGTGTCAGGGAAATATTTTTATAAGAAAAAACAGATTAATCCGCATAAACGCGCGAAAAAAGTCGATCTACAAAAGAAGTTTTGGAAAGTATCTGCGGCGTGTACAGGTCTAGGGTAAATGCTTGTTTATTTCTATGATTGAACAATCACGCTTCCAATTCTAGCAAATAAAAAAGACCGATTTTATGAGGCGTGCCTCAATTGTTAAATGAGAAAATCGGTCTTTTTTGTCTTAAATGCTTCTAATACTCCAGCGCCATTTGTGCCATTTTCATGGTGTTTTCAAATGAGGCGCAGCCTGCGATAAATAAGCCGTTGTGACAGAACATGGCGTCGTCTAAACCTGTGACGTCTTGCAGTTCCTAAACACCAACCAACAAGGCCAGCCAAGGTGTTATTGAAAACTGTCGATATAGATCCAAAGTATGTTTTGAAGGCCTCGTATTGTTAAAGACCACGGGAGACAAGAATTCAGGGGTATTAAAAAATGGGAAATATTTAGATTAACAACTAAGATAGTAGAGGAGTTGCTAAGGAATATAGCTTAATTTAGGAAATGTTCTGCTTTGTCGTTGAATTTTAAAAAAATAGGAAAAATTTACATGAATAATTTGCTGGTTAAGTACAACCTTAAGACAATTATGCTGTCTTTATGTGGGGTTATATTTATTGGTTTTCTTGTTATTGCTTTAACGGTTAATACTAAGTTCGATAATATTCATGAAAACCTAATAAAAATGGAACGACATCCAATCACTGTGCTCTTAGCGATTAAAGATATTAAAGCGTTTATCTTAAATAGTGAGTTTGATCAGGCACAACAGAAAATAAAGGTATTGGAAGAGCGTTTTTTAGGCGATAAAGCGGTTATTAAAAAGCTTGAAGAGTCGATTCAAGACAAGGACATAGAGGAAGCTATGTCTATTTCTAAAGAATTTGAAGTATTTGCCCGCGGGAAGCTCGATTCATTCAGTAATAATATTATTGTTATCAGTGATGAAACTCGAACTCTGATTATCGGTATGAGTACCTTGCTCTTCTTTACGATCCTATTTGTTATATATTTTATTACCAAATCATTAACAAGCTCTTTGGCTTCTGTTTCATCTACATTAAAAGACCTTTCTGTTGGCAAAATCAAAAAAACACATATTGCAGTGACTGGTAACAGTGAGTTATCGATACTGACGTCATCCTGTCAGGCGTTAAGCCAAGAGTTGGTACTTATTGTTGAATCTTTAATTTCTGTATCTGATAACGTAATGTCGTCATCAAATAAATTAACCAATGTAATGGAGAAGACATCCCGAAACACTCAAAATGAGATGCTACAAATCAGTGAAATATCGACAGCGATTAGTGAGCTTTCGAGTACATCAAAAGAAATGTCTCTGAATGCTGTACAGGCTCAAGATGAAACGAAAAGAGCAATTAAGAACCTTGACGAAGGAAGTCATGCGCTTGATCAATCTATTGCGTTAACAGAAAGCATCAATCAATCCGTACAAGATACGGCTTCTATGATAGAGCAATTAAAAAATAACTCTTTTGATATTAGTGAAGTAACGAATGTTATTAACTCTATTTCAGAGCAAACAAACTTATTGGCGTTAAACGCAGCCATTGAAGCAGCACGAGCAGGTGAGCAAGGGCGTGGTTTTGCTGTTGTGGCCGATGAAGTGAGGAGTCTAGCCGCAAAAACCCAAGAATCGACAAAAGATATACAAGAGATTATTGCTAAATTGCAGGCCCAGTCAGAAAAAGCCAATGAGAACATGATTAATAATGTTAGCTCAATAAAAGAGTCTGTTGTGATCTCAAAAAATGTTAAAGCTTCTTTTGATAACATTGTGGAATCGGTTAACACAATTTCTGATACAAACACCCTTGTCGCTACGGCTTCACAGCAACAACAGGATGTTACTGAAGGCATAGACAAAAATGCAGTTAGAACATTTGATTTAGTGAATGAAAATGTGGATTCAGTTAAAGAGACTGAAACTGAAATACAAAGCCTCTCTGAATTGATTATTAAGCAAAATAAAGAGCTATCTTTCTTTAAAATTAGCGGATAAGCAGAGTGGTGAAATGTTTTAACTTAAAGGGATCTGATCCCTTTAAACGAAAAAACCGATGCTATTTTCATAACATCGGTTTTTTTATGAGCGCGATTTACGCTTCCAGTGCCATTTGCGCCATTTTCATGGTGTTTTCAAATGAGGCGCAGCCTGCGATAAATAAGCCGTTGTGACAGAACATGGCGTCGCTTAATCCTGTGACGTCTTGCAGTTCCTTGTCTGACAATCCAGCCCAAGGAGCAGGCAGTTTTTTGCGGTCTTCAAATGAACCCAGTTCAACCGGTACGGTTTGAATGCGCCATTGTCCTGTTTCGGATGGGTAAACCACAAACAAGGCGTTTTGCGATAGTCTAAGCACAGTGGTTTTCCACGGCGTGTATTGCTCTAACACAATCACTCTTGGGTCTGCGGCTTTTTCTATGGCGTTGGCGACGATTTCTTTTGCGTTTATGCCTCCGCTGGCCGCGGCAATGAATCTCGTTAATAGGCGTGATGCGTAGTCAACGGCTTCGTTAAAACACTCATCAAAGCTGCTTTCTTCCTGCCATGTTGGGTTAAACATGGAAATGGTTTGGCTTAGGCTGATACCAGTTTGAACACCCTCTACGTGTCCGCAGTCGATCGCATCGATAACGGATACCAGGTTTTTGTCTAATGAATCGGCGATTTCTTTGCTGTCCGAGCAGATTTCCACTCCGTATTTTTGCCAGATTAATCCAAAGGATGAAAAGGGAATGCCGTTTTCTCGTGCGCCTGCGCCACCTTTTTGGTGATGATCGAAACGGTCTGTTTCTGGATCGTATATTCCACCTACGTCTAACACTATGTCTGCTTTGGCGATGACGTTTAAGTCACGTGTGCGGATTAATTTTATGGAAGGCAAAATGTGTTTAAGGGCGGCGACAGCAAATACGTCGTCTGCGTGAAAGTTTCCATTGTGCGTTGCGATTACTTTAACTTGTTCTGTCATTCTACAGTCTCTTATCTTGTTGTCATTTCACTTAACAGCACACATGTACCAATAGCAGGGATTTTACGGGGTTTTATCAGCGGGTAACACAGTTCATTTCAATAACTTTCAAGATAGATAGGGTAGCTTTGTCTAGTATTAGGGCACATTATATAAATTAAAGAATGTCGTTTATTCCTGTTGTGCTTTTATTGTTCGTCTCTCTTCTTATGAAGCTTTTGTTTGCTTTATTGAGAGTGCTTGGCAGAAGTATTGCAACGAAAGCGCAGAACGACAGAAAATCACCTTTTGAACATCTCATTTTATGTTATGGATCTGTTTTTTGTGTTTTGGTTTTTATGACTGAAAAATATTAGTTTTTAAGGTGATTATTTTGTAATGTTTTTGTTTTTAAGTTTTTTTGGCTCTCCTGTATTCTATTTGTAGCAGATTTAGGGCTTTGATGGTTTAATTCGGAAAAATCGCATTTGTAAGGGGTATTTATGTCTGTTCATGAAAAAGCAGCGCAAGCAATGACGCCAGCAGAAGTCAGAGCATTGATTCGTTCTGGCGAGTGGAAAACAAACACATCTGGTGTGTCTTCTGGCTTTGTTCAAGGCAACATTGTGATCCTGCCAAAAAGCTGGGCTGACGACTTTTTAAAGTTCTGCCAAATGAATCCTAAGCCATGCCCAATTGTTGGAATGTCTGACAATCCGGGTGATTTTCTATTGCCTTCGGTTGGTCAGGACGTTGATATTCGTACTGACGTGCCAAGTTATAAAGTCTTCCGTAATGGCGAAGTAGTTGATGAAGTCACAGACATTAGTGACGTTTGGCAAGATGATTTAGTGACATTTGTATTAGGTTGTTCTTTCTCTTTTGAGGAAGCTTTGGTGGCGGACGGATTGGAAATTCGTAATATCACAGAAAACGTGAACGTACCTATGTATCGCACCAATATTGAGTGTCGCTCTGCTGGACCATTTTCAGGCACAACCGTTGTGAGCATGCGTCCAATGAAGCCAAAAGACGCGATTCGTGCCATTCAAATTTGCACACGTTTCCCTTCTGTTCATGGTGCGCCTTTGCATTTTGGTAATCCTGCTGACATCGGTATTAGTAATATTGACCAGCCAGATTTTGGCGATGCGGTAACCATTAAAGAAGGTGAAGTGCCAGTGTTTTGGGCTTGTGGTGTTACACCTCAGGTCGCGCTAGAACAAGCTAAGCCACCTTTGTGCATTACTCACAGCCCTGGTTGTATGTTGGTGACGGATTTGCGCAATAGTCAGTTGGCAGTGCTTTAAGTCGTCATAGCCTGATTGAGCTAATGATTTTGTAACAAATTTGAGATGTGTAGTAATGAAACTAAATTGTGATCTTGGGGAAAGTTTCGGCTCTTGGAAAATGGGCTTAGACAGCGAAGCAATGCCTCATATTGATCAGGCGAATATTGCCTGTGGTTTTCATGCGGGCGACCCTTTGTGGATGACAAAAACGCTAGCCTTAGCGGCTCAACATGGTGTGGAAGTCGGTGCGCATCCTGCGTATCCAGATCTGGTTGGATTTGGTCGTCGTAGTATGAAATGTTCAGCGGAAGAAATTCAAAGCCTTGTGCAATATCAAATGGCAGCGTTAGACGGTATGGCACGTTGTCAGGGGTTAGAAATGACGTATGTGAAGCCCCATGGCGCTTTGTATAACGACATGATGGCTGATGCTTTTGTTCGCAAGAATATCATGCAGGCGGTGGCAAATTACTATCGTCCTGTTCGCCTTGTTTTGCAAGCAACGCCTGCTTCGGAAGAGCATAAAAAAGAAGCGCAAGCATTGGGTATTACACTGGCGTTTGAAGCCTTTGCCGATCGCTGCTACGACGACGATGGTCGTTTGCTTGCTCGCTCAAAAGAAGGTGCAGTGCATACGAAAGAGAAAATGCTGGCACAAGTGAAACAATTAGTAGAAAAAGGCACAGTGACAACGGTCAGTGGTACAGAACTGGCTCTAGAGGTTGATACTTTGTGTGTTCACGGCGATAACGAAGCTGGTGTTCGTGCAATTGAAGCAATCAAAGCAATGGTAACAGGATAAAAAATGAAGATAGAAGTAGCCGGTGAAAATGCATTAATTTTGTATTTTTCTGACGAAGTCAGCGATGCGTCCAGTGCGCAAATTTACGCGATGACACAAGCATTAGAAGCTTTGGTTGGCGATGGTATTATTGATCTTGTTCCATCTTATGCTTCGTTGCTGATTATTTATGATCACAACCGTTACAACTATTACTCGCTGAAACAATATTTGCAGACAATTATTTCTCAAATAGAAGCGGCACAACAGGCAGATAATACTGCAGAAGAGGGCAATGCTCCGATTATTACTTTGCCTGTTTATTATGGTGTAGAAGCCGCGCCAGACCTTGAAGAATTGGCGAGAAATGTGCAATTAACAACCGATGAGGTGATTGCTATTCATCAAGCTGGGCTTTATCAAGTGTATGCGATTGGTTTTGCTCCAGGTTTTGCCTTTTTAGGGCAAGTGGATGAGCGCATTGCTGCGCCTCGTAAATCCACGCCTCGTAAAGCGGTACCGAAAGGTGCGGTTGCGATTGCAGACAGACAAACAGCGGTTTATCCATCAGTTTCTCCTGGTGGTTGGAACCTTATTGGTTTATGCCCTGTGCCTATGTTTGAACCATTAAAAACACCGAGTATGCCATTGGCGACGGGTAATAAAGTGAAGTTTGAAGCCATTTCTAAAGCTGAGTTTATTTCTATGGGAGGTGTTTTGTGAGTACAAACAACCTTTCTTCTCAGACAAAGTCCGGTTTGATTGTTAACAATCCGGGAGTTTTGGCTTTGGTGCAAGATGGTGGTCGCCTTGGTCAGCATCGTATTGGTTTAACCGTTGGTGGCCCAATGGATCCATTTGCTTTTTGTTGGGCAAATCGATTGTGTAGTAATGATGATAATGCCAGTGCGATTGAAGTCAGTATCGGTGGTTTTGTGGCTGAGTTTACTCAAGCAACACAAATTGCTGTGACGGGCGCTGAGGTTGATGTAAAACTGAATAACCAAGCGGTTGAACAATGGCAAACCTTGTCAGTGAATGCGGGTGACGTATTAAAACTGGGCTTTGCTAGCGCCGGATGCCGTATCTATATTGCTGTACAAGGTGGTTTACAAGTAGCGCCACAGTTTGGCAGTAGCGCCACTGTAGTACGAGAAAAAATGGGCGGGTTAAGCGGTGAAGCATTAAGCAAAGGGACAAGCATTGAGTTAGCACCTTTGGAAGCCAAGCCAATGCTGATGATGCCAGAGAACAGCCGACCTGTGTATCCGCAGAATAGCTCAAGTGAAAAAGCGTACAAGATTCAGCCATTAAGAGTGGTGCTGGGTTATCAAGCAGACAGTTTTAGCCGTGTTGATAAAGCGCACTTTTTTAGCAGCGAATACACGGTTAGTGAGCGCATGGACCGCATGGGCTATCGCTTAACTGGCCCAGAGTGCCGCTCAACGATCAGTAACATGTTGTCTGAAGGGATTTGTCACGGAGCGATTCAGCTACCGCCAGACGGGCAGCCAATCATCTTGTTGAACGATCGACAAACCATTGGCGGCTACCCAAAGTTGGGTTCCGTAATGGCGCGAGATACAGCTCGATTGGCGCAAATGACACAAGGTAATAAGGTGTTTTTTGAAGCGGTAAGCATTGAAGATGCTCACGCTATTAACTTGTTGGCGGAATACAAAGAATCACAAATACAGTTATTGAGTCTGGATTAATCCAGAGCTCACTTATCCATGATAGGAAATAGAAATGTCGAACTCACTTGAGACAATCAGTACCAATATTGAAGAAGCCCTAGTGGCTCGCAATTTACGCGGCATGGCCGATGTGCGACCTGCTTTGCAAGAAGGTTACTGTTTACGAGCTGCGCAAACCTTGTTTGATGCAAAGGGCGTTGTGCTTATTGGTACCGGTTTTCCTGTCACAGATACGTTCGAAACAGACGGCCCATTAGGAGCAATTGCGCTTTATAAAACATTAGAGAAAATTGGCTCAACACCTTACATTGTGTGTGGTGCGCCTTTGTCCCAAGCGCTTAAAAATGATTATCGAGTGATTGATATTCAGCTTGGCAAACACGACAAGCAAGACCAAGAAGCGCAAGCAGTATTAGATGAGTTGCAACCGAAAGTGGTGTTTTCCATTGAGCGTCCAGGTCAGGCGGAAGACGGCCATTATTACAACATGCGTGGTGAAAACATCAGCGCTCGTTCTGCCTGCTTCGATAGCTTTATGAATCAGGCGACTTGCCCAACCATTGCGATTGGCGATGGCGGTAATGAAATCGGTATGGGCAATATTACAGAAGCGCTGAAATCTTTAGACATAGTGGCTGCGACGACGAAATGCGATGAATTATTGGTAGCGGATGTGTCCAACTGGGGCGCTTATGGCTTGATCGCTATGATAGGTCGATTAGCTAATACGGATTTATTGGCAGACATCAATCCGTTGGAGATTCTGCGTTATTTATCCAGTTTAGGCAGTGTGGATGGCGTGACTCGCTTAAACCAGCTTACAGAAGATGGTCAAGACGTCGAAGTCGGAGACGCTTTAATTTTAGAATTGCGCCGCTTGTCGGGCTTTTAACTTTATGGCACTTACATAACGATAAGTAAGTGCCTTGATTATTGATACGGAGACAACAATGAGCACTGTTTATTTAAATGGCACTTTCATGCCAATTGAAGACGCGAAAATTTCACCACTTGATCGTGGTTTTCTTTTTGGCGATGGCATTTATGAAGTGATTCCATCTTACGATGGTAAGACCGTTGGTTTAGAGCCTCACATGCAGCGTATGTTTGATGGCCTAGCAGCGATTGGCATCAAGAGCACAAAAACGTTAGAAGAATGGAAAGAAATTATCCAAACGTTGCTAAGTAAAAATGGCAATGGCAACCTTGGTGTGTACTTGCAAGTGAGCCGTGGTGCTGACGTAAAGCGTTACCATGCTTACCCAGAAAACGTTGAGCCAACGATCTTTGCCATGACCAATGCAATCAAACCACCTGTAGAAGCAGACGCTAGCACAGCAAAAGGTTTTTCTGTTGGTACGACTCAAGATATGCGTTGGAAGCGTTGCCATATTAAATCAACGGCATTGCTAGGTAACGTTATGCATTTCCAACAAGGTTATGAAGGTGGAAACGATGAGATCCTACTTTATAACGAAGACAATGTGTTGACGGAAGCTAGCTCTTCTAATGCGTTTATCGTGAAAGACGGTGTGGTAATTACGCCTGTTTTAGATAACCAAATCTTACCAGGTATTACGCGTAAGCTGATTCTTGATATTTTGGAAAAAGACGGCTCTATTCCGTTTGAAGTACGTGATATCACAATGGAAGAAGTCTTTAATGCGGACGAAGTTTGGGTAACTAGCTCAAGTAAAGAAATCGCGCCTGTAACAAGCATTGATGGCAAAACAGTTGGCAATGGCACTGTTGGCAAAGTATGGGAAGCCGCTTTCAAACTGTACACAGCGCACAAGTTTGAGTACTAATCAGACTGGAAAAGAATACTTTTTGGAATCAATTTATTTCAAAATAAGTATTCTTTAATGCTCGTAGAATATGAAATTGGCTGACATTTGTTAGCCAATTTTTTTATGTGTGGCCTTTTTTCTTATTAAAAACCAAAATCGCAATTCTCTTGTCTTCGAAGAATCAAAGGAAAAGAATGAAAATAGCATTGCTACTGTGTGATGAATCCAACTCTGAGCTGTTAAGTGAGTTTGGAGGTTATCGAAATATGTTTCTCGATGTGATTAATGAAACAGATGAACTGACTGTTTTTCCGATTTATTTAAGCACCAATGAGCATGGAGATATTGAGCAAAGCTTCCCGAAAGTGGAACAGTTCGATGGGTTTATTGTGTCTGGTAGTAAAGCGGGAGTGTATGAAGATTTACCTTGGATCGCGCCGTTGTTTGCCTGTATTCGTGACATAGTGGCGGCGAATAAAAAGCTGCTAGGTGTGTGTTTTGGCCATCAAGCCATTTCTTGTGCATTAGGCGGTTCTGTCTCTAAATCAGAAAAAGGCTGGGGCATTGGGCATTATCAAAATGAATGGTGTCATCCGCCAGCTAGTAAAATAGGTTGGCAGAAAGGGCAGGCGTTAAACTTGTTAGTCTTTCATCAAGATCAGGTGGATGTGTTACCGGAAGGTTTTGAGGTTTGCGCAAAAAGCGATTTCACACCGTATTTTGTGACTCAATATAAGAATCAAATTTTAACGACGCAAGGCCATCCAGAAATGTCATCTCAATACATTCTTGGCTTATGTCATATGCTTGAAGAAACCGTGGGTGCTGATGTTGCCAAAGCTGGACGTGAAAGTTTATTGGAAGAAGATGATACAGCCGATTTCAGGCAATTCATTAAAGACTTTTGGATATCGTCCGATCGCTTTGAAGAGTGATAGAAAACGCATATAAACTCACTGAGAGTCTTTTATTCTCCGACTCTATTTTGTTATAGCGCCAAAAAAGCCAGTATGTTGAATACTGGCTTTGTAGGTTTTATCGTTCTTGCATTTTATGAAGAAGAATTAGCCGTTTTTTGCTTGTGCTTCTTCAGGTGTTAGGCCTTTTAGTTCAGGCCAATTCTGCTCAGCTGTTTTCAAGTTGCCTGGTACGTCTTTTAACCATGCTTTCTGAACATCTTTGTTGTAGTTTAAATACAACTTATCGTCTACGATCTTCCACGCTTGTGGGTCAACATCGAACTTTTGATTCATCGCAACACCCATTGCACAGAAGCCGCCGTATTGTGGCGCGTACTTGTCTTTATCTGAATTAAATAGATCTCTATTTTCAGCAGATGAAAAATGGAATGTGGTGTTTTTATAGGTTGCTGTGAAATTGGCATTACCACGTACCGCTTTGCCTTCGGTGAAGTAAGCAACAGTATCGTAGCCTTTAATAGACACGTTGTGCTTGTCTGCATTCATGTCAATATCCGCAGCAAATGAGGAAGCGCTCATTAAGATGGTTGCGCTTGCTAATAGAGTTTTGATTAGATTAGTTAGTTTCATTGTTTGAACCTTATGTCATGTTGAAAGAATGAAACCAGTTTAGGGTTTATCTTGAAGGATAAAGCATCCAAATGTCCAAAAGTTGAAACCAATCGTCCAACCTGATGAAAGTGTGAATGTGTGAGCAAATTTGACAATATATTAGAGCGTTTTTCTCTTCAGTCTGAAGTGATTTTTAGCGGTGGCTTTTGTGGCGATAAAAGCCTAGGTCATGACCAAGAGCACAATGGTGGACACATACATTATCTTCGATCTGGGACATTGACTGTGATCGATGCAGAAGGCCGTAAAGTGGTGTTTGATCGTCCTGCCGTTATTCTTTTACCTTTCTCCACTACGCATCGCATTATCTCTTCTGAAACAGACCAAGCGGAACTGGTGTGTGCGGCGATTCACTTTTCGGCATTAGAGCAACAGCAATTGGTGTCTAGTTTGCCAAAGTTAGTGTGTTTGACGCTTGAGAACACGCCTATGGCGAATACGGTTGAATGGATTTTTTCTGAAGTGTCATCTGGTGGTTTAGGGCAAAAAAGCATGTTGGGAAAACTGTGCGATATTTTGCTAATCCAAATGCTGCGTACCTTATCTCAAGATGGTGTAGTGATTGAAGGCATGTTGGCTGGATTGAGTCATCCTGCTTTGGCGCCAGTTTTAGTGAAACTACAAGAAATGCCAGAAGAGGCTTGGACTTTGGATATGATGGCGCAAGATGCGGCCATGTCTCGTTCTAAATTTGCTCAAGTCTTCCGCGATACCGTTGGGCAAACACCGAATGACTTCTTAACGGATTTACGCATTTCATTGGCGCAACAATTATTGGTGAAAGAAAAGTCGGTGGGCTTTGTGGCGAATCAAGTTGGCTATGAGCATGGTTCAGTATTAGCTAGGGTATTTCGTAAGAAAACAGGCTTGTCGCCAAAAGAATGGGTAAAGCAGTTTCATGGTGAGCTTTGAAATAAAAAAGAGCCACTTGGCTCTTTTTTATTATGCCTTGCGTCGTGCTTAGAACTTGTATGTCACTGCAAAGTAATGAGATACGCCAGAAGATTTGAATCCTTCAGAATCTTCGATACCGTAAATGTCTTGGTACAGTTTTAAACCATAACCAACAGAGTATTGATCTGAATGCCAGTAAAGGCCTTGGTAAGTCGCGCCACCGGACGTTGCACTTACATAATCGCTGTCCATGCCGAACTGGTAATCAAGGTAACCTTGGTAAGATAGGAATGAACCATTTTCAAAGAACTTGAATGGTTTAAACCAGTTCATAGAAAATTGGTAACCATTTAAGCCATCACGAGAACCAAAACTTTGATCGTAAAGTGCGTAAACATTCATACCGACTTTACCTAGCCAAGGTACGTTCACATCTGCACCCAAACCTAGATATGAGTTGTTTACACCATTCTGTCCACCATCAAGAGTGAATAGAGTTGCTAAGTAAACTTCTTGAACGGCACCGAAAGATAAATCATTGCCAGTGATGGCATCTAGGGAGAAGCGTGGAGAGAGCTTCAGGAAGATTTTATCACTGTCTGCTTTGTCACTGTCTTCGCTGGAAGTGACGTTGAAAATATCAACAAATCCATATAAATCAACAATACCTGAGCGTCCACCAAACTCCATTTCTAGGTAATCGTGTGTTGATTCGCCAGGTAGCTCATCAACAGCGTACATCAAATTAAACTGACTCCATGAGTAATCGTTTTTGTGGATATCATCCGAATAATCCGCCGCTAATGCGCTGCCGGCTAGCAGCATGCTTGATAGACCTAAAATAGCCTTTTTCACTGATATGTCCCCTTTGGTATTTGTAATTAATTATGTATGACCGTTTGGTCAGCTTTTTTGTTATTACATACTTTTTTTGGTGTATCAATCGAATTTTTAAAATTTCTAAAATTAAGTTTTTATGCACAAAAAAGGGGTATTTCGATGATTTTGTGCGTTTATTTGGCGCTTTTGGAAAACTCTTTTAAAACATAACCTTTTGGTCAAAAATAAGAATTTATACCAAAGTTTGATATTTTAGTGCGAGTTATTGGTGCACTTAAAAAAGTGACTTTTGATGGGGCGAATTTCAACCACGGCATTCATAATGCGGTCTTTTGTTTCTGAATAGTGGTGATTACTTACTAGATAACTTAGAGTGTAATGCTATTCGGTGCATGATTTTTATCTATATTTGGGCTAGTTCTGATAGATTAAAATTATAGGAAAATGCTTAGCTAAGAGGGAGAAAAGGAATGTATGTAAGATTGAAATCCTATCTAACACAGGATATTGGGAAAGTGCTTGCTAAGCAGGAGCAAAACCTAAAATGGTTTGCCTTGGTATTAGGAGTGATGAGCACAATTGCAACAGTGCAAGATTGGTATCCTTACACCATGTTCATCAGTTTGCCTTTTTGTTTGATCTGGGTTTATTGCGCATGGTTGCACACGGAGCGTCAGCTTAAGTACATCAATATTATTTTTTCTGTTTTGTACATTTATGGAATCATCCGTTACTTTCTCATTGAGTAAGTTGGGAGCTATAGATGATTTTTAAGAGAAAGATAGATGTAGAAAAAAGCCAGTAAAAGATACTGGCTTTCGTGTTTCTAGCTATTTTTTTGATTTTATCTGGGCTAAATTTTACTCAAGAAGTACTCAATGCCGGCAGCTGCACACTCCATATCTTGTTGAGGAGTGCCTGAGCTTAAACCAATCCCGCCAACAACTTCACCATTTACAGTGATAGGTAAACCGCCGCCTACAATGCTCAATCGTCCACCCACTTCGGTATGAATACCGAAAACAAGGTTCCCTGGCACACAAGCTTGGTTGTATTCGTGTGTTGCTTTTCTAGCTGCGGCAGCTGTGAAGGCTTTGTCTTGCGCTACAGTAATGCTGGTGATTTTACCTCCGTCCATGCGTTCGAAAGCAATTAAGGAGCCAGATTCATCTGTAATAGCAATACACATTGGTATGCCGATTTCTAAGGCTTTTTCACGAGCGCCTTGAATTAATAATTGCGCATCACTTTGATCTAAACGTGTAATGGTTAACATGTGCTTTCCTTATCTTAAAAATGTAAGTGGTTTTTCGATGCCACTTGAATAGTAAATTACTGATTGTTTTCTTTTACTTCACGACGTCGTGCATGTAATAAAGGTTCTGTATAACCATTAGGTTGTTTACATCCTTTGAAGACTAGGTCGCAAGCAGCTTTGAAAGCAATACTGGAAGCAAAGTCGGGTGCCATTTTCTTGTAATCTTTATCTGCGCTGTTTTGCTGGTCAACAACAATTGCCATCCTTTCTAGAGACTCTAATGCTTGTGCTTCTGTGCAAACACCGTGGTGTATCCAGTTTGCAAGATGTTGACTAGAAATGCGCAATGTTGCTCTATCTTCCATTAAGCCCACATCATTGATATTAGGTACTTTAGAACAGCCGATACCTTGTTCAACCCAACGAACAACGTAGCCAAGAATACCCTGGGCGTTGTTGTCTAGTTCAAATTTGATTTGCTCTGCAGACAGTTTTTTATCTTTCAGTAATGGGATGTTTAACAGGGGATTTAGTGTCGTTTGTTCACGATCTGCTATTAATGACTGTTGCTCGAATACATTTACTTGATGATAATGCGTGGCATGAAGTGTCGCGGCAGTTGGAGAAGGAACCCATGCGCAGTTTGCGCCAGAAATTGGTGCTGTGATTTTGGTTTCCATCATTTCAAGCATTTCGTCTGGTTTAGGCCACATTCCTTTACCAATTTGAGCAAAACCACGTAGGCCACATTCAATGCCAATATTTACGTTACGATCTTCATAGGCAGCGATCCAAGGTTGTTCCTTGATGGTCTCTTTTGGTAGGACTGCACCAGCTTCCATTGAAGTATGGATTTCGTCACCAGTACGATCTAAGAAACCTGTATTAATGAAGAATAGGCGCTCTTTGACTGCTTTGATACAAGCTTTGAGATTTACTGAAGTACGACGTTCTTCATCCATAAGGCCTACTTTCAGTGTGAATGGAGTAAGTCCGAATACTTGTTCAACTTGTTCAAATAAGTCATTGGTCAGTTTTGCTTCTTCTGGACCGTGCATCTTAGGTTTAACAATATAGATACTGCCTTTTTGACTATTTTTAACACGGCTGTTGCCTTTCAAATCATGAAGGGCACAAAGTGTTGTGATAACCGCATCTAAAAAGCCTTCTGGGACTTCATTACCGTTTTTGTCAAGTACTGCGTCAGTGGTCATTAAATGTCCGACATTTCGTACTAATAGCAAGCTTCGGCCAGGTAGAGTAAAGGTGTTGCCTTGAGTGTTAGTGTAAGTTCTGTCTGCATTTAAACGACGAGTAATGGTTTTACCTGCTTTATCAAAACTTTCTTCCAAGGTGCCTTGCATCAAGCCTAACCAATTACGATAAACGAGGACTTTATCTTCAGCGTCTACAGCAGCGACAGAATCTTCGCAATCAATGATAGTGCTGATAGCAGATTCAATGATGACGTCTTTTAAAACGGCATCTTCTTTTGCTCTAGCAGTATCAATGACGAGTTCAATATGCAAACCATTGTTGCAAAGTAGAAGAGTTAAAATTGCCCCAGATTCAGAAAAACCAACAAATTTTTCAGGCTCTTTGAGTGACGTAGTGGTGCCATCAGTCAGTTCAACACTAAAGGTGTTGTTTTCAAAAGTGTAATGAGAAGCTTGAGTGTGGGAGCCTTCTTTTAACGGTACCGCGCCATCTAAAAATTCAGAGGCCCAATCGATTACGTTCTTCGCACGAACAGGGTCGAATCCTTTTGGCTTTTCACCGTTTTCATAAGGCACAACATTCGTACCATAAAGTGCATCGTATAAGCTTCCCCAGCGGGCATTGGCTGCGTTTAAAGCGAAGCGTGCATTGTTTACTGGTACAACTAACTGTGGCCCTGCGATGGTGGCAATTTCATCATCGATATTCGTTGGACATATACTGAAGCTTTCTTCTTCAATGGGAGTAAGGTAGCCAATATCACTTAAGAAGGTTTGGTAAGCTGGTATGTCTATTTCTTGTCCTTTATTTTGAAGGTGCCATTTATCTAGCTGATTTTGAAGCTCTAGGCGCTTTTCTAGGAGAGCCTTATTACGACCGCCAAGACTATTAACAATTGATTCTAATCCAAGCCAAACTTGTTCTTCGCTGACACCGGTTTCAGGCAAAATTTCGTTAGTTACTAAGTTGTATAAATCTGAATCAATTTTCAGACCACCTTTCATGATTCGGTTGTTCATACCTTCTCCAATTTTTTATTGTCTAGAGCGTTGTAGCTCAAGTTATATGAATACTATGTTTTCAGTTGCCTAAAAAATTGTATTTAATTTTTTACAAAAAACGCTTAGTGGTGTTGAGGTGGCTTGTCAGAACATTTAACCAAATTTCCTTGGCATTTCTCATTTTTTGAAAGTGTCTATGTACTGCCATGATGATTTTTCCTTTATGATAGTCGCCAATAGTATTTTGAATCGTGTTTGAACTTAAGTTGGAATTTTAAAATTATGAGCAGTTCTCCTACACATAAGCCACGTCCGATGGTGGATCTTATTGTCAGTGTTATTTTGCCATCCCTTATTTTGATGAAGTTGAGTGGTGAAGATGCATTAGGTGTGAGTGGTGGTTTGATTGCCGCGCTGGCGTTTCCTCTTGGTTGGGGGATTTTCGAGCTAGTGAAGTATAAGAAATTTAACTTTATTGCTTTACTGGGTTTGGTGAGTGTTTTGATGACGGGCAGTATTGGTCTGTTTGAGTTGGATAATCAATGGTTGGCGATAAAAGAAGCAGCGGTTCCAGCCATCATTGGTATTGCTGTGTTGGTGTCTACTTTTACGCCTTATCCTCTAATTCGTGCCTTGTTGTTTAATGCCTCTGTTATGGATACAGAAACCATCAAGCAAAAGTTAGAGGAAAATAACAGCACAGAAATGTTCGAGAAGAAGTTGATGAATGCGACCTACTTTATCGCAGGTTCTTTTGCTTTTTCTGCGACGATGAATTACGTACTGGCTAAGTGGATTGTAACCAGCCCTGCAGGAACAGAAGCTTTTAACGAAGAGCTAGGGCAAATGACGCTATACAGTTACCCAATGATCGCGATTCCTTCCATGATCATGATGATGGCGATTTTTTATTACCTGTGGCGCAGTATTCATAAGGCAACAGGATTGAAACTAGAAGACTTGCTGATTAAGAAATAATCTTCTTCGAAGCGAGAAAGTAAAACAAGAAAGCCAAATTCTAGGATTTGGCTTTCTTGTTTTCAGGGCGAATAACAAAAAAGTTTACATGTTAAAAACACCGCCATTGATGTCCAGTGTGGCACCAGTGATAAAACCATCGTATTCAGAGGCCAAATACGCCACGGCTCTGGCAACATCCTCTGCATTGCCTGCTCGCTGGATCGGAATACCTTTAATGGTTTCATCCGCAGATTCTTTGGTTGTATGCGTATTGTGGAAGGACGTACCAAGAATTAGACCCGGAGCAACTGCGTTAACACGAGTACCTTGAGGGCCTAACTCAGCAGAGAGTGCTCTAGTGAAAGTGAGAATGGCGCCTTTACTTGTTGAGTAGGCGAGAGAGCCAGGATGACCACCTTTACGGCCAGCAAGGGATGCTAGATTCACAATGCTGCTGTTTTCTTGCTTAGCCAGATAAGGCGACGCAGCGCGAGTCACAAACATCATGGACGTCATGTTGATGTCCATCACTTTGTGCCAAAAATCGGCTTCCATATCATTAAGAGACTTCCTAGCCACTAAAGATCCTGCATTGTTGATCAGTATGTCTAGACTGCCAAGCGCTTCGACAGTTTTTTCGACCAAGGCATTAGCATCGGCTTCATTGGTTAAGTCGCCACTGATCGCAATGGCTTTTTGTCCCTTGCTGTGCGCGTATGCGATTAACTGATTCGCGGTGTCTGCACTTGAGAAATAATGAATAGCGACATTTGAGCCACTATCAATAAAGTGTTTTGTGATGGCCTCGCCGATGCCTTGGGCACCTGCGGTGATGAGAACATTTTTTCCGGTTAATTTATTATTCATATTCTTCCAAACCAATAAAATTGAGAACTCGATTAACAAAGTGTGATGTGAAAACAGAGTTAAAAACACTGCCTATGTCCATCTTGCATTAATACGACATCAGTTTTCAAGTCGAGTCGCTTTTGGTAATTGTCTCGTCGTTTACAGCCTGCTTCCTCCTTTCGTGAAAAATTACACTGAGTTCATCAATCGTTATTTACTTAAAGCGCCGATTTATTAGGTAAGGAAGAGCAATGAACGCAGCAGAGTTACATGATAAATCCATTATTATCGATGGTTTAATTTGTGCGAAATGGAATCGAGATCTATTCGAAGACATGGCCAAAGGCAAGTTAACCGCGGCAAATTGTACTGTGTCGTTTTGGGAAGACTTCAAAGGCACAGTGAAAAATGTCATTGAAATGAATCAGCTTATTGAAGCGAACAGTGACCTACTGTTAAAAGTCTACACAACAAAAGACATTCATCGCGCCAAAGCCGAAGGCAAAACAGGTGTGATGATGGGCTTTCAAAATGCCCATGCGTTTGAAGACCAAATTGGCCATGTACAAGTCTTTAAAGACTTGGGCGTTGGCATAGTGCAAATGTGCTACAACACGCAGAATTTGGTTGGCACAGGTTGCTACGAGCGCGATGGCGGCTTGTCTGGATTTGGTCATGAAATTGTTGCAGAAATGAATCGCGTTGGCATGTTGTGTGATTTATCTCACGTTGGGCCAAACACCGCGAAAGAAGTGATCCTAGCCTCTAAACAACCTGTTGCTTATTCCCACTGTTTACCAGCTGGTCTGAAAGAACATCCGAGAAACCGTACCGATGAAGAGCTTAAGTTCATTGCTGACAAAGGCGGTTTTGTTGGTGTCACCATGTTCGCGCCTTTCTTAAAAGCTGGCATCAACGCCACCATTGACGATTACGTCGAGGCCATTCAATACATTTACAACATAGTCGGTGAAGACGCGATTGGCATTGGCACCGACTTTACTCAAGGTCACGGTCAAGACTTCTTCGAATACCTTACTCACGATAAAGGCTATGCGCGCCGCTTAACCCGTTTTGGCGAGATCATTAATCCGCTGGGCATGCGTACAGTGGGGGATTTTCCTAACTTGACAGAAGCCTTGTTGAAACATGGTTTTAGCGAGCGTCAGGTGGAGAAGATTATGGGCGAGAACTGGGTGAATCTTTTAAAAGAAGTTTGGGGAGAATAAAGATGGGTTTTCACGCACCAGAAATGCCAATTCTAGTAGACGATGAAACCGGTGTTTGGAATACCGATGCCTTGCCAATGCTTTATGTGCCTCGTCATTTCTTTGTGAATAATCACATGGGAATCGAAGACGAAATTGGCGCTGAGCGTTATGCCGAAATCTTGTACAAAGCGGGTTATAAATCAGCGTATTTTTGGTGTGAGCAAGAATCAGAATGCCATGGAATTTATGGCAAAGACATTTGGGATCATTATCTAAAACGCTTATCTCAGCGCGGTTGGGGCTTTTTTATCACCGAAGAATTGGACATTGAAAAAGGCACCGCAAAAGTTCGCTTAGAAAACTCTGCTTTTGTTTATCACTACGAAAAAATCCACGGTAAAAAAGTGAATCGCAAGGTGGATTATATGTTTACTGGCTGGTTTGCTGGCGCGTTGGATCAGATCTTAGAAAGCCAAGGTTTGTCTTTAAGAACCAAAGCCATGCAAACACAAAGTGGTGCGGAAGAAGGGCATGATGTTGGGTATTTTGAGGTTCTTCCTCTTTAAGGTTTCCTTTTTATATTGTGATTCGTTTTTCTTTTTAGATTGTAGCTAGTGAATACACGTTGTGCGGGCAAGGCACAGCGTTTTCTTTATTTTTATATTTTCCAGTTAAGCGGGAGTCCTTTTTATGTCCCAATATGATGTTCTATTCGAGCCTCTTAAAATCAATAAACTTACCATCCGAAATCGAATAGTCAGTACGGCTCACGCTGAAGTGTATGCAACCGATGGCGGCATGACGACAGATCGCTATGTGAAATATTACGAAGAAAAAGCCAAAGGTGGTTGTGGCTTGTCCATTTGTGGTGGCTCCAGCGTGGTGTCGATTGATAGCCCGCAAAGCTGGTGGAGCTCGGTGAATTTGTCCACGGATCGCATTATTCCGCATTTCCAAAACCTTGCTGACGCGGTACATAAACACGGCGGCAAGATCATGATTCAAATCACCCACATGGGTCGTCGTTCTCGTTGGGACGGTGAAAACTGGCCGAACTTAATGTCGCCTTCAGGCATTCGTGAACCTGTGCATCGCGCGACCTGTAAGGTGATCGAAGTAGAAGAAATCTGGCGCATTATCGGCGATTTCGTGCAAGCGGCTCGTCGAGCTAAAGAAGGCGGTTTGGATGGTGTTGAATTGTCTGCGGTTCACCAACATATGATTGACCAGTTCTGGTCGCCACGAGTGAACAAACGCACGGACGAGTGGGGCGGAACCTTTGAAGGTCGCATGAAATTCGGCATGGAAGTGCTGAAAGCGGTACGAGAAGAAGTCGGCCCAGATTTTGTGGTGGGAATGCGTATTACGGGAGATGAATTTCACCCAGACGGTTTGAACCACGACGACATGAAACAAATCGCGCAATATTACGATGCCACTGGCATGGTGGATTATTTTGGTGTAGTGGGTTCTGGTTGTGACACACACAACACCTTGGCGAACGTAATCCCAAACATGAGTTATCCGCCAGAGCCTTTCTTACATTTGGCAGCAGGCATCAAAGAAGTGGTGAATGTGCCAGTGATTCACGCGCAAAACATCAAAGATCCGAATCAAGCGAAACGCATCATTGAAGCAGGTTATGTGGATTTTGTTGGTATGACCCGAGCGCATATTGCCGATCCGCATTTCATTGCCAAGATCAAAATGGATCAGGTGGATCAAATTCGCCAGTGTGTTGGCGCCAACTATTGCATTGATCGCCAGTACCAAGGTTTGGACGTTTTGTGTATTCAAAATACCGCCACGTCTCGTGAGTACATGGGCTTGCCTCATATCATTGAAAAAACCACCGGCCCCATTCGTAATGTGGTTGTCGTTGGCGGTGGGCCTGGCGGTCTGGAAGCGGCGCGAGTTGCAGCAGAGCGCGGTCATAAAGTTACCCTGATTGAAAAAGCCCCAGAGCTTGGCGGCCAAATCACCTTGGCGGCGAAAGCCCCACAGCGGGACCAAATTGCAGGAATTTCTCGTTGGTTAGTCATGGAAGTAGAGCGCTTAGGTGTTGAGATTCGTTTGAATACCGCAGCGGATGAAAACCTTGTTAAAGAACTGAATCCAGACGTGTGTATTTTAACTACTGGCGGTCGTCCTTTCTTGGATCAAAATCCAGAATGGGGCGCCGCGGAAGGTTTGGTTGTGTCCACTTGGGATATTTTGAGTGGCAAAGTAGAGCCGGGTACAAACGTTTTAATCTACGACACCATCTGTGAATTTTCTGGTATGTCTGCAGCGGATTATTTGGCGTCAAAAGGGTCGTTGGTGGAATTGGTGACAGACGACATCAAACCGGGGGTTGGCATTGGCGGTACGACTTTCCCAACCTATTACCGTTCGCTTTATGAGAAAGAAGTCATCATGACGTCGGACATGTTGCTGGAAAAAGTCTATCGCGAAGGAGATAAATTGGTTGCTGTGCTAGAGAACGAATACACAGCCCAACAAGAAGAACGCGTGGTGGATCAGATTGTTGTCGAGAATGGTACAAAAGCCAATGATGAGCTGTATTACGCACTGAAGGAAAGCTCGGTGAATAAAGGCCAAATCGATAATGAAACCTTGTTCGATATCAAACCTCAGCCAGTTTTGAGTGGTGATAGCGAAGGCATGATTTTGTGGCGCTTGGGAGATTGTGTTTCGCAGCGCAATATTCATGCGGCTATGTATGATGCTCTTCGCCTCTGCAAAGACCTATAGGAAACGATGGTTGAGCTCGTAAATACTGTGTTAAAAATGAACTCGAAATGCTCATTTATACTTATAAACTCTGCTTTCTCGTTCATTTTTGCCTTGTCTTTAAATCGCTCATCTCATCGTTAATGATATTTTTTGTGCTAAATATGCCCAATGTTGAGGGTGAAAAATGATTCTTGATTGGTTACTTCCGACTCTCATTTTAACGCTTCTGGTGCTTGCGGGAATCGGTGCTGTACGTCGTATGAATATGTGGCGCGCGGGACAGGCGGAAAAGGTCGATATTGTCGCGGGTTTGTTGGCGATGCCGAAGCGTTATCTGCACGATTTGCATCATGTGGTTGAGCGCGACAAATACATGTCGCGCACTCACGTTGCCACAGGTGGTGGTTTTGTTTTGGCCATGGCGTTGGTGATCTTAGTTCACCTAATTGGTATTGAAAGCAAGGTGCTTTCTTGGATGCTGTTAGGGGCTTTGAGTATGATGTTTTGTGGTGCGGTGTTTGTCTTTAAGCGTCGACGAAATCCACCGTCTCGTTTGTCAAAAGGCCCGTGGATGCGGTTGCCGAAAAATCTCCTGATCTTTTCCGTTACCTTCTTTGTTTTAACCTTGCCAGCGGCGGGTGTGTTGCCAGCGAGTTTTACATTAGGCGTTATGGGGCAATGGTTTTTGACGCTTGTGTTGTCTGCCTTGGTGTTGATGAGCCTAAGCGAAATGTTGTTTGGCATGACGTGGGGCGGGCCGATGAAACACGCCTTTGCTGGCGCGTTGCACTTGGCATTTCACCGTCGACCAGAACGCTTTGGCGGAGGCCGTTCTACCGGACTGAAACCAGTGGATTTAGAAGATAATGCCTTAGCGTCTGGTAAGGTGCTCGGTGTGGCGAAGCCTTCCGATTTTAAATGGAATCAGCTATTAGGTTTTGATGCCTGTGTGCAATGCGGACGATGTGAAGCGGTTTGTCCGGCGTTTGCCGCAGGGCAGCCGTTGAACCCGAAAAAGCTGATTCAAGATATGGTGGTGGGTTTTGCTGGTGGAACAGATGAACACTACGCGGGCAGCCGTTATCCAGATAAAGCGGTCGAAGGCAAAGCGGTTGGCGAGGCCAAAGGTGGCGTAGATCACATCATCACCAACGGTTTAATCAACCCTGAAACCTTGTGGTCTTGTACCACTTGTCGCGCCTGTGTTGAAGAGTGTCCGATGATGATTGAACATGTGGATGCGATTGTCGATATGCGTCGTTTTTTGACCTTAGAAAAAGGCGAAACACCAAACAAAGGCGCAGAAATTCTCGACAATATTATTGCCACAGACAACCCAAATGGTTACTCGCCAGCCAGCCGAACACACTGGGCGGCTGACCAAAATTTGAATCTGATGAAAGACGTGAAAAAAGCCGAGGTGCTTTTTTGGGTGTCTGATGGCGCCTTTGATATGCGCAGTCAGCGGATTTTACGTTCCTTCGTGACGCTATTAAAAGCCGCCAATGTGGATGTGGCGATTCTGGGAGACGAGGAGCGTAACAGTGGCGATGTGGCGAGACGTTTGGGTGACGATGCCACCTTCCAAAGTCTTGCAAAACGTAACTTGGCGACGTTAGGACAGTATGAATTTAAAACGCTTGTGACAACTGACCCTCATGCATTTCATTGTTTGAAAAATGAGTATGGGGACTTTGGCTCCGATGCCTTGGAAGGCGTTGACGTGCTTCATCATACGACCTTTTTGAATCAGTTGATTAAGGCTGGGCGTTTGCAAGTAGAAGGTTTTAAAGGTGGAAAAGTGACGTATCACGATCCTTGTTACCTTGGTCGATACAATGGGGAATACGAAGCGCCACGGGAATTGCTGGCATCATTGGGCATTGAAATAGAAGAAATGGAACGCTCAGGTTATCGCTCTCGTTGTTGTGGCGGTGGCGGCGGTGCACCTATTACCGATATTCCTGGCGAAAGACGTATTGCGGATATGCGCATGGAAGATGTGGTCAGCACAGGCGCGGAAATGGTTGCCGTGGGTTGTCAGCAGTGTACGGCCATGCTGGAAGGCGTTGTGGAGCCTCGACCTGTGGTGAAAGACATTGCCGAAATATTAGCGAGCCAGTTGATTGAGGTGCATTCATGACAGACACTTTCTCTCAGATTCTTCGTCGTGACCCAAGAGCGGAATGGATTGCACGAAATCGTTTACATCCTTTGCATGACAGCATCATGGCGGCCAATGGCGCAGAAGTCCGTGGCCCTTCGGGTTTGCTGCGTAAAAATCCTCATGTTATCGGTTTTATTGGGCCAAATGGCATTAAGCGAATTGATCGGGCGAATACGTCTTCTGGCTTAATGGCGGGGAAAAAACGCTCGACTACCGCGCAAGACATTGAGCTTCCTTTGCATCAAGTGATCGATCCAACGGGTTACATTGTGGTTGTGCCAGACATGGTCGGTGGGCGTTTAACTACCCATGATAAAGATATTTTAGGTCTGGCTCACAGCTTAATAAAAGAGTACGCCGATAACATGGCCGTGGTGGCGGTGTGTTTTGGGGAAAGTAAAGAAACCCAATTTGAATTGGCTGGTGTGGATCGCTTGATTCATTTGTCCAGCGCGGAATACGAAGGTTTCTCGCCAGAAGCTCGTTTAGCGGCGTTGCAAAATATTCATCAAATGTACCAACCGAAGCATTGGCTGTTTCCTGATTCCATCAATGGTGGAACGGATTTGGCGTCGCGCTTGTCTGCGCGTATTGGAGAGCGAGCGGCGGCACAAGCATGGCAGGTGTCGATTGCTCAAACTGTGTGTCGAGGTGCGTCAGCAAGCCTAGATATCAAACGGGAAACACCGCGTATTTTAATGCTACTAGAAGAGTGTGGAAACGCCATTGATGAAACACGCCATGAAGTTTTGCCATTAACCTTGGACCGTTTTGAAATGACGGATACGCGTATTGAAGACAACGGCTTGGTTGATGTTGATCCTAATGCGGTGCCTTTGGCGGAAGCAGAATTCATCTTGTCTGCGGGTAATGGCATTCATAATTGGGAGCAATTTCATGCCTGTGCGAAAGCATTGGGCGCAACAGAAGGCGCGAGCCGCGTGGCGGTGGACGACGGATTTATGCCACGGACTCGACAAGTGGGCGCGTCTGGTACTTGGGTGACGGCGCAAGTCTATTTGGCTGTTGGCATATCAGGTGCGATACAGCACATGCAAGGTATCGGGCAATGCGACAAGGTGATTGCCATTAATACCGATGCGGGTTGTGACATGGTGAAGCGAGCGGACCTGGCTGTGATCGGTGACAGCGAAGAAGTGCTGCAAGCATTGATGGCACTGGCGAATGAGCGCAAAGGCATTTTGGTCGATGATGCTCTGCCAAAGGAGGAAAATCATGTTGCCTGATGTAAAAGTGTTTTCCCTTTTGTCTATTGGTCGTCACCCTCAATCAGGGCGTGCTCGTCGAGCTGAACAAGATGCCCGAGCAGTCGAATTAGGACTAACCTTGGTGGGGCGTGATTTGAATCTTGTGCACGCTGGCAGTGCTCAGCAGGATGATTCAGTCTTGCGCCAATACGCTGGAATGGGGCTGCCCGCTTTGACACTGCTAGAGCAGGAAGAAAATGCGGATGTCTTACCCAGTTTGGCCAAGTTTTTGCAGGATAACGAGGCCGGTATTGTGTTAATGGGCGTGCGTGCTGAGTCTGGTGAATCATCAGGTCTGCTGCCTTATTTGCTTGCGGAAAAGCTGGGTTGGCCTATTGTTTCTCGTATTGCGGACATTGTTGATATCAAAGAGGGCGTGGCCGATGTGTTATTGGCTTTGCCTCGTGGTCAACGTCGCGCGGTACAGGTTGCTTTGCCTTTTATTGCAACGCTTGATAATGCGGCGTCTGCGCCTCGTCAAACCGCTTATGGTTCAGGCTTACGCGCAAAGATTGAGGTGGTTTCAAGCGAATCGACTGTGGACGATTTGGCGCTGAATTGGCAAGTTTCACCGGCCAAACCTCGCCCTAAACGTATGAAGGTGGTGAAAGCGAAAACAGCGGCAGATCGTTTTAAAGCCGCTACAGCCAAACCAGCAGGTGGCGGCGGTCAAGTTCTGAAAGAAGGAACGCCAGCTGAAAAAGCTCAGGCGATCTTTGACCTTTTATTGGAAGAGAAGGTCATTCGTTAAGCCTAAATTTAGGAGTAAGCCTTCTATGATGATTGTAGATTTAATCGATGAAGTGGATTTTATTGAAAAGTTAAAAGGCCTTGGCGTGCCCGTTGAGGAGGATATGCAGATGTTAGACGTACAGGCTCGTTTGCATGCTTGGTTGCAAGATTATCCTGAACAACGACCTTTTATTTTTGCTTTGTTTAAAGATATGCAAGGTGACAATATCAGCGTATTGCCTGAAGTGGCTAGCGTAATAAAATCTATTGAAGTGGCATTTTCTCTGTAGCTGTCATTTAATATGGTCTTCTTGGCTATTTACTTTACGTAAGTGCTCAATATAAAAAGAATAGGCCGATTTTATGCGTTACTTTGTACTTTTCTTAATGACTTTCGCGCAACTCTCTTTTGCAGGTATGACGGCCATGTTCGTTATTTTTTCTGCGGCAGGCGTTGTAAACAACAATGAGATTAGCGAATTTCAAGATCTTATTTTTACTCTATCTTTTATAGTCATTCCATTATCTAGCATCATTGTTGCTTTGACTGTGTTGTATTTTGCATGGAAAAAGATGGCAAAACGTTCTTATTGGTTACATCTCCTTCCAGTATTTCTTACCGTTATTTATTGTGTGTATATTGTTCAGTTTGATTGATTTTTAATCTAAATGACTTACTTTGATCGTTTCATACTGAGGTAAACAGCAAACATGGCAATGAAAATCGCTGGTAGCATTAATAAGTTCAAAACTTCCCAACCAAATAAACTCTGCCAATAGCCTGCAAGAATACTTGCCACGGCGGAAGAGCCAAATACCAAAAAGTCATTCAAGCCTTGAGTTTTTGCCTTGTCCGCTGGTTGATAAGTCTGCGTGAGTAGGTTGGTTGCACCGATAAAAGTGAAATTCCAGCCGATGCCGAGAAAAACTAATGCGGTCCAAAAGTACCAGTAAGAGGTGCCAAATTGGTTTAGCAGAATGCAGGCAATCAGCAACAGGCAACCTGCTTGAACAATATTGCTAGTACCGAATTTTTTAATTAAATAGCCAGTAAAAAATGACGGAGCAAACATACCTAGCACATGCCATTGAATCACACTGGCCGTGTGTCCGAAATGAAATCCATGACTGTGCATGGCAAGTGGCGTTGCTGTCATAATCAAGACCATGACGGCGTAACCAATTGCTCCAGAGATAATGGAAGCCAGCAGTAGCGGCTGGCTAAGTAGTTCTTTGTATGAGCGAGGAGTGCCCGTTTGCTCTTCAAGGCTGGCTGGTTTCAGTGGCAGAACAGCGACGAGTAATGTGGTGATTGCATAAAGCACAAACAAGGCGGCAAAAGCACCAACGTATTGAGTATCTGGAATGATGTATTCAGACCAGACGGCGAGGTTAGGACCAAGTGCAGCGGCCAATACACCGCCACCCATGATCAAACTGATGGCTTGTGGGCCTTTACCTTCTGGGCTGTTTTCAACCGCTGCGAAGCGATATTGCTGGCCAATGCCGATGGCAACACCAAGTAAGAAAGTGGACAGGCAGAACAGCCAAAAATCACTTTGATTCAAAGCATAATAGGCCAGAGCGGCACCACATAAACCGATGCTATTGCCAATCAAGAAGACTTTCTTTCGACCGAGCAAGCGTACCAATAATGCAGCCGGTAAGGTTGCTCCCATTAGACCGATGAATTGCAGTGCTACAGGAACCGTCGCAAGGTCGGCTGATGGACTGATCTCATTACCAACCAATGCGGTTACAGAGACGAGTAAAATATTGCCTGTAATTAACAGTGCTTGCCCAAGAGATAAGCCCCAAACGGTTAAGCCTAACATAGATAATCCTTTGACTTTTTAGGTAAAAAAACGCCACCGATATTTTGTACAGGTGGCGTTTTCTTTGTTGCAGTAGAACGTCTTAATTAAAAGACGTTCATTTGTCTAACATTAAGTTACAACTTAAACACATCTACCGATTTGTCTAATGTTAGCGCTAAGTTAGTCAGGTCAGATGCCATGTTCTTGTTGCTGTTGGAACTTTCATAAGTTGCTTTAGCAAGGTCGTTAATGGAAACAATGCTGACGTTAATTTCAGACGCAACGTGAGTTTGCTCTTCTGCGGCGGTTGCAATTTGGACGTTCATGTCTTGTATCACAGAGACAGATTGTCTGATAGATTGCAGTGCTTTGTTAGCATCGTCTGATTTACTCGCGGTTGTTTTCGCATCTTCCATGTTGCTATTCATCAATTGAACAGAGCGTTTTGCTTCACCCTGTAAACTGCTAATCACACCTTGGATTTCGTTTGTGCTTTCTTTAGTGCGGTTAGCAAGGTTACGAACTTCATCGGCAACGACGGCAAAGCCACGACCATGTTCACCAGCACGAGCTGCTTCAATTGCTGCGTTCAATGCCAGTAGGTTGGTTTGCTCAGATATCGCATCGATGACTTCTAGGATTGCGCCAATGCCTTGGGTTTCTTGTTCAAGTTTCGTAGTAACAAGCATTACTTTTTCAATACCAGACAATAGAGTGGCAATATCGTCATTCATTTCTTTAACGACTTTGATACCTTCATCAGAGAATTGATTCGCTTCTTTTGCCGCAGAAGATGCTTGTACTGCGTTGCGGGCTACTTCTTCAGCCGTCATGGTCATTTCATTCATGGCGGTTGATGTGTTTTCTAACTGCACCATTTGATCTTCAGAGCTTTGGTTTGTCTTAGTTGCTGATTCAGAAACCTTGTCTGAAGAAGATTTAAGCTGCCCAGTCGCATTATCGATGTTACGGATAATGGATTTTAGGTTATTTATCATCAAAATAGTGGCTGCATAAACCCCTGTTTCTTGACCTGTCACTTGTGTATTCAGTGTTAAATCACCGTTCGCAACACGCTTAACAAGTTCTTCGATTTCTTTTGGTTCGCCGCCAATCGGTTTGTACATCAATTTAACAACAGTTAAGTAGATGATCGCGAGAGAGATCAAAATCAAAATAATGGATAAGGTTAAACCTTCGATTAGATTGGAATTTGAAGGCGCATTAATATGGCTGGTTTTATCCCATACCCAAACCGTCCAACCTAAAGAAGCCACTTTTGCACTGCTAACAAGGTAATCTTCACCCTGATGGTAGTATGAATGTTGGCTAACGTCTTTGTTGTAATGCTCTTTAAATGATGGGAAAAGCTCAAAGACATTTTTGCCTATGCTTTCGGTATCGGGCGAAGCCAAAATGAAGCCGTCAGATCGACTGACAATAAGTTGGTTTAGTTCAGAAAGACCTGCCGCAAAACGAGTGATGGCATCAACTGGAAGGTTGATATTTAAAGTCGATACAACCTCATTGTTTCGCAAAATCGGTACGGCTAATGCCATTGAAAATGTGCCATCCGCCGCATTAAAAGGTGTTGTCATAATGCGTTTTTCACCGCCAAAGATGCGTCTAAACCACTCTCGGTTAAGGTCTTTGGCGTTAAAGTTCGCTAGCTCTCCATTTTCTGTATAGGTTATGCCGCTGGCAAGGCCTACATAAACAGAGGAAACGTCAAGAGACTGTTTCATTTCTTGGAATTTTTTAACGGTTGGTTCTACATCCGTGATGCCAGTTTTGTCGATGGCTAAATCATTTCGAATGGCTTCTAGGCTGTCAAAGTACCTTTGTACCCTTTGATCTATTGCGTTGGAAATAAGAAAGGATTCAATTTTTAATTTCTCGGTAGCGTTTTGGTCAGATGCTGATTTGAAATTGAAATAGCCTGTAGCGGATACAATTAAGATTGCAGATACAAACAAAGCGCCTATGTATCCAAGTAACTTGCCTTTAGCCGTCATAGAGGTGGTTTCCTTATCGGTTTTACTAGGGGATTGCTATATCTTATAGCGTGATTATTAAGTTAGGTAGTTTTTTATCGGTTAAATTAAATGTTTTGTAAATATTTGTGAGATGAACCAAATTTTTAATAATGATTGAAGGGCAACTAGGTTAGAAATGGCTGCTTTAAGGTATTTTTAGGAAAGGGTTTTGGTAGCAAAATTAAAAGAGAAAGCAAAATAAAAAAGGTGAACATTATTTAAATGCCCACCTTTTTAGTTATTTGATATTGAGTCTTGTTTAGCCCAACGGGCCATTGATTATGGTGTTACGTAAGCCTTCGATAATATTGTCACCTTTCTCTACTCTTAGCTCATCGTACCAAGCTTGCGTTTCCTCTGGGTCTTTGGCGTGAGTAACATCACATCGTTTACGAGCTTTTAAGACTAGGTCTTTCACTCGGAAGCGACGTTTCTCTTCATAGCTTTTAAGAGCAGCGACAATATCTTTTGTTTCTGCGAAGCATTCTCCTAATACAACAGAGTCTTCCATGGCGGAACAACCACCTTGGCCGATATCTGGCGTTGTGCTGTGCGCAGAATCACCAAGCAAAGCGATGTTGCCTTTTACGAGCGTATCAAATGGTTCGATGTCATGGATTTCGATACGATTGGTTGTTTCTGGATTAATGGCGTCAATCAGTGTTTGTACAGGTTCTGCCCAACCTTCGAAATAACCCTTTAGGTCAGAAACGACTGTGGATCTGTCTTCTTCCAAGCCCAAAGGCAATGGCACATCAAAGAAGAAGTAAAATTGTCCGCCAGCAATTGGCATGATGGAAACACGTTTGCCTTCGCCTACAAATGTTGTCCATTGGTCAGCTAGAGCAATGTTTTCATCGATATCAACCAAACCATTCCAGTTCACATATCCTGCGTAACGTCGTTCAGTTTGGTAGCCCAAAACATGGGTTCTAACAATGGAGTGAGTGCCGTCTGCCGCAATCATAAAGTCGCCCGTAGCGGAGCTTCCATCGGTGAAATATGCGGTTACGCTTGTGTCTGTTTGCTCAACTTTTTCAATGCGCTTTCCAAATTGGATCTTATCGCGGCCCCACCAATCAATCATTTGGCTTTGCAATCCGGCTCTTGAAACAGGACAAGGACGTTCGCCAACGGCTTCCACTAATGGGCTAAGGCTGAATTGAGTCATGACTTCGCCACTTAAACCATCATGGTAAGCCATGTTATGCATCGGACCACCAAGTTCATCCATAATATGACCCATGCCTAAATGGTTCATACATTTCACACCGTTAGACCAAATAGAAAGGGCAGCACCAACAGGTTTGATTTCCTTTACGGCTTCAAAAATTTCACAATCAATACCTTGTTGTTTTAATGCCGCTGCTGCGGTCATGCCGCCGATGCCAGCGCCAATGATTAATGCTTTCATGTCATTTCCTCTGTGTCTATTTGCAATCTAAAACGCAAAATGCGTACCATGAAACAAAAGTTACCATAAAATAAAATGTGAAACCTTTGTTTTATTGATCTTTTTGGAATGGAAATCCTTTTCCAAAGATAAGCTAGTTAAGCGACTATTTTCCGTTTTTAATGTGTCTGATGAACTTTTTTGGTGCTTTGTTTGTTTTTGGTGCGTAATAAGTGCTAGCTGCCGCGATAAGTGCTGTACGAATAAGGCGAGACCAACAAAGGAATGTGGTAATGAGCTGCTTCATCAGAGATACCGAAGCGAATAACAACGGTATTTAAGAAACTTGGCTCTTTCGATTCAATACCTTGCTTGGCGAAGTATTCATCAATCGCGAACTCTAGTTCATAAACGCCAGCGGTAAAGTTGTCAGCTTCTAGTAAAGGCTTATCGCATCGGCCGTCGCTATTTGAAACTGTGCTGTGGATGAGAGTACGTTGGCCGTCAGCATTGTGCTTGAATAACTGTATTTCAACATTAGCCGCAGCTATGCCTTTTGTTGTGTCGAGAATATGTGTTGTTAAGTAGCCCATAATGTTTCCTTAGCTAAGTGATGTCATAAAAAGAGTTTGCCTGTTTTTTGCAGACACTTTCTGTGTATTATTTTTTGATATTAACAAACAATGAAAGTATTGTTTCATGATAATCAATATGTGTGCCATTTGTTTTATCTAGTTTTTAGTGATCGATGGCAATGAAAGAGCGATTACCCCGTATTTTATTAGGTGTTGGAGAGCGATTATGCAAAACGAACAAGTCTTGTTTGATTCATTAGACGAAGCGGACTTTGTTTCTTTATTTGGAAGTGTGTATGAACACTCTCCTTGGGTTGCTGAGCAAGTGTGGCGACAAAAAGCCGAGCATCCAAAAGACTATTTCGATGACATCGAGAAAGTTAAAGCAGCCATGAAAGAGGTGGTAGATCAAAGCACAGACGAGCAAAAATTGATGCTGTTGCGTGCTCACCCAGACTTAGCCGGAAAAGCAGCGTTGGCGGGTACTATGACTAACGAATCAAAATCTGAGCAAGCTGGTGCCGGTTTGGATCAATGCAGCGATGAAGAATTGGCTCGCTTTCTTCAATTAAATGATGAATACCGCAGCAAGTTCGGTTTTCCTTTTATCATGGCGGTAAAAGGCGCAACCAAAGATCAAATATTAGATGGATTTGAAAAAAGAACGCCAAATGATTGGCAAACAGAGTTTGATCGCGCGTTAAATGAAGTTCATAAGATTGCAGGCTTTCGCTTGGCTGACTTTTAAAAAGCGGTCATGCATCAGTTGGTACTCTAAATCTCGATTAAGTGAGTAGAGAATGTGTGTTTGTTCTCATTTCTTGTTGTGAGTCTTCACATTGTCTACTTTTTAATTATGTATATTTCTTAGTAACTTATAATCAATGAAATTTGGAATCTAACTGAATGAAACAAAAAGTACTCCTTGGCGTTGCGCTTGCGTCAGTTGCCATGGCTTTTGCTGCTGTGCAATTAAAATCTGGCAGTAATGTCGATACTTCACAAGCGGTCGCAAATGCGAACTGGGCTGATAATGTCACCATTACCATAAATGATGATGAAAACACCTTTCGCTTCCAATCAAATGGGATTCCTAGTCATGGTTTTGCAGAAAAGTATCTGATTCCAAATGATGTGGGTTCTATGCCATTTTCTGACAATGCGGCAGACGAATTTACCGTGGTTAAATCAAGTGAGTACTTCAAAGAAACCAAGATTGACACCACGATTACAACGCGTCCTGCTTATGTGGACGATGTTACTAATACGTCTCTAGGTCGTATCGGTGTTGCCATTACCGGTGCGCAAATCTTCAATGACTATGAAGATATGGAACGTTCTATCACCGCATTAGACGACAATGTTGTTCATGATCATGTTCCTTTTGTGGACGAATGTAATGGACACACCTTGGTGGATGGTACCAACTATCATTATCACGGTATTCCTTTGTGTATCACTGGGGAGCTTGATCAAGAAGGTCAGCATTCAACAATGATTGGTGTATTGGAAGATGGATTCCCTGTCTATGGAAATCACGATACAGCAGGCGTCATCGTAACCAATGATGATCTAGATGAATGCAGTGGCCATTTTGGTCCAACACCTGAATTTCCAGAAGGGATTTATCATTATCATTTAACCGCCGATGAAGCGCCTTACATGATTAATTGCTACCACGGCGATGTCGGTGATCTCGCTAAACAAGGTCACCCGCAAGGACAAGGGCCAGACTTCTCTGAAGCAGCCGTTGCTTTGAATGTGACGCAAGATGAAATCCGCCAAGCATTAGGTCAGGAAATGCCGCCTAACTTTGCAGATGCAGCAGAAAAGCTGGGTGTAACAGAAGAAGCGTTACGTGCAGCGCTACCTCCGCCGCCACAGCACTGAGTTTACTATGATTGAAAGAATTGCCTATTTAGTGATTGGTGCGGCTATTAGTGTGACTGTCATGACTTTTTTGCCTTCACAGCAAACCGCTGACAATGTCATGAATACATCTGACAGCACTATGCTTGATCCACTGGAAATGCATGACCATCCTTTGTTGCCTGTCTCTGAGACACTTCCTGTTCCATCAGTGACGCATCTAATGTTTCCTGATGTGATGGGTGGGTTTAATATTCAAATCTTAGCGCGTAATTTTGAGTTCACACCAGCAGCCATTAATCGTCAGCCTGAATATAATTCAGGGCATGCTCATATTTATGTAAACGGCGTTAAATATGCTCGAGTCTATTCTACTTGGTTCCATTTACCGACCAGTGCATTAAAGCCGGGCGAAAACCTGGTGAAAGTGACCTTGAATGCGAACAATCACAGTGAATGGGCAAAAGAGGGAAAGGCCATTTCTTCCGTTGTGAAAGTTGTTATACCGGAATAAAACAGGTTTCTTTTATAAAGGCGACTCGATGTCGCCTTTTTTATTTTAGAGAAACATCATTGGAAGAGTTGTTAGCAGTAACACCCCCATTAAACGATTGAAGTTTCGATGAAAGACAGGATTCTGCAGTTTACTAGCAACCAGTTTTCCAATGGTGATCCACATAAAAGTTCCAGGCAGAGTGGCTGTGTTAAAAGCAATAAGGCACATTATGGCGGATGGCCAGAAAAGATCTCCGGTTAAGGTGAAAACAGAACTTGCAGTTATTAACATCGACCAAGATTTTGGATTAATAGCTTGAAAAAGCGCTGCTTCTTTGGTGCTCATAGGTTGTAAGTTATTCTTAGTATCATGAGGTTTTGCGAAAGCAATTTTGGCTGACATATAAATAATGTAAGCGGCGGCAACGACCGTGAATACATCATGTAGGATAGGCCAATGCTTAAATATTTGGCCTAGGCCAAGCAAAACAGCAATATGCAATACAGTCATACCAATACGAATACCAAGTACATGAGGTAGGGTTTTTCGGACGCCAAAATGGGCACCGGAATTGGCTAGCAAAATATTATTAGGCCCAGGTGTTACCGTAGCCACAAGGCAAAAAAGGATGAGGGCTGGCAAGATGTCTAACAAAGCAGGGTTCATTTTAGTGGTCCAAAAAATCAATATGTGATTTGGAAATTGTATTGATACAATTTGTGGTTTATTGTATGCATCAAGATTCTCACATAATACAATAACGGGCAATTTATTTATTGTTATGAATACAATTTTGAATATTAGTAAAATAGAGTTTGATGAGGCTTGTTTGGCTCAGCCAAAATACAAAGCATTGGTGTGGTTAATTGAGCAAGCTATCTTGGCGGAAGAGCTGCCAGATAAGCAAAAATTGCCTGCACAGCGATTACTTTCAGATCATTTAGGTATTACTCATGGCACAGTGACCAGAGCTTATGAGTTGTTGGAAAAGAAAGGTTTAGTGACTGCGAAATTAGGCGCGGGGACGTATGTGAACTCTCCTGGTTCAGCAAGAAATCATAGCGAAAAAAACGATCAGCTGAACGGATCTAAGGTTAAAGAGTATGATTTCGCATCCAGTATGCAGCCTATGCTTGGTCAGCAGGTGTTGGTGAAAAATGCACTAAGCGAACTTGCTCAAGATGTGAGTGCGGTTACGCAAGTGATGACATATTCACCTCAAGGTGTAGCCAAACACAAACAAGTGTTCACAGATTGGTTAGCCAGAAAAAATATCACAATACAAACACACGACCTTGTCTTCACTCAAGGTGCGCAGCAGGGGATTTATACTTGCTTGCAAATCCTCACTAAAGAAAGCGACTACGTATTGCATGAAGAATTAGCCTACCCAGGCTTTTTTCGTGCAGTAGATGCAAGTCGAGTAAAGCCATTAGGCGTACCCATTACACCGCATGGCCTAGATCTAAAAGTTTTGGAAGAGTATTGCCAGCAATATAAACCTAAGTTGCTTTACATCACGTCTAATATGCAGAATCCAACCAACATTCAGTACACTCAGGATCAGCTTGGTCGCATTGTGGAGTTAAGTCGACAATACGATTTCTACATCATTGAGGATGATGTGAACTATTGTTTATCAGAAAGTTGGCGTTTGCCTTTACAGCAGAAAGCACCAGATCGAGTGTTTTATGTTTCCAGTTTATCCAAATACGTTGCTGGTGGATTACGTGTCGCCTACACAATCGTTCCGAAAGATTGGCAACAAGCATTTAACGCCAATGTACACAGCCAGTGCTGGATGGTTTCTACGTTGAACTTCGAACTTGCAGCGCGATTTTTAACCAATGAAGGTTTTATTCATAACCAGTCCTTGTTAGAAAGTGAAATGCGTTATCGCCAAAATGCCTTTAAAGTAATGGTGGAAAAACAGGGTTTAAGTGTTCGTTGTGGTGGCTTAAATGTATGGCTCAGTTTGCCGGATAACATAAATGTAAACCAATTCAACGCTTTTTTATTGTCCAAAAACGTGAAAGTTAGAACCGCAGATTTATTTCGACATCCAAGTTCGTCAACTGTTTCCATTGGCTTAAACGCCTTACGAATTTCCCTTGGTGGATTCAATACAAGAAATGAATTTGAAGAAGGCATCAGAGCATTTGAAAAAGCATTCATCGAATTCAGTCAACAACAAGACATTGTGATTTAAATGACTAGATAGAAGAGTTTAGAGTGTTTCATTCTGATTCACACAAAATGGCTCTTCCTAGTGATCTTTGTCTTTCTCACCTTGTTTCTATATGTATAATAATCGTTCTTATTTATGATGACGGTTGGAGTATTTATGGAACTTGATGTCTATTTAATTTGTGGGCGTGGTGAAAAGGGTGACAAGTTTCAGCTTGGCCAAGTATTTAACAAAGAAGGTCACTATTTTAGAGACGAATATGATCCAACGACTCAATACAGCAATATGGGTGAGTTACAAGAAGCATTAGCTAAAATGGTAAATGTAGATAAAGCGTCGTTAAAACTAAATAGAATCAATCTTTAATTCGTTTTAACGGGATGAAAAAGGACTCTCAAATAGAGTCCTTTTTTTATGGAATGACCCGTCCTAAATAAGGTTGTCACTTTTCAATACTTCAATTGGAGAGTGCAATGACTACAACACCTAAGCGTACACAGAGAGACTATTCCTTCGCCTTTAAATTGGCAGTTGTTGATCAAGTAGAAAAAGGCGAGTTGACCTATAAACAAGCTCAAAGTAAATACGGCATTCAGGGCCGATCAACTGTTTTAATTTGGCTTCGAAAGCATGGTCGACTAAATTGGGAGCAAGGTGCTTCACCTTTACATCCAAAAGGAGATCTTATGAATGAGGCGAATGAGCTTACCCCAGAGCAACGAATTAAAGCGCTTGAGACTGAGCTGGTTGAGACTAAGAGAAAGGCTGAGTTCTTTGAGCACATGATCATGGTTTTAAAGCGCGATTACGGAGTAAACGTGTCAAAAAAGCCGCTTGCCAAACGATCCAAGAAAAGAAAGTAGATGGTTTTAGCGTCATTGAATGTTGTCGCTATCTTGGTATCACAAGACAAGCTTATTACAAACGCTGTTTATTAGCCAAACAAGAAGACGACTTAAACAATGATGTGGTCAATCGAGTGCAACGTATTCGTTTAAAGCATCCTCGAATGGGGACGAGGAAGCTTCAACATAAGCTCAGCTTGGAGCACCATTGTTATATTGGTCGAGAC